>NZ_SIZZ01000001.1:1201491-1802237 GCF_004322705.1 Dyella terrae | reverse complement strand
CAGCTGCGTCGTGCCGATGCCTTCCTCGGGCAGCATTACCGGAATGCCGTCCTCGATGCGGTAAATGACCTTGCGGTCCACCGTGATCAGGCCCTCGCCGATCGATGCCTTGACCGGGCTGCCGGCGACCGTGTCGACCTGACCCTGGGCGATGGCGCCGTTGACGGCGTCCAGTTCGTTCTTGCCGAGCAGGCGAACGGGGGTCTTGCTGACCGGGCAGCACAGGATGTCGAGGAGGCGCTTGTCCATACGGCGGATCGTTCTGGTGACGCTGAAAGTCCGTACAATAGCCCCTTTTGGATGGCCGGACCATGACTTCGACAGCCAAGCCGCCCAAGGTCGGCGTTGTAATGGGCTCCCGTTCCGACTGGGAAACGATGGAGCACGCCTCGAACGTGCTGAACGAACTGGGCGTACCCCATGAAGTTCAGGTCGTCTCCGCCCATCGCACCCCGGATTTGCTGTTCCAGTACGCCGAAGAGGCGGTGGCGCGCGGGATCGAGGTGATCATCGCCGGTGCCGGTGGTGCCGCCCATCTGCCGGGCATGCTGGCGGCCAAGACCCGATTGCCGGTGTTTGGCGTGCCGGTGCAGTCCAAGGCCCTCAATGGCATGGATTCGCTGCTGTCGATCGCGCAGATGCCCGCCGGTATCCCGGTGGGCACCCTGGCCATCGGTCGTGCCGGTGCGGTCAATGCCGGGCTTCTGGCCACCGCGGTCCTGGCCCTGCATGACGCCGGTCTCGCCGATGCGCTGGACGCCTACCGCAGTCGTCAGACCCAGACCGTCCTCGCCAATCCGGATCCTCGCCAGTGAACGATCGTCGTCAGCCCGTCCTGGGCATTCTGGGCGGCGGTCAGCTGGCTCGCATGCTGGCCCTGGCGGCCGCGCCGCTGGGCGTGCGCGCCCTGGTCGTCGATAGCGCCGCCGATGCCTGTGCCGGGCAGGTCGCTGAACTGGTCAAGGCGGACTGGACCGATTACGCCGCGCTGGAGGCTTTTGCCGGGCAGGTCGACGTCGTCACCTTCGACTTCGAGAACGTGCCGGCTGACACCGCGCACTGGCTGGCCAAGCGGGTCGCCGTGTTCCCGGCACCGCGCGCGCTGGCCGTCGCCCAGGATCGCCTGGCCGAGAAGACGCTTTTTCGCGAATGCGGCCTGCAAACGCCGGATTTCAAGGCGATCGACACCCGCGCCGAACTCGACGAGGCATTGGCCCTGATCGGTGCCCCGGCGATCCTCAAGACGCGTCGCCTGGGCTACGACGGCAAGGGCCAGTTCCGCATCCGCAGCCTGGCCGACGCCGATGCGGCGTGGGCGGCGCTGGGTGCGCAGGCTTCGGCCCATGGCCTGATCCTGGAAGCCTTCGTACCGTTCGAGCGCGAGCTGTCGGTGATTGCCGTGCGCGGCCGCCATGGTGAATTCCGCACCTGGCCGCTGACCCAGAACTGGCATACCGATGGTGTGCTTTCGCTGAGCCTGGCGCCCGCGCCGGACGTCGGCGCGCTGCAGGATCGCGCCACCGAGCTGGCCCGCACGCTGGCGGAGAAGCTCGACTACGTCGGCGTGTTCGCGCTGGAGTTGTTCGTCAAGAACGGTGAGTTGCTGGGCAACGAGATGGCTCCGCGCGTACACAACTCCGGCCACTGGACCATCGAAGGCGCAGTCACCAGTCAGTTCGAGAATCACGTGCGCGCGGTGATCGGCTTGCCCTTGGGTGATACGTCGGCGCGTGGCCTGTCGGCCATGTTCAACTGGATCGGCGAATTGCCCGATGCCGACCCCGTGCTCGAAGCCGTCGACGCCCACTGGCATGACTACGGCAAGCAGCCGCGCCCAGGTCGCAAGGTCGGGCACGCCACGGTCTGCGCACCGAACGCCTCGGTGCTGATGGAGCGACTGGGCGGCATAGCGCACGCCCTGGGCCGCGATCAGCAAGTGGATGCCGCATTGCGAGCCGTCGCCAAGTAAGCATTCGCCAGCTTGCGACCACAAAAAAAGCGAGGCATTACGCCTCGCTTTTTTTAGTCAGGATGACGGGAGGGGGCGGTTTTCTGAGCGTTTCCCGTTCCCCCGTTACCTGTTCACTGCCTTCAGGCCAGGTTCTTGGCCGCGAAGTCCCAGTTCACCAGATTCCAGAACGCTTCGATGTACTTCGGGCGAGCGTTGCGGTAATCGATGTAGTAGGCGTGTTCCCACACATCGCAGGTGAACAGCGGCTTGTCGCTGCCGGTGATCGGCGTGGCGGCGTTGGAGGTGTTCACGATGCCGAGCGAGCCGTCCGGACGCTGCACCAGCCAGGTCCAGCCCGAGCCGAAGTTGCCGACGGCCGACTTGGTGAATTCTTCCTTGAACTTCTCGAAGGAACCGAAGGCCTTGGTGATGGCATCGGCCAGCTTGCCGCTGGGCTCGCCGCCGCCCTTGGGGCTCAGGGAGTTCCAGTAGAAGGTGTGGTTCCAGATCTGGGCGGCATTGTTGAACACGCCACCGGACGACTTCTTGATGATGTCTTCCAGCGCAGCGCCTTCGAACTCGGTGCCCTTGATGAGGTTGTTGAGGTTGGTCACATAGGCCTGGTGGTGCTTGCCGTAGTGATACTCCAGCGTTTCGGCCGAAATGTGAGGCTCAAGCGCGTTCTTTTCGTAAGGAAGGGCGGGGAGTTCGATCGCCATGGTTCTGGCTCCTTGGGCGTTGGCTAAAGGAAGGGGGGAGTCGGGATCGAGGCCGCCGGGCGGCGGCCGATGCTCGACTGATACACTACGCATCCGACTGCATTGTAATGATGAATACCCCAGCTATGGACGTTAACGAGCGAATCAAGGCGGTGCTTGCCGAGCATCCCATCGTGCTTTTCATGAAAGGCACGCCGCAATTCCCCATGTGCGGCTTCTCCGCGCGTGCGGCGCAGGCACTGAAGGAGGCCAATGCCAGCTTCCATGCCGTCAACGTCCTGGCCGATCCGGAATTCCGTGCGGCATTGCCGCATTACGCCAACTGGCCCACGTTTCCCCAACTTTTCATCCAGGGCGAATTGATGGGTGGCTGCGACATCGTCGAAGACCTCAAGGTCTCCGGTGAACTGGCGCGCATGGTGGTTGACGTCAACGGAGCAGCGCAGGCATGAATCTTCCCCTCGTCAACCTTCCCGCTGGCTGGTCGCTGGCGCAGGGCTCGCTGGCCGGTCGCGTCATCATCGTCACGGGTGCCTACGGTGGCCTGGGCACGTCGGTGGCTCGCGCGGTAGCCCAGGCGGGCGCGACGGTGATCATCACCGGCAAGCGCAAGCGTCAGCTCGAGCAGCTCTACGATCAGATGGTCGCCGACGGTCTTCCGGAGCCGGTCATCCATCCGCTCGACATGGAGGCGGCAACGCCCAACGACTACCAGGCGATTGCCGACGGCGTGGCGCGTGATTTCGGTCGCCTTGACGGCATCGTGCATACCGCCGCCAGTTTCAACGGCCTCACGCCGATCGCCATGCACAAGCCCGATGACTGGCTGCGCGCCCTGCACGTGAATGTGTCCGCGCCTTTCGCGCTGACCCAGGCCTGCATGCCGTTGCTGATGAAGTCGCCGGCGAGTTCGGTGGTCTTCGTGCTGGACGATCCCGCGCTGGTGAGCAAGGCGCACTGGGGTGCGTATGGCGTGTCGAAGGGCGCGCTGGAGCGCTTCGTCGAGATCCTGCATCAGGAAACCGAAAACAGCCTCATGCGTGTGCACGCACTGTTGCCTGCGCCGATGCGCACGGCCCTGCGTCGTTCGGCCTACTTCGGCGAAGACACCAGCAAGCAGCCGTTGCCCGATGCGACGGCCGACGCGGCGGTCTACCTGCTCGGCGACGACGGTGCCGCAGCGCGTGGTGCCGTGCTCGACCTGCGTCAGGCATAAGCGGATGGGTCACGTAAGTTCGAACCGCGCATGCCGGGGGGCATGACATGCAGACGCAGATGACTACGTTGTCCGCAGCGATCCTGCTGTTTCTCATCATGGATCCGCTCGGCAATATCCCGATCTTCCTGAGCCTGCTCAAGGATGTCGCGCCCAAGCGCCGTCGCCGCGTCATGGTGCGCGAACTGTTGATCGCGCTGGGCGTGCTGGTGGGCTTCCTTATCGGCGGCCAGCACATCCTCAAGCTGCTGCAACTGCGGCAGGAATCGATCAGCATCGCCGGCGGCATCGTGCTGTTCCTGATCGGTATCCGCATGGTGTTTCCGCCGGCGGATGGCGGCGGCATTTTCGGCAAGCAAGGGGAGGGCGAGCCCTTCATTGTGCCGATGGCGATCCCCGGCGTCGCCGGGCCGTCCGCCATGGCGGCGTTGCTGTTGCTCACGAATACCGAACCCGGTCGTACCGCGGATTGGGCCATCGCGCTGTTGGGTGCGTGGCTGGCAACGTCGGTGATTCTGTTGTGTTCGACCTACCTGTTCCGCTGGTTGGGTGAAAGCGTTCTCACTGCGCTTGAGCGCGTGATGGGTATGCTACTTATCGCATTGTCCGTGCAGATGTTTCTGGGTGGTGTGGCGGCTTACCTTCATCTGGCCATTTGATGCGCCAGAACGGGGCGGTCGTTTGAAACGCAGCTGTTTCGGCAGGCTTTTCGGGGACTGCCCTTTGTCGATCACCTTGCTGTCATAATCCGCAGCGAGCATGGGTGAAGTCATAAGGAGACGATCATGCTAAGCGTCGAGAAGACTCTCAATGAGCGTCTGCCATGGCTGGCACAGCACCCAGGCGTCATGCGCCCTCTGGCCGGCGTGCTGGGCAAACTTGCCGACGAGCAGGGTTTCAACCGGATCCTTCATCGGCTTGCCGATGCCGAGGGCTTTGATTTCGTCGAGCGCTCGCTGGAACTGCTTGGGACGAGCTATTACGTCAATCCGCGTGAACGGGAGAACATTCCCGTAGAAGGCGGCGTCCTCATCGTCGCCAACCATCCACTCGGGTTCCAGGACGCGCTGACCTTGCTTCAGTTGGTCGGTTCCGTGCGCAGCGATGTGCGCATGCTTGGCAATGAATGGCTTAGCGCGGTTCCCCAGATGGATCGCCTGCTGCTGCCCGTCGACGTGTTCGGTAAGGGCGCGGCGTCGCGCATGCGTGAGATCTATCGCGCACTGGAGCGCGGCGAGGCGTTGATCATTTTCCCTGCCGGCGAAGTCTCGCGCGTCCGCGCTGATGGCGTGCGCGACGGTCGCTGGTCTGATGGCTTTGCACGCATTGCCGCGAAAACCAACACGCCGGTGCTGCCCATCCATGTGGCGGCGCGCAACTCGGCCATGTTCTATGGCCTGTCGATGCTCGCCAAGCCGTTGAGCACCGCCATGCTGCCGCGTGAAGCGGTGGCGCCTTCGAAGCGTCGCGTGGGCTTCAGCGTTGGCGCGCTGGTGAGCGCGGAAGAACTCGGGCAGCGCAGCGGTGGTTCGTCCGAGCAGGCCGCCAAGCTGATGCGACGTCACGTGTATCGCGTGGGCCGTCGTCGCGGCCTGATCTTTGGTGGCCAGGTGCCGGTGGCGCATCCGGAGCCGACCGAGCGGGTGGCCGCGGAGCTTGCAACGCACGCCGAAAAACTGGCCGACCTCAACGACGGCAAGCAGATTTACCTCTTGCAAGGTACGTCGAACAGTACGGTGCTGCGTGAGATCGGCCGCCTGCGCGAACTGACGTTCCGCAAGGTGGGCGAGGGCACCAATGCGCGCCGCGACCTCGATATCTACGACACGCATTACGAGCACCTGGTGCTGTGGGATCCCAAGGCGCTGCGCATCGTGGGGTCGTATCGCTTCGGCCACGGCGGTCGCCTGATCAACGAGCGCGGCATGTCGGCGCTCTACACCTCCAGCCTGTTCAATTATTCGCCGGCGCTGGAATCACGCCTGGCGCAGGGCCTGGAGCTGGGGCGCAGCTTCATCGCGCCGGCTTACTGGCGTTCGCGTGCGCTCGACCAGCTGTGGCAGGGCATCGGCCTGTACCTGCAGCGGCATCGCGAGCTGCGGTACCTGTTCGGCCCCGTCAGCATGTCGGTGAGCATTCCGCGCGAAGCGCGTGAATGGATCGCCGCGGCGCATAAGCACTACTTCGGCGCACCTGGCCTGGCGGCCGCGCGCCAGCCGTTTGTCATCTCGCCGGACGTCATCGACATGGTGCGTCACGCGCTGGAGGGCCTTGATCCGGCTGCCGGCCTCGGCAAGTTGAAGCATCACCTCGATGCGTTGGGTGTCAGCCTGCCGGTGCTCTATCGCCAGTATGTGGACCTGGTTGAGCCGGAAGGCGTGCAGTTCCTGGACTTCGGCGAAGACCCCAGCTTCTCCGGCTGCGTCGACGGCCTGGTCATGCTGGATCTTGCGAATCTCAAGCCGGCCAAGCGCTCCCGCTATCTCGGAAAAGGCCCGCAAGAATCTTAAGGCGGCTCAGATACTTCCTGCGATTGTTAACGAAATGGACGGGTCCGAAAGGGCCCGTTTCTGTGTCAGCCTGTCTCAGGGCAGGTGCGAAGCGAACCCTACCTGTGAGCCCAACTGGCTGTTTTCACATCGCTTAACGGAGTACCAGTCGGTGACCTCGGAAAAATTCCGAGATAAAAACGACGTGAAACCGTTACAGAAGTGTCATACAATACCGTTAAAGTCCGCTTAACACTTTGTTGGCAGGCGGGGCGGTCTCGCCGCAGAAGTTGCAGGACATTTAGTAAGAACTTCCCGGGGAAATCACAATTCCGGTGCTCCTTGCGTGCCTGGTTCAAGCCGGGCACCGGCACGTTTTTTTGATTTCTGCCTACCGATTTTTTCTAAGTTGCGTGCCCAAGGGGTCGATCAAGTGAATAGCCGAATTCGTGCAAAAGTCTTGCCGTATGCCATTGCGTCACTACTGGTGATGTCCGTGCCCGCGATCGCTCAGGACACGTCGTCCTCGATCAGCGGCCGCATCGTTGACGCCAACGGCCAGCCGGTTGCTGGCGCCTCCGTGCAGATCGTGCACGAGCCGACCGGCACCACGAAGTCCACCACCACCGATGCCAACGGTCGCTACGCTGCGCAGGGTCTGCGCGTGGGCGGTCCGTTCGACGTGAAGGTGGACAAGGACGGTCAGCACAGCGAACAGAGCAACGTCTATCTGCAGCTCGCGCAGGACACCGCCGTCAACCTGACCGTCGGTGCATCTGCTGCCAACGCGCAGAACCTGGCTGGCGTGACCGTGTCGGCCAACTCGCTGTCGCAGACCTTCACGCCCGACAACAAGGGCATCAGCACCAACATCTCGCAGCGTGAGCTGGAAGCCACCCCGACCCCGGGCCGCTCGATCCAGAACATCGTGCGTCTCGATCCGCGCGTTGTCGTTACCGACCGTTCGCGTGGCGAAATCTCGGCCGTCGGCCAGAACAGCCGCTACAACAACATCACCGTTGACTCGGTCTCGGCGAACGATCCGTTCGGCCTGAACGCCAACGGCCTGCCGACGCTCGGTACGCCGATCTCGCAGGACACGATCCAGGAATACAACATCTCGACCGCCAACTATGACGTCGCCACGCGTCGCGGTCTGGGTGCCACGGTCAACGCCGTGACGAAGAGCGGCACCAACCAGTTCCACGGTTCGGTGTACTACGCCTTCCAGAACGACGACATGATCGGCAAGAACGAGAATGACGTTAAGTACAACGGTTTCTCGCGCCAGTGGACCGGCGGCGGCACCGTTGGCGGCCCGATCATCAAGGACAAGCTGTTCTTCTTCGCTTCGGTGGAAAAGAGCGTGCAGGTCGCTGCCGGTAGCCCGTACGGCCCGCAGGATTCGGGCGCTGCTGCCCCGATCGCCGGCCTGACCCAGGCCCAGGTCGATGCCATCCGCCAGGTCGCTGCCACCAAGTGGGGCCTGACCGATCTCGGTAACGTCGGTGGCGGTAACGCCAACCTGGAAGACAAGCGCTACCTCGGCAAAATCGACTGGAACATCACCGACAACCACCG
Source organism: Dyella terrae (assembly GCF_004322705.1). Taxonomy (NCBI): domain Bacteria; kingdom Pseudomonadati; phylum Pseudomonadota; class Gammaproteobacteria; order Lysobacterales; family Rhodanobacteraceae; genus Dyella; species Dyella terrae. The sequence continues at coordinate 1,794,281 of NZ_SIZZ01000001.1, read as the reverse complement.
CGCCAGCTTCACCTACAGCCAGACCAAGGAAAACAAGCCGATCATCACGGGCAGCAACACCAAGCTCGTGCTGTCCAGCGGCTGGTACAAGACCAACGTCGACAGCAAGAGCTACGCGCTGCACTTCTACGACGACTGGTCCGACATCTTCTCGACCGACACCACGCTGTCGTACGCCAACTTCAACCAGAGCCGCGGCCCGTACAACGGCGTGCCGATGCCTGACATCACCGTGTACCCGGTCAACTTCGGTGGCCCGGCGGTGGAGTTCGGTACGGAATACTCGAGCCAGGCCAACGTGCTGAAGGTCAAGACCTTCAACGCTGCGTGGGCCGGTACGTTCTACCTCGGCGACCACACCGTGAAGGGTGGTTTCGACTTCGAGCGTAACGAGTACTACAACCTCTTCATCCAGAACCTGTACGGCAGCTACATCTTCGAAGACCTCAGCACCCTTCCGGGTCAGACGGGTCTGCAGAACTTTGCCAACGGTTACTACTACAGCTACCGCTACAACCGTCCGTCGGACGGTCTGAGCCTGGCTGACACCGCTGCTGCCTACAACCTGAACCAGTGGGGCATCTTCCTGCAGGATACCTGGCAGGTGAACAACCACCTGTCGGTTCAGTACGGCTTCCGCGTCGACATCCCGCTGATGAGCGACAAGCCGATCTACAACCCGACCTACGCCGCTGCGTACGGCCGCACGAACCAGACCACGATCAACGGCAATCGCGTCATCCAGCCGCGTCTGTCGTTCAACTACAACTTCGACACCGAGCACATGACCCAGCTGCGCGGTGGCGCGGGCCTGTTCGTGTCGAACACCCCTGGCGTGTGGATCGGCAACATCTTCTCCAACTCCGGCATGACCCAGCAGCAGTACTACTGCGGCCCGGGCGGCACGGCGCCGTGTAAGTTCAACTGGCCGAACGCCAACCTGCCGGCCTTCAGCCCGGATCCGAACGACCAGAACAGCGGCAAGTCGGGCCAGATGTCGGTCAACACGATCTCGCCGGGCTTCCAGATTCCGACGGCATGGAAGATCTCCTTGGGCTTCGACAAGGAGCTGCCGTGGTACGGCCTGATCGCGACGGTTGATTACCAGCACATCAAGCAGCGCGACGCCATCCTGTACCAGATGCAGAACCTGGGCGCCCCGACCGGCGTTACGCCGGACGGCCGCAACTCGTACTACAAGCGTCTTGACCTGGATCCGCGCGCTTCGGGCAATGCCATCAAGGCGAATGCCAATCCGGCCTTCGGCGACGTCATCAATCTGGCCAACACCAGCCGCGGCAAGGCCGACAGCCTGACCCTCGCGCTGAAGAAGCCGTTTGCTGATGACTGGTCCGCCTCGATGGGTGTGACCTGGAGCCGCTCGACGGAAGTCAACCCGGGCACCTCCAGCGTCGCCCTGTCGAACTGGCGCTACAACCAGGTCTACAACGCCAACGAAAACGTCGCCAGCGTGTCGAACTACTCGATCCCGCTGCGCGTGATCGCCGGCCTGAACTGGCAGCATCGCTTCTTCGGCGACTACGCCACCAGCGCCAGCATCTTCTACGACGGCCACTCGGGTTCGCCGTATAGCTGGACCTTCGGCAACGACGCCAATGGCGACGGCTACGTCAACGACCTCGTCTTCATTCCGAAGCCGGGTCAGGTTGAGTTCCGTCCGGGTACGTCGCAGGCTCTGATTGACCAGTTCTACAGCTACATCCAGAGCAACGATTACCTGAAGGATCACGCCGGTGGCGTGGCCAGCCGTAACGGTGACCGCGCGCGTTGGATCAACCAGATCGACCTGAGCTTCAGCCAGGAAATCCCGGGCATCTTCCCGGGCAACAAGGGCATCATCCGCCTTGACGTCTACAACTTCACGAACATGCTCAACAAGAAGTGGGGCATCGAGAAGCGCAATCCGTTCTCCAACAACGGCCGCTACCTCGCCGACTACTACGGCGTGGATCCGACCACCGGCAAGTACATCTACGACATCACCTGCGGTGGCAAGCCGGCGTCGTGCGCGAACTACATCACCAACGGCAACTACAAGCCGAAGGACGTGCCGACGTACATCAACAACAACGACGACCTCGCCCAGCGCTGGTCGATCCTGTTGACCCTGAAGTACACCTTCTAAGCATCCCTGCTTCGAAGACGCTTCAAAGGACCGGCGCCCTCAGGGGCGCCGGTTTTTTTTGTGGCCGCTGCTGAACGGCGCCCGGAGCCGCAAGATGCTGCGCGCACGCAGTTGCTTGATGCAAAAGGCCCTTTATGGCAACATCCTCAGGCTCAACTTGTGGCGCGCAAGGCGCCAGGGACTCCCACGGGCGGAGTCACAAGGACAAGCCATCGGCGAAAGGCTGGCCCCGATTACAGGGCGCCGGCCTTTTTTATGGGGAGGTTGACCGACCTCAACCCGCGGAGTGAAGCTATTCGGCCGCCCCTGACTCGGGCGGCGTATTGCCACGGACTGACGTGGCCGAAGGAGATTCGATGAGCGTTTTCCAGCCAGGTTCCACCGGCAAGCAGGCCACCGTGAGCGCGCGTATTTCGCCCGCCGGCGGTCTGGATATTCTTTCCCGCAACGAAGTGGTGCGCCTGCGCGACGCCAGTGGTTCGGGCCTGCACGCCTTGCTGCGCCGCTGCGCGCTGGCCGTGCTGACCTCGGGCAACATCAGTGACGACCCGCGCTCGATGTTCGAGCAGTACCCCGACTTCGACATCCAGGTGCTGCAGCAGGATCGCGGCATCAAGATCGAGCTGAGCCACGCGCCGGCCCAGGCTTTCGTGGATGGCCAGATCATCCGCGGTATCAACGAGCTGCTCGTGGCCGTGGTGCGCGACATCGTCTACGTGTCGACGCAGCTGGAGCAGGGCGGTTTCGATCTCGACGATTCGGTCGGCATCACCCACGCCGTGTTCGAGATCCTGCGCAACGCGCGCATCCTCAAGGCCCAGGTCGATCCGAACCTGGTGGTCTGCTGGGGTGGCCACTCGATCTCGCGCGAGGAATACGACTACACCAAGCAGGTGGGTTACCAGCTCGGCCTGCGCAGCCTCGACATCTGCACGGGTTGCGGCCCGGGCGCCATGAAGGGCCCGATGAAGGGCGCCACCATCGCCCACGCCAAGCAGCGTCGCCGCAACAACCGCTACATCGGCATCACCGAGCCGGGCATCATCGCCGCCGAGTCGCCGAACCCGATCGTCAACAACTTGGTGATCATGCCGGACATCGAGAAGCGCCTCGAAGCCTTCGTGCGCGTCGGCCACGGCATCATCGTGTTCCCGGGCGGCGTCGGTACGGCCGAAGAGATCCTGTACCTCCTCGGCATCCTGCTGCACCCGGACAACGCCGGCATTCCGTTCCCGCTGATCTTCACGGGTCCGAGCCAGAGCGCGGCGTACTTCGAGCAGATCGACCGCTTCCTGCGCCTCACGCTGGGCGACAGCGTCGCGCAGCACTACCAGATCATCGTCGACAACCCGGCCGCCGTGGCGCACGCCATGGTCAAGGGCATCGACAAGGTGCGCAACCACCGCCTGGACAACAAGGACGCGTTCTTCTTCAACTGGGCCCTCAGCATCCCGCATCAGTTCCAGGTGCCGTTCCGCCCGACGCACGAAAACATGCGCGGTCTCGCCATCCACCGCGACCGCCCGCGCCACGAACTCGCCGCCGACCTGCGTCGCGCCTTCTCGGGCATCGTCGCCGGCAACGTGAAGGAAGAGGGCGTGCGCGCCATTGAAAAGCACGGCCCGTTCGAGATCGACGGCGACGCCGACGTCATGACCTCCCTGGATGAGCTCCTCAAGGCCTTCGTCGTCCAGCACCGCATGAAGCTCCCCGGCGGCACTGCGTACGTCCCGTGCTACAAGGTGATCACGCAGGGCTGATTTCCGCGTGAAAAACCATGGCCGGACGTCTTGACAGCCGCCCGGCCATTCCCCAAACTATGCAGCTCACCCCCGCCCGAATAGCTCAGCTGGTTAGAGCACTTGACTGTTAATCAGGGGGTCGTTGGTTCGAGTCCAACTTCGGGCGCCAAATTTAAAGGGTCTACCTCCGGGTAGGCCCTTTTTGTTTTTCAACACATTTTCAACGCCAGCGGAATGACATGCCTCGAAGCTGCGTCATTGCTGGGCTTCGGCGAAAAGAGCCCACTTGACGGCGAATGCTGCTGCCATTGGCGACGCACTCAGTCAGGGCAAAAAAAGAGCCGCCAGAATCAGGCGGCTCTCGGTCATCACTGGTGCTGAATGACAGTCAGCTATGGGTCGAAAGCGGACATTAGCAGGGGTCACGGCCCCCAGTAGTCGAACCTGAAAACTACGCCGTGTGGGATTTCGAAGGTGATCGACCCACCGCATTCGATTGTGTGCCTTCCCGGCTCGATGGGGGCGACCTCTCCAATCCGGTGACCCCACACTTGACCATCCACCTTCATCGGGCCACAGCTTCCCCCGTTGTCGTCAACGACCGCTAGGTAGGTCTTTCCATCGGGCGATGGACCGATGGAACCTCGAAGTGGACGTTCCGAACAGGCAGCGAGAAGCGCCGTCGTTGCCACTGCTAACGCTGCAAATCGCATCGCCCTACCTCCATGTGATGCAAGTGTCCGCTATGGGTTGAAAGCGGACGTTTCCGATCCTAGTGCTTTCGTGAGATCGGATGTCCAAGCTTGGCCAAGATCGCCGAGGCAACGGTAATGAGCAGCCAGAGGGCGATGAAAGCCCCTGCGAAGCGTAATGGAGTCGTGAACCAAGCGCCGATGCCACTCGTAGGCGCTAGCTGCCCGATCGCCCATTCTGCTATGAGGGCAAGAGCGAAAAGAGAGCCGCAGATGATCCCTGTGGGCGTCAATGTCGCCTTCGGCATTCGTCTATCCCCTTCATTGTCCAATGACATTATCGAAGCGGATTTCGGACGTCCGCTCCGGGTCGAAAGCGCACCTTACAGGAACTCATCTTAGCCATGCGCCGGTCGGTCCGGGCAGAAGTGCCATCGGTTAACTTGCGGGAGGATGGATTACCTGGTGTAAAGATAGACGACCAACGACGCAGGACTGCTGCTCAGATCATCAAGTGTGTGAAAAACTGAGGGCGCTAAGCCATTGAACTGACGTGACCGTTGCGTTGACTGTCAATCAGGGGGCGTTGGTTCGAGTCCAACTTCGGGCGCCATATACTGCAAAGGGCTGCGAGCAATCGCGGCCCTTTGCTTTTGTCCATCATTCGGGCTTCTGTCTTTTATTCGTTCCCACCGGTGTCACCGCAGTTGGCTTGCACACCGGTTTCGGTACGGGCTGAACATCCCGGTCGTGCTGGCCAGGGGTGCCAGGGGTGCTTGCGGCTTATTCTGGAAAGGTCCGCTTGCGACCCAATGTCGAACCCTGCGGCGCAGAGAACCCTCTCGGGTCATTGGGTGCGGGCCATCCCGTCGCCAATGCCAAGGCACAGCCTCAACGACATGACAGCTCCTTCCATTGTGCCCGTGGCTCTGTTGTCCTGCTCGTCGCATTCGGACTGGAGCGTTGCCGACGGAACTTGCACCATCCGCCGTAGCAGGTCGTGATTGGTGATGTAGCCATGCAGGCACAACAATTCAAACCATGGCGACGGCATCGATCCCTCCCGGATGGGCTGGTTGCGGTTGGTCGATGGTGTTCCCGGAAAATTGGGTGGCCATCATGGATGGTCTGGCGCAGAGTTGCCGGTACCAGGCGGACAGTCGCGGGCGCCCTGGCTGGAAGTCATGGACGCGACGAAACTCGACCCAACTGAGGGCGCAGGCCAGCGCGATGTCGCCGACATCCAGGGTGTCGTGGTCCTGGACATAGTCTTCCAGGTAATCGCAGGTCGCGATCACCTTCTGGAGCTGACCTTCGAGCATCGTTGGCCACCTCAAGGCTTCGGGGCGTCGTGTCGATTCCCATCTGGCTGCGATGCCAGCGTCGGCCAATCCCGTCGCCACGGCTTGGTTGCGCAGGGCCTGAAAGCGCCGTGATCGCTCGGAAGGAATGAGCATGGGCCGGTCATGCAGGCCATCGAGGTATTCGCAGATGACGCTGGAGTCGAACAGTACTGTCCCGTCATCGCATACCAGCACCGGCACCTTGCCTAGCGGATTGAGCGCGAATACGTCCCCGTTGCGGTGGACTGGACTGGTCTCGTGGTGGATGACTTCGATGCGTTCGGCCATCCCGGCTTCGTGGGCGAACACCAGAACCTTGCGTGCGTACGGCGAGTGCGATTGGTAGAGCAGCTTCATAGGTGATGCCATCAGGTGACGAGTGCAGGCCATGCTAGAGTTCCGGCACGCGGCCTGACCGCGACTTGGGGCGGCTTGGCGAGCGTTTTCCCCGCTTACATAGGAATCTGCGCGCAGATGACCAGCGAACTGGACAAACCCGATCGTCGAATCCTGGCCATCATCCAGAAGGATGCACGTCGATCAGCCGAGCTGATCGGTTCGGACGTTGGCTTGTCCGCTTCCGCCGTGCAGCGGCGCATCGTTAGGATGCGCGAGGAGGGTGTCATCCTGGCGGAGGTCGCGCTGGTCGACCCCAAACAGGCCGGCATGCCGCTGACCATGATTGTCGACGTCGAAGTCGAGCGTGAGCGGCCGGAGCTCCTGGCAAGCCTGAAGCTATGGATCGCCAGCGAGCCCTGCATACAGGAAGCGTGGTATGTCACCGGCGCCGGTGATTATGTACTGATCATAGTGGCGCGGGACGTCGAGGACTTCGAGGCCTTGATGCAGCGCATGGTGACGGAGAACGCCAATGTGCGCCGCTTCCAAACCAGGGTTGCCCTGAGCACGCTCAAGCGCGGCATGTTCGTGCCGCTCGATCCGCCGGCGGAGCCAGGCATGCACGCGTCGAATGCACTGCGGCGGAAAAAGGAGGCATCTTCGCCGGCCATCAATCGAAGTCGGAGAGGCAGATCATTGTAATTGGAGAGGGCGAAACTTCGAGGCCGCGAACATGCGGATGGCTTGCTTCCACTCGGCATCGAGCGTCACTTTCAGGAATGATTGACCGGGCATGCCAAGCAATGCAGGGTCAGGGGCTACGCAAGGCCGACCTGTTGCGTCTGCTCACGCGCGACTTAACCGGGCCAGGTTCACTTCATGTGCGTGGGAAGTGAACCTGGTTCATGCAAGCCTCGCTTCTTCAAGCTTCGGTCCGGGGCTTTGTCATTTGTCGTGAACCAACGGAAGCACCCGCTCGCGCAACACCTTGTACTCCGCATCCACGACGTCCTGATTCGGATCATGCCCGGCGCGATCCAGCAACACCCAGCCCTTGTCCGGTGCGGTGATGGCGTCGTAATAGCGTCGCGCCAGTTCAGGGGGCGCTAGCAGATCATGTGCGCCCTCGACGAAGTACACCGGGATGGCGAAGTCGGTGCCGAGTTTGGGCAAGTCGACTTTTGACAGCATGCCGTCGCCGTGAAGGCCGACGAAATTCAGGAAGGAATAGTCTTCGCCTGCTTCGTAGTCTGCCTCGGCTTTGGCGGTCGTATAGGCGGGTGCGCGATGCCAGGATTCGGGCGGTGGCAAGGTCACCTTCGCTTCGTACTTGCGAATGATGCGGCGCACTTTTCCGAAGCTGCGCGGATCGGTCCACGGCGGCGCGCCGACCTGGTGGAGCACGGCGAGCGAGTCCTTGTCATCGGCGTCCGTCGTCAATGCAAGGAGCTTCTTGTAGCTTTCGCTCTGCATCTCGATGGAGTTGACGACCTGCGAGGTGCCGACATACGCATAGAAAAGCTCCGGATGCGCCTTGGCCATGTGCACGGCAAGAATCGATCCCCACGAGCTGCCCCACAGGATGACCTTTCGCTTGCCGTAGCGCCGGGCCAGATACGCGGCCAGTTCGTTGCCGTCCTGGGCCATCCGTTCGATGGTGAGTTTTTCATCCGGCGCCGGCGGGTTGCGGCCGTAGGTCATGCCAGCGCCGCGCTGGTCCCATTGCACCACGATGAAGTCGCGTTGGCCGGCGCCGTAGACGCTGTCGGAGATGCCGCTGAGTGGATTGCCGGGGCCGCCACTGATGAACAGCAGGACGGGCAGGGCGCAGCTGTCCCCCTTTGCGGTCACCCATTGCTCGATGCCACCGATGACCACGAAGCCTTCGTCGTCGACCTTGGATGATTTGCCCTTGCATGAGGGCGAAAGGCTGGTTGCTTGCGCGTGCGTCTGGCGAGAGGCTTCGGCGGCCGTTGCTGTAGCGCCTAGGGCCAGTGCCACCGGCCACAAGGCCAGTGCGATCCATCGCGTCATCATCGTTCATCCCCTGAAATGGCTGGTAGATCAGCTGACTCGGACTATATCCGGTCTGACGCAGGCGCCATGTGTGGCTAGTCATGGGTTTTCGGCGGGTACGACTGGCTCTTTGTCATATGGTCGGCGTGACAGGGCCCGGGCTAGTCTCCGGCAGCCACTTCGATCCAAGACGGAGACCGGGCCATGCGCAAACTGTTGAAGTACACGGTAGTCGTCGGAGCTGGCGTGGTGCTGACCGGCTCATCGCTGGTCACATCCTTCGCATCGGACGCCCAGGCGTTCGATCCCCGGCTGCTGACGTCGGCGATGTGCGGTGGCAAAGCGGCCACTTCCGCGCTGAGGCAGCATCTGGTGCTGGCCGCGGCCATCGCCGGCCCCGTGGGCGCGACTTCGAGTGCGATGCCGCTCTTTCCCGATCTCACCGTGGCGCGCTTGCCCATTTCCACGAAGAGCGAATCGGCGCGACGCTATTTCAATCAGGGCATGCTGCTGACCTATGGGTTCAATCACGCCGGCGCCGTGCGCTCTTTTCGTGAGGCGCAGAAGCTCGATCCGCAGTGCGCGATGTGCTTGTGGGGCGAGGCGGTGGCGTTGGGGCCCAATATCAACGCGCCGATGGACGATCGGGATCGCGATGCCGCGCTGAAGGCCATGGAGCGTGCGCAGGCACTTCGCGCAAACGCCAAGCCACTGGAACAATCGTTGATCGACGCGGTGGCGCTTCGCTATTCACGCGATCCGAAAGCGGACCGCGCCGCACTCGACGTGGCCTACGCTGACGCCATGCTCGACGTCGCACGCCGCTATCCCAACGACGACGATGTCGCCGTGCTCGCCGCCGAGGCCGCCATGGACACCACGCCGTGGAACTACTGGGAAGCAGACAAGCGAACGCCGGTGGGCCGAAGCGGGGAGGCTGTCAAGCTGATTGAGACCGTTCTTGCGCGCAACCCGGATCATCTTCAGGCTGCCCATCTTTACATCCACCTGATCGAGAACAGCGCCGACCCGCGCCGCGCCGAGGCGGAGGCTGATCGCCTGGCGAAGCCGCTCGCGCCCAGCGCCGGCCATCTGGTCCATATGCCCTCGCACATCTACATGCTGACGGGGCGATACGCCGACTCGATGCGCGTCAACGTGGCGGCTGCGCGATCGGACGAGGCGCTGATTCGCAGCACGGACGATCACAGCCTCGTGCGATATGGCTACTACCCGCACAACATCCATTTCATCGTGGCGTCCGCGCAGATGGCCGGTGACATGGATACCGCCATCCGCGAGGCGCGCCGTTTGCGCGCCGTGCTCGATCCGGATACTTCGGCGCGCATCGCATGGATCCAGGCGATCGACGCGGCGCCTTTCCTTGCCATGGCCCAGTTCGCGAAGCCCGAGGCGATTCTCGCCATGCCGCCGGCGGACTCGCGTCTTCCCTATGCCCAGGCCATGCGTCTATACGCGCGAGCCGTGGCCTATGCCCAGCTCAAGGACCGGGCTGCATTCGATCGGGAGATCACGGCGCTGGTTGCGCTACGCCAGTCCGATGCGTTCGCGGCGATGATCGAGCAGGGCGTGCCGGCCCCCGATCTGCTGTCGCTGGCCGAAGCGGTTGCTCGTGGGCGATTCGCGCACGCGCAGGGCAAGTACGACGAGGCCGCAACGCATTATCGGAACGCCATCGCGTTCGAAGGCAAGATTCCTTACCAGGAGCCGCCCTACTGGTACTACCCGGTGAGCCAGTCGCTGGGCGCGGCCTTGTTCGCGGCGAAGCACTATGACGAGGCCAGCAAGGCGTTTCAGGCGGCGCTCAGGCAAACGCCCCGAAACGGTTGGGCGCTGTATGGCCTGGCGGAAAGCGAGGCTGCGCTGGGGCACGATCGCGAAGCCGCCGACGCGCGCAAGCTCATGGGCCAGGCATGGCAGGGCAACGCGGACTGGCTGCGCATGGAGCGGCTCTGATGGCGAGGGAGTGAATCTCGTGCTTCGTTAGCATCACCATCTGATGCGTCGCGATCCTGGTCGGTCGGTCAAATGCACCTCCAGGTGCACCAAAGCCTTTCCCCGGTCGGCGTTTCGGTGAGCCCGGGATGGATTCTTGGCGAAAGCGCGAATCCTCATCCCTGGCCACCGAAATGTCCTATTCATCATTCCTTCTTCACGGCGTTATTGTCGTTAGGAAGTGCCGGGCGGAAAGCTCGCGCACTTTCTATCCGACGATGCACGCCGAAGCGATCCACTTGCGACGCTTCAGGCGGCCACGCGTGTCGTCGTGGGGCTCAGGGGCCGTGTGCCGCAAGTCTCCTACGGAGCGGAATGCCCGCGGATCCTGGGTGAAATCATCACTGGCGCAGCGCTGCCGCGCCGCGCGTGTGGTTCCGTGGCGTCCATGGGGCCGGGAAGACAACGATGCGTTATGCGGTGGAGATAGCCAAGCGGGATGAGACGTTCGTGGCGACGTGCCGGGATGTTCCTTCCTTCCGGATGGAGAGCGGCACAAAGCGTGGCATCACGCACTCACTGGCGGCGGGCATGCTGGCGGCCATGCAGTCACACATGGAAGACATGATGCCCATCCCCGTCCCCAGTGAGCGCGAGTCGCATGAATCCTGGCTGGATCTGATGGGAAGTCGCGCTGCGCAGCTGGATCTGTATGAGGCCTTTCGCAACGAGGTCCAGGTGGATCCCGCGCTGCTGTCGAGGGTGGGCTTGTCCTGGAACACCATCCGGCGGCTGACCGATCTGTCGGGTCCGGCCAATCTGGTGCATATGGAAATGGCGCTGGCCAAAGTCGGCTATCGCATCCGCGTATCGGTCGAGCCGACGGCGGTGCAGGCGCGCAAGATGCGCGATCGCGCGCGCCTGGATGTACGGTCCGTGCGACCCTTGCCGTAGTCGGTACTCGCGCGACGCGGCGCCAGTCACCGTCCTCTGCCTGAATTCACGAGGGCATTAGGTTCGTCGCGGTAAACCTTGATGCGATCCCGGACATTCGCTGGCAGGTTTCCCTTGGCGCGCATCCCCGACGAGTCCCATCCCAGTCAGGCATCACCCGATGCGGCGCAACGAAACGCGCGATCGACGCAAGCCGCATCCATCGGGGCTTTGGTGCTGTTTGTGGTGATCCTCGCGATCAATTCCGGGACGCTCTGGCTCTCGCGGCAGGGTGGGGCTTTGCCGTCGATCTGGGTGGCCAATGGCGTCGTGGCCGGCGTCCTTTTGTCGACGGCTCGCAGGCATTGGAGTGTCCTGTTCTGCGCGGGCGCCGCAGCCATGTTCCTGGCGCACGCGCTGGTGCTGCAGGGCATGCCGGGCCATTACTGGTACGTGCTCGCGAACCTCGTGGAAATCCTCGTCGTCGCCTCGATCATCCACTTCTACTTTCCTACGATCAGTGGCGATCTCGGTGGCTATCAGCGTCTCGGGTACGTTGCCATTACAGCCACGCTGGCGGGTTGCGCCGTGTCGACGCTGCTGGCGGTCGTCGTGCAGAAGCTCAGTGGCGATTCGATGCTGTTCACCCGGGCCGACGAATGGTTTCGGCCGCACCTGTTAGGCATGGTGATTGTCGGAACGTTGACTCTCGTGGCGTTTCGGGAGCGCGGAAAGCTACTGGGGGGCAGGGGGCGACGCGTCGCCATGGTGCGTGACCTGGCGTTCCTGGCGGCGCTGACGCTCGGTGTCTTTGCGCAGTCGCGCTATCCGCTGTTGTTCCTGGTGTTTCCACCCCTGCTGTATCTCGTATTCCGCTACCGGTTTCCCGGACTCGTGCTGGGCGTGGTGACGGTCACGCTCATTACAAACATCGGCACTGCGCTCGGCGTGGGGCCGTTCGCGCTGATCGTCGGCAGCACGATTCAGGAGCGCGTGCTGATAGCGCAGGTCTTTCTGGGAGTGACCTGTCTGGTGGCGGTTCCCGTGGCGCTGGTGCTGGCCGATAGTGAGCGCCTCTCCCAGGCGGTGGCCGATCGCGAGAATCTTTACAGCCTGCTGGCCAACTACGCGAGCGATCTGATCGTTCGCATCGCAAGGGACGGCACGCGCCATTATGTCTCGCCGTCCGTCAGGGACATGCTGGGGTGGACGCCCGACGAGTTCGCGTCGAACCGGGGTGGCCTCATTCATCCGGATGATCGCGCGGCGGTCGACGAAGTCCTGGCGCTGCTGCGCGAAAGCGGCAAGTCGACCATCGTGCGGTATCGCGTCAGGAATCGCGCGGGTGGTTACCAGTGGCTGGAGGCGATTGGTAAGCTGGCGCCCAGCCCGGATCATCCCGGTGAGATTGAAATCGTCTACGCCGCGCGCGATATCACCGAGCGCGTGCTGGCGGAGCAGGCGCTGGCGGACAGCGAAAAGCGACTTCGCACGATCGCCGACAGCATGCCGGCCATCATCTCGCATATCGATCGCGACGAGCGCTACACCTTCGTCAATGCTTATGCGTATCAAGTCACCGGGCGCGCCGCTGAGCGCTACATCGGCTATACGGTGAAGGAGTCGCGCGGTCCGGACGTCTATGTGTCGCTCAAGCCGCACATCGATGCGGCGTTGTCCGGACATGCCAGCACGTTTGAGTACGAAGTCGAGTCGCCGGTGGGGAAGCTATATCTTCAGGCAACCTACGTGCCCGCGATTGCCGCCGATGGCGAGTCGACGGGTTTTTATTCGCTGACGACCGACATCACGCCGATCAAGCTGGCCGAGCAGAAGCTCGATTTCCTGGCGCACCATGATGCACTGACGGGTATTGCCAACCGGCTGTCGTTCCGCGAGCAGATCATGGCGTCGGTTGACCGGGCAAACATCACGCATCTGCCACTGATGCTTATCATGATCGACGTCGATTACTTCAAGCACATCAACGACACGTATGGGCATGCCGCCGGTGACGTGGCGCTGACCGAAGTGGCGTCAAGACTCAAGGCCAGCATTCGCAAGACCGATCTTCTGGCGCGCCTGGGTGGCGACGAATTCGTCGTCTTGTGTCACGACATTGAAGACGTCGCAACTGCCAGGCAGCTGGCGCAAAAGATCATCGATGCCATGGTGCCCCTGGCACCGATCGGTCCGGCGGGCTTTCGGATCACCTTGAGCATGGGTGTTGCGCTTTATCGCGATGCGCCGTCCGTTGAAGCGCTGTCGCAGCGAGCTGACGAGGCGCTTTATGAGGCGAAAGCGGCGGGGCGCAATGGCTTTCGCATCGTCACCGAAGGCATTTGAGGCGAACGGGCCGAATCGGACGGTCCCCCATCATTTGGACGTCGCACGTCAGGGACTGGCCACGCGCGGCAGCGCCTTGGCAGGGCCATCGCCACCTTCGAAGTAGTCCAGTCGCGTGACTTGACCGGAAGCGTTACGCACGGGAAGGAAGTAGCTCAGCTCATCGGGTTTGAAATACAGGCGGCCATTGGCTGTCGCCTGGAGTGGCACGGCGTGTCGTCCAGTCACCTGCGCGAACAGTCGACCGTCGGTCACTGTCAGAGTGCGAACCTTCGTCGCATCCATGCGGTAGTTGCCCTCGAGCGCGCGCATCGCGTCGGTACTCAGGGGCACCTCCACGGGCGTCTCGTAGGCCTGTCCCAGGGCGATGGCGGCAAGTCGCCGGGCCATGGTGCGGGCATCGGCTTCATCGTCGTTGGCGAGGACGACGATGGTGATGTGCTCCTTGGGCAGATAGGCGAGTGCGGAAGCAAAGCCATTGATCTGGCCCGTGTGGCCGATCATGTCCTGGCCACGGACTTTCCACAGATACATGCCCATGCCATACGGGTGTGCCGGATCGCTTGCATTCGCCAGGCGGGTGGGCGTGGACATCCACGACAGTGATCGCGAGGAGATCAGCTTGCCGGTTTGCAGCGCCCGCATCCAGTGGAACAAGTCGTCGGCATTGGAATCAAGCGCGCCTGCAGCAGCGGGGATCGACGCAGAGATAAACGAGGCGTTCTCGACGTTGTGATCGGGATTGTCCGTGGAGTACCCGGCGACGCGATCCGGCACGATGGGCGAGGTGTCGCCATAAGCGGTATGTGTGAGCTGCTGTGGCGCAAGCTGGTCGTCACGGATGGCTACATGCCATGGCTTGCCGGTCACCTTTTCGATGATGGCGCCAAGCAGGATGTAGCCGCCGTTCGAGTAAGACATTTGCGCGCCCGGCGCGAAGGCGGGATCGCGATCGGCGACGGCTGCGACCAGGTCTGTCGTGCTCAGGTTTCTCGCGAAGAATCCTGGCGTGGGATTTCTGGCGTGATCGGAAACGCCGGCCGTGTGGTTGAGCAGCTGGCGGATATGGATTGCCGTGCCGTTCGGGAAGTTGGGGACGTAGGTTTCGAGTGTGTCATCAAGCGAGAGCTTGCCGGCTTCGGCCAGATGCAGCACCTCCACGGCCGTAAACATCTTGGTGATGGATGCGATGCGATAGATTTGCCCGGGGTGCAGCGGAACGCCCAATTCGATCTGCGCGCTGCCACGGGCCTGGTGGAAGACGATCTGATCGTCGCGGGCGATCAGGAGCTCGTATCCAGGCCCATCGGCCCTGGCGCTGCGATCGAGAAGTGCCTGAGCCTCGGCACGGATCTGCCGGTCGGAGGTAGCGGTTCCTGGCGACGCCATGATCGACGGCATCGCGAGACAAAGGAGAAGCGCGGCAATCGCCTTCCGATACGTTGTCACGCGCATGCCGCTTACTCCGGGCAGAGAGCCAGCCTCGACTTTACGTGCGAGGCGGGCGAGCTACCACGGGACTGATGGCATGCCGGCCCACCGTTCATTGGGCATCGGTGAGCCAGGCGACGATCCGCTCGATATCGGTGCCGCCGTGCCATCCGTGCAACGCGATGCGCAGGTAGCCTTCGCGTGTGCTGGTGTGTACGTGATGACGAGGTGCGCTGCGCAGCAGCGCATGGCATCGATCCTGCGGGAGCGCAAATGACAGGATTGAACCAAGGCGTCCCGCGTCCAGCAGATCGGTCAGGCGTTTGGATTCTGCCTGCCATGCGGGGAGCGGTGCCAGTCGCGCGAGCAGGGCGCGCTGGAGCCCGGCAACGTGGGCGTGAATCACGGCGGCGCCGCCTGCTCCGGTCATCAGGGCCAGCGATGTAGCCAGCGCAGCGCACGAAAGAATGGACGGGCTGCCAGCCTCCAGGCGCCGGCCTCCCTGCGACCAGAGATCACCCAGGTCGTGTCGATGCCCTGACTGCGAGAAGGCTTCCGGTGCCGAAAGCCAGGTGCCGATGGGCAGCAGGAGCGAACGCAACACCGGGGAGGTCCAAAGCAGGCCCTGGCCCTGCATGCCAAGCAGTCCCTTGTGGCCGCCGGTGGCGAACGCACTGACGCCTTCCAGCGACAGTGGCACGGTGCCGGCACCTTGTATGCCATCGACCACCAGATGCACGCCGCGCTCGCGGCAGGCGCGGCCCAGTCGCGCCAGATCCATGCGGGTACCGTCCTGATAGCGCACCCACGACACGGCAACAATCCGCGTATGGGATGTGATGGCATCGATCAGTGCCTGTTCGGGCTGTATCCCGCCATGGGGTGTGCAGGGATGGTCGTCCCCATGCCCCGGCCATAGGGCCACTTCGTTACACGACACGCCTCGTGCGGCAAGGGCGAGCCACGGCAGGCGGTTGCTGGGAAATTCGCCCGCGGGCAGCAGCACCTGGTCGCCTGGCTGCCAGGGGTAGCCCATGGCAACGGCCTCCAGCCCCGTGGTGGTGCAGGTCGTCAGGCTGATGTCGTCGGCATGGGCGCCGAAGAACAAGGCGGCCTGCTGGCGCAAGTAAGCGGCCACATCGAGGAAATCCCGCTCCCAGTCCATGTCCCAGGGCCGAAGTTCGGTGTCCACGATGCGCCGCGTGGCCTCGAGTGATGCCCGTGGCAGTGGGCCGTCCTTGCAGTGAGACAGCCACAGGACCTCATCCGGCATGTCGAAGAGTTCGCGAGCGAAGAGCGGGGTGAGGGCCACGTCGATGTCCGAAAGATGGGAATGCTTGCGTAGTTATACCTAAGCCGGAACCGCAATTTGTCGATTGTCTGCCCCGCGCCCGTCTCCCAAGCTCAAGGGCATGACTGGCATCCAGGGATGCATGCAATGAAAGTGAAGGGACCCCGCTCGCGACGCTGGCTGTTCGTCATTCCGCTGTGCATGGCTGCGACGGCGCACGCGCAGGCGACGAAGCCTGGCAAGTATGCAATGACCACGCCCATCCCGCCGCAGATCACCACGCCCGCGGAGGCTGATACCAGCATCGGCAAGCTGACGTTTGACGACGGCGTGCCGACGGCAGAAACGACCCAGCGTCTTTACGACAACCTCGACACGCTTCGTGCCGTGGAAGTGTTCCTCAACGGCATCCCGGGCGCGTCGATGGCGTCCATCCGCAAGGGGCTGCGTGACGTTGGAGCGGTGGACAGCACCGTGGGCGTGTACGAGACGCTGATGGATTCGAAGTCGATCTACCTCACGCCCAACAGCGAGACCATCTACTTCTGGAATTGGATGGACCTGAAAGACGGCCCGGTGGTGGTCGAGACGCCGCCGAACATCCTGGGAGTGGTCGACGATTTCTGGTTTCGCTACGTGACCGACATGGGCAATGCCGGGCCCGACAAGGGCAAGGGCGGTAAGTATCTGTTCGTTCCTCCGGGGTACAAGGGCGACATTCCGGACGGTTATTTCGTGGTAAGGCCCCCGACATTCGGCAACCTTGTCTTCGGCCGTGCGTACATGGAAAAGGGAGACACCAGGCCGGGCGTCGCCAGCCTCAAGAAGGGCCTTCGCATCTATCCGCTGTCGAAGGCGTCCCATCCGCCGCAAACGAAGTTCATCAACTTGTCCGGAAAGGTGATGAACACAGTGCATGCAAACAATGTCGAGTTCTATGACGAGATCAACCAGATCGTGCAGGAGGAGCCAGCCGGTGTTTATGGGCCTGACATGACAGGCTTGTTTGCTTCCATCGGCATGATCAAGGGCAAGCCGTTCGCACCGGATGCCCGCATGAAGAAGATCCTTGTTGATGGGGCCGCCATTGGTAATGCCACAGCGCGCGCGATCGATTTCCGTGGGCGCGATCCGGCATCAAAGATTTATCCGGATCGTCACTGGAACACGCCTTTCATCGGCGGAAGTTACGAATGGCTGGGTGATGGCGCGCGCCTGTTCGACGCACGCACCATGTTTTTCTATGCCGCAACGATCGATACCCCCGCCATGGCCGTCGCCATGCCTGGCATCGGATCGCAGTATGCCGCGGCGAACCTCGATGTGAGCGGCAAGCCATTCGATGGCGGGAAAGCGTATCGCCTGCATGTGGCGGCCAACGTGCCCGTGAAGGACTTCTGGTCGGTGGTGGTGTACGACACGCAGACGCGCTCCATGCTGCAGACCGACCAGCAGTTCCCCAGCCTGTCCAGCGAACGCGGCCTCAAGCCCAACGCCGACGGCACCACCGACATCTACTTCGCGCCGAAACGTCCCGGCGATGCCGCGAACTGGATCCAGACCATTCCCGGCAAGGGCTGGTTCTTGATCTTCCGGCTCTATGGGCCTTTGCAGCCCTGGTTCGACAAGAGCTGGTCACTCGAAGACATCAAGCCCGTGAATTGATTCCTTTCCTGATTTCTTCTTGCCAAGGATTCGTGTCATGAATGCAACGCGCCTCCGTCGTGTACTCACGCTCGCCTCGGCCATGACATTTGCGCTTGTTGCGCTGAATGCCTCCGCGCAAAAAGCAGGTGGTCGTGGGTGGCTGGATAATGATCACTTGCAGACGCGCTATGGTGCGCTTGAGTTCAAGGGCGGCTATCCCACCGACGAGACGGCCAAACGCCTGCGTGATGCTGTCGAGCTCAATCGCGCCATCGATGTTTACATGACACAGATGCCCACGGTGTCCTGGTATGCGGTGTGGAAAGGGACGGCCGACGCGGGCAGCAAGCAGCCCAACCAGATGATCATCTGGGAAACGCTGATGGATGGTCAGACACTCTTGCTGACCGGCAACACCGAGACGGTTTATGGATTGGCATCCATCGACCTGCGCAAGGGTCCCGTAGTCATTGACGTGCCGCCGAAGATGCTCGGTGGCGTGAGTGACATCCGGCAGACCGAGATCGCCGGGCTTGGGCCGACGGGCGTCGACAAGGGGCAGGGTGGCAAGCTGCTCATCCTGCCGCCGGGCTACAACGGGCAGGTGCCCGACGGCTATATCGTCCGTAAGTCGGCGAGCTATCGTGCGGTCTTCGGTGTGCGCGGATTCCAGGTCGACGGAAGGACCGATCAGGCCGTTGCCTTGATGAAAAAGGCACGCATCTATGCACTGGCTGATGCTGCCCATCCACCGGCGCAGGTGTTTTTCAACGGCTCCGGCAAGGAAGTCGATACGGTCTTTCCGGACACCGTGGCCTTCTTCGACGATCTGGGCACGCTCGTAGCCGACGAACCGGCCGATATCTTCACCACCAACGACCGCTTCGCCATGTCGAACATTGGCATGGTCAGCGGCAAACCATTCAAGCCTGGCGACGCGCAGCGCAAGCTGCTGAACGAGGCGGCGCAGCTAGGCGGCGCTTATGCGCGTGTGAACGGCTTCGCTTCCGATGATCCGGATCGCATGGCTTATCCCGATCGCAAATGGGAGTACACGTTTATTGGCGGTAGTGCGACCTGGGATGCGCAGGGCTACGTCAATGCCGACCGGCGGGCGGCGTTCGCCTACTCGGCCATTGGCATGTCGCCGGCCATGGCTGATAAAAGCGTGGGGCAGGGTTCGCAGTACATCTGGAGCATGCGGGACAGCCAGGGGCGGTTTCTCGACGGCGGCAAGAACTACAAACTGCACGTGCCAGCGCATGTTCCGGTGAAGAATTTCTGGTCCGTCGTCGTGTATGACGCCGTCAGTCGATCGCTTTTGCGTACCCAGCAACGGTTGCCCTCGGTCAGCACTTATACGGGGCCAGTGGCCAACAGCGACGGCTCGATCGACATCTATTTCGGACCGAAGGCGCCGGCGGGCAAGGAAAAGAACTGGGTCCAGACCGTGCCGAACAAGGGCTGGTTCACCCTGTTCCGCTTCTATGGTCCGCTCGAGCCCTATTTCGACAAGAGCTGGAAGCCAGGGGATATCGAAGAGGTGAAGTGAGCTGGCCGCCGCGTCACCTGTTGGGCAGCGCGCATGGGGCGCGTTGCTCGGGATCGGCTGTGAATGCCCGGATCCTGCCCGGGTTGGAGACGGTCAGGACCAGCGCGTGCGACGCGTCGCCACGGTGGCAGATCAACAGCGAGGCGTTGGTCCCGTCCGCGTCGCCGCGCGGGCGGAACGCAATGCTTCGGCGGCCGTTGGAGCCCAGTACGGTCATGTTCCGGGAGGATGGCCCGGAGACATGGACTGGCGCACCCTCCAGGCGGGTCTGGTCGCGGGCATACCCCACTAGCCAGCCAGCGCCCCATTGGTCCTTGCCATCGCACGTGACGCCGTCCGCGCTGGGGCATGCCACGACGCGGCGCCGGCTGCGAATGGCCAGCTCACGGGCATGCTGAAGCGATGCCTGCAGTGCGGCAGCGGTCGACCTTATGGCCTGGTGGCGCATCATGTCCCGCAAGGGCGGCGTGGCCAGCACGGCCAGGACGCTGAGTACAGAGAGCAGGAGAACAAGCTCGACGAGGGTGTATCCGTGGCGGAAAGGCGGGGAGGGCATCCCGCATGCTAGGCACTATCCCGCGGCCACTTCATCGGCCGTTTCCGCCTGAAGTGTCAGTGACTGCTGACAAAGCCTGTCAGCATGAGGTGTTTAGAATGCCCCATCGCGACCTCATGTAGCCCCCCATGACCGACCGCTTCCAGCTTGTCTCCCCCTACCAACCCGCAGGCGACCAACCACAGGCCATCCAACGCCTGACGGAGGGTTTCGAGAACGGCTTGGCGGCCCAGACCCTGCTGGGCGTAACCGGTTCGGGCAAGACCTTCACCATCGCCAACGTGATCGAGAAGGTGCAGCGCCCGACCATCGTCATGGCGCACAACAAGACCCTTGCCGCTCAGTTGTACGGCGAATTCAAGGAGTTCTTCCCGCATAACGCGGTGGAGTACTTCGTCAGCTACTACGACTACTACCAGCCCGAAGCCTATGTGGTGGCGTCCGACACCTTCATCGAAAAGGACGCGTCGATCAACGACCACATCGAGCAGATGCGACTGGCGGCGACCAAGGCGCTGCTGTCGCGCAAGGACTCGCTGATCGTAGCCACCGTGTCGGCGATCTATGGCCTGGGCGATCCGGAGGACTACCTGTCGTTGCGCCTGATCCTGGCGCGAGGCGAGCATATTGACCAGCGCGCACTGATCCGTCAGCTGACAGAGTTGCAGTACTCGCGCAACGAACTGGACCTCCGTCGCGGTACGTATCGCGTGCGCGGCGAGATCATTGATGTCTTCCCTGCCGAGTCGGAAACCGAGGCGCTGCGCATCGAGCTGTTCGATGGCGAGGTGGAAAACCTGTCGCTGTTCGATCCCTTGACCGGCGAAACCATCCGCAAGGTGCCGCGCTACACGGTCTATCCGCGTACGCATTACGCCAGCACGCGTGAGAGCGTGCTCAACGCCATCGAAACGGTGAAGGTCGAGCTGAAGGAGCGCCTGGAGCAGTTGTACAAGGACAACAAGCTCGTCGAAGCGCAACGCCTCGATCAGCGCACGCGCTTCGATATCGAGATGATGGCGGAGGTCGGCTATTGCCAGGGCATCGAAAACTACTCACGTCACCTGACGCGGCGCCAGGCCGGCGAGCCACCGCCGACCTTGTTCGACTACCTTCCGGCGGATGCGCTGCTCGTGGTCGACGAATCGCACGTCACCATTCCGCAGCTCGGGGCGATGTACAAGGGCGACCGCTCGCGCAAAGAGACGCTTGTCGAGTTCGGCTTCCGCCTGCCTTCGGCGATGGACAACCGGCCCTTGCGTTTCGAAGAGTGGGAACGTCGCGCGCCTCGCACCATCTTCGTATCAGCGACTCCCGCCAACTATGAGCTGGAGAAATCCGGCGACCAGGTGGTCGAACTGGTGGTGCGTCCGACGGGCCTGATCGATCCCGAGGTCGAGGTGCGCCCGGTGCGCACCCAGGTCGATGACCTGCTCAGCGAAGTCCACAAGACGGTCGCCCTGGGCGATCGCGTGCTGGTGACGACGCTGACCAAGCGCATGGCCGAAAACCTCACCGAGTACCTCAGCGAGCATGGCATCAAGGTGCGCTACCTGCACTCGGATATCGAAACGGTGGAGCGCGTGGAAATCATCCGCGACCTGCGTCTGGGTGAGTTCGACGTGCTGGTGGGCATCAATCTGCTGCGAGAGGGCCTGGACATGCCCGAAGTCTCACTCGTGGCGATTCTCGATGCCGACAAGGAAGGATTCCTGCGTTCGACCGGCTCGCTGATTCAGACCATCGGTCGCGCGGCGCGCAATGTGCGGGGCAGGGCGATCCTTTATGCAGACAAGATCACCCGCTCGATGCAGGCCGCCATGGACGAGACGGCACGCCGTCGCGAGAAGCAGGTCGCCTACAACGAGGAACACGGCATCGAGCCGCAGTCGGTGGTGCGGCGGATCACGGACATCATGGAGGGCGCGCGCAGCGAGATTCCGGGACGCGGCAGTCGCGGCCGTGGTGCCAAGGTGGCCAGGGCCGTGGCCGAGGCGCAGGCGGACTATTCGAACCTGAATCCGGACCAGGCGGCCAACATGATCAAGCGCCTGGAAGCCCAGATGCAGAAGCACGCCGAGAACCTTGAATTCGAGGAAGCGGCGAAGATCCGCGACCAGATCCACCAGCTGCGTGAAAAGGCCTCGCGCTGATGCTTGCCCCGGCAGAACAGACCCCGTATACTGCGCGGCTCGCGCTGCCCGTCAGCGTGAATCCGCGCGGTTAGCTCAGCGGTAGAGCACTACCTTGACATGGTAGGGGTCACAAGTTCGATCCTTGTACCGCGCACCAATTCGAAACCCATTGATCCAATGGGGCAAAAGAGGAATCCGAAAGGATTCCTCTTTTTGTTTGCCGATGAAGAACGGGTGCGCGAGCAAATCTCGACCGCAGCGTCCAGCATGCGCGCCCCCTGGGTTCGTGGCCAAGTCCGGGCCGCTCGGCACGACATGCTGGCTGCAGCGCCATGCCGCCCCTCAGGAAACACCTTCTTCCCGAATCGCCTCAGAACCCCATAATGGGTTTGCTTGCGATCGACATGGGCGTCTTGCGACCCACGAGCGGGGGCTCGTGACAGTGGCATACAGGGGGAAGGCAATGGCGAGGTTTGAAAACATCAAGGGCGTACTTGCGGGCGCCATGACGGAGTACACCCGTCCCTGGAAAGTCTGCACGCTTCTGGTCGGAACTGGGCTGCTCGTCGCCGGCTCCTTTTATTTCCCGGCCCCGGACTGGGACATTCCGATCAGCTTCATCATGGCGATACTCGCCTACCTCACCGCGCCGTGGAGCCTGAGGGTCATTCTGGAGCGCCAATGGGCGCGCTGGCCGGCGATGGCGTTCTTCACCTGGTTTACGGTCGACGGTTGCTACGCGATCTATTGGCATGCCAGGAATCCCGTGGCGCTGGAGCAAATGCGAAGCGCTAACTTCCCGGCCTCGCTTGCCCTCTACGGGATGTGCGGTCTGCTTTGGCTCTACCGCGGCAGCCTTTCGCAATATCGGTCAGACGTGTTCGCCTTGATGGCGGCCATGAAACGGCCCAAAGGGTGAGTCCGGGCGGATGGAACGGGGGCGAATCATCGCTCCCCATGTCACGGTGATCAGGCCAGCCACGACATCCTGATCGCATCGCCAGCGGATCTTTCGCTTCCGCGTGCGGTTCAAATTCCGTTGAGAATCCCGGCTGAACCATCGGCTCGTCCGGACAATGTCATGCCTCGCCCTCGCGCTGATGAATGGCCATGACAATCTACTGCGGCAGCACTACGCACCACGCCCAAGGCGTGTCTTTCGCCCATCCGGTCTGTTTTGCAGGCGGAGCGCCGCAGTGGATCGGTGAGGTACGGGCGACAGCGACTTGTTCGCGTGCTGGCCGGGGCGCCAGGGGGCATCAGCGATGAGTCGTCCCGGCACTTCGCATACGACCTTAGCCGACCGCACGGCGCCCGCGACCGATGACAAGCTCGAGGTAGTCACCTCATCGACAGATCGCGGGTTGCGCGCGCTGGCGATGGCCATCGCTGCGCAATCGTCCTGGCGCAAGGCGTGCTATCGCGCCGCACACGAGATCGTGCGTGATCCGACGTCCCCCGCTGCGGTGGCTGGCGTCGGCGACGAGGCGAGCGCCGTCGTGGTCGCGATGCGCACCCGGCCTTCAGGCGAATGAACATGACGGAATACTTTGCGGATGCTGCCGGCGGCCTCCCGTTCGACCATCTTGCGGAACTGAGTTACGAGGCGCCTTCCTCGGGTGTCCGCACGCTGAGTCGCGACGAAGAGTGCCACTGGATGCTCAAGTACGTGCCCCTCGTGCGACGCATCGTGCGTGGCCTCACCTCGCAAGTCAGCGCCACCATGGAGCGGTGCGACATGGAGCAGATCGGTCTGATGGGCTTGCTCGAAGCCTTGCGGCGTTACGGGGAGCCGGACAACGGCTTTGGCGTCTACGCCACCATGCGCATTCGCGGGGCCATTCTGGACGACCTGCGTCGACAGGACTGGTTGCCGCGGGCGAAGCGACAGGCGGTGCATCGCTTTCGCTCCGTCGAGCGAGAACTTCGGATCAGGCTGGGGCGTGAGCCGACCCGCGATGACGTCTGCGTAGCCATGGAAATCACGCCAGAGGCGTATGAACGATTGATCCAGGATGACAACGCCCAGACCTTCGCCAGCATCGACGACATCGTTACCGACGTTCTCGACGGGATGCAGGGGCCCGAAGACGGCGTCGCTGATTTGCAGTTGGTTCGCCTTGCGCTATCGATCCTGACCGAGCGAGAGCGCCAGGTCATTGGACTCTACTACCAGCATGACCTGAACCAGTCGGAGATTGCCAAAGTCCTCGATCTGACGCCCGCACGCATTTGTCAGATCAGCCGGCGCGCGCTTCACAAAATGCGCCATCACCTGCAGAGCGCCGCCTGATGAAAGCCCGGGCATGTGCTCCTTCCACGAATCTCTGCGCTGATTGCGACACGCCAGCAAGAACTCACGAACTTCGCTAAGAGATCTAAGAAGAGACTCAAACTTTAGGAATGTTCCCGTGGGAATGTTGATGGCGCATACATAGGATATTTCGCCATCCATGGTTGGAAACGGACATTGCGCCGTCGCCAGCCAAGCCACTTGGGACTATTCCGATGCGTATTGCGATTCTCGAAGACACCGTCAAACAGGCCCATGCCATGGCGCGCTGGCTTGGTCATGCCGGTCATGAATGCATCGTCAGGCATGACGGTACGGGCTTCATCCGCCTTCTGGAAACGCAATCGGTGGATTTGCTTCTTTTGGACTGGGACGTGCCGGGACATAGCGGCCTGGAGGTCGCGCGCTGGGTACGGGCGCATTGTTCGCGGAACATCCCGATGGTTCTGGTTACGCAGCACGACGATGACAGAAGCATCGTCGAAGGCCTGGAAAGCGGCGCGGACGACTATGTGGTGAAGCCCATCGGCGAAGCCGCGCTGGTGGCGCGTGTGAAGGCGCATCTGCGTCGGTGTTATCCCGGCTGCGATGCCGGAGGCAGGACGCGTGTGGGGCGGTATATCCATGACCCGGCATCGCGGACGGTGACGATCGAAGGGCCGGCGGGATGTCAGTCGGTCTCGCTGTCTGCCCGTGAATCCGAACTGGCAGGCCTTTTCTTCTCTCAGGTCGGCAAGGTGCTTTCGAAGGATTCGCTGATCCAGAAGATATGGAGCTGCGTGGATCGAAAGCACGACGCGGCGCTTGCAACGTACGTAAGCAAACTGCGCAATTTGCTCCAGCTTCGCTCCAAAAATGGACTGCTGATCTCCACGGTCTACAACCATGGCTATCGCATGGAGCTGGTTCTCGCAGGTTCCCCTGTGGTTGCTCAGCAGCGATGGCTTGGCAACGTGCCGGTGCTGGCGGGCGGGTGACGCATGCTTATGCGCCTGGGCGCTGACGCCTGGAAGCGGGTGCTGTTCGTTACGGTCGTGTGTGTCGCCGTGGCGTGTGGTAGCCAGTCGTGGATTTCCCCAGTCACGGGAGCGCTTGATCGCGTCCTGTTCGACGCGGCGGCCGAATGGGTGGTGCCCTCAAGGACGTCCCATGTTGCCGTTGTTCATGTGGATCCGGCATCCGCAGGGGCGCTGGCGAACCGAACACAGGCATCGTCAATCAGCGACCTGTTGCGCCGGCTGGACCGGGCGGCGAGCGTAACGCTCGAGCCCGAGGTGATGCCCTCTCACGACATCGGCGAGCTTTCGGATGCCATCGCGGCGCACGGGCGCATTGTCCTGGCGTTGCCTGCCATGTGGGTGGCTCGGGATGCGTCCACGCCGCAAGAGGGTGTGGCTGGCGCTGGGCACCGGCAGGTGGTGACGGGCCATCTTGGGGCCGTTCGCGGATTCGTGCCGTGGGCAATCTCCGGCGCGTCGCATCCGCATGCGGTGCTTGAATCGATGCGCGTCGCGAGGAAGGACTTCAGGACACCAGCCGATCGCGAGCTCGTGGAGCGACTGGCGTCGGGTGCCGTGCTTGCATTGTCCGCGCCGGATAGCGTGCCGCAATACGCGCTGGGCGATGTGATTCGTGGTGGTGTTCCCGACGATGCCTTTGACGGAAAGATGGTTTTCGTAGGGCGTTCGGGTTCGAACGAGGCCAGCTTCCGAACATCCTCGATCCGGCCGCAGTGGCTTTCGCCGGTGCAAGTCGAAGCATTGATGGCCGAAGCTGTGGTCGATGGCGGCTTGGTCCAGGTGGTGTCGGGTCCGTCGATTGTCATCCTTCACCTTCTGATGGCTCTGACCCTGGTCCTGATCTGTTCGCTCGGATCCACCTGGCGTCTGCATCTGGCCGTGATGACATGGTTCGCGGTGACGCTGGTCATGCCGGTGGCCACCCTGGCCATGGGTTCGTGGGTGGGGTTGGGCGTTCTGCCAATTGCCTACGCCCTGATCTACGCTTACTTCGCGTGGGAAAATCTTCATAACGCACGTCGTGCATGGCGACAGGAAGTGCGGGACATGCAGGCGAATCCGCCGCTTCTTGGCATGCCTCTGCCTGTGGAGCAGGAGCATCGCAAGGTGCGCGGACCCGCGGGAGAGATCCGCAGTCTCGTCATGGCGATGCGTCGCTTGCAACGCACGGCCATCAGCATGATCGATCATCTGCCGCATCCCGTCCTGATTGTCCGTGACCATCGCGTGCTGCTTTGGAATGAAAATGCCGCGCGAATCATGGCGTCGACTGACCGTCACGGCGATACCCGTCCGATCGCGATGAAGTGGGAAGCCGCGCTCAGATGCGCGCACGGCAATGGCGAAGGGCATCAGGAAATCCGGATCGGTGACCGCGAGATGCTCATGCTTGAAACACCCTTCTGCATGGGCGAAGTTGAGAGTTCACGAGAAGACGCTGCGTGCCGCTTGCTATGCCTGGTCGATATTGCCGGCGTGAAGGAAGGCGTGACGCAGAGCAGGCAGGCGTTGACACACATGGCGCACGACATGCGCAGCCCACTGTCGACGATGCTTGCGTTGATCGAAGAGCACGGTGAAAGCCAGGCGGATGCCGTCGACCCTGGGTTCCTGGAAGACCTGCGTCGCCAGGCTGACTATTCCCTGCGCGTCGCCAGCGAGTTCCTGGCACTTTCGCGCGCGGAGCAGATGTCACGTGTGCAGTTTTCGCCGGTTGTCCTCAGGGATCTGGTGGAGGAGGCCGTGGATCAATGCCAGCCTGAGGCGGATCGTCGCCGGATCGTATTGCAGGGGCCATCATGCGTGCCCGAAGAGCCGATGGCGGAGGTCTGCGCCGACTTGCTCGTGCGCGCGTTCGTCAATGTCATCGACAACGCCATCAAGTATTCCGCCGATGGCAGCATCGTCGACATTTCACTGACGTCGTCAGGGCATGCGCAATGCGTCGTGCGTGTGGTGGATCAAGGCGAGGGCATTGCACCAGAACATCTGGATCGTCTCTTCGAGCCCTTTTATCGCGCCGGACGAAAGGGTCTGGCTGGCGGCGTGGGCCTGGGTTTGCCGTTCGTACAGCGTGTGGTGCAGCAGCATGGTGGCAGCGTTTGCGTCACGAGTGACCTGGGTGTCGGCACGACATTCGAACTCAGCTTTCAGCGCATGGCGCTGCAGTCTGCCGCGTAGTGAGGCGGACCATCCAGTCGCGTGACGTGCATGGCCGCGACCCTGTGTCACCCCGTGGTATTGGCGGGCGGCAATGCTGCCGTCGTAACATGATCCCATTGCCCGTTTGGAAACGTTGCCATGGCCTACCTCTGGATCAAGAGCCTTCACTTGCTGTTCGTCATGGCCTGGGTGGCGACGGTCTTCTACCTGCCGCGCATCCTGGTGAATCTGGCGGAAGTCGGCGACGCGCCGGCGTTGAAGGCGCGGCTGGAGCTGATGGGTACGCGTCTGTATAAGTTTGGCCACAACATGTTCGGCATGGCCTTTCTGTTCGGGCTGACCTTGTGGCTGGGTCCCAAGGTGTTCCCCAATACGCTGCCCAACGTCGTTGCCGGTGGCTGGCTGCACGCGAAGCTGGCGCTGGTCGTCGTCCTGCTCGCCTATTTCATCTGGAGCGGACGACTGGTGAAGCGCAGCGCGAAGGGTGGCGCGTTGCCGTCGGCACGTGCCTTGCGCATTGCCAATGAGCTGCCGGTGTTCGTGCTGCTGGGGATCATCTTCCTGGTGATCGCCAAGCCGTTCTGAGGGCGGTCAGAACCGAGGCGCGATTGCGCCTCGGTCGCTCATCGACTTAGTGCTGGCGGCTTTTGTACCACTCGACGAACTTCGCCACGCCTTCCTCGATGCTGGTGCCCGGTGCATAGCCCACGTCGCGGCGCAGGGCCGACACATCCGCCCAGGTATCGGGCACATCGCCGGGCTGCATGGGGAGAAGGCGCTTTTCGACTTCGCGACCCAGGTTTTTTTCCATCAGCTCGATGAAATGCAGGAGCTGCACCGGCTGGTCGTTGCCGATGTTGTACACCCGATAGGGCGCATTGGACGTGCCGGGGTTCGGCCGTTCCGGGTTGTAGGTCGGATCAGGCTGGGCAACATGGTCGAGCGTGCGGATGACGCCCTCGACGATGTCGTCGATGTAAGTGAAATCGCGACTGTGGTTGCCGTAGTTGAAGACATCAATCGGTTCGCCGCGGCTGATGCGGTCGGCAAACAGCATCGGCGACATGTCCGGGCGGCCCCAGGGGCCGTAGACGGTGAAGAAGCGCAGTCCGGTCGTCGGCAGGCCGAACAGGTGGCTGTAGGTGTGCGCCATCAGTTCGTTGGCCTTCTTGCTGGCGGCGTACAGGCTGACCGGGTGGTCGACCGCATCTTCCACGGCGAAGGGCAGCTTGCGGTTGGCGCCGTAGACCGAGCTCGACGAGGCGTACACCAGGTGTTCAACGCCGTGGTGCCGACAGGCCTCCAGGATGTTGGTGAAGCCGACCAGATTGCTTTGCACGTAGGCCTGGGGGTTTTGCAGGGAGTAGCGCACGCCGGCCTGGGCCGCCAGGTTCACCACGCGCTGAGGCGCGAAATCGGTAAATGCTGCGTTGACCACGGCGGCATCGGCAATGTCACCGCGCACATGGGTGTAGGCCGGATGGGTCTGGAACCGGGCCAGGCGGGCTTCCTTCAGCGACGGATCGTAGTAGTCGTTGTGGTTGTCGATGCCGTAAACCTGGTCGCCGCGGGCCAGCAGGCGTTCGGTGAGAGCGGCGCCGACGAAGCCGGCGGTTCCGGTGACAAGAATGCGCATGTGCGGGTCCTGGAGGGCAGGGCGCTATTGTATCGGTTGCCGAAACCTGAATTGACAGGTCGATCTGCGGTAAACTAGCGTTCCGTGACCCAAACCGGACGACAAGGTGGCCCGCGTGTAGACGCCGGCCGAGCGTGTGACATGGCAACTACCACTTTCCACTGCTGACGCCGCCACGCCTTGTGCTGACACAAAGGGCGCCTGGCGCTCTTTATTTTTGCCCCCATCTGGCGGGCAACGCTCCAGAAACTTCAAGCAAGCGCCCCTTTGATGGGTGCAGATCAGGATTTGCGATGATTGAGATCACGCTCCCCGACGGCAGCAAACGCCCGTTCGACCATCCCGTCTCCGTGCAGGACGTGGCTGCCTCCATTGGCGCCGGTCTGGCCAAGGCCACCCTGGCCGGCAAGGTCGACGGCAAGCTGGTGGATGCCAGCTACACGATCAACCACGACGCCAGCCTGCAGATCGTCACCGACAAGAGCCCCGAGGCGCTGGAAATCCTGCGTCACTCCACGGCGCATCTCCTGGCGCAGGCCGTGCAGCGCCTGTACCCGGGCGCGCAGGTCACCATCGGCCCGGTGATCGACAACGGCTTCTTTTACGACTTTGCCTACGAGCGTCCCTTCACGCCGGACGACCTGGTCAAGATCGAAGACGAGATGAACAAGATCGTCAAGGAAGAACTGCCCGTGACGCGCAGCGTGAAGTCGCGCGACGAGGCGGTGTCGTTCTTCCGTGGCATCGGCGAGGAATACAAGGCTGAAATCATCGAGAGCATTCCCTCGAACGAGGAGCTGTCGCTGTATTCGCAGGGCGAGTTCACCGACCTGTGCCGCGGCCCGCATGTGCCGAACACGAGCAAGCTCCGCGCCTTCAAGCTGATGAAGGTGGCCGGCGCCTATTGGCGTGGCGATTCCAACAACGCGATGCTGACGCGCGTCTACGGCACGGCGTGGCTCAACGACAAGGATCTCAAGGCCTACCTGCTCCAGCTGGAAGAGGCCGAAAAGCGCGACCATCGCAAGATCGGCAAGGCGCTTGATCTCTTCCACCAGCAGGAAGAAGCGCCGGGCATGGTGTTCTGGCACCCGAACGGCTGGGCCATCTGGCAGGCCGTCGAGCAGTACGTGCGTGGCGTGTATCGCTCCAGCGGTTACCAGGAAGTGCGCGGTCCGCAGATCATGGACGTGAGCCTGTGGAAGAAGTCCGGTCACTGGGACAACTACCAGGAAAACATGTTCTTCACCGAGTCGGAAAAGCGTACCTACGCGCTCAAGCCGATGAACTGCCCCGGCCATGTGCAGATCTACAACACCAGCCTGCACAGCTACCGCGACCTGCCGATCCGCTACGGCGAGTTCGGTGGCTGCCACCGCAACGAGCCCTCGGGCGCGCTGCACGGCATCATGCGCGTGCGTGCCTTCACGCAGGACGACGGTCACATTTTCTGCACGGAAGACCAGATCGAATCCGAGGTTACGGCTTTCCACCAGCAGGCCATGCAGGTGTACGCGGACTTCGGCTTTGACGACATCGCCCTGAAGATCGCCTTGCGCCCTGACAAGCGCATCGGCAGCGACGCCGTGTGGGATCGCGCCGAGGATGCCTTGCGTGCCGCGCTGGGCAAGGCGGGCGTGCAATGGGAGGAGCTGCCGGGCGAGGGCGCCTTCTACGGCCCCAAGATCGAGTACCACATGAAGGACTCCATTGGCCGGGCCTGGCAGGTCGGCACGATGCAGGTCGACTTCATGATGCCCGAGCGCCTGGGCGCCGAGTACGTGGACGAGCACAGCCAGCGCCGCCATCCGGTGATGCTCCACCGCGCCATCGTGGGCTCCATGGAGCGCTTCATCGGCATCCTGATCGAGCACCATGCCGGCAACCTGCCGGCCTGGCTGGCCCCGGTCCAGGCCCAGGTGTTCAGCATTACCGACGCCCAGGCCGGCTATGTCAGCGAGGTCACGCAAGCCCTTGTAGACAAAGGTTTCCGGGTTAAGGCCGATTTGCGCAATGAAAAGGTCGGTTATAAAATCCGCGAACATACGTTGCAGAAAGTCCCGTACCTGCTCGTCGTAGGTGATCGCGAGAAGGAATCCGGGGCGGTTTCCGTCCGTACCCGTACCGGTGAAGACCTGGGCAGCATGCCGCTGGCCGCCTTCATCGAGCGCCTGGAGGCCGAGACGCGTCGCTAAGTCGACGCCCGGCCATATTCGTTAATCTTCTGGAGGATTGTGGTATCGCTACCACCGACAACAAGGGCAATCGCCGAAACCATGAAATCCGCGTACCGCGCGTACGTGTGATCGGGCCGGATTCCGAGCAGCTCGGCATTCTGACCCGCGATGAGGCACTCCGCGCCGCCGAGGAAGCAGGGCTCGACCTGGTCGAGATCCAGCCCAACGGTGACCCGCCGGTCTGCCGCATCATGGACTACGGCAAGTTCAAGTTCGAAGCCCAGAAGAAGGCCCAGGCGGCCAAGAAGAAGCAGAAGCAGGTCGAGATCAAGGAAGTGAAGTTCCGTCCGGTTACGGACGTGGGCGACTACCAGATCAAGCTCCGCAACATGCTTCGCTTCCTCGAAGAGGGCGACAAGGTAAAGGTCACCATCCGCTTCCGCGGTCGCGAGATGTCGCACCAGGACCTCGGCCAGAACCTGGCCAAGAAGATCCAGGAAGATATCGGCGAGAACGGCGTGGTGGAGTCCTTCCCCCGCCTGGAAGGTCGCCAGATGGTGATGATGATCGGGCCCAAGAAGAAGTCCTGAGGGGCTTGTTCAGGTTCGGATCGACGGGAGCGGCGGCCTGGGGTCGCCGTTTCCTTTTTCGAGGCCGGGCAGGGGGTTGGCTGGCGAGAGGGTGGTTTCGGCGTGGCCCATGTCCGTTGGCTTGTGGATCCCCGCTTCAGACGTTCCCAACCACTGGCGCCCGCCCTCGATTCCCGCTAAACTTTCCAGTTCGACCCACCAGGACGGGTCGTGAACCGATCATGGCAGGACGGAAAGCGTGGCCCACGGGCTGCCGCCAGATCAGTCAGAAACCGAGATACGGAGCATTTCCATGCCCAAGATCAAGACCAACCGGGCGGCGGCGAAGCGTTTTCGCAAGACCGCTTCCGGTAAGTTCAAGGCCGGTCACGCCTTCAAGTCGCACATCCTGACGAAGAAGTCGACCAAGCGTAAGCGCAATCTGCGCGCTACCAACCACGTCAAGGCATGCGACACCAAGGGTGTGGCACGCATGTTGCCGTACTTGTAAGGCGGAGGACTGAACCATGGCTCGTGTTAAGCGTGGCGTTACCGCCCGTCGTCGTCACAAGAAGATCATTGGCCGCGCGAAGGGTTACTACAACGCCCGTCGCAAAGTCTTCCGCGTTGCTAACCAGGCCGTCATCAAGGCCGGTCAGTACGCCTATATCGGTCGCAAGCAGAAAAAGCGTCAGTTCCGCGCCCTGTGGATCACGCGTATCAATGCTGCTGCCCGTCAGTTCGGTCTGTCGTACAGCCGCCTGATCAATGGCCTGTCGAAGGCTGGCATCACGGTCGACCGTAAGGTCCTGGCCGACATTGCCGTCCACGACATCAAGGCTTTTGGTGCCATCGCGGAAAAGGCGAAGGCCAGTCTGGCCGCTTGATCGTCCCGGCGCACTGCGCCCAGGCGATATGATGTAAATCAAGCGGGGAGGAGGCCAACGCCTCCTCCCCGTTTTTGTTTGGCCGCCACACGGCGGCAGGGAAGCGGAACGGAAGGGAAACAGTGCGGGGATTCCCCGCTTCTCCTATTCCCGACTCCCGATTCCCGATTCCCAGCTCCCAAAGGAATCGCATCGATGGACGATTTGGATAGCCTTGCCTCGAAGGCACTGGCAGACATTGAGGCAGCCGGTACGCTCGATGCGCTCGAAGCGCAGCGCGTCGGTTTGCTGGGCAAGAGCGGTGTCATCACTGCCGCATTGAAGTCCCTGGGCGCACTGTCGCCGGACGACCGCAAGGCCCGTGGCGCCGAGGTCAATCGCGTCAAGGAACGCCTTGCCGATGCCCTGTCCGTGCGCAAGCAGGCGCTGGAGCAGGCCGAGCTCGATCGCCGCCTGGCATCCGAAAAGCTCGACATCACCATGCCAGGCCGTGACGGCGAGCGCGGGGGTATCCATCCGATCACCCGTGCACTCGAGCGCATCAGCGCGATCTTCGCCCGCCTGGG
Source organism: Dyella terrae (assembly GCF_004322705.1). Taxonomy (NCBI): domain Bacteria; kingdom Pseudomonadati; phylum Pseudomonadota; class Gammaproteobacteria; order Lysobacterales; family Rhodanobacteraceae; genus Dyella; species Dyella terrae. The sequence continues at coordinate 1,760,846 of NZ_SIZZ01000001.1, read as the reverse complement.
CTACCAGCGTGCCGATGGCCCCGAGATCGAGGATGACTGGCACAACTTCGAAGCGCTGAACTTCCCGCCGCATCACCCGGCGCGCGCCATGCACGACACGTTCTATTTCGGTGACGGCCGCCTGCTGCGCACGCATACCTCGCCGGTGCAGATTCGCTCCATGCAGGGGCGTCAGCCGCCCATTCGCATCATCGCGCCGGGCAAGGTCTATCGCAGCGATTCGGACCAGACGCATTCGCCGATGTTCCACCAGATTGAAGGCCTGCTGGTGGATGAAACCTCGAGCTTCGCCGATCTGAAGGGCACGCTCGCCGAATTCATTCGCGCCTTTTTCGAGCGCGATTTCGAGATGCGTTTCCGTCCGAGCTACTTCCCCTTCACCGAACCGTCGGCCGAAGTGGATATCCGCTGGGATGCCGAAGACGGCTCGACGCGCTGGCTCGAAGTGCTTGGCTGCGGCATGGTACATCCGAACGTGCTGCGCAATTGCGGCATCGATCCGGAGCGCTATACGGGCTTTGCGTTTGGCCTCGGCGTGGAGCGCTTCGCCATGCTGCGTTACGGCGTGTCGGACCTGCGCGCGTTCTTCGAAAACGACCTGCGTTTCCTCAAGCAATTCGCCTGAGGTTCGTGGCGTCCGCCAGGCTGCGGCGATCAACTGGCTCCTGTTGATCGTCCGTTGTCCTGAGTTCCGAACGTTACGTCGTCCGATCCACTGTCCTACCTTCCCGATTCTCGGATAGACCCATGAAATTCTCCGAAAACTGGCTACGCGAGCTGGTCGACATCAAGGCAGACCGTGCGCAACTGGCGCATGCGCTGACCATGGCTGGCCTTGAAGTGGAAGAGCTCACGCCACTGGGCGAAAGCCTCGATGGCGTGGTCGTCGCGGAAATCGTCGCGGCCGAAAAGCACCCGGAGGCCGATCGCCTGCAGGTGTGCAAGGTCGATGCGGGCCATGGCGAAGTGCTGCAGATCGTCTGTGGCGCGCCCAATGCGCGCGTCGGCATCCGTGTGCCGCTGGCCAAGGTCGGCGCGACGCTGCCGGGCGGTATCGTCATCAAGGCAGCCAAGCTGCGTGGCGTCGAGTCCTTCGGCATGCTGTGCTCGGCCAAGGAGCTGGGTATCGATGCGGATGCCTCAGGTTTGCTCGAACTGCCAGCCGATGCGCCCATCGGCATGCCGCTGGCCGATTACCTGGGTCTGCCCGATGCCAGCTTCGAGTTGAAGCTCACCCCCAACCGGCCCGACTGTCTTGGCTTGGTCGGTCTGGCACATGACGTGGCCGCCCTGTTTGGCAGCCGCGTGAAGGTGGCCGAACAGTCTGCCGCACCAGTGACCGGCGATGCTCGTCGCGGCATTCGCCTTGAGGCTGGCGCCGACGCTCCGCGTTACCTTGGTCGCGTGGTCGAGGGCATCGACGCCAGGGCCCGCACGCCGCTGTGGCTGGCAGAGCGCCTGCGCCGTGCCGGGCTGCGCCCGATCAGCGCCATCGTCGACATCACCAACTATGTGATGCTCGAGCTGGGCCAGCCGATGCATGCCTTCGACAACGACAAGCTGCACGGTGACATCGTGGTGCGCCACGCTCGCGAAGGCGAAACGCTCAAGCTGCTTGATGGTTCGGAAGCCAGGCTCGACAAGGGCTTCGTCCTCATTGCCGACGATCAGGCCGGACTGGCCGTCGCTGGCGTCATGGGTGGCTTCGAATCGCGCGTCACCGATGACACGCAGAACGTTTTCCTGGAATCCGCGCATTTCGCGCCGGCTGCCATCATGGGCCGTGCGCGCAAGCTCGGCATGCATACGGATGCATCGCATCGCTTCGAGCGAGGCGTCGACCCGGAACTGCCGCGTCGTGCACTGGAGCGCGCTACGGAACTGCTCCTCTCGATCGCCGGCGGCAAGGCCGGTCCGGTGCTTGTCGCCGAAAACCTGGCCGATCTGCCCACGCCGGCCACCGTGACCCTGCGCCGCGCGCGTCTGGCCCGCGTGCTGGGCGTGACGGTGGGTGACGCCGAAGTCGCGCGTATCTTCACTGCGCTGGGCATGAAGGTGCAGGCAATCGGTGAGGGCTGGACGGTGACCGCGCCGACCAGTCGCTTCGACATCGAGCGCGAAGAAGACCTGATCGAAGAGGTCGCACGCATCTTCGGTTACGACAACATCCCGACGCATACGCCAGCCGGCGCCCTGACCCTTGGCATCGAAGCCGAGGCGCGCATTGGCGAGCTGGCGCTGCGCGAGCAACTGGCCGCCCGCGACTACTACGAAGCGGTCAACCTGTCCTTCGTGTCTGCCGAACTGCTGGCTCGCTGGGGCTTCACCGAAAACCTGGTGCCGCTGGCCAATCCGCTGTCTGCTGATCTGGCTGTCATGCGCCCGTCCTTGCTGCCGGGCCTGATGGAGGCGCTACGCCATAATCGCGCGCGCCAGCAGGAGCGCGTGCGCCTGTTCGAAGTCGCGCGCGTCTTCGCGGCCGGCAACCCACCGGTCGAAACGCCGAGCCTGGCCATCGTCGCCAGTGGCACGGCGTCGGCCGAGCAGTGGGGTGAAGCATCGCGTCCGCTCGACTTCTATGACCTCAAGGGTGACCTGGATGCGCTGATTGCCTGGGGTGGCGAGCCCCAGCGCTGGTCCATCCATGCCGACCAGCTGCCCGGTTGGCTGCACCCTGGTCGTGCTGCCCGCGTGGTGCGTGACGGCGTGACGGTGGGCTTCCTCGGCGCCCTGCATCCCCAACTGGCCAAGGTCCTCGACCTGGGTCCGGACGTCCACGTGCTTGAGCTGGCCCTTGAGCCGGTCCTGGCCCGTCGCCTGCCCCGGTCGGAGCCGGTTGCCCGATTCCCGTCGGTCCGTCGCGACATCGCCATGGACCTTCCGGAAGAGGTGCAGTGGTCACAAATTGAGCAGGTCGTTCGAGGCACCCTGGGTGGCAAACTCAAGGAGCTGCGCCTGTTCGACCGCTATAGCGGAAAGGGGGTCGAGATTGGCCGAAAGAGTCTCGCTATGGGCTTGATTTTGCAGGACGCTTCACGCACGCTTACCGACGAGGACGCGGATACCTGCGTACGTGATGCAGTATCTGCGTTGGAGACAGCATGCAAGGCAAGATTGCGAGGATGACATGGCGCTGACCAAGGCGGAGATGGCCGAGCGCCTCTTTCTCGAGGTGGGCCTCAATAAGCGAGAGGCAAAAGAATTCGTGGACGCCTATTTCGAGGTGGTCCGCGAAGCGTTGGAAAAGGGCGAGCAGGTCAAGCTGTCGGGTTTCGGCAATTTCGATCTGCGTCAAAAGAACCAGCGTCCGGGGCGCAATCCCAAGACGGGCGAGGAGATTCCGATCTCCGCTCGTCGCGTGGTGACGTTCCGACCGGGCCAGAAACTCAAGGTGAGAGTCGAGAGCTATGCTGGACCAAGGGAATAACACCGAACTCCCGGCCATCCCGGCCAAGCGCTACTTCACCATTGGTGAGGTCAGCGATCTGTGTGGCGTCAAGCCGCATGTCCTGCGCTATTGGGAGCAGGAATTCCCGGCCCTGAACCCGGTCAAGCGCCGGGGTAATCGCCGCTACTACCAGCGCCACGACGTTCTGATGATCCGTCAGATCCGCGGCCTGCTGTATGACGAAGGCTTCACCATCACCGGCGCCCGCGCGCGTCTGGAAGGCCCACAGGCCCGCATGGAAGCCAGCATGTCGCACCAGATCGTCCGGCAGGTCCGCATGGAACTGGAAGAAGTCCTCGCACTGCTGCGCCGTTAATGGCGCAGCGCTGCAACGTTCATTCACACCAGTCCGGCAAACTGCTAGACTTACCAACTCACCGTTTCGTCGGGGCGTAGCGCAGCCTGGTAGCGCATTTGCCTGGGGGGCAAAGGGTCGTCGGTTCGAATCCGGCCGCCCCGACCAATTCGGTTAGGTTTCAAAGAAAAGGCGTCCCATCGGGGCGCCTTTTTTGTTTCAGGCAAGTACTAAACAAACCGCGGAATCGGCCCCCACTGCGGCGTCATGCGATCCCGCAGATCGAACATCACCTCATCCACGTAACACCATCCCCATCCCTCCGGCGGGTCATAACCCTCGATGATCGGATGGCTGGTCGCATGGAAATGCTTCGTGGCATGACGATTCGGTGAGTCGTCGCAGCAGCCCACGTGGCCGCAGGTGCGGCAAATGCGCAGGTGGACCCAGGGACTTCCCGACTTGAGACATTGCTCGCAAACCCTGGCACTGGGTTTGACGTCCTGGACGCCGGAAGGGTGAGAGCGGAGTACTGTCATGGAGACGGACACGATGGCCGTGTGCAACGTCTCCCTACGTATCTTCCGGAACCTTCTCGTCCGAGTTAATGCAAGTTTGCGAAAGCGTGGCCCAGTCGGTCACGATCCCATCAAAGTCCCTGAGACGACTTCTCCATATTGCCGTTCCGGTTTGCGGGATACGCCCGCAGAAAAGAGTCGTAACCATTGGAGTTGTCGGGTCGACGATGTAGCGGATTGTGCTTTCGCAATCTATCCAGCCCGCCGGGCAGTCGAGGGGTTCGAACTCAACCGTGATAGGTATTTCTGGATGACCAGTGATGTCGATACTGACAGGAGCGCTTTCCGTCTCATTGGCGACGACATCGGAAATGGATTCGATATCGAACTTCGAACAATCCCAGCCGTTGGAGAAAGCTCGGTAGCCCTTCGCAATGCCTCTTGTTGCCGCTACAACAAAGTCGTTGTCTTGCATGGCGGCTGCATCTTCGGGATTGGAATGAAAGCCGACCTCGACGATGACTGAGGGCATCTTCGACTCCCTGTTCTCGGCATAGTTTGAGTCCCGCGCACTTTTGTCTATCAAGTAGTCGCGGTACTTGTCCAGGGTGTCCACTTGTTCGCGCATATAACAAAGAACGCGGTCTCCTAGCGTTTTACTTGTCGAGTCCTTAAGTTGGTAAAATGCTCTCGCGCCTCGGATAGTGGGATCTCCATCGCCATTTGTGTGTAGATTGATAGCGGCGTCTGCGCCAATATGATTGGCGAAGAAAGGTCTGCTATAAACATCTTCCTTTTGCTCGCGATCGTGCTCTGAAGATCCCTTCCTTGAGTTCCATATCTCAGGATTGTTTGGATAGGCTCGTTCGAGGTTGTAGCGCGCACCCATTTCGTACCAATGTTTGCCACTTGGTTGGTGAATACCTATATACATACCGCGCGGGTAGATGGCTCCGACATCGCTTCTTATCTGCAGCCACGCGGAGACCATCAAGGCGTAGTTCGGAGTCGTTAGATCCTCGACCATTCCATTGTGCCAATCTCTCTGCAACCGCCAGTCCTTGTAACCGTGGTGGTAGTAGTAGCCATGCCCGGCCGTCACTGCAATCTTCTGTGATGATTTTGTGTTGATTGAAGAGTGTGGGGTTAACGATGGTGGCGGGGCGCGCCACGCTTCGGGATGGTAGAAATAGGCGTCCTTACCGCCAAAGAGGAGGAGAATGCCAGTCACTTGGGCAACTCCCTTCGTCACCTGATCGGCAGAAGTCAAGAATTCGCCTTGAAGATCTTCGAGCTCCAGCTCGAGTGAGTATGGGCCCATTGCTGTGCCAAGGTCGACGACTAGGCGTCCACTCGCGGCATCCAGGCTAACCATTGCAGACGCCGGTAGCGGCAGCGGGCTTCTTAGTTGATGCAGGCTGAGGCGGTAGGAGATGTCTTGCGAAATCCGCGCTTCAAAGTCGGCCTTGCGCGCGTCCGGCAGTAGCGCAATTGGCACACGCTGGTCATGAATGTGGTTTGTCGCACTTGCTTTCGAAGGCAGTTGCAGTGACGTAACTAAGGCTACGGCAAGTGCGAAATTTACTGCAATCCTGGGGGTGTGAGGATATTGAGATAAGGGAGCTTTCCCTGGCATGTGTTGCGTCCTTGACGCGGCTTATGTGTCCATCAAGGTTAAGGAGGGGAGCTATTGCCGGATAGCGGTGTTCACCATCGATCCGAGTCATCCTTCAATTGTCTTGCGTAAGGGTGGGACCGGGTCAGCGGGGGCAGGTCTGGACCGGCCAGACTTCCGTAGACACCTATTGGCCGTCCGGCGCGTAGTGATGTTCCGGCTTCAGGCGACGTTGGTCTCGCATGGGAAATGGGGCTAATCAAACAAACCGCGGAATCGGCCCCCACTGCGGCGTCATGCGATCCCGCAGATCGAACATCACCTCATCCACGTAACACCATCCCCATCCCTCCGGCGGGTCATAACCCTCGATGATCGGATGGCTGGTCGCATGGAAATGCTTCGTGGCATGACGATTCGGTGAGTCGTCGCAGCAGCCCACGTGGCCGCAGGTGCGGCAAATGCGCAGGTGGACCCAGGGACTTCCCGACTTGAGGCATTCCTCGCAACCCCTGGCGCTGGGCTTGACGTCCTGGATGCCGGTGAGGTGGGAGCAGTTGGCGGTCATGGCGGAAGCCTTGTTTGACGTTTGGACGGCTAAACCTTCAGGACGATCTTGCCGATGTGCTCGCCTGCTTCCATGGCGCGATGCGCATCGGCGGCACGACTCAGAGGAAACACCTGGTCGACGATCGGCAGGCAGCGGCCTGCTGCGAACACAGGCCAGACATGAAGGCGCAGGTCCGCGGCGATTTCAGCCTTCTCGGCTGTCGAGCGTGCCCGCATCGTCGAGCCCGTGACACAGGCGCGCTTGAGGACGAGCGCCTGCAGGTCGACCTGCTCGACGACCGTTCCACCAAGGAATCCAATCACCACCAGGCGCCCATCGCGCGCCAGTGCCGCCACGTTTCGTTCGAAGTACGAGCCGCCAATGATGTCGAGAATGACGTCGACGCCGTGGCCCTCTGTCTTCTCCTGTATGGCCAGCGCGAAGTTCTGTTCGTGATAGTTGATCGCCTCGGCACCCAGCTTCCGGATCGCCGCGCACTTGCGCTCGCTGCCGGCCGTGGCGAAGGCCTGGATGCCGAACTCACGGCACAACATCAGGGCCGTGGTTCCAATCCCGCTGGTGCCGCCATGGACCAGAACGCGCTGTCCTTTCGACGCGCGGCCGATGCGAAACAAGTTCGCCCACACCGTGAAGAACGTTTCGGGAATGGCTGCGGCATGGATGGCGTCGACGCCAGGCGGGCGGGGCAAGGTCTGGCCAACGGGAAGCACGCAGTATTCGGCATAGCCGCCACCATTCGTGAGCCCGCACACTTTTTCACCCAGGGCGAAACCGTTGGTGTCGTCACCAAAACCCACCACTTCGCCAGCCACTTCCAAACCGGGGGTGGGGTGTGCGCCGGGAGGCATGGGGTAGCGCCCCATGCGCTGGATCACATCGGGCCGGTTCACCCCAGCGGCTTCGACGCGGACAAGCACTTCGCCGCGACGCGGGTGCGGTACATCAACGACGCGCGGATGAAGGACATCCGGTCCACCGGGCGTCGAAATGACGATCTCGGTCATCCGTTCCGGGATGGCGACGGTATTCATGGGGTGGCTTTGGCACGTGGGGTGGAACCCACGTTACGCCAGCGCCGGGTGAAGGGCGCGTGTGCTTGTCGGAGGCGAAGGCGAAGCGGCATCACGCCGCCCGCCGCCATCGCTCGCCCGATCAATGTGTTGTCGCATCGCCAGCCAGTCGCGCCTTGAGCGGCGCCAGGTCAAGTAGCATCAGCGTTCGGTGGTCGCCCATGTCGACCACGTCCTTCATGTCATGCTGCAACGTGTTGCGTGTGTGACCGAGCAGCACCCGGGGCACGGGCAACTTGTCGGCCGCATCGATGGTCACGATGTTCTCGATGGCATCCACCACCAGGCCGTACTTCTCGCCGTTCTCCTCGATGATCAGCACCTTGGTGTCCGCCAGATCGACATGGGGCGCGATACCGTAAAGCGCGCGAAGGTCGATGATCGTCACCAGCGCCTGCCTCAGGTTGAGGATGCCGCAGACGTACGCCGGAGCGCCCGGTGGCCGCACGATATCAGGCGAGAAATCGATCACCTCCCGCAGTTGTTCAATGCGCACGCCGATGAGATGCTCGAGCCGGAACGTGACATAGGTTTCACGCGCATGCTTGCGGCGATGGCCACCATCGTCAGGCGTGGACGTGACGTACAAGTCACGATGATGGCGGATCAGCTCATGGATCGTCCCGTCGGTGAACAGCCGTTCGCGAGCAATAAGGATGATGTCCCGCTGTGCGCCCCCGCTGATGCAACCGCTGAAGAACGACGTCCCTTGCTGCGTGAATGCCGGAATGGGCAGCACGTCTTCCGGGTGGTAGCTGACGATGCTTTCGACTTCGTCAGCGAGCAGCCCGAAGTGGATGTCCTGCTCCTTGATCACGATGATCCGCCGCTCGTCTTCCACGTGTGCACCTTCGACGGTGCGCGGCGGAAGGCCGAGGAAGCGGGCGAAATCCACCACGGGCACCGTATGGCCGCGAAGGTTCAGCGTACCCAGGCAGAACTCACTGGACAGCACGGTGCTCTGCAATTCAGGCACACGGATGATTTCGTGGATGGCATCCATGGGCAGTGCCAGTCGCGCGTCACTCACACGAAAGGACACGCACTGGCGACGCAGGCTCTGGGCGATCCGCTGCTGGTGCTTGCCACCACCCTCCTGAATCCGCGGCAAGTGACTTAAACCGGTGAGGCTAGCCGGTGAGAGGATCTGGAGAATACGGTCGCCTTGGTCGAGCTTCAGCGCACCCGAGATCATGGGTGTCCCGGTGTCTTCGTGGCCAAAGGCGATCTTCTGCGAGCCATGCACGCGAAGGATTTCGCCCGTAGCGTCAAAGAGCAGGCCGACTTTTGCCTGGTCGATATCAACGATCGCGATCTTGGCTTGCTCGCGCACCGAAGCATCGGGAAGCTTCAGCAGTTCGCCCAGATGAATGATCGGTACCAGCGTACCGCGCAGATTGAACAGGCCAAGCAGGAAATCCGGGGCCAGCGGCACCTGGGTCACGCTGGAGGGGTAATTCACTACCTCCTGCAACGAGGAAACCGAAAGCGCCAGTTCCGTGTCGGCCAGGTGAAACGACCCGAACAGTTCGGTCGCGTCGGATACGGTTGATGAGTTGTGCTGTTCCATGGTGTTATCCGATCAGGCAGGGCGGGCCACTTGGCGGACCGCATAGTTGTAGCTGCCGCAGTCGATGATGATCTGGCGGCCGCATTCGCCGCCGACGTCCTCATGCACCACGCGGATCCCGGATGCTGCCAGCAGGCGCTTCGCCGCCTGCACGTTCTGCTCGCCAATCAACCCATGGCGCGGCATCACCTTGTGCTGGACCATGCACGCGCCGCCGGCCACTACGGCTTCCACGTGCCGGAAGTGCCTTCGTTCCAGGCCCATCAGGGCCGTGAGCGAGGGCAGGGCATCGGTGACGTATTTGGCACCCACGGAAGCCTTCTCCGCCGGTGATTCCGGCAGCAGGCAATGCGCCAACCCGCAAATCCCGCGGTTACGCCAAAGGAGGCCAATGCCCACGCACGAGCCCAGGATGGCGCGAAGGACATCGCCCTGGCTGCCGATGCCGATCTCGCACATCCGTACCTGGATATCACGGCCCTCGAGCATGACCGGTCCGGTTGCGATAGATCAGGGGTTGCTCGAACTCGAAGCCGGTCTTGAACCGTCCCAGTGACTCCGATTCCCCGATGATCAGCACGCCATCGTTGACCATCGCGCGCCGGACGTTCTCCAGGACAACCTGCTGGCCTTCCTCATCGAAATAGATGAGTACGTTGCGCAGCAGGGCGAGGTCCACGCGCACACCGCCCTCCATGCGCTTGTGCAGGTGATGCTCGCGAAAACTGATGTTGCTGCGCAGCGCAGGCAGGACCTCCGCCTCGCCATCGGTCGCGCAAAAGTACTTCTCGAGCATGGCCGGACGCGATTTGCGCAGTCCCTCCACGTTGCGACCGCCATAGCGCCCGCGCTGGCCGACCTGCAACACGTCAGTCGCGATATCGGTGGCAAGGATGCGATAGCGAAAGCCGGGGTGACGCTCGCGATATTCCTCGCACAACATGGCCAGCGAATAGGCCTCCTCGCCCGTCGAGGCGGCGGCCGACCATATCTGCAAGGTGCCGCCAGGATGCGCGGCATGCCAGTGCGGCAGGTACACCTGCCACAGGTAATCCCAGATACGGGGCGTGCGGAAGAACGAGGTTTCGTTGGTGGTGACCAGGTTGATGAAATGGCTTAGCTCGTCGGGGCGGTTTTCCAGTACGCCCAGGTAGTCCTGGTAGCTTTCCAGCGAAAGGGCCTGCAGGCGCCGCCGCAGGCGACCCTGCAGCAGCGTCCACTTGCGCTCGGGCATGGCGATGCCAGTGTGCCGGTACACGCGCTGCAACAGCGCGTGTTGCGTGCTCCGGTCGACCTCGCAGTCGATGTCCATGAGGCCTCCGTCAGACGATGAAACGTGAAACGGTCTGGTTCAGTTCGGCCGCGCCCTGCATCAGCGTGGTAGTCGAGCGGGCGATGGTGTCGCAGGCGCCGGCGGATTTTTCGGTCTCTTCCGCCACCTGCTGGATTGCCGTGCTCACTTCGCGCGCTGCCACCAGTTGCTCGTCCGCGCCCAGTGAAATCTCGGAGATCGCCTGCGTGGTGCGGCTGACCCCGGCGACGATCTTCTCGAAGGCTTCGCCCGCCTGCTTGGAGATGTCACTGCCCTGTGCGACGCGCTTGACCGATTCATTGATGAGTTTGGAAATCTCCTTGGTCGCCTGGGAGGAGCGCTCCGCCAGTTTGCGCACCTCGTCGGCCACCACGGAAAAGCCCAGGCCATGTTCGCCGGCGCGTGCCGCTTCGATGGCGGCATTGAAGGCGAGCAGGTTGGTCTGGCTCGCGATTTCACCAATCACCTTGATGATCTCGCTGATGTCTTCGGATGACTTGTTGATCAGCTCCATCGACTCGATCGACTTGGTGATGGCCTTGGCGCCGCGCTCGGCTTCCTGCTGCGTGTCCTTGGCCAGCTGATCCGCGCTGCGGGAGTTGTTGGCGATAGAGTTGATGGAAGCGGTGAGCTCCTCGATGGAAGCATTCATTTCTTCGACCGTGGCGCCAAGCAACTGTGCGCCACCGGCGACCGTGTTGGCGCGGCCGGCAATGTCCTGGGATGAGCCGGAAAAGGCGCCGGCCGATTCGACCACTTTGCCGATGACGCCGCGAAGGTCGCTCATCATCTGTGCAATGCCGTCCGCGAGGTGATCGATCGGCTCGTTGCCGGATACGTCAATGTCGCCCGTCAGGTCGCCTTCCGCTGCGCGGCGCACGGTGGCGAGCAGGGCTTCCACCTTGCGCTGGTCGGCTTCGGCGCGGTGCTTGACGCTTTCTTCCAACGCAACCTGCGCGCTGACGTCGGTGGCAAATTTCACTACTTTGTAAAGGCGGCCGTTGCCGTCGAAGATCGGGTTATAGGTGGCCTGGATCCAGATCACCTTGCCGCCCTTGCCCTGGCGCTTGTAGCGGCCTGCATCGTATTCGCCGCGGTTGAGCTTGGCCCAGAACTCGCGGTAGTCGGCGCTGGCGGTGTAGACGTCCTCGCAGAACATGCGGTGATGCTTGCCTTCGATTTCGTCGATGCTGTAGCCCATCGCGGCAAGGAAGTTGTCATTGGCGTTCAGCACGTGGCCGTCGAGATCGAATTCGATGACAGCCTGAGCTTTGTCCATGGCACTCACCTTGCCCTGGTACTCGGCACTTTGCTGGCGAGCGGCCGTGATATCGGTGGCGAACTTGATCACCTTGTATGGCTTGCCGTCTTCGTTGAAAACCGGGTTGTACGAGGCATTGATCCAGACCTCGCGACCGTCGCGCGCGAGTCGCTTGTACTCGCCCTGGTCATACTTGCCGGCGGCGAGCTTGTCCCAGAATTTCTTGTAGGTTGCGCTGGCGGCGTACGCCGGTTCGCAGAAGATGCGGTGATGCTTGCCGCGGATCTCGTCGAGCTTGTAGCCCAGGGTGCTCAGGAAGTTGTCGTTCGCGTGAAGGATGTTGCCTTTGAGGTCGAACTCGATCACCGCCTGGACGCGATTCAGGGCGTCGGTGATGGCCTGCAGTTCCATCTGCTTTTCAAGCTGAAGTTCCGGTGTTTCGTTTCCCATGGGATTCTCCTCGGTTATCGGGCGGGACCGACGTTGTCGCCGGTCAGCAGTCAACAGAAAAAGAGAGATAGCCCGTCGATAGCGCTGCTCCCCGCAGGCCTCCATCGATGTGATGCGCGTTGTGATGGCGTGCGACGACCGGAAGGCTGTTCGAAGCGGTCCTATCCGCACCAGCCGCTGACGCACGCCTACTCCCCCATCCGGGTATCGGCCGGGTAATAGGTGGCTTGAGGTGCTGGCGGGACGAAAGTTATTGCGACTGACGTGAAGCTTGCAGCCTGCTTTGCTGAAGCTTAGGGGAGGTGGTTTAGCTCGATCCAAACGACAACGGCGCCTCCTGCGGCGCCGTTGTCATGTGCCATCGGGTGGGCGTCAGTACAAGACGCGGCTGCGGAGCGTGCCCGGAATGGCGGCGAGTTTGTCCTTCAGTTCGGCAGCCTGCGCCGCATCGGCGGAGACGTCGATCACCACGTAGCCGACCTGCGAATCGGTCTGGAGGAACTGCGCATCGATATTGATGTTGCCCGAGGAGAACAGCTCGTTGATGCGTGAAAGCACGCCCGGGACATTGCGGTGGATGTGCAGCAGGCGGCGGCTGTTGGGGTGTTCGGGCAACGTCACTTCCGGGAAATTGACCGCCGAAAGCGTCGACCCGTTGTCGCTGTAGCGAACCAGCTTGCTGGCCACCTCGATGCCAATGTTGTCCTGCGCCTCCAGCGTACTGCCGCCGATGTGCGGCGTGAGGATGACGTTGTCCATGCCGATCAGCGGCGAGACGAAGGCATCGTCATTGCCCTTGGGTTCGACCGGGAACACGTCCACTGCCGCACCGGCGAGATGCTCGCGACGCAGTGCATCGGCGAGCGCCTCGATATCCACCACGGTGCCGCGTGAGGCGTTGATCAGTAGTGCGCCCTTGCGCATCTGCGCAATTTCGGTGGCGCCGATCATCATCTTGGTCGCGGGTGTTTCGGGCACGTGCAGCGTCACCACGTCAGCGCGCTCAAGCAGATCGTCGAGGCTGCTGGCGGCACGGGCATTGCCCAGCGACAGCTTGGTTTCGATGTCGTGGAAGATCACGCGCATGCCCAGCGCTTCGGCGAGCACGCCCACCTGGGTGCCGATATGGCCGTAGCCGACGATACCCAGCACCTTGTCGCGGGTTTCGAAACTGCCGGCTGCCGACTTGGTCCAGCCGCCGCGATGGCACAGGGCATTCTTCTGGGGGATCCCGCGCAGCAGCATGATGGCTTCGGCGATCACCAGTTCGGCGACGCTGCGGGTGTTGGAGTAGGGCGCATTGAAGACCGGAATGCCCGCTACGCGAGCCGCTTCCAGGTCGACCTGGTTGGTGCCGATGCAGAAGCAGCCGACCGCGATCAGGCGGCGGGCGTGCTCCAGTACATCGGCTGTGAGGTGCGAGCGGGAGCGGATGCCCACGATATGGGCTTCGGCGATGCGCTCCTTGAGCTGGGCCTCGGGCAGGGACTTCTCGTGGTACTCGATCTGGCTGTACCCCGCCCGGCGGAAGCTCTCCACGGCGCTCTTGCTGACGCCTTCAAGCAGCAGAACCTTGATGTCTTGCTTCGGAAACGAGGTTTTCATGGAGTTGTGCCAGGTGAGCTGCCGAAGCGATCACTATGCGGCACCGCAGCACTGGACCGCAACGGGCTGGGCTGGCAAATTGAGGGTGATTCTTTCGGAGTCCTCATGACCGCCGCACGCCTGGCCTCCCTGGCCTCCCAATTGCCGGCCTTGCGCCTGTTGACCGACCCGTCCGATCTGGAGCACTACGGCCGCGACTGGACCCGCCGCTGGACGCCCGCTCCGCTGGCAATTGCCCTTCCGGCCAGTGTCGAGGAGGCCCAGGCCGTCGTGCGGTGGGCGTACGAGAACGACGTGGCGTTGGTGCCTTCCGGAGGCCGTACGGGCTTGTCCGGTGGCGCGGTAGCCGCCCATGGCGAGCTGGTGCTGAGCCTGGAGCGCATGAACAAGGTGCTGGCTTTCGATGCCGTCGACCGCACGCTGACCGTCCAGGCGGGCATGACGCTTCAGGCCGTGCACGACGCGGCAGGCCAACACGGGCTGATCTACCCGGTCGACTTCGCGGCGCGTGGCTCCTGCGCCATCGGCGGCAACATCGCCACCAACGCGGGCGGCATTCGCGTCATCCGTTATGGCAATACCCGTGAGTGGATTGCGGGGCTGACGGTCATCAACGGGAAGGGCGAACTGCTTCATCTCAATCGCGGACTGATCAAGAACTCCAGCGGTTACGATCTGCGCCACCTGATAATCGGTTCGGAAGGTACGTTGGGTGTGGTGGTCGAGGCGACCCTGAAACTGACCGATCCGCCGGCGCCTTCGCAGGTCATGCTGCTGGCCTTGCCCGACATGACGGCGTTGATGCATGTCTTCGCGCTGTTCCGCGCACGCCTGTCGCTGCAGGCATTCGAGTTCTTCACCGATGTCGCCCTGCGACATGTGCTCGCGCATGGCGCGCAGCGCGCTATCGACGGCGACCATCCTTATTACGTGGTCACCGAGTTCGATGCTGACGAAGAAGCGGCACTGGCCGTTTTCGAACAAGGCATGGAGCAGGGGTGGATCCACGATGGCGTGATGGCGCAAAGCGATGCCCAGGCGGCTGCCTTGTGGCGCCTGCGCGAGGGCATCACCGAAAGCCTTGCCTCCCATAAGCCGTACAAGAACGACATCTCCCTGCGCATCAGCGCGCTGCCTGGATTCCTTGCCGAAATCCAGGCCTTGCTGGGCGAGGAATACCCGAACATGGACGTCGTCTGGTTCGGGCACATTGGCGACGGCAATCTGCACATCAATGTGCTCAAACCCGCCACCCTGAGCGACGCCGACTTCATCGCCCAGTGCGACGTAGTGACGAAGCACCTTGCACAAACTTTGCAGCAACATGGCGGCAGCATCTCGGCCGAGCACGGCATCGGACTGGTCAAGAAGCCCTACCTGGAAAGCACCCGTACCGCCGAGGAGATTGCCTTGATGCGCGGTGTAAAGCAGGTGTTCGATCCCAAGGGGCTGTTGAATCCGGGCAAGGTGTTTTGAGCGGGGTCGGGCTGGCTGAACGTGCCTCGTGATAGCCTGTCCCGATCCCCTCCACCGGAAGCCACGCCATGGACCGCCGCACTCTCTATCCTGAAATCGAGCCGTTCGACAGCGGCATGCTGAAGGTCTCCGATCTTCACACGCTGTACTACGAACAGAGTGGCAATCCGAACGGCAAGCCGGTGGTCTTTCTGCATGGCGGTCCGGGCGGCGGCACCAACCCGCGCTGCCGCCGCTTTTTCGATCCGAAGGTGTATCGCATCGTGCTGTTCGATCAGCGCGGTTGTGGCAAGTCGACGCCGCATGCAGAGCTGCACGACAACACCACCTGGCATCTGGTCAACGACATCGAGCGCGTGCGCGAGCACCTGGGCATCGATCGGTGGCAGGTATTCGGCGGCTCCTGGGGCTCCACGCTCGCGCTGGCGTACGCGCAGACGCATCCGGACAAAGTGACGGAGCTGGTGCTGCGTGGCATCTTCATGCTGCGTCGCTCGGAGCTGGAATGGTTCTATCAAAAGGGTTGCGACGCACTGTATCCGGATGCATGGGAAACCTATCTCCATGCCATTCCGGAAGCCGAGCGCGGTGATCTGATGAGCGCCTACCATCGACGCCTCACCAGCACCGATCCGAAGGTGCGCGTGGAGGCAGCGCGTGCCTGGTCGGTGTGGGAGGGCGCCACGAGTTATCTTTATCAGGACGAATCGCATATCGCGTCCAGCGGCGAAGACGAGTTCGCGCTGGCGTTCGCGCGCATCGAATGCCACTACTTCGTGCACGGTGGCTTCTTCGAGCACGATGACCAGCTGCTGCGCAACGTCGATCGCATTCGGCATATCCCGACCACCATCGTGCAGGGTCGCTATGACGTGGTGTGCCCCATGCGCAGCGCGTGGGACCTGCACCGCGCCTGGCCGGAGGCCAAACTGCACGTCGTGCAGGACGCCGGTCACTCCGCGTTCGAGCCGGGCATCACGCATGAACTGCTGGAAGCAACGGATCGCTACGCGGGCTGACCCTTCCGCTGTCGCACTAAAAAGGCCGCGCTTCGCAGCGCGGCCTTTTTGTTTTCACGGCTTGACGGTCAGTGCTGCTGGTTCTGGCCTTGATGGTTCTGGCCCTGGTCGTTCTGGTTGCTCTGATGGCCTTGCAGCGAGGGCGCAAACAGGTCAACCACGAAGCCATCATGATCGGAAGCTCCGATCGCCTTGGTCCAGTCCGTCGCCCTGGCGGCGTCGTCCAGTGTTTGCGCCGGGGCGTCGAGGTCGGCGCGGCCGTACTGCATCTTCATGAAGCGCAGGGAAGCGGCCCAGTTCAACAAGGCGTGGTCGAGCACCTGCACCGTCGGCACGGAGCGACCCGTGTTGCCGGAGCCGGCCTTGGTGTAGCCCTGGATCTCGCCGAAGTTCTCGGTGAAGAGGAAGGAGTAGCGATCGTTCTCCGGTACCGACTCGACGGCGTTCCACAGCGCCGGACGCACGATATTGTTGCCCAGCTTCAGCTGGTTCTCGCTGTCCTTGTAGCGGCCCGAGATCAGGCCGACCACGTCCACCCAGCCATCGCTGAACTGATAGGCATTGAAGTCGCCCACCACCAGCAGCGGCATCAGCGGATGGGCCTGCTGCAGCTTCTGCACCTGGACGGCCAGCGACTTCGCCTGTTCGAAGCGCTTCTGGCGATCACGCACGGCCGTGGCATTGTCCTTGTCCACGTTGGTGCGTGCCTTCGGATGCACTGAGATCACCTGGAAGCGCATGCCGCGCGACTGAGCCGTGAGCAGGAGCGGTGGGTGATCGTGGACAAAGGCGGTGCTGCCGTTGTCGTTCCAGGTTTCGTCAGCCGCCAGCTGGCGCACGGACAGCACCTGCACGCGATCGGTGCGCACGAGGAAGCCGACGTTGATGCCGCTCGGATCGTGGCCGGGCACCAGATAAGCCTGGTACTTCGCCGGATAGTCGTCGCCGAGCTGCCTGGCCAGGCCTTCAAGCACCGTCAGGCTCTTCACTTCTTCCACCGACAATACATCGGGCAGTTTCAGCACGCTGCCGATATAGGCGGACAGGCGCTGGGTTTTCAGCACGACCTGGTCGGGCGTGGGTTCCGTGCTGTCGCCGCTGCAGGTAAAGGTGGTGTTGAACTCGCTGTCGCAGAAGCGCTCGGTGTTGAGCGCGCCGATGCGCACGGCTTGCGAAGGCGTGGCCGATACCGCACGCGGCAGCGGCGCGGCCTGCTTGATCGTGATTGACGTCGGGATGAAGGTGTAAGCGCCGAAGTCATAGGAGATCACGCCTTCCGCGCGGAACGTCGTCCCGGCAACATAGGGGGTATTCACCGGCACCGCACCGAAGTCCGCAGTGTTCATCTTGAACACTTCCGGATTGCCGCTCCAGTTGGGCAGTTCGACGCCTTCGGGCACCGGCACCGAATAACGCACGCCGGGCAGGCGCAGCGAGCGCTTGCCATTGGCGGTGATGCTCACTTCGGCGTAGGGCTGGGTGCTGAAGCGCTTGTTGCCGGTGTTGATCATGCCGTTGTCGATGCGCACGCGCATGCCAACAAAGCACTGGAAGTTCGTTGCGCCACAGGACAACGTGTCCGGGTTGGACGAGGGCGTCTTTTGGTCGAACACGACCGGTGCCGGCAGCCTGGCGTTGTGCGCAGTCACCGTGACGGTCGGGCTCTTCAGTTCCGTGAGGTTGTAGTAGCTGTCCACCACCGCGTCGACGTCGACAACGTCGCCCATGGCAACCGCAGGCTTGCTGCCGGTGAAGACGTAGATGCCGTTGGACGTGAGCTTGTCATCGTCGGCGCGCTTGTCGGGCGTCTGCATGTTGAAGCCGGCCGGGCCCACGGCGGTGACGATGTTGCCGCGCGTCATCACTGATTTGCCGAGCAGGGGCGAGGCCTGTTCACGACCCTGGATCTGCCAGATCTCCGCGGCCACCGGAATGTCATAGAGGATGGCGCCGATGGCGGTATCGCGCGTGATGGTGACGCCGCCGATGGCATCGCTGAGGTGAACCGTAAACGCCTTGTCGCTCGTGCCGGTGCTGCGACCATGCACCGTGACGTTGAACGTCGCCTGCTTTTCGCCTTCGGCAAAGTTGACCGTGGTATCGGCAGCGATGTAGTCCCCATGGGCAACCGTCGCGGTATCGTCCTGCGTCACGGCGTGCACGCTCACGCCGCCCGCGGGTGCCGGCTGGTTGAGCGACACGGTGAATGCCATGGTGACATCCGTCGCGCCATGCACGGTGGCCGTGGCGTCGGCGATCGAGACGGCGGGAGCCATGACGGCGCATTCGCTGGCGGCGTTGTGCGGTGTCGTGGGCGTGACTACGACGAAGTCGGCGCTGTTGTCGCCGGTGTTCTGCGGAAAGCCGGCGCTGTTGATGATGCGGCTGTAGCCCTTGTCCGCATTGGTGCTTCCGAGCGAGGCCAATGGCGTACCGGCCTTGTAGGCCGAGCCGGTGCTCAGGCCCACCTGATCGACAAGCGTGCCACCGGCATCAAGGAGGGCGAGACCACCGTCGTCGGTGACACCGGTGCTGTACTTGAAATCACCCGCCACGGCGCCGGAATACCCACCACTGGCGCTGTTGGTCAGCAGGACGTGGCAACCCGGAGCGATGCTGCTGCCGGCGGCGAAGGTCAAGCGCGTACCCGTGGTACCGCTGGCGTTGGACGCATTGAGCTTGTAGCCCGAAAGATCGACCGCCGTGCTTCCGGCATTGAACAGTTCGACGAATTCGTCGTTGCCGCCTGCGGGGCCACGGACGCGAAACTGACTGATGCTGAGGTCGGTGGCTTGCGCCGCGACGGATGCAAACAGACCCACGAGCGCGGCCACCAGGGCGCGCTGCCTGTGCTTGAACAGCATGATGTTCCCCTCCTGGGTATGGGACAGAAAACGCAACGTCTTTCGAAGCTAGCAAGCTTCAGCGACAGTTTTCTGACGCCGTCGTGAGGGCGAAGTGGAGGCCGTTCGGAATTGTGATGCAGAGTGTGAAGAAGCGAAGCGATCCGTAAGCATCACTTCGCTTCATGCACGGATATCAGCCTGGCAACTGCTTGGTGCCGAAGATCTTGTCACCCGCGTCGCCAAGACCCGGCAGGATGTAGCCGTGCTCGTTGAGTCGGTCGTCGATCGAGGCGGTATAGATCTCGATATCCGGATGCGCGGCCTCGATGCGCTTGAGGCCTTCGGGCGCCGCGACGAGGAACAGACCCTTGATGCGTTTGCAGCCAGCGGCCTTGAGCATGTCGACGGTGGCAACAAGAGTGCCTGCCGTGGCGAGCATCGGATCGACGATCAGCGCGATGCGTTCATCCATGCGGCCGGTGAGCTTTTCGTAGTACGCGATGGGCTGAAGTGTTTCTTCGTCACGCTGCAGGCCGACCACGCTGACCTTGGCCGCAGGGATCATATCGAGCACGCCGGTAAGCATGCCCAGGCCCGCGCGAAGGATCGGGACGATCGTGATTTTCTTGCCCTTGATCTGATGCACCGTCAGCGGGCCCGCCCAGCCGTCGATGTGCTTGTCCACCGTCTCCAGGTCCTTGGTCGCTTCATAGGTAAGCAAGGCGGCGACTTCAGAGGCCAGTTCGCGGAATTCCTTGGTACTGATGCCCGCGCGGCGCATCAGGCCAAGCTTGTGCTGGATGAGGGGGTGGCTGACTTCGACGATTTTCATGGGGCGACCTGCAGGGCTGTGCCGGCCATTGTCGCGCAGCCGTGTGCCCGGGGCGAGAAGTCCGCCGGCTCACGTGCGCGGGAAGCCCTGCAGCGCACGTGAGCCGGCGGCCGGGTCTTGCGATTACGGATGCGCCGCCGCGTCGCCCTTCAGGCAGCTGCTCATGAACTGCTTGCGCGCGTCGCCCTTGAGGCTCTTGGCCTGCGGGTCGGCGTTACAAGCTTTCATCTTTTCCTGCTGGGTCATGGGCTTGGCGGCCGGGGTGGCGTCGCCCTTGAGGCAGGCGCTCATGAAGGCCTTGTGCTCGTCGCCCTTTTTGCCCGCGGCCTGCTTGTTGCAGTCGGACATGCGCTGCTGCTGCGGGGTCAGTTCCTTCTTGGCCGGCGCGGTGGTGCTCTGCGGGCCGGCGAACGCGGTGGATGCAAAGGCCAGGGCGACGCTGGCAACCAACAGACTGGTACGCAAGGACATGGCAATACCCTCGGGAGATGACCGGCGAGTGCCGGCGTCGCAGAGTCTATGCCTGTCGGGGCGACTGGGAAGAGGGTGCCTGCAGGATTCTTAGCATGGATTCATCCGGCGCCCGGGATATCGGGCGCCGGATGTCATTCCATCAGGCCGCTTCGGCCTTGAGCTTGCGCGGGCCCTGAAGCAGGGCGTGGCGCACGCTGGCAACCACCAGGTCGACTTCGGCGCTGGTCACATTGAAGTGCGGCGTGAAGCGCAGCGAGTTGACGCCACCGTGGATGACGCCGATGCCGCGCTCGCGCAGGAACTCTTCCGTGGAGCCGGCGCCGTAGCACTTGAACTCCGGCGAAAGCTCGCAGGAAAACAGCAGGCCGGTGCCCTGCACCTTGGTGATCAAGCCGCCCAGCTCGTTCTTCAGGCCATTGAGCTTGTCGACGAATTCCTTTCCGCGCTCACGGATATTGGCGCGCACGGCATCGGTCAGCTGACTCATGGTGGCCAGCGCGACTTCGAGCGCGCGCGGGTTCGCAGTCATCGTGTTGCCGTAGATGCCCTTGCGATACAAGCTTGCCGTGCGCTCGCTGACGGCGAGCACCGAGAGCGGATACTGGCCCGCGTTGAGCGCCTTGGAGAAGGTTTCCATGTCCGGTGCCGCCAGATGGCCGAAGCCCGGATAGTCGGTGATCGAAAGTACGCCATGCGCACGCAGGCCGGCCTGGATGGAATCCACCAGCAACATGCTGCCGTGCGCTTCGGTCAGGCGACGGGCGGCCTCGTAGAACTCCGGCGTGACCGCACGACCCGGGTCGCCTTCACCCATGACCGGCTCCAGGAACATCGCCTCGATAAACCAGCCGTGCTTGTCGGCATCGGCGAAGGCGGCTTCGAGTTGCGCGACGTCATAAGGCGCCACAGTGATCAGTGTGTCTTCGTGGCGATAGCTGGCCAGGTGCTGCTGATACGTCTTGCGCGTGGAGTCGGAATACAGCGCCGGCTTTTCGGTACGACCGTGGAACGCGCCCTTCACCGCAAGACGCTTGATCGTGCGCCCGGCATAGCGGCCGCCGGCATCCGTCATCAGCTTCGCATTGACGTCGGCGATGCGGCAGGCCAGCGACACCGACTCGGAGCCGGAGTTGAGGCACAGGTAACGCGCGTAGGGACTGCCGCCACGGGTGTGGCCCAGCTCGGCGTTCAGCGCCCTGGTCAGGCGCATCTGCGCGACATGCGGCGTCATGACGTTGGCCATCACCTGCGGCCGGCTCATCGCTTCGCGAATGACTTCGTCGTTGTGGCCGAAACCGAGCATGCCGTAGCCACCGTTGTCGTGCACGACGGCACCCTTGAGGGTAACCACCCACGGCCCACGCGCGGCGGCCGGCAGATAGGGGTTCACGCCATCATCGGGGTAGAAATTGACGAAGCCCGCTTGCGCCTGAATCATCTGTTCGGCTTCGTCGAGCTTGAGAAAATCGGAAAACTCTTCACGCATCGCGCGATGGATGTCCACCGCTTCCGAGATCGCCTGCGCCAGCTGAGGGTGGCTGGCGGCAAAGCGCTCGATGGTGGCGTCGTCCAGACCGGTGGTCTGCGGCGCGCCGCCGAATTCGCGCAGTTCGCGCAGCTGATCGATCACACCCATGATGATTCCTCCTTCGGATCACGCGAGCCCGTCATGGGGATGACGGACCCGTCGACTTGCAAAAAGAAAACGTCGTGGAAAGAGCACGTGACAAGCCGGTGCTCCCGTTCCAGTCAGGTATGTCGTCCAGCGCGCAGCATGTAACGACGATGTCCCGAGCATATCGCGCCCGCCCTTTGGCCGTAACCCCCGGGATGACGGATGTCATCCGCGCTATCTGACGACGGCGACTGCCCCGCAGGCCTTGCGGTGCCTAGGCTTCTGGGTAACGGAGGGCACCATGAACACTACTGTCGCACCCATCGCGCAACTGTCGTCTGTCGTGAAGCGCTACGGCAACCTCACGGCCGTGGATCAACTGGATTTGATGCTGCATCGCGGCGAACTGCTCGCGTTGCTGGGTCCCAATGGCGCCGGCAAAAGCACCGCCATCGGACTGCTGCTGGGCCTGAATCGGGCCGACGAGGGTAAGGTGGAGCTGTTCGGCCGCGACCCCCAGGACATCATGGCGCGCCGCCGCATCGGGGTCATGCTGCAGGAAGCGGCGCTGCCGGCCACGCTGAAAGTCGGCGAACTCATTCGCGTGACGGCCAGCTACTACCCGGCGCCGCGCAGCCTGCAGGAAAGCGCCGAACTGGCCGGGGTCGCCGATCTGCTCCAGCGCCCCTACGGCAAGTTGTCCGGTGGCCAGAAGCGGCGTGTGCAGTTTGCCCTGGCGCTGTGCGGTCGCCCGGAGCTGCTGTTCCTTGACGAGCCGACCGTCGGCATGGACATCGAGGCGCGGCAGAAACTCTGGGCGGCGATCCGGCACCTGATTTCCGAAGGTTGCAGCGTCGTACTCACCACGCATTATCTGGAAGAAGCCGAAGCGCTCGCCGACCGCGTCTGCGTGATCGCACGCGGCAAGGTGATCAGCGAAGGCACGGTCGATGACCTGCGCGCACGGGTTTCGCTCAAGCGCGTGCGTTGCGTGACGCGACTGCCGATCGAGCAACTGATGCACTGGCCTGACGTCGTCGAGGCGCGCATGGATGCCGGTCGCGCCTGGATGTCCACGGCGAATGCCGAAGCGCTCGTGCGCCGGCTGCTGCACGCCGACGAGCAGCTTTCCGAACTCGAAGTACAGCGCGCCGGCCTGGCCGAAGCGTTCACCGAACTCACGCGCGATGCCGCGCAAGCCAACGATACCGAGCGGGAGGCCGCCTGATGAACACCGTTGCCCAGGTTTTGCCCACGATGTCCGCTGATGCAAGCCACATGCCCCGCAGCCGCGTGCTTCGCGCCTATCTCGAAGAGGCGCGCGCGGAGTGCCTGCGCTATCTGCGCAGCCCCGGGTTCCTCATCCCCACGATGTTGCTGCCGACGGTGTTCTATCTGATGTTCGGCATCTTCCTCGGCAGGGCGAACGGGCCGGATGCCCCGCGCTACCTGCTGGCCGCCTATGGCACGTTCGGTGTGATGGCGCCGGGCCTGTTCGGGTTCGGCCTGGCTCTGGCGATGGAGCGCGACAATGGCCTGCTGACGCTGAAGCGTGCGCTGCCCATGCCACCCAACGCTTACCTGCTGGGCAAGATGTCGATGGCGATGGTGGTGGCGGCGTGCGTGGCCATCTTGCTGCTTTCCATGGCGACATTCCTCGCCCACGTGCCGCTGACCGGAGCGCAGATGCTGGCACTGTTCTTCACCGATATCCTGGGCGTGTTGCCGTTCTGCGCCATGGGCCTGTGGCTGGGCACGCTGCTGAAGGGCCAGGGCGCGCCCAGCCTGGTCAACCTCGTGTATCTGCCGATGTCGTTCCTGTCGGGTCTATGGTTCCCCCTGAACATCATGCCGCGCTTCATCCAGGAGATCGCGCCCATCTGGCCGAGCTACCACCTCAATCGCCTGGCGCTGTCGGCCGTGGGGCTGGGTTCGACCGACGGGACGCTGGTGCGGGTGATCGTGCTCATCGGCTTCACGGTTGCCTTCGTCGGACTGGCTGCGCGCCGCCTGCGTCGCCACGGTTGAAGTAGCATGAGCAGGCGTGTCATCGGGGGTAGGGCAATGGACGTCATTCGTGCGTGGTTTCAGCCGGCCCCGGATTCACGGGTGGCCGCCACTCGCCGGCAGGGCAAGTCATCCGGGGTTGAGGCGGTGCACCTGCTTTGGTCCGCCTGGGTGTTCATCACGCCGGCGCTGGGTGGTCGCTATGACCTGCAGTGGGTGCTGATCACGCTGGTCAGTTACCCGGTCTTCGTCATGCTGTTTGCCAAGACCATGCTGGCGTCACGGCGCACGGCGCCTCGTTACGCGCTGGCCCTTGCCAGCATGGGCATTGCGCTGGCGCCCTGGTATCCCAGTGGCATTGCCTACTTTATCTACGGCTGCGTCACTTCCGCGCTGTCAACCACGCGCGGCTTTCTCCCGCTGCTGTTGCGTCTGATGGTGCTTAACGCCATCTACCTGCTGGTGACCTGGAAAGTGGGTTATCCGTGGCAGGCGATGCTGTCGGTGCCGTGCATGACGCTGATCATCGGATCGGTCAGCTTTGTCGAGCGCATGCAGCATGAGAAGGACGCCGCGCTCAAATTGTCCCAGGATGAAGTGCGTCGCCTCGCGGCCACCGCCGAGCGCGAGCGTATCGGGCGTGACCTTCACGACCTGCTGGGGCACACGCTGTCCCTGATCACGCTGAAGCTCGAACTTGCCCGCAAGCTGCATGATCGCGATCCGGAAGCGGCGCGTCGGGAAGTGGAGGAGGCCGAGAAGGTGGCACGCCACGCACTGGCCGAGGTTCGCTCCGCCGTCACGGGTATACGCGCGACCGACCTGGCTGCCGAGCTGGCATCGGCGCGTCTGCTGCTGGAATCGTCCGGCGTGCATTTCGATTACAACGTGCCGCCGACGGGCATACCGCCGGAGATCGAGCGGAGCCTGTCGCTGGTCATGCGTGAGGCGGCGACGAATATCGCCCGCCATGCGCAGGCCAGTCGCGCGCGCATTGAGCTGTCGCGTGACGACCATGTCCTGCGCCTGTGCATCAATGACGATGGTCGCGGTGGCATCGTCGAAGACGGCAACGGGTTATGCGGCATGCGTGAGCGCATACGCGGCATCGGTGGAAACCTGAGCATCGACTCACCGCGAGGACGCGGTACGACGCTGCTGGTGACCGTGCCACTCCAGCAACACCTGCATTCGCCGGCGCTGCCGCCAGCGACGCACGCCGCCTGATGATCCGCATGCTTACCCCGCGACCGGATTCGCTGCTGGGGCAGTTGAATTCGCCCATGCACCTGATTCGTGCCGCGTTCGGACAATCGCTGTGGCTGATCGTGCTGTTCCTGGTGCCCTGGGGCGCACGCGGCTTCGCCTGGTTCTGGTTCCTGCCGACGCTGGCCAGCGTGGCGGTGTACCTGTACCTGCACGCCCAGGTATTCCTCGGGCCCATGCGTCGCCTCGTTTGGTATGCCGCCGGCATGGTCCTGCTCGGACTGGCCGTATGGCCGGTCAACAGCGTGGGCTTCGGGTACCTGATCTGTGCCGGTTCGGCCTTGTCGACGGCGCGCTCGCTGAAGCACTGGCTGGTCGGGGTGGTGCTGATCACCCTGATTTCGCTGCCGATGGTGTTGTGGCTGCAGGCGCCGATGTGGGTGATGCTGGTGGTGCTGGTGTCGGGCATTCTTGGCGGTTCGAACAATTACCTTTACATCCGCAACTTGCGAAAGGATGCCCAGCTGCGTCTTTCGCAGGATGAAGTTCGCCGGCTTGCCACGCTGGCCGAACGCGAACGCATCGGCCGTGACCTGCATGACTTGTTGGGTCACACCTTGTCCCTGGTGGCAATCAAGTCCGAGCTGGCACGACGGCTGGCCATCAAGGATCCGGAGCGAGCGCAGCGGGAGATGACCGAAGTTGAGCGCGTCGCGCGGCACGCGCTTTCCGAAGTGCGCGCGGCGGTGACCGGCATGCGGCGCAGCGATCTTGCAGCAGAGCTGGTGTCGGCGCGCCTGATGCTCGAGGCATCGGGCGTGTCGTTCGAAGCGGCGTTTCCGGCGGGCATGTGCCTGCCGGCATCGATCGAAACGTCGCTCGCGCTGGTGCTGCGCGAAGCCGTGACGAATATCCACCGCCATGCCGATGCGCGAACGGCATGGGTCACCTTTGCGCTCGATGACGGGGCGTTTCGCATGTGCATCAGGGATAACGGGCGCGGCGGTCTCGGGGCGCACGGCAATGGCGTGAGCGGGATGCGCGAACGCGTGCGCGCCTTGCACGGCACGCTGGACATTGATTCGCCGCCGCGTCGCGGAACCACCCTGTCGGTTTGCGTGCCCGTCAACGAAGCCACGGCCGGCCACGTGCCGGAAGAAGATACAACGAGGACGTTTGCATGATTCGAGTGATGCTGGCCGAGGATCAGGCCATGGTGCGTGGCGCGTTGTCGGCGCTGCTCAACCTGGAGTCGGATATCGAAGTGCTGGGCTCCGCCGCGGATGGCGAGGCCGCGTGGCGCGAGCTGCAGCGGCTGAAGCCTGACGTGCTGGTGACCGACATCGAGATGCCGGGGCTGACCGGGCTCGAGCTGGCGCAGCGGATTCAGCGCCACGAATTGCCGATGAAGGTCATCATCGTGACCACGTTTGCGCGCCCGGGCTTCCTGCGTCGCGCGCTGGACGCCGGCGTATCGGGTTATCTGCTGAAGGACGCTCCGGCCGAGAACCTCGCTGAAGCCTTGCGCATGGTTCATCGCGGTGGCCGTGCGATCGATCCCCAACTTGCGCTGGAAGCATGGTCAGAAGCGGATCCGCTGAACGATCGTGAGCGGCAGGTTTTGCGCCTGGCAGGCGAAGGGCAATCGGCGAGCGATATCGCCACGCAGTTGAACCTTTCGCATGGCACGGTGCGCAATTACCTTTCCGAAGCGATCGGCAAGCTGGGTGCGACCAATCGCATCGAGGCTTATCGCCTGGCGCGTCAGAAGGGTTGGCTTTGATTTCACCGCGTGCGCGCTGGCTGATCGGCGTGCTGCTCGGCGTCGTGCTGTCGGCCTGCCACCACCCGGTGACATCGATCGAGAACGACGCGTACGTATGGCAGCGTCAATGGAACGCCCCGGTGCGCGAAGCCGTCCTGCGCTCGGCCGACCTGGTAAGTCACTGGCGCGTGCTTGCGGCCCAGCTCGATGCGAAGGGGCACTGGGTGGACGTGGCGTACGACCGCGCGACGCTGGCGAAAGCAGGCAAGCCGGTGATCCTTGTCGTGCGCATCGACGGGCAGTTGAGCGAATGGCATGCGGATGAGGTCATCGCCCATGTTTTGGCGCTCCGCGCGCAAGCGGATGGATGGCGGGTGTCGGGCATCGAGATCGATCACGACTGCGCCACGTCAAAGCTGACGGCCTATACCTCATTGCTGATGCGACTACGCCAGGCACTCGGTGACGCGACTTCGCTCTCGATCACTGCGCTGCCGACCTGGATCGGGTCTCCTTCACTCGGCCCCCTGCTGGCGCAAGTCGACGACGTGGTGCTTCAGGTGCATGCCGTGCAGTCGCCGACGGCTGGATTGTTCGACCCGGCGCTTGCGAAAGTGTGGGTGGATCGGTTCGCAGCCATCGCACCGCACGGTTTTCATGTCGCCTTGCCTGCCTATGGCACGCGCGTGAGCTGGGACGCGCAGGGCCGGCCGGTCGCCATCGCGAGTGAAACGTCCACGCTTGACGGGGCGGATGACGGACACGAGCTTGCCGCCACGCCGCAGCAAGTGGCAACGCTGCTATCCGCCTGGCGCCACGAGCCGCCGAAAGGGTGGCGCGGCGTCGCCTGGTTTCGATTGCCGACGTCGCAGGATGCGCGTGCCTGGAGTCCCGGGACGTGGCGTGCCGTCGTGGAAGGGAGGGCGCTCGAGCCCGCGCTCAGCGTACAGTGGCGACCCAACCCGAACACCGGTTCGCTGGACGTCGTGCTGCGCAATGACAGCGAGTTTGATACCGAGTTACCTGGGCGCATCGCGCTCCCTGCGTCATGCACCCTGGCTGATGGTGCCAATGGCTACATGCTCGACACGAGGACGCACGCCTTGACGCTGGCGCAGTCGGGGTGGTTGCGTGGTCAGGGGGAGCGCATCATCGGCTGGGTCCGATGCCCGATGGATTCAGTGCCCGGGGCGGTGACGCTGAACGCTCGCCCGTGAGTAGATCGCGGGTCCCCATCGATTTGTCGCATCATTCGCGCATGCAACGCCAGATAGGGATATTCATGAACAAGCGTGTGTGGCTGTCGCTCGCCATCGTGGCGGGCGCGGCGGGCGTGGCCGCCTGGGCCTGCGGTCCGGACTTTCCCAGTCAGTTGCTTGATCGTCGCGAGCAGAACCTCAAGGCCACGCCGCGCAACAGCTTTGCCTTCGAGGCGAACCAATGGGTGCCGCCAACGGGCCAGTTCTTCGTGCGCGAAGACGGCGACGCATTCGATGCTCCGCCTGCGACGAGCGAAGCCCGGTCAAATGGCCTGACGGAGGCGCAGTGGACACGCGTCAAAGCGCTGCGGGAGGCCGATGCGGGCTCGACGGCTTATGCCGACGGCAAGGATTTGCCTGAGGATCTTCGGCTCTACTCCGCTGGCGCCGTGGATGTCGCGTTGGCCCAGCGCGCATGTGCTCCGGCGCGCAACGACGGCGATGACGCCTCCGCGGTGGACGCTGCCCCCTCATGCGACGCCTTTGCCGCGCCGTCGATGGGCCCGGCATTGGAGTCCTTCCAGAAAGTGCTGGCCTTGCCCGCCGACAAAAACCGCACGCGCGCTGCCTGGGCAGCTTTTATGATCGGGCGTATCCATGCTCAGCGCGCCATGGCGCAGGCGGGCCAGCATGATGTGTTCCTTCAGGAGCGTGATGCCGCGACAGCGGCTTTCGTGGCGACCCGTCGCCTGGTGACTGAAGGGGCTGACGATTCGCAGGGCCTGGCCGTGGCCAGCCTGGGCGAGCAGGCCCGGCTGTTCCTCCTTGATGGCAAGACGATCTGCGATTGGCGAGGGCTGGTGCGCGACCATGGTTGCGGGCCGGGTATGGCGCCGGATGATTTCAAGCATGCCGTCGCGCTGTATGCCGCTCAGGCCGGTTACGGATCGCGTGCCGCCGTGGAATCGTTGGCGGCGATGGCACAGAACGTGTTGCGTGACGACAAGCGAGTCGCCGCGGTGATCGACGATCCCATTTCCCAGCGTGCGCTCGTCGCGTATGCGCTTGCACGCATGGGGGATGATGCAGGCGACAGCGTTTCCCCGCAGGCACGGGCTACCACCGCCCGCCTGCGGGCGCTGGTAGCCGCCATCGAAGCGCGCGACCTTGGTGAAGTGGCAGGCGCGGATCGTCTTGCGGCGCTGGCCTATCGCACGGGGCGTTACGATTTTGCCGCGAGGCTCGTGGGTAAGTCGCAAGGCGCGCTTGCAAGCTGGGTAGCCGCGAAACTTGCCCTGCAGAAGGGTGATCTCGCTGCGGCGGCCGCAGCGTATGCCGACGCTGCGCGCGCTTTCCCCAAGGCGAACGATCCCCAGGCAGCACTTGAGCCTTCCAATGTATTGCTGGCGAAGGGTGAGCAAGGCGTGCTGTCGCTCGGACGCGGCGAATACCTGCAGGCCATGGGGTTTCTTTACGTCGCCGCACAGGGGGTGGGTGCTGATGGCAACGTGCACGTCGAAGACGCCAGCGGCGGTGCCGGGTACGGTAACGACGCGATGTATATCGCCGAGCGCGTGCTGAGCATCGATGAGCTGAAGGGTTTCGTCGATGCTCAGGTACCCGCTTCGCCGGTGCCCAAACCCGCCACGCCTGCGACCTCGGCCGATGACGAGTACGCGAGCTACGTGCCCACGCCGCTGGCTGACAACCTGCGCTGGCTGTTGGCGCGCCGGATGATGCGCGCCGGCCGTTACGACGACGCCATCGGCTATTTCCCCGCCAGCGGCGACACGCGGTTCGGCGACGTGGACATGCCGGCCAAGGCGCGCCAGTTTGCCGAGGCGGTGCGCGACGGCGAACATGCCTGGACGGACAATGCGAAAGCCCAGGCCCGTTACATGGCGGCGACGATCGAGCGCGATCAGGGCATGGAGCTGTTCGGTTACGAACAGGCGCCCGATTTCAGCGACAACGGCGGCAGCTACCAGGGAGGCAGCGGCCATTCGCTGGACGATCTCAAGCAGTCGTTCGTCACCACTGGCGAGCGCGAGCGCTTCGTCCGAACCACCGCCAAGCCGGATCGACGATTCCACTATCGCTACCTGGCCGCCGATCGTGCCGCCAGCGCAGCCGACCTGTTGCCGGCGCGGTCGCAGGCGTTCGCCGCTGTCCTGTGCAAAGCCACCGGCTGGATGCTGGAAGGGCCGCCGGATTACGAAGACAACTACGAGCATTACGGCCAGCCTGCACCGACCCAGCCGCCGGAACGCCTGCGTCGGGCGCAGGCGCTTTATGCGCGCTATGTGAAGGAGGGGCCCTATGTCGACTGGGCGACCAACTTCGGCCGCAATTGCGAGGAACCTGATTTCGCGCGCGCCAGGCACCTCCAGTGGCGGCTGGCCATCGACGGCGGCAAGCAATGGCTCAGGCGGCATGGGCTGCCCGGCGGGGGCGTGGTGCTGGTCGCATTGGTGGCCGCGGGCCTGTTGTGGCGCCGACGACGGGGCCAAAGGGTTGCTTAAGGTGCCGTTCGCGCGGCGGTGCGGGATAATGGCCCGTTACCGCCGCGCACCGCGCCGCCGCCGAGTCCTGCCTTGAAGAAGTCCGATTTCGATTTTGACCTGCCTCCTGAACTGATCGCCCAGGCGCCGCTGCCCGAGCGTTCGGCCAGCCGCCTGCTGCTTCTGGATGTCGAGCGCAAGGCGCTTGAAGACCGGATGTTCCGTGACCTGCCTGGTCTGCTTCGCGCAGGTGACTTGCTCGTGTTCAACGACACGCGCGTGTTGCCGGCGCGTCTTTATGGCCGCAAGGAAAGCGGCGGCGCCGTGGAAATCCTGATCGAGCGCGTTACCGGCGCGCATGAGGCCACGGTCCAGCTGGGTGTGAGCAAGAAGCCGAAAGAGGGCGGGCGCATTGAACTTGCCGACGGCAGCTTCGCCACGGTGCTGGGGCGCGATGGCGCTTTCTTCCGGCTGCGCTTCGAATCGCCTGATCCGCTGGAGCGCCTGTTGCTCCGCCTCGGCGAAATGCCGCTGCCGCCCTACATCGAACGCCATGCCGATGCCTCCGATCTCGAGCGTTACCAGACGGTTTTCGCCCGAGAACCCGGAGCCGTCGCCGCGCCCACGGCGGGCCTGCACTTCGACGAGCCCATGCTGCAGAAGTTGCGCGACCTGGGCGTTGAGTTTGGTTACGTCACCTTGCATGTCGGCGCCGGGACTTTCCAGCCCGTGCGCGCGGATGACATCAAAGATCACCAGATGCATCGCGAGTGGCTCAACGTGGGCGCGAGCCTCGTCGAGCAGATTCGCCGCACGCGTGCCAATGGCGGGCGCGTCATCGCGGTCGGGACGACGGTGGTGCGCGCGCTCGAAAGCGCCGTTCGCGACGGCGAGCTGCAGCCGTTTGCCGGTGAAACCCAGATCTTCATCTTCCCCGGTTACCAGTTCACCAGCATCGACGGACTGATCACCAACTTCCATTTGCCGCAGTCGACCCTGCTGATGCTGGTGTCGGCGCTGGCGGGACGGGATTTCGTACTGGACGCCTATCGGCATGCCGTTGAGCAGCGCTATCGGTTCTTCTCTTACGGCGATGCCATGGCGATCCTGCCCCCGGCCAGGGACTGACGGGGTGGGGCGCGGCCCCGATACCGGCCGAAGGGGCACCGTGGCGCCCGATCGGCGATAATCGCCCCATGACTTCCCTCCAATTCGACATTTCCGCCACCGACGGCGCGGCCCGGCGTGGTCGCCTGACCTTTGCCCGTGGCACCGTGGAAACACCGGCCTTCATGCCGGTGGGCACCTATGGCTCCGTCAAGGCGATGACCCCGCGGGACATCACCGATATCGGTGCCGAAATCATCCTGGGCAACACGTTCCATCTGTTCCTGCGCCCAGGCCTGGAGATCGTCGAGCAGTTCGGCGGCCTGCATAAGTTCATCGGCTGGGACAAGCCGATCCTTACCGACTCCGGTGGTTTCCAGGTTTTCTCCCTGGCCCATAAGCGCAAGATCACCGAGGAAGGCGTGACCTTTGCCTCGCCGGTCGACGGTTCGAAGGTATTCCTGTCGCCGGAAGAGTCCATGCGCATCCAGAAGACGCTGGATTCGGACGTGGTGATGATCTTCGACGAGTGCACGCCGTACCCCGCGACGGAGAAGGTGGCCTCGACCTCGATGGAGCTGAGCCTGCGCTGGGCCGAGCGTTCGCGCCGCGCCTTCGACGATCTGAAGAACCCCAACTCGCTGTTCGGCATCGTGCAGGGGAGTGTGTACGAGAACCTGCGTCGCCGATCGGCCGAGGGGCTGGTGGGCATTGGCTTCGACGGCTATGCCGTGGGCGGCCTGGCCGTGGGCGAGCCGGAGGCCGAGCGCAATCACACGCTCGACTTCACGGTGCCGCTGCTGCCGCAGGACAAACCGCGCTACCTGATGGGCGTGGGTCGTCCGGAGGACATCGTCGAAGCGGTGCGCCGTGGCATCGACATGTTCGACTGCGTGATGCCCACGCGTAACGCGCGCAACGGCTTCCTGTTCACCGACCAGGGCACGCTGCGCATCCGCAATGCGAAGTTCGCCATGGATACGCGGGTGATCGAAGAGGGGTGCGACTGCTACGCATGCAGCAACGGCTTCAGCCGCGCCTACCTGCGCCATCTGGACCGCTGCAACGAGATCCTCGGCAGCCAGTTGGCCACCATGCACAACCTGCGTCATTACCAGCGCCTGATGGCGGGGCTGCGCGGCGCCATCGCGGATGGCAAGCTGGACGACTTCGTGGCGGAGTTCTACGCCAGGCGGCAGGCGGGGACCTGAGGAAGGGCTCGGCCCTGCGTCTCCCCGCGTGAAGCCCTCCGGACCGGCCGCTGCGCGTTGGGGCCCGGTTCGACCCGCGGTCGCAAGGCCCGTGAGAACCTCTGCGGGATCCTGCGGTCCCAGCCCCGGGTCGGGCGAGAATGTGTGACGCGCCCTTGCATCTGACCCGATCACCCGCCATAAGCTTGGTCGGATTGCCTTCACATTGCCTTAAGGCGCCGTGCTAAGGCCCCGGGGGGCATGGCATAATCCAAGACCTTTTATCAGGCGTTCGGGGGAAATTCCTTTGAATGCCGCTATTTGCGAGACAAGATGATGAATCTTCCGACCTCCTTCCTGATCGCCCAGGCCGCTCCTGCTGCGGGTGGTGCTGCCGCGCCGAACCCGATCATGACCTTCCTGCCGCTGATCGTGCTCTTTGCGGTGTTCTACTTCCTCATGATCCGCCCGCAGATGAAGCGCCAGAAGGAGCACCGCAACATGGTCTCCGCGCTGTCGAAGGGCGACGAAGTGGTGACCAATGGCGGCATCGCCGGTCGCGTCGACGAAGTGGGCGAGTCGTTCCTCACCGTCGAGATCGCTCCGAACGTGAAGATCAAGGTGCAGAAGGGCGCCGTGTCGCAGGTGCTGCCCAAGGGCACGCTGAAGACGTCCTGATTCGGTACGGGGCGAGGGGCCCCGTATCTCTTTGAAGAAAACGCTACCGCCGTGGCCTCAGGCCGCGGCATTGACGGATGCAAGGCATGAGTGATTTTCCTCGCTGGAAATACGCGCTGGTCGCCATAGTGTTGGTGGTCGGCATCATCTACGCGTTGCCCAATGTGTTCATGCCGGTGCCCGCCGTGCAGGTCACGGCCAATCGCAATGGCGTGGTGGACCAGGCGCTCGAGCAGAAGGTGATCGCTGCCCTCAAGCAGCAGAATGTCGCCTACTCGAACATCGAGATCGCCAAGGACCACGTGCTGGCGAGCTTCGCCAATGGCGACGTGCAGAAGAGCGCATCGGACGCCATCAAGGCGGCCCTGGGCGACGACTACACGGTGGCGTTCAACCTCAAGTCGACGGTGCCGTCCTGGCTCACGTCCATCGGCGCGCGTTCCATGCCGCTGGGCCTGGACTTGCAGGGTGGCGTGCACTTCCTGATGGAAGTGGACCAGAACGACGTGATCGACAAGCAGGAAACGCGCTACGCGGATGACATCCGCAGCATGCTGCGCGAAAAGAACATTCGTTACGACTCCGTCGCGCGCAACTCGGTGCGTGGCCAGGGCGTGTCGATCATCCTTCGTTCTGCCGAAGACCGCACTGCAGCGGGCAACGCCATTGCGCAGGAATACCCGGACCTCGCCACGCAGGATGGCGCCAGCACTGGCGACCGCTACGTGCTCAATGCGCTGCTGCGTCCGAACAAGATCCGCGAGCTTTCGCTCAACGCCGTGCGCCAGAACCTTGGCACGCTGCGTAACCGTATCAACGCACTGGGCGTGTCCGAGCCGATCATCCAGCAGCAGGGCGACAGCCGCATCATCGTCGAGCTGGCCGGCGTGCAGGATACGGCCGAGGCCAAGAAGCTGATCGGCGCCGTTGCCACGCTGGAATACCGTGGCGGCTACGGCCAGCCGCAGCAGGCCATCGAAGCCGCCCGTACCGGCAACATCCCGCCGGATGCCCGCCTGTACAAGGGTCGCCAGGGCGAGCCCTACCTGCTGAGCAAGAAGGTCATCGTCACCGGTGACGAACTGGCCGACGCCGCTTCCGGTGTCGATCAGCAGTCGGGCCGCCCCAAGGTGGACGTCACGCTGAGCGCCGCCGGCGCCAAGAAGATGCTCGACTACACCAGCGCCAATGTCGGCAAGCCGATGGGCGTGGTCTACGTCGAGCGCGTGTTCGAGACCAAGCTGGTCGATGGCAAGGAAGTGCGTACGCCCAAGATCACCGAAGAGGTGATCAGCTACGCCACCGTGCAGGGTGTGTTCGGCAAGAATTTCCAGACCACGGGCCTGGCCAGCACCAAGGAAGCCTCCGAGCTGGCGCTGTTGCTGAAAGGCGGTTCGCTGGCTGCTCCGATCGACATCGTCGAGGAGCGCGTGATCGGACCGAGCCTGGGTCAGGACAACATCTCCAAGGGACTCAACGCCGTGCTGATCGGCCTGGGCCTGGTGCTGCTGGCCGCGGCGATCTACTACAAGCTCTTCGGCCTCGTCGCCGACGTGGCGCTGTTTTTCAACCTGGTGCTGCTGGTCGCTGTGATGTCGGCGGTGGGCGTGACGCTCACCATGCCGGGCATCGCCGGTATCGTGCTGACCCTGGGTATGGCGATCGACGCCAACGTGCTGATCTGCGAACGCGTGCGTGAGGAACTGCGCAACGGTTCGTCGCCGCATGCGTCGATCCGCGCCGGTTACGACAAGGCGTGGGCGACCATTCTCGACGCCAACGTGACCCACCTGATTGCCGCGCTCGCCCTGACCACGATGGGCTCGGGCCCGATCAAGGGCTTCGGCGTCACGCTGCTGATCGGCATCCTGACCTCGATGTTCACCTCGGTGACGGTGACGCATGCCATCACGGCGGCGATTCATCACGGTCGCAAGCTCAAGACGCTGTCGGTCTGAAGAGGAACAGACACACATGGAAATCTTCAACCACAACAGCAACATCAACTTCCTGGGCATGCGCAAGTTCAGCATCGGCCTCGCCGTGCTGCTGATGCTCGCGTCTATCGTCCTGATCGCCACGCGCGGCCTGGATTACGGCCTGGACTTCACCGGCGGCGTTTCCGCCGAAGTGGCCTACACGCAGCCGGTAGCGATCGGCGACGTGCGTGAAGCACTCGCCAAGGCGGGCATGGAGCACGCCGTGGTGCAGAGCCTGGGCGGCACCAGGGAAGTCTCCATCCGCCTGCAGCCCACGCAGGCGATGATGGACGATGGCGGCAAGGTGAACCTGGACAAGGTCTCCGACGTGATCGGCAAGGCCCTGCACGCCTCGCGTGCCGATGCCTCGATCAAGAGCCGCTCCTCCGTGAGCTCCCAGGTCGGTGACGAGCTGCGCAGCGATGGCGTGATTGCGGCCATCTTCGTCATCGTCGGCATCGGCCTCTACCTGTGGATCCGTTTCGAACGCCGCTTCGCCATCGCCGCACTGGCGACCGAAGTGCACGACGTCCTGCTGACGCTGGGCATCCTGGTGCTGATGAAGCGTGAGTTCGACCTGACCGTGCTGGCCTCGGTGCTGGCGGTGATCGGTTATTCGATCAACGACAAGGTGGTGGTGTTCGACCGTATCCGCGAACTGTTTCGCCTCGCCCGCAAGGCCGAGCCGGTGGACGTGCTCAATCGTTCGATCAACACCACGCTGTCGCGAACGATCATCACGTCATTGTTCACCGGCATCACCATGGCGGCCCTGTACTTCATCGGTGGCCCCGTGGTTCACGGCTTTGCCGTCACCATGCTCATCGGCATCGTGGTCGGTACGCTGTCCTCGATCTTCGTGGCCAGCCCGATCCTGTTGTGGCTGGGCGTGTCCAAGAAGGACCTGATGCCGCAGACCAAGGAAAATCCCGAGCTGGCGCGCCGGCCCTGATCAGGGCCTCACCGCTCGATATTTAGAAACGGCCCGGATTATTCCGGGCCGTTTTTTATTGCGATCGGGAAAATCACCAGGTAATCGGATTCTTTCCCAAAAGACATTGACTTGCGGGTAACACACTTTTGCGTGACCGCCGCGTGAAGTGCTGAAAGTCATAGGCCATCAGTAAGGCCTAGTCGCATGTTCTTACGGCAAAAATACGCGACGCAATGAGTGCCTCAATACGTTGATTCGTAATTACCCGGGTGCCAAATCGTGGGTTATGGCGCTCGGAACCCGCGAGATTACGGGTTTCATTAATTAATTGTTGACTTCTCGTGAGCGACCGTCTTATGTTCGGAATGTTCCTGTCACGACAGTTCAACGACAGACTGATTTGGTCCCGATTGGGGCCGCAAGAAGTCGTGGTCCTGGCGGGGCATGCAGAGGGTGGTCTGCAAAGGGGGATTCCTTTCAGACGCATGACTTTGCAGAAGTTTGGCCTGCTGCGTATCGCAGTGCGGTATGCGGTTTTGCTTAATTTTGCCCACCCCCCAGTGGGCTTTTCGGGGAGATCCAAATGAGTTTTCGTTCGTTGAATCGCGCGTATGCGCTGCGTCATACCGCCTTGGCGGCTGCGCTGGCTCTGGGCATGACCGGAACGGCCTTTGCCCAGTCCACCACCGGCAACATCATCGGCCAGGCTGAAGCGGGCGACACCGTCACCGTCACCAGCGCCACGGGTCTGACCCGTCAGGTGCAGGTGGATGCGTCCGGTCGTTACTCCGTCAACAACCTGCCGGTGGGCAACTACTCCGTGACCCTGCAGAAGGGTGGCGCGGCAGTCGATACCCGCAAGGACGTCTCGATCAAGGTCGGTTCGTCGACCGACGTGTCCTTTGCTTCGGCCGCCAATGCTTCGTCCCTGTCCGCCGTGACCGTCACCGCCAACGCGCTGCCGGCCATCGATGTGACCGGTGTCGATTCGCGCACGGTCATCACCTCCGAGCAGCTCGCTCGCCTGCCGCTCGCTCGTAGCGCCGAAGCCATTGCGCTGCTGGCTCCGGGCGTGGTCCAGGGTTCGGGTTACTTCAGCGGCAACCTCGGTGGCCCGGTGGTGTCGTTCGGCGGTTCGTCCGTCACTGAGAACGCCTACTACATCAACGGCTTCAACACGACCGATCCGCTGAGCGGCTTCGGTGGTCTGAGCCTGCCGTACGGCGCGATCGACCAGCAGGAAATCCTGCAGGGCGGCTACAGCGCTGCTTACGGTCGTTCGGACGGTGGCGTGATCAGCCAGGTCGGCAAGCGCGGTACCAATGAATGGCACTTCGGTGGCCAGGTGCTGTGGACCCCGATCGGTGGTCAGTCCGACCCGAAGAACTACTACTACGTCAAGAAGGACGGCTCGCCGAATGGCATGCGCCAGTTCCGCAATGACAACAAGTCCTGGACGACCACGGTCGACGCCTACGTTGGCGGCCCGCTGATCAAGGACAAGCTGTTCTTCTTCGCCGCCGTCGAAGGCCAGCGTCAGGAAGGCAAGGGCGCCAGCCTGAGCAATACCGCCGCCGGTACCGGTCCGGACACCGCTCCGCGCACCAACGTGTCGAAGATCGACAGCCCGAAGTACTACGCCAAGCTGGACTGGAACATCACCGACAGCAACATCCTGGAAATCACGAGCGCTTCGAGCAAGTCCTCGTACTCCGGCGTGCTGAACCAGTTCGACTACGCCACGCTGACCAACGGTGCATTCGCCAACCGCGACACCCAGGTCAAGAACGGCGCCAACCTGTACTCGGGTAAGTTCACCAGCTACATCACCGATGACCTGACCCTGTCGGTCATGTACGGCAAGATGAAGGGCACGTACTACAGCTACACGCCCGACTACGACACCCAGAACGCCTACGTGTTCCAGGGTGACCAGCAGAACCCCGATCTGAATGGCGGTCGACCGATCACCGGTCCGCAGACCACCTCGACGATCAGCCTGCCGGGCCACAAGTCGACCAACACCAACCTGCGCGTTGACCTGAGCTACAAGCTCGGCGATCACACCCTCACGGCTGGTATCGACAACCAGGACGTGCGCAACACCGACGCCGGCACCATGTTCCCGTCCAACGGCCTGGGCTACGCCTGGGAATACAACGCGGTCGAGGATCCGGGTACGTTCATCATCGGTGGCCCGGGCACGACCAACAACGGCGCTGACTGGCACAACTTCCCGTGGGTTGCCAACACCGGCTCGCAGCCGGGCGGCGAGACGGGTTACTACGTCGCCAAGTACCGCTACCACGACAACGCCTCGGTCCGCGTGGCGCAGCGTGCGCAGTACATCGAAGACACCTGGCAGATCAACGATCGCTGGATGGTCAAGCTGGGTCTGCGTAATGACCAGTTCACCAACTACAGCGCCGCCGGCGAGCCGTACCTGCGCCTGACCAAGCCGCAGTGGGCTCCGCGCGTGGGCTTCAGCTGGGACGTCAACGGCGACTCCAGCTTCAAGGTCTACGGTAATGCCGGTCGTTACTACCTCGCGATGCCGACCAGCGTGGCCCTGCGCTCCGCCGGTTCCTCGCTGTACACCCGTCAGTACTACACCTACACGGGTATCGACGCGAACGGTGCTCCGACGGGCCTGACCCCGATCGCCACCAGCCTGGGTGCCGACGCTCCGTTCTCCGCGAACGGCGAATACGGCCAGCCGCGCGATCCGAAGCTGTCGTCCGCCAAGGACCTGAAGTCCGAGTACCAGGACGAGTTCATCCTGGGCTTCGACAAGAAGCTCAACGACAGCTTCAACTACGGTGCCAAGGCCACGTTCCGCAAGCTGCGTAACGCGATCGACGACATCGCCGACAGCCCGTCGATCCTGCAGAAGATGAACGAGATGGGCATCGACCCCAACTCGTACGATCCGGGTCAGATCCCCGGCTCGATCCTGATCAACCCTGGCAAGAGCGCCACGTTCTACGTGCCGAAGCTTGCTGGTGGTTACTACGAAGTCCCGATGGACTGGAAGAAGGACTTCGGCTTCAACACCACGATGAAGCGCAAGTACTACGGCCTGGACCTGTACCTCGAGCATCCGTTCGACGGCAAGTGGTACGGCAAGGTCGACTACCTGTGGTCGCACAGCTTCGGTAACTCCGAAGGCCAGGTCCGTTCGGACATCGGCCAGGCCGACGTGTCGGCCACGATGGACTGGGACTACGCTTCGATCATGGACTACGCCAATGGCGCGCTGGCCAACGATCGTCGCCACCAGATCAAGGCGTACGGTTCGTACCAGATTGCTCCGGAGTGGATGCTGTCGGGTAACGTCGCCATTGCTTCCGGTGCGCCGATCCAGTGCCTCGGTGCCTATGGTCCGGACGGCACCTTCCCGGGTCTGGGTTACGGTCCGTACTACCACTTCTGTGGTGGCGAGCCGTCCATCCCGGGCGAGAAGCGCACGCCGTGGACCTATCGCCTCGACCTCAGCGCCGAGTACCGTCCGGATTGGGCGGACAAGAAGCTGGGCTTCAACGTGATGATCTACAACGTGTTCAACAGTCAGAAGGTGACGCAGTACTACGGCATCTCGACGTCGAAGAGCTTCATGCGTCCGATCACCACCCAGCCGGCCCGTTATGTCCGCTTCGGCGTGACGTACGACTTCTAATCGAAGTTGTTGGGTTAGTTATGAAGAAACCGCCGGGCTTGCCCGGCGGTTTTTTTATGGGGCGACGGAGACTGCCAGTGGTTGATCAGTGAGTTGAGGCTGTCCTCCCTCACCAGGGAGTCGATCCATGCCCGCAAAAAAAAAGCCGTCAGGCGCGCCTGACGGTTGTTCAGTGAACGACTTGCGATTCGCGCATCACCGGGAGCAGAAGCGCAGGAGGGTAAAGCGTCGCTCCAGCTATCCCGCGGCGCCTTCGCGCACTGCGTCAACCTTGACGTCGGCAGGCGTAGTCGAAACAGGCGCGTGATGCCCCACGCCATGCACGTCCCATTGATCGACCGGTATCGGTTCGTAGTCTGGACCGAATGCGACCTCACCCAGTTTCCACCCTGACGGTCGGGTGACTGCGCCGAGGAAGCGCCGGAATGCTGCCCAGTGCAGCCCGACCAACCCGCGGTCGTTATCCGCATCCACCGTGGGATCGCCGACACCCGTCGGACGCGGCGCCATGCCATAAAGCGCCGTGCCAAAAATCACATCCCACAAGGAAAACACCTGCCCGAAATTGCAGTTGTGCAGACCGGGTCGCTCGGGATCGACCAGCATGTGATGCAGGCGATGGAACTTCGGATCGACGAACATGCGACCGAACACAGGGCCAAAACCGATGCGCACGTTGGCGTGCGAGAAGTTCTGCACCAGTTCGCCCAGCAGCATCAGCCATGCGAATTCCGTCGGCGCAACGCCGATCGCCAGACCCACGACAGCCAGCACCATCGACTGCAGGAAGCCGTCGACGAGGCTGCCTCGATCGTTGGTCCAGCAACTCATCTGCCGCTGGCTGTGATGCATGCTGTGCAGCGCCCACCACCATGGCAGCGCATGTTGCAATCGATGCATCCAGTAATAGACCAGGTCGTAGATGACGTAGTAGACGACGAACAAGGCGAGCGGATGATCGTTGAGCGCGGGAATCCAGCGCGTAATGCTGAACAGCCCTTCGTCGCCACCGCTGTCGCCGCCACCGCCGAAGTAGTTGCTGATGGGCGTGAGGATCAGGTAACTGAAGAGCGGGAAGATACCCAGCAGCATCAGCAGCGTGTACTGCATGTCCACCTTGGTGAGGCGGCGGTCCTGCCATTTTTCGGCAGGCAGCAGGCTTTCCAGCGGGCGAAACAGGAAGGCGATAATGCCGATCTGCAGCGCGGCGATCATCAGCGACTCGGAGATTTCGTCCGGATCGCCGGCCAGGCCGTTGAGATGCAGGAAGGTGAGCAGCGGCACGATGCCGTGCGCGCTCAACCAGCTAACCGTATGCGACCACCATTCGAACATCGTGACTTCCGGGCTGTACGTGGCGCAGCCGGGCGAAGCGGGGGGCGGCTGCGCGAGGGCCCGGCGCATGGCCGGGCGGGGGGACACAAGGATACGCCTGCTTCGCTTTCACGCCCATGTCGCGCGGGGCGCAAGCATTTGCGGGTCAGCGCGTGATTCGCGCATCCAGTTCGGCGAGTCGCTCTGGCGTGCCCACGTCGGTCCACGCGCCCCGGTAGTGCGTGCCAGTTGCCAGGCCGCGGTCCATGGCATCGCGCAGCAATGGCGCCAGTTTGAATCGCGGATGTGCACCTGGTTCGGTCGCAGCGTTTTCCGCGACGCGCTCCCAGTCATGCAGGAGTTCGCGTCGGTAGACGCCGATGCCACTGAAGGTCAGGCGGGGTTCGCCTTCCCGGGATAGCGCGCCGTCGTCGCGCACATGGAAATCGCCGCCGGGATGATGTTCAGGGTTATCCACCATCACCAGGTGGGCGAGCCCCCGGGGTTCGACGGGAAGCTGGGCCAGATCGAGATGGGTCCAGATGTCGCCGTTGATGGCCATGAACGGCTCGGGGCCGAGCAGGGGCAGGGCGTGCAACATGCCGCCGCCGGTTTCCAGTGGCGTGGTGCCTTCATAGGCATAACGAATGCGCAGGCCCCAGTGCGAGCCGTCGCCCAGCACGTCGGGAAACTGGCCAGCCAGGTGCGATGTGTTGATGACGACGTAGCGAATGCCGGCAGCCGCGAGCTTTTCCAGGTGCCACACGATCAGCGGCTTGCCGCCGGCGACCAGCAAGGGTTTGGCCGTGCGATCCGTGAGCGGGCGCATGCGCTCGCCCAGCCCGGCGGCGAAGATCAGCGCGTGCCTCACGCATCCACCGGCTGGCGCAGGTCGCGGTTGCCCACGGCAGCGAGCAGTAGCTCGGCAAGGTCCTTCAGTTCCGGATAGCCGGACGCCACGTCGATGACATAGTCGAACACGCGCGGCAGATCCTGCAGGTAGCCGCTCTTGCCATCGCGATACCAGAGCCGGCAGAAAATGCCGAGTACCTTGATATGGCGCTGCAAGCCGATCAGGTCGAACCAGCGACGGAAGGTTTCCGCAGACACCCCGGCGGAGATCAGGCCGGCATCGACCAGGCGGTTGCGATAGGTTTCTGCCCAGGCCTCGACGCGCGTTCGATCCCACACGATGTAGCAATCGCGCAGCAGCGATGCCAGGTCGTAGGTGATGGCGCCACGCAACGCGCCCTGGAAATCGATGACGCCGGGATTGCGTTCATCGGTGATCAGGAGATTGCGGCTGTGGAAATCGCGATGGACGAACACTTGCGGCTGGGCCGCCGCATTGCGCACAAGCACATCGAAAGCCGCCTCCAGCACATCCCACGATTCGCAGGCGATGTCGTGGCCAAGATGCTTGCGCAGGAACCACTCGGGCATGATTTCCAGTTCGCGCACCAGGAAGGCACGGTCGTAAGGCGCCAGGCCTGACGCCGGGGCATGCGCCTGCATGCGCAGCAACGCATCCATGGCGTCGCCATACAACGCGTCTGCGGTGCCCTCGTCGAGGGCTGGCAGGTAGAGCCGGTTGCCCAGGTCCTCGATCAACAGGAACCCCTGATCGAGGTCGCTGGCGTGCACCCTGGGCACATGGAGGCCGGCGCGGTCGAGCAGGGTGCCGATCTCCACCCACGGGCGCGGATCTTCCAGCGAGGGCGGCGAATCCATGACGATCCAGCTCTTGCCGCCATGCTCGGCCCGCCAGTAGCTGCGGAAACTGGCATCGGCCGAGGCGGGCGCCAGCTGGAGATCGGGAGCGGCGAGGGCGCTGCGGGCCCAGGCAAGGCGGGTGGCGGTGCGGTCGGGGCTGGTGGTCATGGCATGCAAAGACGTGGCATGCCGGCAGCTTAGAGGTTGTCCATGACTTTTCGAAGCCCGGGGCGGGGAAGTGGCGAGCAACGCACTGCCAAAGCCCGCCGCCTGCGGTAACCTGCCGGGCTTACGTCGATGGGTAGGTTTATGGACAGCACAGCAACGCGCATTGGCATCGTGGGTCTGGGCTATGTCGGTCTGCCGCTTGCGGTGGAGTTCGGCCAGCACTTCGATACCGTCGGCTTCGACATTGATCGTGCGCGCGTGGACGAGCTGCGATCTGGCAGCGACCACACGCTGGAAACCTCCACCGAGCAGCTGAAGGCAGCGACGCGACTGACGTTCACCGCGCGCGTCGACGATATCCGCGACTGCAACGTCTACATCGTGACGGTGCCCACACCCATCGATGAGGCCCAGCGTCCGGACCTCACGCCGCTGCGTTCGGCCTGCACCATGCTGGCGAAGTTGCTCAAGCAAGGCGACATCGTCGTGTTCGAATCCACGGTGTATCCCGGCACCACGGAGGAGGTCTGCGTGCCCTTGCTGGAGGCCGGCTCGGGCCTGGTCTTCAATCAGGACTTCTTCTGCGGTTACAGCCCCGAGCGCATCAACCCGGGTGACCATGCTCGCCGCGTCACGGACATAACCAAGCTCACCTCCGGCTCCACGCCCGAGGTGGCGACGCGCATCGACGAGCTCTACCGGACGATTATCCGCGCGGGCACGCACAAGACTTCGTCGATCCGCGTGGCCGAGTCCGCCAAGGTCATCGAGAACATCCAGCGCGACGTCAACATCGCGCTGGTCAACGAACTGGCCCTGATCTTCCATCGCCTGGGCATCGACACCAGTGAAGTGCTTGCGGCGGCAGGTACGAAGTGGAACTTCCTGCCGTTCCGTCCCGGTCTGGTGGGTGGCCACTGCATCAGCGTCGATCCTTACTACCTCACGCATAAAGCCGAGGTCACCGGCTATCACCCGGAGCTGATCCTCACGGCTCGACGCATCAACAGCCGCATGGGCAGCTACGTCGCCAATCGCGTGATTCGCCTGATGAGCGAACGCCGCCTCCACATCGTGGATGCGCGCGTACTCGTGCTGGGTTTCGCGTTCAAGGAAAACTGCCCGGACCTTCGCAATACGCGCGTCGTGGATATCGTGCGGGAGCTGGAGTCGTCGCACGCGCAGGTGGACGTGCTCGATCCATGGATTGATCCG
Organism: Dyella terrae; assembly: GCF_004322705.1. NCBI lineage: Bacteria > Pseudomonadati > Pseudomonadota > Gammaproteobacteria > Lysobacterales > Rhodanobacteraceae > Dyella > Dyella terrae. Next base: position 1,716,217 of record NZ_SIZZ01000001.1, on the reverse strand, counting down.
GCGGAATCCGAGTCCGAATATCGCGTGCGTCCGATCGACGCAGCGCAGCCGGGTACCTACGACGCCATCATCCTTGCCGTCGCGCACCGCGAATTCCAGGACTGGGGTGAAGCGCGCATCCGCGCGTTCGGCAAGCCGGGTGCCGTCATTTTCGACGTCAAATCGGTGTTGCCGCAGGCGGCCGTCGACGGCCGCCTCTGAGTCGGAAGTCGCCGTCTCAGGACGAAATGCAATTGTCTAACAGGTGCGGACTCGCCTAAAGTCCGCGCATGTCGTCTCCGTCACTCATCCGTTCACTCCGTCGCCGCCTCCTGGGCGTGCGGTGGCTGTTCGCGCTGGTGCTGCTGACGAAACTGGCGCTTGGGACGGCCTGCCTCGCTGCAGACGGTGAGTCGGTCGTATTCATCCCGGCCGCGCAGGTGAGCATGCTCGCCGCGGTTGACGACAACGGTGCCGGTGACTGCTGGCACGAAGGAAGCGGTGGTTGTCACTGCAACTGCACGCATGCCACGCCGCTCGCGAGCGACTTCGAGATGGCATCGCTGCCACCTGTTGCATCGCATCGCTTCATTGCGCCCATCGTAGCGGCCACGGCATCGCCCTGGCGAAATCCGCTGCGCCCGCCCATCGCCTGAATCGGTTCTTGATCGGCTGAGCCGCTCCGTTTTCGGGGCGGTGCATGTCGCCACCGTGCAGCCCGACTGCGCGTGATCCCGATTTCAGGAGTTTGATCCATGCATTTTTCCAGGCAGGCGCCCGTGGGCGCCCTGCTCGCCATGCTGTGTTCCGTCGCTTTGGCGGGCACGGGCGACGTCGCGCGCGCACCGGCAGACCTTCGCGCAGCCGTCGAATCGCTTTGGCGAGCCAATCCCGACGTAGCCGCCGCTCGCGCCGAGCTCGACGCCGCGCGAGCGCAGACCCGTGCGGCGGGGCAACCCATCTATAACCCGGAGCTCGAGCTGGCCGCCGAAAATGCCGACGTCGATCGGCGAACGGCGAGCCTCAGCCTTGGCCTCGATCTCTCCGGCAAACGCAACGCGCGCACCGCCTTGGCCAGTGCCAGGGCCCGCGTTGCCGAGGCCGGCTACGTCCGTGCCCGCCGTGACGTGGCTGTGCGCTGGCTCAAGGCCGGCGTGGCTTCGTCGTTGGCGGAGCGCGAGACGCAACTGGGCGCGCAGCGGCTTGAGCTCATGCGGCGATTTGCCGAACTTGCCGAGCGTCGCTTCAACGTCGGCGACATCAATCGATCCGAGCGCGACCTGGCCGAACTGGCATGGGTGGAGGCGCAAGCGCAGCAGGCGGCCCTCAGAGGCAGGTCGGCGGGCGCCCTTGCCAGTGTCGCGGCGCTGGGTGGTCCCAGGGCCGACGTCTTCCGGGCATGGCTGGCGGCGGGACTTCCCGCATGGAAAGCGATCGACACGCCAACACCCGTAGACGTGCCGGAGCTCGTGCAGGCACAGGCGCGCGTCGATGCGGCCGATGCGGCGATCGGTGTAGCGCGGCGCGCGCGCGTCCCGGACCCGGTAGTGTCGGTGACGGGCGGGCGGGTGCGCACGGCGCCGGGCTTGAGTGACAACGTCGTCGGACTCAACCTGAGTCTGCCGCTCCCGATACGCAACAGCTATCGCGCGGAAGTGGACGCCGCGCGCGCGGAAGCCTCCGCCGCTTTTGCCGCGCGTGATGCCGAGGCACTTGCGGCCGTGGCGCGCGCACAGGAAAGCCGTGCGCGTCTCGAGGCACTACGTGAAGCCTTCGGTGCCTTCCAGGGCAGCCGCGCCGCGGACTTCGCGCAACGCGCCGCCTTGCTCGACAGCTTGTGGCAGTCCGGCGAACTGAGCACGTCCGAATACCTCGTCCAGCTCAAGCAGAGCCTGGACACCGCGCTCGCCGGCGTCGCCCTGGAGGGCGAGGCGTGGCAGGCCTTCATCGATCAACTCAGCACCTCCGGGACGCTCGACGCCTGGCTGGGCACCCAGGGCGCCAAGGAGCAGCCATGAACCCCTCGATCAAAATGACCTTTTGGCTCGCACTGTTCGGGATCGCCATGCCGACATGGGCCGACGAAAGCACCGGCGCGAAGGTTTTGCTCGATGCCAACGCACGTCGTGCCGAAGGCGTGGAAACGATGACGGTGTCCCTGCGCAGCCTGCGCAGCGAATGGAAGGCGCCGGGCGAGGTACGCGCCAATGCCTATGCGACGGTGCTGGTAACGCCGCGCGTGCCCGCGCAAGTCTTGCAGCGCCATGCACGTCTCGGCGATGAGGTGAAAGCCGGGGAGCCACTGGTCACCCTGTCGAGCGTGGAAGTGGCGCAAGCGCAGGGCGAATGGCTCGTGGCCGAGCGCGAATGGCAGCGGGTAAGCGCGCTGGGACCGGAGGCGGTATCCGGCCGTCGCTACACGGAAGTGAAAGTGCAGCGCGACCAGACGCGTGCGCGCCTTCGGGCGTACGGCTTGAGCGACGCGCAAGTGAGCGCATTGTCACGAGCAGGTTCGGCCGGGGCCGACGGCAGTTTCGCCTTGCTCTCGCCGGCGCAGGGCCGCGTCACCAGTGATGACTTCCTTTTGGGTGAGCGCGTCGAGCCTGGCAAGACACTCTTCACGCTGGTCGACGAAGGCAGCGTGTGGGTGCAGGCGCAGCTTTCTCCGGCCGATGCCGCGCGGCTGCGGCGGGGTAGTCCTGCGCGTATCCAGGCGCATGGCCAGTCGCTCGAAGGGCGCGTGGTGCAACTGCCACATCAGACGAACGAGCAAACGCGCACGGTGCCCGTACGCGTGGAAGTGGCAAACCGCGACGACCTGCTGCATAACGGCGAACTCGTTGACGTCTTCCTGGCAGGCAACGAGCAAGGCAAGTCGCTGGTTGTCCCCGACAGCGCCATCGTTCTCATGCAGAACCAGTCGACGGTCTTCGTCCAGGTGGCGAAGGATGCCTTCGAGGCACAACCGGTATCGGTGGGGACGAGCGAAGGTGGATGGACGTCCATTCGCGACGGACTCAAGGCCGGCCAGGTGATCGTGGGCAAAGGCGCATTCGCGCTCAAGGCACGAATGCTGAAATCCCAGCTCGGCGGGGATGGGCACTGACATGCTGACCCGACTCGTCGAACTTTCGCTGCGCTACCGGCTGCTGGTGATCATCGCCTTCGTGGTCATTGCCTTCCTCGGCTGGCGCGCGGTGCATTCCGTGCCCGTTGATGCCTTTCCCGATGTGACGCCCATCCAGGTCAACGTCTACACCGAATCGCCGGGGCTCGCTGCCGAGGACGTGGAACTGCTGCTCACCACGCCCGTGGAATCGTCCCTGGCCGGCCTGCCCAAGGTGCAGGAAATCCGTTCCGTGAGCCTCTTCGGCCTGTCCTACGTGTCGATCTATTTCGATGACGACATGGACATCTACTTTGCGCGTCAGCTCGTGAACGAGCGACTGCAGCAGGTGGGCGATCGCTTGCCGGCGGGCTACGGAAAACCCGACATGGGCCCGAATACGTCCGGCCTGGGACAAGTGTTCTGGTACACCGTGGAGAAAACGGGATCGAGCGACACGGCCGATGACATGAACCTGCGCACGCTGCAGGACTGGACCATCCGCGTGATCCTTCGCACCGCGCCGGGCGTCGATGACGTGGTGTCGTGGGGCGGTGGTGAGCGTCAGCTTCAGGTGCGTGTCGATCCCGCCCGGCTAATGGCGCATGGGCTGGGGTTCCGGGAAGTCATTGAAGCCCTGGCCAGCAACAACGGTCAGGTCGGTGGCAACTATGTCGATGTCGGACGCGAGCAGTACCTCGTGCGCGGCCTCGGTCTGCTGCGCAATGAACGCGACATTGGCGCCATCGCATTGAAGTCACATGACGGCACGCCGGTTTACCTGCGCGATGTGGCCACCGTGGTCCAGGCCCCGGCACCGCGTTTCGGCGCAGTCACCCGCGATGGCAAGGAGGTCGTCATGGGCCAGGCCCTCGCGCGCATCGGCGAGAACGCCAAGAGCGTGGTGGATGCGGTCAAGGCGCAGCTCGATACGGTCCGCAAGGCCTTACCCGACGGCGTGGAGATCCGGCCGGTCTATGAGCGCACCGATCTGGTCAACAAGGCCGTCGGCACGGCGATGCGTGCCCTGATCGAAGGATCGATCCTGGTTGCACTGGTGCTGTTCCTGTTTCTGGGCGAACTGCGCAGCGCCATCGTGGTGATCGTCGCCTTGCCCATGGCGATGTTGATGGCCTTCATTGGTATGGACCAGACAGGGCTCTCATCCAATCTCATGTCACTGGCAGGGCTGGCGATCGGCATTGGCATGATGGTCGACGGCGCCGTGGTCATGGTGGAGAACGCGTACCGCATCATGGCCGAGCAGCGGGCGCTTGGCGGACGCGTCGACCGCGCGCGGGCCGTGCTGGTGGCCGCGCGAGAGGTAGCCAATCCGATCACCTTCGCCATTGCCATCATCATCGTCGTATTCCTGCCGCTCTTCAGTCTGGAGGGGCTGGAAGGCCGCATGTTCAAGCCGATGGCCTTCAACATCAGTTTCGCCATGGCCGGTTCGCTGCTGCTGTCGCTGACGTTGATCCCGGTGCTGTGCACGTTCGTGCTCAAGCCCGGCGAAGAGCGTGACACGTGGATCGTCGCGCGCATCAAGCGGATATACGTGCCCGTGCTGACCTGGTCGCTTGCACATCGTGGCAAGGTCCTGGGGATGGCCTGCATCGCGTTGCTTGGCAGCCTTGCGTTGTGGCCGTTCCTCGGCAAGGAGTTCATGCCGAACCTGCGCGAGGGCGCCATCATGTGGCGCGTGACGTCCGTGCCTTCCGCATCGCTGGATGAGTCCATTGCGGTTTCCCATCGCATCGCGGCCTTGCTCAAGCGGGATTTCCCCGAAGTGGAGACAACGCTGTCGATGATTGGGCGCGCCGAGAAGGGTGAAACAGCGGACGTGAACTACATGGAGGTCTATACGCCGCTCAAGCCTGCGGAGGGCTGGCGCAAGGGAGTCACCCTGGAGTCGCTCGAGCATGACATGCAGGAGGCGCTGGAGCGCGAACTGCCGACGTCCGTGGTGGGCTTTACTCAGCCGATCCAGATGCGCATCGAGGAACTCGTGTCGGGCGTGCGTGCGACGCTGGCGCTGAAGCTTTACGGGGACGACCTGGGTGAACTCGATCGCCTCAGCGCGCGCCTGAAGAACAGCCTGTCGTCCGTGGCCGGGGTGACCGATCTGTCGCTGGAGGCAAACCTCGGCAAGCCGCAGCTCCGCATCAGCGTCGATCGCGACGCGCTCGCGCGTTACGGCCTGAACGCTGACGATGTGTTGACCATCGTTCGCAACGGCATCGGCGGGGAGGCGGTGGGCACGCTTATCGACGGCGTGCGCCGGTTCGATATCACGGCGCGCCTTGATACGGAGGCGACCGGGTCGCTCGAAGCGATTCGTGCCATCCGGCTTCGCGCACCCAACGGTAACGTCGTCCAGCTTGACCAGATCGCCGAGGTCAGCACGGCCGAGGGCTACTCGTTCGTTCGCCGCGAACAACTGCGGCGCTACGCGGTGATCCAGATGGACGTGCGGGGGCGCGACGTCGACAGCTTCGTCAAGGACGCCAATGCCGCCATCGCACGCGATGTCCCTTTGCCGCCGGGGTACTGGACCGAGTGGGGCGGTGCGTTCGAAAACCAGCAGCGTGCCATGTCCCGCCTGGCGATGATCGTGCCGGCGACGATCTTCTTCATCTTCATCCTGCTCTACACAGCGTTCAATTCGGTGCGCACCGCCGGTTTGATCCTCGCCAACGTTCCTTTCGCCACCATCGGCGGCATGGTCGCGTTGGCGGTGACCGGGCAGTACCTGTCCGTACCGTCGGCCATCGGCTTCATTGCCGTGTTTGGCGTGGCGATGCTCAACGGCATCGTGCTGGTGAGCTTCCTCAACGAGCTGCGGGCGAAGGGTGCAAGCGTTCGCGACGCCGTAGTGCAAGGCACGGTGCTGCGCTTGCGCCCGGTGCTCATGACGGCGAGTGTCGCCATACTTGGGTTGATGCCCATGCTGGTGTCGTCGGGTGTTGGCGCGGAAACGCAGCGGCCCTTGGCGACGGTGGTCGTCGGAGGCCTGCTCACGTCGACGCTGCTGACGCTGGTGTTGCTCCCGGTGCTCTACGAGTGGATGGAGTCGCGTCAGGCCAGGGACTGAACCAAAGGAAGGGGGCGCCCGCGTGGCGCCCCCTTCTGGTTCACAGGTTGTATGCCTTCTCTTCGTGCAAGGCGATGTCGAGCCCAACCATTTCCTGTTCGTCGTCCACGCGAAGTCCGATGACGATGTCGATCAGCTTGAGCAGTACATAGCTGAGCACCGCACTCCACGCGATGGTGAACGCCACGCCTTTGGCCTGGATCCCTAGTTGCAGCCAGGGCGAGGTCACGGTGCCGAACCCACCCAGGAGCGGTGCCGCAAAAGGACCCGTGAGGAGGCCGCCGATGATGCCGGCTACGGCATGCACGCCAAAGACGTCCAGCGAGTCGTCATAGCCGAGCTTGTGCTTGAGTCGCGTTGCGCTGAAGAAACAAAGTACGCCAGCGACAAAACCCAGGACGAGGGCGCCGCCCGGTCCCGCCGTGCCTGCCGCAGGCGTCACGGCGACCAGTCCGGCTACGGCGCCCGAAACAATGCCCAGCACGCTGGGCCGACCGTGCGTGATCCATTCGGCGATCAGCCATCCCAAGGCCGCGGCGGCCGTCGCAACCTGCGTCACCAGCATCGCCATGCCCGCGCTGCCGTTGGCCGCCACCGCAGAGCCTGCGTTGAAGCCAAACCAGCCCAGCCACAACAGGCTGGCGCCGACGACGGTGTAGCCGAGGTTGTGCGGTGGCATCGGGACGTGCGGATAACCGCGGCGCTTGCCGATCACCAGGCAGGCCACCAGGCCAGCGATGCCCGCGTTGATATGCACCACGGTGCCACCGGCGAAATCCAGCACGCCAAGGTCGCCAAGGAATGATCCCGGCCCGCTCCACACCATGTGCGCCATCGGCAGGTACACCACGATCAGCCACAAAGCGCTGAACCACAGCATCGCGCTGAATTTCATGCGCTCGGCGTACGCGCCGACGATCAACGCGGGTGTGATGATGGCGAAGGTCAGCTGGAACATCACGAACAGCGATTCGGGCACGCTGTTGTAACGCGTGTCGGGCGTGAGTCCGGCCAGCATCGCGCGATCGAGTCCGCCGATGAACGAATGCAGGTTCAGCGTGCCGGCCCTCATCCCTTCGGTGCTGAAGGCGAGGGAAAAGCCAAAGGCGATCCACAGCACCGTCACCATCGCCGTGATGGCAAAGCACTGCATCAATACCGACAAGAGGTTCTTCGCCCGCACCATGCCGCCGTAAAACAATGCGAGGCCGGGAATGGTCATCAAGAGCACCAGCATCGTGGCGGTAAGCATCCACGCCGTATCGCCACTATCGAGATGACCCGTTACCGGTTCACTCCAGGCCGATGCCGAAGCCAGCACCGCCAGAACCCCCATGCCAAGGCGGAGCATCCCGTTCCTCCGTTCCCCATTTCCCGTTCTTCCGCTCTCAAAGCGCATCGGAGTCCACCTCCATCGTGCGAATGCGGATGGCCTGCGCCAGGTCGCTGATGAAGATCTTGCCGTCGCCGATCTTGCCGGTGCGCGCCGCGTTGGTGATGGCCTCGATGGCCAGGTCAACCTGCTCATCGGAGACCGCCAGCTCCACTTTCAGCTTCGGCAGGAAGTCCACGACGTACTCCGCGCCCCGGTAGAGTTCGGTGTGCCCGTGCTGCCGGCCGAAACCCTTCACTTCGGTCACGGTCATGCCGGCGATGCCGGCGTCGGAGAGTGCCTGGCGGACGTCGTCCAGGGTGAATGGCTTGATGATCGCCGTGATCCACTTCATCCAAGGTCCCTCCCTTTGCTGGGTATGACGCAGCGCAGCAGGATGCGTGCCAAAGGGGTGGGGCGTTTGTCCTGCCGGGCAATCAGTGGGTTAGGCTGTTGCGCCGTGGAGTCAGGCATCGAAATGGCGCTTTCGGACGGGCGATTGCCTCATCGTGGTGCAACGCGCCAGATTGACCAGGTAGTCGCTAATTAGTACCATTTTAGTCCCGATTCGACGCCCGTCCCCGCAGCCATGCTCCGCGTCAGCCGACTGACCGATTACGCCACGGTGGTGATGACCTGCATCGCCACCCATCCGCACGACGTGCTCAGCACGGCGCAGATCGCCGATGAGACGCGTTTGGAGCTGCCTACCGTGAGCAAGCTGCTCAAATCGCTGGGACATGCCGGGCTCGTCGAATCTTTCCGTGGCGTCAACGGCGGCTACCGGCTCGCCCGCGAAGCCAGCGACATCTCGCTGGCGGATATCGTGGAGGCGATGGAAGGGCCCATCGGCATGACCGAATGCGGTGTTTCCGACGACACCCAGTGCGAGCGCGCCTCGCAATGCACGGTGCGCGGCAGCTGGCAGCTGGTCAGCCATGTCGTGGATAACGCGCTGCGTTCGATGAGTCTCGCCGACATGCTCCAGCGCCACGTGCGACCCCATGAAACCACCGTGGCACTCAGTGCCGTGAAAGGCAGGACCATCGTATGACCACCGAACGCAGCGACAACACCGCGACGGCGCTCCGCGACAACGCGGAAGTGGCCGAGGCGCTCGGGCGCCGCTACGAGGCCGGCTTCGTCACCGATATCGAAACCACCAGCCTGCCGCCGGGTCTCGACGAGGACACCATCCGCCAGCTCTCCGCGATCAAGCAGGAGCCGGAGTGGATGACGGAGTGGCGCCTGAAGGCCTATCGCCACTGGCTGACCATGCCGACGCCCGACTGGGCCAAGCTGAATCTCCAGCCGATCGACTACCAGTCGATCAGCTACTACGCCGCGCCCAAGGCGGGCCCGAAGTCGCTGGACGAAGTCGACCCGAAACTGCTGGAAACCTACGACAAGCTCGGCGTGCCGCTGCACGAGCGCGCCAAGCTCGCCGGCGTCGCGGTCGATGCCGTCTTCGACTCGGTGTCCGTCGGTACTACCTTCCGCAAGGAGCTGGCCACCGCCGGCGTCATCTTCTGCTCGATGAGCGAGGCCATCCGCGAGCACGGCGAGCTGGTGCAGAAGTATCTCGGCAGCGTGGTGCCCACGGGCGACAACTTCTTCGCGGCGCTCAATTCGGCGGTGTTCTCCGACGGCTCGTTCGTGTTCGTGCCCCGGGGCGTGCGTTGCCCGATGGAGCTGTCCACGTACTTCCGCATCAACGCGATGAACACCGGGCAGTTCGAGCGCACCCTGATCGTGTGCGAAGACGACGCGTATGTGTCGTACCTCGAAGGCTGCACCGCGCCGATGCGTGATGAAAACCAGCTGCATGCCGCCGTGGTGGAGCTGGTCGCGCTGGAGCGCGCGCAGATCAAGTATTCGACCGTGCAGAACTGGTACCCGGGTGACGAGAACGGCGTCGGCGGCATCTACAACTTCGTGACCAAGCGTGGCGATTGCCGTGGCGCGGATTCGAAGATCTCGTGGACGCAGGTGGAAACCGGTTCGGCCATCACCTGGAAATACCCCAGCTGCGTGCTGCGTGGCGATCGCTCGGTGGGCGAGTTCTACTCGGTGGCGCTGACGCACCATCGCCAGCAGGCCGACACCGGCACCAAGATGATCCACATCGGCAAGGACACCAAGTCCAAGATCGTCTCCAAGGGCATCAGCGCCGGTCGCAGCTCCAACGCGTATCGCGGCCTGGTGAAAGTGGAGAAGGGCGCCGATGGCGCGCGCAACTACACGCAGTGCGATTCGCTGCTGATCGGCAAGAAGTGCGGCGCGCACACCTTTCCGTACATGGAAGTGAAAAATCCTTCGGCGATCGTCGAGCATGAAGCGACGACCTCGAAGATCTCCGACGACCAGCTGTTCTATTGCCGCAGCCGTGGCATCAGCGAAGAAGACGCCGTGTCGATGATCGTCGACGGCTTCTGCAAGCAGGTGTTCCGTGAGCTGCCGATGGAGTTCGCGGTCGAGGCAAAAAAGCTGCTCGAAGTGTCGCTGGAAGGGGCCGTGGGATGATCCGCGCGATCATCTTCTCCCAACAGCTCAAGGTCTGGCTCAACGGCGCCCGGGAAGGCGACGTCGGTGCCGGTTCCATCAAGAACTCTGCGGAATTGAAGTGACATGCTGAAGATCGAGAACCTGCACGCCCGCGTCGAGGGCAAGGACATCCTCAAGGGCCTCAACCTCACGGTGAACCCGGGCGAGGTGCACGCCATCATGGGCCCCAACGGCGCCGGCAAGTCGACGCTGGGTAATGTGCTGTCCGGTCGCGACGGTTATGAAGTGACTGAAGGCTCCGTCATCTTCGAAGGACGCGACCTTCTGGCGCTGGAGCCGGAAGAACGCGCCGCCGCTGGCGTGTTCCTCGCGCTGCAGTATCCGGTCGAAATCCCGGGCGTGAACAACACTTACTTCCTGCGCGCCGCGCTCAATGCGCAGCGCAAGGCGCGCGGCGAGGCCGAACTGGATTCCATGCAATTCCTCAAGCTGGTGCGCGAGAAGCTCAAGGTCATGCAGATCTCCGACGAGCTGCTGCATCGCGCCGTCAACGAAGGTTTCTCGGGCGGCGAGAAGAAGCGCAACGAGATTTTCCAGATGGCCGTGCTGGAGCCGAAGCTGGCGATCCTCGACGAAACCGATTCGGGCCTGGACATCGACGCACTCAAGCAGGTGGCGCAGGGCGTCAACGCGCAGCGTTCGCCGGAGCGTGCCTTCCTGATGATCACGCATTACCAGCGCCTGCTCGATTACATCGAGCCGGACTTCGTGCACGTGCTGGCCGACGGTCGCATCGTGGAAAGCGGCGACAAGTCGCTGGCGCTCAAGCTTGAGCAGCAGGGCTATGCCTGGGTGAAGGAAGAACCTGCCGTCGCCGGAGCCCGCGCATGAACGAGGCCGTGCGCACGCCGTTCGTCGAGTCGCAGCTGCAGGCAGTGGCGCCTGGCGCCGGCCCGGCGTGGCTGGACGCGGTGCGTCGTGAGAGCCTGGCGGCCTTCGAGGCATCGGGCCTGCCCGAGCGTAACGAAGCCTGGAAGTACACCGCGCTGCGCGCGCTCGGTCAGCGTCGCTTTGCGACGGGCGACTCGCAGGCCGCGACGCGTGCCGTGGATGAGGTTGCCCTGGCGCTGCCAGGCGTCAATGGCGCGCGTCTCGTGTTCGTGCATGGCATCTTTCGTGCCGACCTTTCACGGATCGAATCGCAGGACGGACTGACGATCCAGCCGCTGTCGGACGCCCTGGCGGGTGACTCGGACTGGCTGCGCTTCGCGTTCTCGAATCACGCAAAGGACGCGTCCGAGGCGTTCACGCAACTCAATGGGGCGCTTGCCACCGATGGTGTCGTCGTTCGCGTTGCAGCAGGCGTAACCATGATCAAGCCGGTCCACGTGGTCTTCGTCGGAGCACCGGCCGAAGGCGATCTGGCATGGCATGTGCGCAACGTGATCGAAGTGGGGCAGGGTGCGTCGCTGTCGCTGGTTGAGCATTTCCTCGCCGCAGGTCCCAACGCGCACATCGGTACCGCAGTCACCGACGTGGTGCTCCGCGAGGGCGCTCGCCTTCAGCAGCTGGCGATTCAGGATTCGGCCGAAGGCAGCTCGCTGATCCGTCGCAGTCACTATCAGCTGGGTGCACAGGCGCATGCCCTGCTGCACGTACTGGAGCTGGGCGGTGGCCTGGTGCGCCACGACCTGCGCGCCGAACTGAATGGTGACAACGCGCGGTTTGACTCGCGCGGCGTGTTCGCGCTGCACGGTCGCCAGCATGTCGACACCCAGCTCGCCATCCGCCACCAGGCACTGAACACGCAATCCGAGTCGATCTGGCGCGGCGTGGCCGACCAGCGTTCGCGTGGCGTCATTCGTGGCGCCATCGTTGTGGCCGAAGGTGCGGATGGCAGCGATGCCATGCTGAGCAGCAAGAACCTGTTGCTCTCGGGACAGGCCGAGATCGACACCAAGCCCGAGCTCGAGATCTACGCCGATGAAGTGAAGGCCGCGCATGGCGCCACGGTCGGTCAGCTCGATGAACGCGCCATGTTCTACCTGCGCTCGCGCGGCATTCCGCACGCGCAGGCGCGCGCCCTGCTGACGGCGGCGTTCTGTCGCGCCGTGTTCGAGTCGATCGAGCTGGACGCATTGCGCGAGCACGTGTCCGACCTGCTGCTGGCACATCTGCCGACCGAGAATCTCGCCTGAGCGCTTCGGCGCCGGATGGAGTGTCCATGAACGCACAGACTCAAACCTTGCCAACCGCCTTCGATGTCCAGCGCGTCCGCGAGGATTTTCCGCTGCTGTCGCGTAGCGTGCATGGCAAGCCGCTGATCTATCTGGATAACGCCAATACCAGCCAGAAGCCGCTCAGCGTCATTCGCGCGGTGGACGAGCATTACCGGATGCACAACGCCAATGTGTCGCGTGCCGTGCATCTGGTGGGCGAGGAAGCGACGGCGGCTTACGAAGGCGCGCGTGATCGCCTGGCACGCTTCATCAATGCCACCTCGCGCAACGAGCTGATCCTCACCTCGGGCACGACGCAAGCCGCGAACCTCGTGGCTTACAGCTTTGCCATGCCGAAGCTCCAGCCGGGCGATGCCATCGTCACCACGGTGATGGAGCACCACGCCAATATCGTGCCGTGGCAGATCATCGCCCAGCGCACGGGGGCCACGGTCAAGGCTGCGCCCATCGACGAGCGCGGCGAACTGATCGTCGAGAAGTTCTTCGAACTGCTGACGCCCGAAGTGAAGCTGGCCTGCGTCGGGCACGTGTCCAACGTGCTCGGTACGGTCAACCCGATTCGTGAGCTCGCACGCGAATGCCGCAAGCGTGGCATTCCGCTGTTCGTCGACGGCTCTCAGGCTGTGCCGCATCGCCCGGTGGACGTGCAGGCGCTCGGCTGCGACTTCTATGCACTGACCGGCCACAAGATGCTCGCCCCGACGGGCACGGGTGCCCTGTGGGCGCGCAAGGAGCATCTGCAGGCGATGCCGCCGTTCTTCGGCGGCGGCGAGATGATTCGCGAAGTGAGCTTCAGCGGCACGACGTTCGCCGAGCCGCCGCATCGCTTTGAGGCCGGTACGCCCAACATCGCCGGTTTTGCCGGTGTCACGGCGGCGATCGACTACTACGAGTCGATCGGTTTCGATGCGATCCATGCGTGGGAGCAGCAGTTGCTCACGTACGCCACCGATCGCCTGCGTGACATCCCTGGCCTGCGCATCATCGGCGAGGCGCGCGAGAAGGAGCCGGTGATTTCGTTCCTGATCGATGGCGCCCAGGCGACGGATCTCGCCACCTTGCTCGATCTGCAAGGTGTGGCGGTGCGCTCGGGCCATCATTGCGCCCATCCGCTGATGCAGTTCTTCGGCGTGCCGGCAACGCTGCGCGCGTCACTCGCGTTCTACAACACGCGCGAAGAGATCGATGCGTTTGTCACGGCATTGCTGAAGGTACGTTCGCTGCTGATGTGATGCGACGAGGGCGCCCGTGCCCTCATCGCATCCAAGGCCGACGGCATCAGCGCGCGCGCTGTTGCTTGATGTATTCGAGTTCACCGAGCGACTTGGGTTCGTTCGGCGTGATCTTCAGGCATGCCTTGTATGCCTTTTCTGCTTCGTCGAAGCGGCGCAGCTCGACAAGAGCGAAGCCCTGCCCGCGATAGGCGACGCATTGAAGATGCTTCACATGCTCGGGATCGGCGTCGAATTCCGCGAAGCCGACGGCCGATTCGTACGCCTCCAGTGACGCCTTGAAGTCACGCTTCTGCCCATAAGCGAATCCCAGTTCACTTTGGTACTGGGCGTCCATCGGGGCGAGCGCAAGCGCCTTCTTCAGCTCGCGGATCTCGTCGTCGAACTGATTCATTTCACCGTAGATGTAACCACGGCCCCAATAGGCCATGGCCCATGCCGGCCCAAGCACGATGACTTTGCGCTTGCCACCCTTCGCCGGGTCGAGCATGGCGTAAAGAAGGCCATCGGTCGTACCGCGCGCGCTGAAGTAAAGGTCGTCGCTGTGACCGTACTTGGCCTCGTACTTTTCGATGACTTCAGTCAGCGGGTCGAGCGCCGCTTTCGTCTTCCCGCCCAGCATCTCCTTGATGGCATCCCGGACTTTGATGACGTCAGCGTCTTCGGCCTGGTCCTTGCCGGGGTCCATGATGGTGATCGTCTTGTTTTCGGCGGTGGCCTGGATCTTGTCGCCCGGTTCGGCAGGCTTCTGTGCCGCTGTTTCCTGGGCCTGGACCATCGTGGCAAACAGGCAGGCAAGCGCGATGGTCGCGCCGATGATTCGCTTGGACACGGTCTTTCCCCTGGTGTTCTCCCTAGGCTGAAGCCTAGCCAATCGCCACGGGCATCGCCAAGGTCCGGCGCAAAAAAAAGCGCCGCGGCAACACCGCGGCGCTTCCCATCAGGGATGGGTCAAAGCCTTACCAGATCTTCACCTGCTTATCGTCCGAACGAACCATCTTCGTGCCCGCCTTGCACTGGAACGCCTGCGCAAAGGCAGCCATGTTCGACGGGGCGCCGATGGCGCGGAACTGCGCCGGGGCGTGCGGATCGGTGTTGAGCAGGGTCAGGGCGGCTTCCGGACGGATGTTGCCGCGCCACACGCGTGCCCAGTTCAGGAAGAAGCGCTGGTCCTGGGTGTAGCCGTCGATCTTGCTCTTGGCTTCGGCAGGGTTCTTGGCCAGGGCCATCTGCAGCGCGTCATAAGCGGCGTTGAGGCCACCGAGGTCGCCGATGTTCTCACCCATGGTCAGCTTGCCGTTGACGAACTTGCCCGGCAGCGCTTCATAGCTGTCGAACTGCGCGGCCAGCTTGGCCGTGCGCTCGTCAAAGGCCTTGCGGTCGGCGTCGGTCCACCAGTTGACGTTGTTGCCCTGGGCGTCGAACTTGCTGCCCTGGTCGTCGTAACCGTGACCCATTTCGTGGCCGATCACGGCACCGATGCCGCCGTAGTTGAGCGCGTCATCGGCCTTGGCGTCGAAGAACGGCGACTGCAGGATGGCGGCCGGGAACACGATCTCGTTCTTCTGCGGGCTGTAATAGGCGTTCACCGTCTGCGGGGTCATGCCCCACTCGTTGCGGTCCACCGGCTTGCCAATCTTGGCGACCATGAAGTCATAGTTGAACTTGCCCGCCGACGCGACGTTGGCGTAGTAGTTGCCCGGCTGGATCTGCAGGCCGGTCCAGTCACGCCACACATCCGGGTAGCCAATCTTCGGCGTGAAGCTCGCCCACTTTTCCAGCGCCTTCTGCTTGGTGGCGTCGCTCATCCACTCCAGGTTTTCAATGCGTGCCTTGTAGGCCATGCGCAGGTTGTTCACCAGTTCTTCGGCGCGCGTCTTGGAAGTCGGCGAGAACGTCTTGGCGACGTACAGCTCACCCAGGGCCATGCCCATGCTGCCGTTGACGGTGCCCAGCGTGCGCTTCCACAGCGGCTGCATTTCCTTCTGGCCGTTGAGCGTCTTGGCGTTGAACTCGAAATCTTCCTGCACGAAGGCCTTCGACAGGTACGGCGCCGCACCGTCGATGGTGTGGAAGCGCAGGTAGGCCTGCCAGTCGGTCACCGGCGTCTCGGCCAGCATCTTGTCCACTTCGGCGAAGAACTTCGGCTGCGACATGGAGAAGATGCCCTTCACGTCGGCGTTCTGGGCCTTGAAGAAGGCGGACCAGTCGAAGTGCGGGGTGCTCTTGTTCGCGTCGGCCACGGTGACCGGGCGGTAGCGGTTTTCCGGCAGGCGCAGTTCGGTCGGGATCATCGAGGCGGCGGCGAGGCGGGTCTCGAAGTCCATCACGGACTTAGCCTGGGCCTGCGCGTCGGCCGCGCTGACGCCGGTCAGCTGCAGGGTGCGCGCGATGTGCTGCACGTAGGCCGCGCGGATCTTCTCGAAATCCGGCTTGCTGTAGTACTCGGCGGTGGGGAGGCCCAGGCCACCCTGGCCGACGTAAGCGATCTGCTGGTTGGAATCCTTGAAGTCGCCATTGCCGTAGAAGCGGAACAGCATGCCGTCGCCCTGCGCGTAACGGGCCGTGATGAACGCCGCCACATCGGCACCATTCTTCAGGCCGTCGATCTGGGACAGCTCCGGCTTGATCGGATCGAAGCCGGCCTTTTCGATGGCCGCCTGGTCCATGCCAGCGGCGTACAGGTAGCCGATCTTCTGCTGGATCGAGCCGGCCTTCGCCTTGGCGGCACCGGCCGCTGCGGATTCGACGATCGTCTTCTGCACATTGAGGCTGTCGTCGCGCAGGGCGTCGAAGGAGCCCCAGCGGGTGCGGTCGGCGGGAATCGGGTTGGCAGCGACCCACTTGGCGTTCACGAAGCCATTGAAGTCATTGCAGGCATCGATCTTGGTGTCGATTTCCTTGACGTTGAAGCTCGGTGCGGTGGCGGCAAAGCTGGTGGTAGCCAGCGCCAGGCCGACGGCCAGCGTCAGCGGCTTCATGATGCGGTGTTTCATGGACTGCTCCCCTGATATTGGTGATGACTGGCGCGGTCTTCTCCTCGAGACCTGCGCCGACCTTGCAGGCTGATTCCCCACAAGGGGGGCGCAACAGTGTCGAAGGTCATTCTGCCGGGTAAGAAAAAACCGAATCAAGCGGGCCGCCGCCATTCGCAGGGCAATGGCCCTTCCATACGCAAGGGCATGCCAGCGCGCATGGCAGGCCTTATCATGTGCGACATGTCCGAATCCCATACCTTTGCTTTCCGCACGGCGGTCCCCGCCGATATCGCCGCCGTCGTCACGCTGGTGGAGTCGGCCTACCGGGGTGACTCCGGTCGCCGCGGCTGGACCACTGAATCCGACCTGCTCGACGGGCAACGCACCGACAGCGACGGCGTTGCCGGGCTGCTGGGTCGCGACGACAGCATCGTCCTGCTGGCCGAGCGCGACGGCGAACTCCTCGGGTGCTGCCACATCGAGCATCAGGGCGACGCCGGCTACTTCGGCATGTTCGCGGTCAACCCGACCTTGCAGAACGGTGGCGTGGGCCGCGCCTTGCTGACCGAAGCCGAGCGCCTGGTGCGCGACCGCTGGCAATGCCTCGCCATGCGCATGACGGTGATCGAGCAGCGTCCCGAGCTGATCGCCTGGTACGAGCGTCGTGGCTACCAGCGCACCGGTGAGTTCCGGCCGTTCCCGTATGGCGACGCGCGTTTTGGTCTGCCTCGTCGCGAAGACCTGCGCTTCGAATGGATGGTCAAGACGCTAGTGGGAGCCGACGCATGAGCGACGACGTTTCCAACTGGGTCTATGTCGGCACGCGCAGCGAAATGTTGCCGGGCGAATTCCGCGTGGTGTTCGACGGCGACACGCCGATTGCCGTCTACAACATCGACGGCGACCTGTACGCCGTTGAAGACGTATGCACGCATGACGGCGGTGACCTCGCCGGTGGCGAGGTGCATGGCTTCGAAGTGGAGTGCCCGAGACACGGCGCGCGTTTCGATGTGCGCACCGGTGCGGTCATGTGCCCGCCCGCTTACGAGCCGATCGCCAGCTTTCCGGTGAAGGAAGCGCACGGCGGCATCTGGACGCGGGACGATCGCTAGGGGCGTTACATCCGCCACACAAACGACAACGACGTCGTCAGCTGATCGGCTGAGCCGTACTCCCTGATCAGCGGGCTGTCGGCAGCGTCACCCAGCAAGCGGGTGTACTCCAGTGACAGCGCAAATCCCGTATGCACGCTTGTCGGGATGAAGGCGCTATAGGTGAAAGTAAGACCCTGGGTTCCCCCAGTAGGGCTCCACGGCTGCACGCCGAGCGCCTGCGCCTGGGCTGGCGTGAGACCGAAGAAGCGCCGCATGGCCGGGCCGTTCATCCCCTGCCACTGCAGCTCCACCGAGTGTTCCATGTAGCCGATCTTGGGCAGATCCAGGTCGGCGTAGATATTGAGGTACGCGCCAGCGCCCTGCGTGTCGTGGCTGAGGTTGGCGCCGAAACTGAAAGGCTTGCTGAGCTGGTATTCGATGTAGCCACCGGCCTGCAGTCGTGGCGAAAGCGTATCAATCTTGCCTTCTAGCCTTGGGCCAAGGTCGTTGCGCTCGCGGCCCCACAGGTAGTTACCGTAAAGGCCGCCATGCAGCTTCGGACCGCCGATCAGATCGAGGTTCGCACCGTCGACAGTTGAAAGCGTGAAATGGTCGGGCCAGTCGATGTACACGAATGGTACCGGCTGGTTGCGCATGTTTTCGGCGCCGATCCATGCGGGCATATGCTGAACGCCGGGGCCGAGAAGGACCGTCAGCGCCTTGTCATCCAAGGTGTCGCTTTCCTGCGCGTGCGCTTTTGCCACGGCGACCATGCTGGCGAACATGACCGTCAGAACCAGGCCATGCCTGGTGCCTTGTCGCCTCACGGCTTGGTCGCGCCTTGCTTCGGCGAGCCAAACTGCACGATGACGCGCTGGCCGATGCGTACGCTTTGCGGTGCGGGTTGATCGAGTGCCAGTACGCATTCGACCGTGCGCGTATTCGCGCGCACGAGCGGATCGTCTTCCAGCGTGCTCGAACCGAAGACTTCGCCGATGCGCACGACGTGCGCCGCGAGCGTCGGCATGCCGCTGCCACTGTCGTCGACCACGTTGGCCGCCATGCCTACGCTGACAGTGCGGACAAAAGATTCGTTGAGTTCAGCGCGCACGATGCGCGGCAGGTCGGGCAGCAGCACGAAGGCCGGGCCACCCTGGGCGGACACGCTCGCACCGACCTGCACCGTGCGCTGCACGACCTGCGCATCGATGGGGGCGACGAGGGTGCGCTGCGAAAGTTCGTAACGTGCCGCGGCGACCTTTTGCGTGGCGAGTGCCGAAGCCGCGCGTGCGTTCTCAAGCTCCGCCTGCAACTGCGTGGCAGCTTCGCGGGCGTCGTCAGCGCTCTGCACATCACCTGCACCGGCCGCTGCGGCGGCAGCGAGGCGCTGCGCGCGCTGGTTGGCCGTGGCGATGCGGGTATCGAGGCTGCGCGTTTGTGCATCGGCCTGACGCTGTTCGGCTTCGGCGGAGTTCACGGCAAGTCGGGCCGGCTCGTTGTCGAGCGTGGCCAGCACGTCGCCTTTCTTGACGTGCATGCCCTCGTGCGCGCTGATGCTCGTGACGATGCCGTCGCGCGGCATGGCCAGGCGAAGCAGGCCGCCTTCGATATCCATGCGGCCGCGAGCCACGGCGACGTAGGCGGGCTTGGCCGCGGCGACCGGCGGTGCGGCATCGTCATGCGAACACGCGACAAGGGTGGCGGTGGCGGTGCCGAACACGAGCAGGGAGAGAATCAGTCGCGGGCTCATGCTGAGGTTTCCTTCAGACCGGGTACGGCAGTGGGCAGCGAAGGCTGGCTGCGGTCACTGAGGATACGGCCGTCTTCCATGGCAAGTACGCGGTCGGCGTGGCCGACCAGGCGGGGATCGTGGCTGACGCAGAGCACCGTGGTGCCATGCGCTCGCGCGATACGGTGAAGAATGTCGATGACCACCTGGCCATTGGCGGCGTCCAGCGCGCTGGTCGGTTCATCGGCGAACAACAGTTCGGGGCGCTTGGCGAGCGCGCGAGCGATGGCGACGCGCTGCTTTTCGCCGCCGGAAAGCTCGGAGGGGCGCAGGCGCATGCGCGGCCCGAGACCGACTTCTTCCAGCGATGCGGTCGCGCGTTGCCGCGCTTCGGCCGGCGACAGCCCGAGATAGCTGAGCGGTAGTTCCACCTGCTCCAGCGCATTGAGGGCGGGGAACAGGTTGAAGCCCTGGAACACGAAGCCGGTATGCAGCAAGCGGAATCGTTCGAGCGCGCGCATGTCGAGTTCGCCAAGGTCCTGGCCGAGCGCCGTCACCTTGCCCCGGTCCGGCCGTTGCAGGCCGCTGAGGATGGCGAGCAGGGTGCTCTTGCCGCAGCCGGAGGGCCCGGAAATCAGGGTAAGTTCGCCGGCGCGCATGTCGATCGACAGATCGTGCAGGACTGTCGTGTGGATACGGCCGGATTCGAACGCCTTGGTCACGTTCGTGGCCTGCAGCGAAATGCGACCGTGCGGGTGGGGAACCGATGCCATGGTCACCTCAACAAGGTCGCCGGATCGGCGCGACGCAGGCTGCGCATCGCGGCGAGGCCGGACACGATGGCCAGGCCCATGCCCAGCAACAGGCACGCAGCCGCCACGATCGGATCGAGCGCGACCGGCACGCTGCGGCTTCGCGCAATGGCCAGGAACAGGATGCCCAGCACCATGCTTCCCGCCAGGCCGATGGCGCCGACCCAGAACGCCTGCTCCATGACGACTTTGCGCAATGCGCCCACGCCCACGCCCAACGCGTTGAGCGTCGCGTATTCGCGCACCGAACCAATGACAGCGGCGACCAGGGTCTGGCTGGTGATCACCGCGCCTACCAGGAACACGATGCCGGCCAGGAACAACACGCCGGCACCGGCGCCGGTGTCGAACATCCAGTACAGCTGCGAGCGGCGCGCGAAATCGCGTGCGGTCCAGACGTCGTAGCTGCCGAAGGAGCCATCGCCTCGCAGGCGTTGCGCCACGGCATCGGATTGCGAAGCGTCGCGCACGCGCGCCACGAAATAGGTCATGCGATTGAAGTTGGTGGGATCCGTGTCGAGCGAAGCGGCGGTGGCGAGCGACGCGACGACATTGACGCCGCCCAGCGCACGCAGGCCGCTGCTGACGCCGACCACGCGTACCCGATGACCATTGATGACGGCGGTATCGCCAATGCCGACGCCAAGGCTTTCGAGATCGGCCTTGTCGACGATCACGGCGTCGGGCTCATCGAGCATCGCGCGCAACGGCGCGGGCAGGGCATGGGCGAACATCATGGCGTCGGGCCGGGTGCTGATGCCGGACACAAAGACGGACACACCGCCGGTGTCGTTCGGACCACGCCAGTCGGCGTCGACCCAGTGGAACGGCTCGACGGCCATCACGTCCGGATCCATGCGCAGGCGCATTTCCACGCCGTTATCGATGGGGCGCCCGAGGTTCACGCTCTGCGTGCCCGGATAGCCGGCCCACAGGTCGGCTGACGAACCGGTGATGTACACGCTGGCGCTGCCGAAGATGCCGAGCACCAGCGCAGCCTGCAGCAATTGCAGCAAGCCGGCGAAACCCACGGCGAGAATCGCCGGCAGGAAGCGGCGCCATTCGTAAATGAGTGTCTTGCGTGCGAGCGCCACCATCAGTTGGCACCCTTGGTATCGGGCAGCGGCGCGCCGCCCAGTGCCTTGTAGAGCGACACGTAGGCGAGATCGCGAGCGGCCACCGCGCCGATCAGCTCCATGTCCGCGCGATGCATGTCGATCAGGCTGTCCTGCAGGTCCAGGTGACTGCCCAGGCCCAGTTCGGTGCGCTTGCCCATGGCATCGCTGGTCTGCCTGAGGGCATCGCGTGCGCGCTGCATCGCTTCTTCGCGCGTGCGCAGCTCTTCAAGGTCGCCCATGGCGATTTCCGTTTCGGCCACGCCCTGCAGCACCGCCTGGCGATAAGCAAGCACGGAGGCCTTCAGTTCATGATCCTTGGCGTGCGCCGTGGCCACGCGCTGACCCCAGTCGAACAGGGGGATGTCGATCACCGGACCCAGCGAAAAGATCGCCTCGCCCGTGTGGGCGCGATGGTTGCGGGCGATGTTGGCCGACCACTGGATCGACGCACCGATGCCGATATGCGGATAGATATCCGCGCGGCTGATGCCGAGTTCGCCGGCAGCGCGGAGGACCTCGGCTTCGGCGCTGGCAATTTCAGGCCGCGTGCGCAGCATGTCAGCCGGTGCTTCCGTCAGCTGCCAGCTGCCCAGGTGTGGCTGTGCGCCCGGCTCGAACCACTGGGGATCGGGTTCGCTCTGACCCATGAGTACCGCCAGCATCTGGGCCTGGCTGTTGATGGCCTGGCGAGGTTCGCTCAAGGCCGCTTCCGCGCGGGCCAGCTCGGCCCGGGCACGGCCGGCCTCCGCAGGCGATGCCAGCTTGAGGTCGACCCGCGTCTGCACGAGTTTGGCGCGCTGGGCTTGCGCGTCGTAAATGGACTGCAGCAGTTGTCCCTGGGCCTGGGCCGAACGGAGCTCGATCCAACGACGCGTGATTTCGGCCACCAGGGAAACCTGGGCGCCGCGCAAGGCGGCGGCTGCGCTGTTGACCTGCGACTGAGCGAGGCGGTCCGTGCCCTGCCAGGAACCGAACAACGGCAGCTCCCACATGGCATCGAAGCCGACGACGAAGTACGACGCGGTGGTATCCGGGTCGATGACGTCGTTGGTGCGCGCATGCAGGTTGGGCAGGTAGGCATCCTTGGCGTGGGGATACAGGATGCGTGCGGAGCGCAGTCGTTCGGCGGCCTGCTGGACGTCGAGGTTGCTTTGCATCGCGCGCTCGATCAGCGCGTCAAGTTGCGGATCACCCAGCGCCTTCCACCAGTTCTGCAGATCGGTGGTCGGCGTGCCGGCGGGTGCCACGTGACGCCAAGTGTCGGGCACCGGCGGCTTGAGGTCAGGCGCAGGCGTGGAAATGCAGCCGCCCAGAGTTGTGAGCAGCGCAGCGAGGGCGACGTTCCGCAGGCCGTTGCGGTTGAGGCGGCCATTCCATGGCATGACAGACGTCGACGATGAGGCTGGACGCAAAGACACAAGACTCTCGGATCAGGGGGTGACGGGGAGGGGGCCCAGACAGGGTGGTGCACGACACCATGCGATGGCGTGAACCGACTGACCTGGTGGAGTCCACCCGCTTGAATCCGCCAAAGCATAACCGCGTTTGCTTAGATCAGGTTTACGGCGTGCGTGAAGGTCTTCCTGCGGGAACGACCGCCCGGAGGGCCGGAAGTTCGGGCATTGGCCTACGATTTTTCCTCGGCCAAACGTCATGTTGGCGTGGAAAGGAGGCCGAAAGGGGCCCACGCCTAAGGTGGCACCATCCCGACTTGGCTGGAGTGGTTCGCGTGGCTTCCTGGAACATCCTCTGCGACTTTGATGGCACGATCTCCGTGGAGGACGTCATCGACTCGCTGCTTGACCGCTTTGGCCGCCCCGGTTGGGAAGCGCTGGAGCAGGACTGGCGCGCCGGGCGCATCGGTTCGCGTGAATGCATGACCGGCCAGGTGGCTCTGCTCGAGCTGACCCGGGAGCAGCTCGACGAGCACCTGCAGGGCCTGTGGATCGATCATGCGTTCCCGCAGTTCGTGGCCCGCACCCGCGCCGCCGGCATCCCGATGCGCGTGGTCAGCGACGGTCTCGACTATGCCATTCACAAGATCCTTGGCCGTTATGGCCTGGATGACCTGCCGCTGGCCGCGAATCATCTGTCGCCGGCCGCGACCAAGGATCACTGGCAGCTCACCTCGCCGTTCAAGGCCGAGGGCTGCCGCAGCGGTACCTGCAAGTGCGCCTGCGTCGAGCAGGCCCGCGGTACCGGTGCACGCACCTTGTTGATCGGCGATGGCGCCTCGGATTTCTGCGCCGCCGACCGCGTTGATTTCGTCTTCGCCAAACACCGCCTGATCGAGCATTGCCGCGCTGCCGGCATCCCCTACGTGCCGATCACGGGCTTCGAGGACGCGCTGGAATTGCTGCCGCGCCTGCTTGATGGCAGCCTGCTGGCTGAACATGGCCACCCGCGTGTGGCCGTGGCCGCCAACTGAGTATTCTCTTTTACTGATTTGCTTCCGCTATCCGGACTCATTGCATGAATGCCTACGACCCGAACGCCGCCGCTGGCGTGATCCCCGATGCCCAGCTGCTGGCCGATGAAGCCCAGTACAGCTCGTTTGGCGACACCGTCCACTACGTCGACCCGCCGAAGATCTTCCGTCACGGCGAGGGCAGCTGGATGTACGACACGGCCGGCGTGCCGTTCCTCGATCTGCAGATGTGGTACTCGGCCGTCAACTTCGGTTACGGCAACAAGCGCCTGAACGACACGCTCAAGCGCCAGATCGACGTGCTGCCGCAGGTTGCCAGCCAGTACCTGCACCAGACCCGCATCGAGCTGGCCAAGACGATTGCCGTCGATGCCCAGGAGAAGTTCGGCCTCAAGGGTCGCGTGCACTTCAACGTGGGTGGCGCGCAGGCGGTCGAAGACTCGCTGAAGCTGGTGCGCAACTTCAAGAACGGCAAGAGCCTGATGTTCGCCTTCGAAGGCGGCTATCACGGTCGTACGCTGGGCGCCTCGTCGATCACGTCGAGCTACCGCTACCGTCGTCGCTTCGGCCACTTCGGCGAGCGCGCGATGTTCATCCCGTTCCCGTATCCCTTCCGTCGCCCGAAGGGCATGACGCCGGAAGAGTATTCGGACGCCTGCGTGCGCCAGTTCGAGCGCCTGTTCGAAACCGAATACAACGGCGTGTGGGATCCCAAGGTCAATCAGGCTGAATACGCCGCGTTCTACGTCGAGCCGATCCAGGGCACGGGCGGCTACGTCATCCCGCCGAAGAACTTTTTCAAGGACCTCAAGAAGGTGCTGGACAAGTACGGCATCCTGATGGTCGTCGATGAAATCCAGATGGGTTTCTGGCGTACGGGCAAGCTGTGGTCGATCGAGCACTTCGGCGTGACGCCGGACGTGATCTGCTTCGGCAAGGCGCTGACCAACGGTCTGAACCCGCTGTCGGGCCTGTGGGCTCGCGAAGAAATGATCAACCCGGAGATCTTCCCGCCGGGCTCCACCCATTCGACGTTCAACTCCAACCCGCTGGGCACCTCGCTGGGTCTGGAAGTGATCCGCATGGGTTACGAGCTGAACTACGAGAAGACCGTGGCCGAGAAGGGCGCGCACTTCCTCGATGCGCTCAAGGACCTGCAGAAGCGTCACAAGGAAATCGGCGACGTCGATGGCCTGGGTCTCGCCCTGCGCGCCGAAATCTGCACCGACGACGGCTTCACGCCGAACAAGGCGCTGCTCGACAAGATGGTCGATATCGGCCTGGCCGGTGACCTGGAGCACAACGGCAAGAAGATCGGCCTCGTGCTGGATGTGGGCGGCTGGTACAAGAACGTCATTACGTTCGCGCCGTCGCTGGACATCACGCACGAAGAGATCGACCTCGCCATCTCGCTGCTGGACCAGCTGATCACCAAGGCCAAGAAGGCCTGATCGACGCCGCTGGTGGAACAAAAAAGGGGCGCTCCGCAAGGGGCGCCCCTTTTGTTTGCGTCGGTCGCCGGGGCTAGGCCTGATCGCCGCCCACTGCCGGAAAGGCGACCTCGACCCTCAGGCCACCCAGCGTGCTGGCCAGGTAACGCACCTTGGCGCCATGTCGCTCGGCAATGCGCTGCACGATGGCGAGGCCGAGTCCGGTGCCTTCCTCGTTGCTGCCCGGAACGCGGAAGAAGCGCTCGCCGAGCCGGCTGAGAAACGAGGCCGGCACGCCGGGCCCGTTGTCTTCCACGCTCAGGATGACGTGCTTGTCCTGGCGGGCAACGGCGACGGTGACTTCGGCATGGCGTCCCGCGTAGCGAAGGCTGTTGTCCAGGAGGTTGTCGACCAGCTCCTGGAGGCTGGCCAGGTCGCCCTCGATCCATACCGGATCCGAAGGGCCCTCATAGCCCAGATCCACGCCGGCGGCGATCGCTTCGTGCACGCGCAATGCAAGGATTTCGGGAATGAGGCGTGCCAGATTCACGGCGCGATGGGAGGAAGCATCGCGTTCGGGCGACTGCGCGCGCGTCAGGGCGAGCAATTGCGTCGATGTGCGGGTCGCGCGTTGCGTCAGCCGGTTGATGTGCTGGAGTGCATCGCGCACCGTTTCTGGCGACGGATCGCTTTGCGCGCGCTCAACGTGTACGCGCAGGCCCGCCAGTGGCGTGCGCAACTGATGCGCGGCATCCGCGATAAAACGCTCCTGCAGGGCAAGCATGCCGCGTAACCGGCCAAACAGCGCGTCGATCGTACGGGTCAACGGAAGAATTTCCACTGGCACGTCTTCATCGCCGATGGGGGCGAGATCGTGCTCGCGCGTGGCCAGTCGCGTGGTCAGCGGCTCGAGTTGGCGCAAGCCCACGCGCACGCCGATCCACACCAGCACGAACACGGCAGCAATCAGCAACGCCTGCGCGGGAATGCTGAGCAGGAGGATTTCGCGGGCACGCAGGCGGCGGTCGCGCAGCGTCTCGGCCACGGTGATGACCAGCTGGTCACCGACTTCGTCGCCGTTTTCAATGATGGCGCTGGCGGCACGCAGGCGGCGCTCCCCATCCTGCGCGTCGAACAGTTTCGGTTCGCCGTTGATGGTCAGGTTGAGACCCGGTGGCGGGGCCAGTTTGTTACTGCCGGCCAGCACGCCGTAGCGCCGGCTGGTGATGCTGAAATAGTTGATGCTGTTGTGGCCTTCCGGGTCGTACTGCAGCAGGAAGCGGGCCTGGTCGGATATGGGGCCGTCGGTGTCCTGGTTGCGCATCATCTGCACCAGCGTTTCGGTGCTGCCTTGCAGGTCACGGTCGTGGACGTGATTGGAGTAGATCAACGCGCCGGCATAGGTAATGAGGCTCTCGACGAGCAACAGCACCATCAGGGGAATCAGCAGGAAGGCGAGCAGGCGCCGCCGGAGGCTCTGGCGGCCATCCGGTTCGAGCTTTCGATACAGCCAGGGCTGGCGCGAGTGCCCGGCATCGCTCATGCGACGCCGTCCTTGGCCTCTTCCAGCAGATAGCCCAGGCCCCGGATGGTGCGGACCTGGGTGCCGGATTCGGACAGCTTGCGGCGCAGCCGGTAGATGGCGATATCCAGGCCGTTGTCGGTCAGCTCCTCATCCCAGTTACACAGAGCCTCGACCAGCTGCGCGCGGCTGGTAACACGGTCCGGCCGGGCGGCGAGGGCTTCAAGCAGGCCGAACTCGCGGGCGGTCAGTTCCAGAGGGTCTTCCCCGACCCAGGCGCGGTGGCCGGGCAGGTCCAGTCGCAGCTTGCCCAGAACCAGTTCCGGCGCGCCCTGCGAGGTGTACCGACGCAGCAGCGCGCGGACGCGGGCCTCGAACTCGGCCAGGGCGAAGGGTTTGACGAGGTAGTCATCCGCGCCAAGGTCCAGCACGCGCACGCGTTCTCGCAGGCCTTCGCGGGCCGTCACCACCAGCACCGGCAAGCCACTGCCGCGTTTGCGTACCCGTTGCAGCACTTCGCTGCCGTCCAGCTGGGGCAGGCCCAGATCGAGCACCAGCAGGTCATACGGCGTGTCGCGCAGGGCCGCATCGGCGCGGGCGCCGTCGGCTACGTGATCAACCGCATGGCCGCTCTGGCGCAGCGATGCACTGACGCCGGCGGCGATGGCCGGATCGTCTTCGGCAATCAGGATGCGCATGTCGTCCTCCGTTGACGCGATGGGCCGGCGTGGGGATGGCCGGACCGGGGTGGTAAAAATTGCGAGTGATTCTCATTTGTGCCACTATCCGCGACCATGCCGCTGCGGTATCGCCGGCAGCTTAAAACCGTTCCCGCGACGTAGCGAGCGCCCATGCTGGGTCGGTTCGCTTCCGGGACGGTTTCGAGCCAGGTGGCGGTCAGGTGGGACACGACGCAAGCGGGGCAGTTCACGGCTCGCCCGCACATGAAGGTTTGGCTACGGGCGGAACGGATGGACGGGGATCGGACAAGCTTGCACAGACCGGCGCGGCCGCAGCGGGCCTTCTGGCTCAAGCAACTGCATCGCTGGCACTGGATCAGTTCCGCGCTCTGCCTGATCGCCATGCTGCTGTTCGCCATCACCGGCATCACGCTCAACCACGCTGCGCAAATTGAAGCCAGGCCGAAGACCGAGCATCGCCAGGCGCAGTTACCGGCGCCGCTGCTCCGGGTCATTGAAGGTGAGGACGAGCGCAAGGGCCAGGTGCTTCCTGCGTCCATCGTCGACTGGGCGAGCACGCAGGTGAAGGTGAGCCTGGACGGTCGCAAGGCCGACTGGTCGTCCGACGAGATCTATGTGTCGATGCCACGGCCGGGCGGCGATGCCTGGCTGAGCATCGATCGCCTCTCCGGCAAGGTCGAATACGAAACCACGACGCGCGGCTGGATCTCCTACCTCAACGACCTGCACAAGGGCCGCAACGCGGGCCCGGTGTGGGGCTGGTTCATCGATATTTTCGCGCTGGCCTGCGTGATCTTTTCCGTCACCGGCCTGTTGTTGCTGAAGATGCACGCCGCGCAGCGCGGCGCGACCTGGCCGCTGGTGGCGTTTGGCCTGGTGCTGCCGCTGGTGCTCGCGCTGCTGTTCATCCATTGATTCAACTACTGACCCACGAGCGTCCCCCGACATGCGCCGTCTGACTCTTTCGATTCCCGCCCTTCTCATTGCCGCGCCGGTGCTGGCCGCCGATCTCAACGTCACGGTGCAGATTCCGCAGCTGGATGTCGCCGAGTACCACCGTCCCTACACGGCGGTGTGGATCGAGCGCGAAGACCACAGCGTCGCCGCGCAGCTGGCCGTCTGGTATGCGCAGAAGGAAACCAAGGAGGGTGCGGGCACCAAGTGGTTGCCGGAGCTGCGCCAGTGGTGGCGTCGTGGTGGCCGCGACCTGCAGATGCCGGTCGACGGCGTATCCGGCGCGACGCGACCGGCGGGCCAGCAGCAGCTGAAGTTCCAGGAAGGCAAGGCGCCGCTGAACACGCTGGCGCCCGGCAAGTACGAGCTCGTCGTCGAAGCCGCACGCGAAGTCGGCGGTCGCGAAGTGGTGCGCGTGCCATTTAGCTGGCCGGTCAGCGCGCCGCAGCAGCTCGATGCCAAGGGCAGTTCCGAGCTGGGCGCCGTCAAGGTCGACCTGGTTCCCTGATTTCATTTTTGCTCGCGCATCTGCGCGGACCCACCGACTTCACCCTTCGGGAGTAGCGACATGTTCAAGCGTTCTCTGACCCTTACCGCCATGGCCCTGGCCTTCGCGCTGCCTATGGCCGCTCAGGCACACAAGATGTGGATGGTGCCCTCGGCCACCAACGTGTCCGGCGCCGATCCGTGGGTGACGGTGGATGCGGCCGTCTCCAATGACCTGTTCTATCCCGATCACGTGCCGGGCGATCTGTCGCGCCTGGTGATCACGGCACCGGATGGCCAGCCGGTGAAGGCGGAGAACACCAACACCGGCAAGTACCGCAGCGAATTCGATGTGCATCTGACCCAGCAGGGCACGTATCGCATTGCCATGGTCAATGAAGGCATCTTTGCCAGCTACGAAATGGACGGCCAAAAGAAGCGCTGGCGCGGTGACGCGGCCGGCCTTGCCAAGGAGCTGCCGGCGGGTGCGAAGAACGTCGAAGTGAGCGAAGCAGTCAATCGCGTCGAGACCTTCGTCAGCAACGGCAAGCCGAACGAAAGCGCCCTGAAGCCGACGGGCAAGGGCATCGAGCTGGTGCCGGTCACCCACGTCACGGACCTGGTTGCCGGTGAAGGCGCAACCTTCCAGCTGTTGATCGATGGCAAGCCGGCGAGCGACATGAAGGTCACGGCGATTGCGGGTGCCACGCGCTACCGCAATGCGCAGGACGAATTCGAGGCGACCACCGGCAAGGACGGCAAGTTCACGCTGAACTGGCCGAAGGCCGGCATGTACTGGATCAACGCCAGCACGCAGGACAACAAGACCAGCGTGAAGCAGGCCAAGCAGCGTCGCCTGTCGTACTCGGCCACGCTGGAAGTGCTGCCGCAGTAAAGCGCCCCATGTCGCTGACGGTCGAGTCGCTGTCGGGCGACACCATGGGAACCACCTGGTCGGCACGCGTCGTCGTGCCGGCCGGCGTCTCGCTGGATGACTTGCAGGCGGGCGTGCAGGCGCAGCTGGATCGCGTCGACGCGCAGATGAGCACGTATAAGGCCGACTCCGATCTGTCGCGCTTTAACCAGGCGCCGGCCCAAACCTGGGTGGCCTTGCCCGGCGAGTGCTTTGCCGTCGTTCAGTACGCTTTGCGTGTGGCCGAACTCACCCAAGGCGCCTACGACCCGACGGTTGGTCCGCTGGTCAATGCCTGGGGTTTCGGCCCCGATGGCGTGCGTGCCGATGCACCGCCGGATTCGGTATGGATGGCAGCACGCTCACGCGTCGGCTGGCAACGTGTCCTGCTTCGCGAGTCCACTTGCGAGGCATGGCAAGCCGGCGGCACGTATCTCGATCTGTCGTCGGTCGCCAAAGGCTTCAGTGTCGATGTCGCGGGCGCGTGGTTGACGGCGCAAGGGATCGAGGCCTGGCTGATGGAAGTGGGTGGTGAAATGAAAGGGCACGGGCGCAAGCCCGATGGCATGCCATGGCGTGTGGGCATCGAATGGCCCGACGGGTCGGGGCAGCACAGCCAGATTGTGCCGCTGGAAGGGCGCGCGATTGCCACGTCCGGCAACTACCGCCGCCATTTTGCGCAAGGGCAACAGCACTTCGCGCATCACATCGACCCACGCAGCGGCATGCCGAGCCAGAACCGCGTGGCGTCGGTCAGCGTTCTGGCGAACAGCGCGATGGAAGCGGATCCCTGGGGCACGGCGATGACCGTTCTCGGGCCGGATCGCGGGCTGTCCCTGGCTCGCGAGCTCAGGCTGGCCGTGCTGATTTACGTGCAGGTCGCCGACGATTTCGACGAGCGCATGTCGTCAGCCTTCGCTGAAGCACTGCGCGCGGGTTAGGGCGAGACATGCGCGATCGGGCCTTGTGGGGCAATGTTGGTCTGGGCGCGGTGCTGGTTGGCATCGCCGCTTGGCTGTGGATGTTGCATGTCGGTGGCACGCCATGGACCTGGCCTGATGCCAGTCGCATCGGGATGGCTGTCGGCGTCATCGCGCTTTGGCTGGGTTTGACGTGGGCGCTGGCGCGTGCGCGGCGACCGCGGGTCGCGGTGGATGTGCCGTCACACACGGGCACGGGAACGCTGCTGATCGCCTGTGCGAGTCAGACCGGCTTTGCCGACCAGCTGGCGCAGCAGACCGAACTCAGTCTTGTGCAGGCGGGCATGCGCGTGCAGCGCGCCGAGCTCGGTAGCCTGACCGATGCCGATCTGCGCAACGCGGGCCGCGTGCTGTTCGTGGTCAGCACGACCGGAGAAGGCGATGCACCCGATAGTGCGGCGCGCTTCTCCGATCAGACGATGCGGGCGCCACGCGACCTGCACGGCGTCACCTACGGCGTGCTCGCCCTGGGTGATCGCGACTACGAAGACTTCTGTGGCTTCGGCCGGCGACTGCATCACTGGCTGGTTCAAAGTGGCGCGCAGCCGCTGTTCGATCCGGTGGAAGTGAACAACGGAGACGATGGAGCGTTGCGCCACTGGCAGCATCATCTGTCGGTGCTTAGTGGCGCGGTCGATCTTCCCGACTGGCAGCGTCCCGCGTACCAGACGTGGACCCTGCGCGAACGCCAGCACCTGAATCCGGACAGCCTCGGAGAGGCGTGCTATCACCTGGTGCTTGAGCCGCGCGAGGCCATCACGTGGCAGGCGGGCGATATCGCCGAAGTGGAGCCCCGTCATTCGGCAACCAGCGTGCAGGCATGGCTGGATCGCGCGGGTGTCGATGGCGCGCTCATGGCGGACGGGGAAAGCCTGCGCTCACGCATGTCGCGCAGCTACCTGCCGACGTTGCCGCTGACTTCAGGTGACACTGCCACGCTTCTGGCCAGCCTGAAGAATCTCCCGCATCGCGAGTATTCCATCGCCTCGCTTCCGGCCGACGGCGCCGTGCATTTGCTGGTCCGCCAGATGTGGCGCGACGACGGGCAACTGGGCCTGGGTTCCGGATGGCTGACATCGGGCGCGCAGCCAGGCGACGAGGTCGCGTTGCGCATCCGGGCCAATCCACAGTTCCATGCGCCGGCAGGCGATGTCCCGATGATCCTGATTGGCAACGGGACGGGCCTGGCGGGCCTGCGTGCCTTGCTCAGGCAACGCGAATCGACCGGCCATCATCGGAACTGGCTGGTCTTCGGCGAACGTCAGGCGGCCCGCGATTTCTTCCATCGGGAAGATATCGAGCGCTGGCAAAGGGAGGGGCACCTTCAGCGGCTGGACCTTGCGTGGTCCCGCGATCCCGGCAATGGGCGCTATGTCCAGCAATGCTTGCGTGATGCGGCGGATGAGGTGCGCCACTGGGTCGACCAGGGCGCGGCCTTGTTCGTTTGCGGCAGTCTCGCCGGCATGGCCCCAGGCGTGGACGCTGCCCTGCGCGACATCCTTGGCGAAAGCGCCGTTGAGCAATTGCGCATCGACGGCCGATACCGCCGGGACGTCTATTGATCGTCCCGGCGCGCTCCGGCTTTCGACGCCAAACCATGACCTCTGGCCTATGCCGGCGCTGCCGTCGATAGCGCACGCTGGCGGCTTGTTTCGGGGAGATACAACATGGGGAAACAGTGGGGCAGGTACGGCTGCCTGGGTCTGGTGCTGGCGCTCGCCGCATCGGTCGCAGCCACCGCACAGGATGCGGCGACACCCGCGACACCGGCCAGCAGCAAGGCGCCGGTCACAACGACCAAACCCGTCGTCAACGCCACGCCGCCAAGCGCGGACGCTGCGGCAGCGCCGGTTGTCGAACAGGACATTCCGCTCGCCGGTTACGGCGCGGCTGGCGTCAAGGAGCCAAGCAGCCCACAAGCCTGGGGCGGTGAGCGCACCGGCCAGGAAGCGACCTTGTCGGATCGCGTCGTCAGCTATCGCATCGATGCCGAACTGGATGCCGCCAGGCATGCGGTAACCGGCAAGCAGCAGATGACCTGGCGCAACCGCAGCGATCGTCCGGTACGCAGCGTGTACCTGCACATGTACCTCAATGCATTCAAAAACCAGGGCAGCACGTTCTTCACCGAGCGTAACGTCCTGACCGCGCATGGTCATTCGCGTGGTGCGGCCGTGCTGGAAAAAGGGCAGTGGGGCCACATCGACCTGCAGCGCGTGCAGCAAGGCGAGAACTCGCTGAAGTGGGCGTTCGTGCAGCCCGACGGTGGCCCGAAGTCCGACCAGACGGTGGTGCGCGTTGACCTGGCGCAGCCGGTTGGCGCCGGCGAAACGCTGACGCTCGACATCGACTTCCTCAGCCAGCTGCCTCGCGTCGTTGAGCGCACCGGCTGGTGGGGAGATTTCAATCTCGTCGCGCAATGGTTCCCGAAGATCGCGGTGCTGGAACTGCCGGGTGAGCGCGGAGCGAAGCAGGTGCAGTGGAACGCGCATGAGTTCCACTTCAACAGCGAGTTCTACGCTGACTTCGGCAGCTACGACGTGCGCATGACGGTGCCGTCCGACTACACCGTCGGTGCGGTCGGCGAGCAGCAAGGCGAGCCGGTGCAGAACGGCGGCAAGACGACCTATCACTTCATGCAGGGCGACGTGCACGATTTCGCCTGGGTGGCGGCGAAGGGTTTCCGCACGATGGATACGACGTACAGCGGCCCGGGCGTTCCCAAGGTGGCCGTGCGCGTGATCTATCCGCCGGAGTACGAGGCCAGTGCCCAGCCGGTGATGAAGGCAACGACCGACTCACTGGAGTATTTCTCCCGCACGCTCGGCGCCTATCCGTACAAGACCGTGACGGCGGTGGTGCCTCCGTACAACGCCTCCGAAGCTGGTGGCATGGAGTATCCGACGTTCTTCACGGCGGAGGGTTACAAGAAGATCGATCCGCGTACGGCTGACCAGTACATGATCGACTTCGTCACCATTCACGAATTCGGCCACGGCTATTTCTACGGCCTGCTGGCCTCGAACGAATTCGAAGAGCCGATGCTGGACGAAGGCCTCAATGAGTACTGGGACCAGCGCATGCTTCGCGAACGCAAGCAGCCGCTGCTGGTGCCGAGCTCGTTCCTGGCCGACCTCGGCATCCGCCCGCAGATGGATGTCTTCGTGCAGGAGCGTCTTGGCGCCGGCCTGAAGTCGCCCTACGATCCGCTGTCGCAGAACGCCTGGATCCGCTTCTCCAGCAGCAGCTACGGCACCGTGTATTCGCGCACGGCCACGGCGATGCATGACCTTGAAGAACGTCTGGGCACGCCCGTGCTCGAGCGCGCGTTCAAGGAGTACTACAAGCGCTGGCACTTCCGTCATCCGTCCGCGGCCGATTTGCGCCAGACCCTGATCGACGTCTCGGGCAACGCGCGCGCGGTCAATGAAATCTTTGACCAGTATGTCTATGGCACGGCGATGATCGACGACCGCATTGCGTCCATCGATAACGACGAAGTGCTGCCTCTGGCCGGCGTGTTCGACGAGAACGGCACGCGCACGGAAGTGGTGTCGGATGATCTGGACAAGAAGCTCGACAAGCAGCGCAAGGCATGGGAGAAGGCGCATCCGGATGCAAAGAAGGGTGAAGGTCCGTTCCCGTGGCGCGGCACTGTCACGGTAGTGCGCGATGGCGCACAGGTGCCGCAGCTGCTTCGCGTCACTTTTGCCGATGGTTCGCACGAGGACGTGAAGTGGGACGATGAGCGCAAGTGGGCTCGTTTCGTGTTCGAAAAGCCGTCGAAGATCGTGTCGGCGGAACTCGATCCGGATCGGAAGATCCTGCTCGATGCCAACAAGCTCAATGACAGTCGCACCGTAGAGGCGCATCCGGCCGCAGCCCGTCGCTGGACCTCCGATGTCACGGCCCTGCTTCAGGCCTTCTACTCCTTCCTGGTGACGCTGTGATGGCTTACAAGAACGCTCGTCGTGTTTCCATGGGCGCCCTGTTCGGGGCGTTGTTCCAGGCCCTGCAGTGGCGCTTGTTGCTGCTATGGATCGTGTTGATGCTGATCCCGGCCATCGTGGTGGCGTTGCCGCTGATGGGCTCGTTGAACGACATGCTCAGCCATTCGGTGCATGCCGACAGCTTTGCGGCCGGTTTCGATGCCCTGATGTTTGGCGAAGTCGTGCGCGGAATTTCGGACAGTAGCAACGCCATTCGTGGTGCGGTCGCTGCGGGCGTGATCATCACTCTGCTGCTGTCGCCGCTGTTCAACGGCATGATTGTCGGCTCCGGTCGTGCGGGACAGTCGCTGGGCTTCAGCACCCTGTGGCAGAGCGGTTTCGTCGAGTACGGCCGCATGTTCCGCTTGATGTTGTTGTCACTGGTACCGTTCGCGATCGCCGCGTTCGTGATCAAGACCGGGTCGGGCTTCGTCGATGACAAGGCCGATCAGGCCGTGCTGGAAGCGCAGGCCACGGCGGCCAGACACACGATGATGTGGGTGACGGGTCTGGTTGTCGTGCTTGCTCATGTCATCGCCGAGTCGGCGCGCGCTGCCTATATCGCCGATCCGCAGCTGCGTTCGGCGTTGGTGGCCCTGGGACGCGGATTCATGCAGCTGTTGCGTCGACCCCTGAGCAGCGTCTTTGCGTTCCTGCTGGTGTCCGTCATTGGGTTCGGCATTGCGTTCGCGCTCGGCGTGGCGCGCGCCCATACCACGGCATTTGGTGGCATGAATCTGCTGCTGGCCTTCGTGCTCACCCAGTTGGTGGTGTTGGCGATCGGCTGGACTCGCATTGCGCGCCTGTTCTCGCTGGCGGTGGTGGCACGTTCACTGGGGATGGGGCGCCGCGGCGCGGCACTGTGATCCCGGCACGTTGACGCAGGAGCGGCGAGGTTGCCGCTCCAAAAAAAGCCGGTGGTCATGCCACCGGCTTTTTTGTGTGCATTGCGCGGTCGCTTCAGTGGTTCAGGCGAACCAGGACGATTTCGCCGCCGCCATCAATGCGCCAGCTTTGCCCGCCAACGGGCTCGATCCAGGCGGATTCACCCTGCGCGAGCGGCAGCTGTTCGTCACCGGTCTTCAGCGTGGCCTGGCCCGCGAGCACGTGCATGAACCAGCGTGCCGAAGTCGAGCCGCTCATGACCATGGCGCCGTTCAAGGGCCGGGCGATGACTTCGCCTTCCGCCTGTCCGCGCAGCATCAGGTTGAAGGCGCGCGTGGGTCCATCGGCCAGTACGGCGCGCGGTGCGTCGACGCCGTCGAAGCTTGCGCGCTGCAAGCGCAGGAGTGGCGTCACCTTGTCATGGGCAAAGTGCAGGCTGACCGGCGCGTCCAGCGGCACGAACTGGCGGCGGGTATCGGCCAGGGTGGAAAAATCGCTGTCCTGGTCGATCTGAGCCAG
Organism: Dyella terrae; assembly: GCF_004322705.1. Classification (NCBI taxonomy): domain Bacteria; kingdom Pseudomonadati; phylum Pseudomonadota; class Gammaproteobacteria; order Lysobacterales; family Rhodanobacteraceae; genus Dyella; species Dyella terrae. Next base: position 1,680,151 of record NZ_SIZZ01000001.1, on the reverse strand, counting down.
ACTCAGGCGCCATTGCCACGCACTGCCATCTGGCCCCGTGGCAAGCACCGTAGTGGATCCACCGCCGTTGGCCCAGGGTTCGACGCGCAAGGCGTCGGTGGGCAGGCGGTGGAGTTGCGTCACGCGTAGGCCCGGCGCTGTTCGCGGAAGGGCGGGTAGTAGGCGAAGACGTGGTTATGGCAACCGCAGAAATCGCGGTCTTCGATGTGTTCGCCGCCAATGCGTTCGGCCAGGCGATCGGAGACTTCGTTGCCGATGCGCACCAGGCTGATGACGCGAGGCACATGCAGGTTGCGCCACGCAAATTCGAGAATCGCCTGACAGGCTTCGGTGGCGTAGCCCTGGTGACGATGCCGGGTCTTGAGCATCCAGCCCAGTTCCAGATCAGGCCAGCCTTCCGGATTCATCAGGCCGGCGCGCCCAAGGAACTCGCCCGTGATCCGGTCCTCAATCGCCCACATGCCGTACCCGCGCAACTGCCAGTGTCCCAATAGCATCGCGAGGGAGCGCCATGCATGGCCGCGGTCCAGCGGTTCGCCATCACCGACCCAGCGGGTGGCCTGGGGATCGGCAAGCATTTCGGCGTAGTCGTCGAAGTGACGGCCATCCAGCGCCACCAGTTTCAGGCGCTCGGTTTCGAGGGTAGGGATTTCGAACATCACGGCATCAAGCAAAGGCGGCGCCGTCCACGAGAGCGGACAGGGCACGGGTAGAGAGGGCGAGGCTTTCCGCCCAGGAGAGACCGACGATTTTTTCACCAGTCTGGCTATCGACGAAGTCCTCTTCCTGGCCCGGAGGCAGGAGGTGGCGGTAGTCGATGGTCACTTCGGTGCCGGCGGGAAGGTCGCGCGAGGCGAAGACGAAGCCCAGGTGCCAGAGGCCCGTGGGCGAGAAGCTGTGGTTGAGATAGCACTCGTCCGGCCAGTCCGGCGAGACGGTATAGCGATCCTCGAACCAGCGCGCGCTCGCGTAGAGCTGCGACTTCAGGGCGGGGTCGGCCATCAGCTGGCCCAGGGACCAGGTGCTTTCAATGGTGTCGGGTGCGGTGATCACCCGTCCGGCTGCCACGTCCTCTTCCAGGAACAAGCCTTTGCCGGCGCCCCCGATACCCGAGGCGGCGATGCGGTAGCGCGGAAGAATCATGGCAATAAAAGTGCACACGGCGTGAAGGCGTGCGCAGTGTAGCGCAACCGGCACAGTCCGCCAGTGGCTGGCCGGTCGCAGTTGGGGTGAGATTTTTCCTTAGGTGGCGGCTACTTACTTGGCGGCCGGTTGAGCGGGTGTCGCCTTCGCGGCCGCTGGCGCAGGTCGTTTGGTCGTTGTCGGGCGGTTCTCGGCGACCTGGATGTAGCTGCGGTTTCGTTCCAGGGTATCGGCGCCGATGCCCTTGATCTGGGCCAGCTCATCCACGTTCTTGAAGGGACCGTTGGTTTCGCGCCAGGCGACGATGGCGCTGGCTTTGGAAGGCCCGATGCCGTCAAGCGACTGGGCGATGGTGGCCGCGTCGGCCGTGTTGACGTTGACCGGCGTGCCGGCCTGGGCAGAAAGCGAAACAACCAGCGCCATGGCGCCGGCGGCAAATTTGCGAAGCATGATGAGTCCTTCATGTGGGGGAACGCGGCACCTTCCGTGCCGCCCGAGCACCTTGCCTGTCGGCCGCGCAAAGGAATGCCGGTGTCCGGCGGATCGCCGGGTCCGTGGGGTGCCCGCCTTCGTGTGGGGGACAGCGCCTGCTTTGTCGGTCCCTACGTGGGCTTGATAGGTCGCACTGTTACAATGCGAGTTTTCCCGATCACCTAGGAGTCGCCTCATGGATACCGCCCGTCTTTCCAAGTTTGTCAGCGGTCTGTGGGATGACGAGATCGTGCCGCAGCTGGTCGAGTACATCCGTATTCCCAACAAGTCGCCGATGTTCGATCCGAAGTGGCAGGAACACGGCTACATGGATGCCGCCGTTAAGTTGATGGAAACCTGGGCGCGCTCCAAGCTCGCCAAGCTGCCGGGTGCGACCCTCGACGTGGTCCGCCTGGAAGGCCGCACGCCACTCATCTATATCGAAGTCCCGGGCCAGAACGACGACACCGTCGTGCTCTACGGCCACCTGGACAAGCAGCCGGAGATGACAGGCTGGGCCGACGGCCTCGGTCCGTGGACGCCGGTCATCAAGGGCGACAAGCTTTACGGCCGTGGTGGCGCGGATGACGGCTATGCCATCTTCGGCTCACTCGCCGCGCTGCTCGCGCTGCAGGAGCAGGGCATCCCGCACGCGCGTTGCGTGATCATGATCGAAGCCTGCGAAGAGTCGGGCAGCTACGACCTGCCGTTCTATGTCGATCACCTGGCCGACCGCATCGGCAACCCGTCGCTGGTGGTGTGCCTGGACTCGGGCTGCGGCAACTACGACCAGCTGTGGCTGACCACCTCGCTGCGCGGCATGACCGGCGGCGAGCTGACCGTGCAGGTGCTGGAAGAGGGCGTGCATTCGGGTGATGCCTCGGGCGTGGTGCCGTCCAGTTTCCGCATCCTGCGCGAGCTGCTGTCGCGCCTGGAAGATCCGGAAACCGGCACGATCAAGCCGAAGGAGTTGTACGTCGACGTCCCGCCGCAGCGCATCGAACAGGCGAAGAAGTCCGCCGAAGTGCTGGGCACGGCCGTCTACGACAAGTTCCCCTTCGTGAAGGGCATGCAGCCGGTCACCGAAGATCTCACCGAGCTGGTACTCAACCGCACCTGGCGTCCGCAGCTGGCAGTCACCGGCGTCGACGGCATGCCGCCGCTTGAAAGCGCGGGTAACGTGTTGCGTCCGAAGACGGCCGTGAAGCTCAGCCTGCGCGTCCCGCCGACGCTGAGCGGGTCCAAGGCCGGTCAGTTCGTCAAGCAGTTGCTTGAGAAGGACCCGCCGTACGGCGCAAAGGTCACCTTCAAGCTGGAGAAGGACGGCAGCGGCTGGAATGCGCCGCAGTTGTCGCCGTGGCTGGAAAGCGCGGTGGCCGAGGCTTCGCAGAACCATTTCGGCGCCCCGGCGGCTTACATGGGTGAGGGCGGCAGCATCCCGTTCATGGGCATGCTGGGCGAGAAGTTCCCGAAGGCGCAGTTCCTGATCACCGGCGTGCTCGGCCCGCATTCCAATGCACACGGTCCGAACGAGTTCCTGCACATTCCCACCGGCAAGAAGGTGAGCATGGTGGTGGCTGAGGTGGTCGCCCGCCACTTTGTCGAGAACGGCAAGGCGTAAGGCCTGGAATACGAGTGTGCGCCGCGTCGTCCGCACGGCGGTGCGCGGCGCACGCTTCCCTTTCCTCCCGAGCTGACGCGTTCGACGACATGCCCAACGAAACCGCCCACCTGGCCGCCAACCTGGCGGCTATCCGCCAAGGCATCGACGCGGCCTGCCGCCAGGCCGGCCGCGACCCGTCCGAGGTGACCTTGCTGCCGGTCAGCAAGACCTTTGGTCCGGATGTCATTCGAGCCGCCGTTGGCCTTGGCCAGCATCGCTTCGGTGAAAACAAGGTCCAGGAGATCCGCGACAAGGCACCTGTCCTGGCGGACTGCGGCATCGACTGGGTGATGATCGGTCACCTTCAGACCAACAAGGCCAAGGACGTGGCGCGCCTGGCCAGCGAGGTGCAGTCGCTGGACCGCATGGATCTGGCCGAAGCCCTCGATCGACGCCTCCAGTTGGAAGGTCGAACCATGGACGTGCTGGTCCAGGTGAAAACCTCCAGTGAGGAGAGCAAATATGGCCTGGCACCCGACGCGCTCCTGCCATTCCTCGAGCAACTGAAGACCTTCGGCACCCTCAGGCCCCGCGGCCTGATGACCCTCGCCATCCATTCCACGGATCCGGTTGAGGTGCGCTCCTGCTTCCGCCGCCTGCGCGAACTGCGCGACCAGGCCCAGGCGGAAGGCTTTGATATACCCCGGCTTTCCATGGGGATGAGCGGTGATTTTCCGATCGCGATTGCCGAGGGTTCGACCGAGGTCCGGATCGGCACTTCGATCTTCGGCCTACGCCCCTACGGCGACGCTTATTACTGGCCTGAAACATAAATCGAGTTCATTAACACGCCGAATTGACCATTCGCGAGCGCATGTTCCTGATGTGAATCAGTCGTTTACATGAAGGTTCTATGAAAAATGCCTTTCTGAAACGATGGAGTTCAGTTAACAGGGATCGAACATACGGCCTATATCCCTTTGCTAAGTTCACTCCTTCATCACGGTCGTCGGCAGTGCAGGCGGCTAATCACATGAACAGCAAAGGGATTTCTCCCGCATGCCAATCAAGCGATTGACCGTAAACTCAGTGCTGGTAGCTGCGCTCCTTGCGTCCGCTCCGCTTTTCGCCAGCCCGAGTCAGACCCAGATTGCACCGGCAGTCGCCACCGTTACTCCGTCGCTCCAGAACCAGCTGTCGATCTTCGCTCCGGCCCCGGTTCTCAGTCAGTCCGTCCTCCCCGCTGCTCCTGCCATCGCTGACAGTGCGTCGTCGGCCGATATCGGTGATGCCGGGATGGCGAACGCCAGCGACCTGCGCAAGACCCTGATTGGCCTCGCCATGAAGCTGCGCGATATCCGTTACGTTCGTGGCGGTCGCGATCCCTCCACCGGTTTCGACTGCAGCGGCTTCGTTCGCTACGTTTTCGCCCATGCTGTCGGCATGGAACTCCCGGCCAATTCGGCTTCCCAGTTCCTCGCCGGCCTGAAGGTCAACCGCTCCGAGATGAAGCCGGGTGACCTGGTGTTCTTCCGGACCGCCGGTCGCCGTGGCCAGGGCCGTATCTCGCACGTCGGCATCTATATCGCCAACGGCCAGTTCATCCATTCGCCGTCGCGCGGCAAGACCGTGCGCGTGGACAGCCTCGAGGAATCCTATTGGGCCAAGCGCTTCGCCGGCGCCAAGCGTCCGGAAGCGATGGCTCAGAACGGCTGATTCCACCGGTTTCCGCAGTCCAGGGCCGCCCCATAGGGCGGCCTTTTTTGTGCGACCTCTTGCCACGGCGGTAAGCGCCCGAGGCTTGATCTGGATCAGTCGCGTGCCCAGCGCGCGATCCCAGACTGCGTCCATGTGCCCAGCCACCGACCTTCCTGCGTACGAGCCGTCGCTCATCCAGCGCTACGACGTCCCCGGCCCGCGTTACACGAGCTATCCGACGGCGCCGCAGTTCCGGCCTGACTTCGGCGAAGCGGCACTGCGCGAAGCGGCCGCGGTGTCGAATCGCGAGCCGCTGCCGCGACAGCTCTCCTTGTATGTGCACGTGCCGTATTGCATGAGCCCGTGCTTCTACTGCGGCTGCAACCGGCTGATCACGCGTGACATCACCAAGGCGGATCGCTACCTGGAGCGGCTGTTCCGCGAGATCGACCTTACGGGCTCGCTGTTCGACCGGGACCGGGCGGTGCGTCAGCTGCATTTCGGCGGAGGCACGCCCAACTTCCTCGACTTGCCGCGGATGGCGGCGTTGGTGGGCCGGCTGGCTGAGCGCTTCAGTTTACTTTCCGGCCAGGAACGCGAATACGGGATCGAACTGGATCCACGCTACTGCGGCGGCGATTACGTGCGTGGATTGGGTGAGCTCGGCTTCAATCGCGTCTCGGTGGGCATCCAGGACTTCGACCCGGACGTGCAGGTGGCCGTGAATCGCATCCAGAGCGTCGCCCAGACGCGCGAGGTGCTCGACGCCGCCCGCGCTTCTGGATTCACCTCGTGCAGCGTGGACCTGATCTACGGACTGCCACGCCAGACCCTGGCCGGCTTCGGGCGGACCCTGGGTGAAGTGATCGCGCTGGCACCTCACCGAATTGCCGTCTACGGCTATGCGCACCTGCCGGACCTGTTCAAGGCGCAGTCCCAGATCGATGCCGCCGAGCTGCCCGATGCCAGCACGCGCCTGGAACTGTTCGGACTGGCCCTGCGTCGCCTGAGCGAGGCCGGTTACGTCTACGTCGGCATGGATCACTTTGCCCGCGCCGATGATGAGCTGGTGCGCGCCCAGCGTGCCGGCACGCTGCAGCGCAACTTCCAGGGTTATTCCACGCATGGCGATTGCGACATCGTGGGCCTGGGCGTCAGCGCGATCGGCCGGGTAGGGGACACCTATAGCCAGAACGAACGCGACCTGGGCGCATACTTTGCAGCCATCGATGCCGGGCGGCTGCCGGTCGCCAAAGGCCTGCGACTGAGTCAGGACGACCTCATGCGTCGCGAACTGATCGGCGAACTGATGTGCCTGGGGAGTGTCGACATGGGGGCATTCGGCGTTCGCCACGGGCTCGATTTTCCCGTGTACTTCGACGCTGAGCTGCGCCGCCTGGCGCCGCTGGTCAAGGATGGCCTGGTCGAGTGCGACGAAAGCATGGTCCGGGTGACCCCGCGCGGCCGTTTGCTCCTGCGCAATATCGCCATGTGCTTCGACGCCTATCTCCACGCGGCCGCCGAGCCGCGCCGCTTCTCGCGCGCTATCTAGGTCAGGGGTTCACCACCAGCCGGCCCGTCTGGTGCTCGCCATGGCCCGGGTACGAGCAGAAGTACACATAGGGTTCGCCTGCGCGAAGCGACAGCGTCGAAAAGGTCACGGCCCCACGCTGGCCGGCCTTGACCAGTGCCGTGGCGCCCAAGATCCGGTGATCACCCCGCGCCACGTAGTTCCTGTCCATGCCGGCCCTGAGCCCGTCCGCGATGACGGCGGCGCGGTCCTGTTCACGCGTCAGGACCCAGTTGTGACTGGTGACGGCCTGGTCGGGCCGGCCGGCATGGTGAACCGTCACCGTGACGTCCGGGCAAACCCCGGGCACCTCCACCCGATTCGGGCTGAATCGCAGCGCGTCGTCTGCTTCGATCCTGAATTCACACACGTTGCCGCCCGGGGCGGCTAGCGTGGAAGCGACCAGTAGCCTGGCAGCAAGCCATGGAAGTGGCATGGGATTCGTCGGCTCCGTTCCGGCAAAAGCGTCGGAGCTTGGCGAGTCCGGGGCGCAGGTGCCCTGATCTGGATCAGTCGTGGATGAGGCGAAAGGTGTTGTCGATTCGGCGCGAGCCCATTCGTCGACAGGTGGAAGGCTTACTCAAGGAGATCACATGTCGCTCAAGCTCTATGCCCACCCGTTCTCGTCCTACAGCCAGAAGGCGCTGGTCGCCCTCTATGAGAACGACACGCCATTCGAGTGGTGTGAACTCGAAAGCCACTCTCCCCACCATCTGGCCGAGTTCGCCAGGATGTGGCCGATCAAGCGTTTCCCGTTGCTGGTCGATGGTGACCGGGTGGTGGTCGAGGCGAGCACGATCATCGAACACCTGGGCCTTTATCACCCGGGCCCCGTCAGCCTGCTCCCGGCCGATCCCAAAGCAGCGCTGGAAGTGCGCAGCATGGATCGCTTTTTCGACAACTACGTATCCACGCCGCAGCAGATGATCGTGTTCGATGCGATTCGCCCCGAAGAGCATCGCGATCCCTACGGCGTGGCGAAGTCGCGCGAGATGCTGGATACGTCCTATGCATGGCTGGACGCATGGATGGCCGAACGCACCTGGGCTGCGCACGAGCAATTCAGCATGGCCGACTGCGCCGCCGCACCGTTCCTGTTCTACGCGGACTGGACGCATCGCATCGATCCCAAATTCCGCCATGTTCTCGCCTATCGCACGCGATTGCTGGAGAGACCCTCGTTTGCGCGTGCGGTCGACGAAGCGCGGCGTTACCGCTCCTATTTCCCGCTCGGCGCGCCCGACCGGGACTGATCTTTTACCCCCACTGGGAGATGTCCCATGACGCAAGCCACGCCCCTGGTCCCCGCCGCGGAGCTCGCCCGTCGCAATGGCCTGACCATGCCCAACGAATCGCCGGACTACCGCCACGCACGCGATGCGCTGCTCGCCGAGGAAATCGAACTTCGTCGGCACATCGAGCGTGTGGCGGCGATGCGTCGCGCCTTGCCGCCCGGTGGCGAGGTAACGGCGAACTATCGCTTCGAAGGCGCCGAAGGTCAGCTCGATCTCGCCGGGCTGTTTCGCGATAAGTCGACGCTGGTGATCTACAACTACATGTTCGGTCCGCAGCGCGAACGCCCGTGTCCCATGTGCACCTCGTTGCTCAGTGCGTGGAACGGCGAGGCGCTGGACATGGACCAGCGCATTTCGCTGGCGGTCGTCGCGCGTTCGCCCTATGAGCGGCTGGCGGCGTTCGCCAGGGAGCGCGGCTGGAAAGACCTCCGGCTGTACAGCGACCTGAGCGGTGATTACAGCCGCGATTACCACGCTATCGATGCCAATGGCGGCGATGAGCCGGCGCTGTCGGTATTCACGCGCCGCGATGGCGTCATCCGGCATTTCTGGAGCGGTGAGATGGGGGGTGTCACGGCGGACCCGGGCCAGGATCCGCGTGGCGCGCCGGACCTCATGCCGCTTTGGACCGTGCTCGATATGACGCCTGAAGGACGTGGTAAGGACTGGTATCCGAAGCTGAACTACTGACGCCGATCCCAGGGAGCGACATGCCTGCCTGGCAGGCATGTCGCCCGCTCCTGGCCCGCGTGGGTACCCTGGCGGGTGCTTCCCCCGCGGAAAGTGCCTGCTTCGAGTCTGGCAGAATGGGCCGTTCGCTCTCGCTTCGCGGTCCCCGATGCCCGACTTCTTCAAGCAAGTGGCCTTGTTCGTCCTCACTGCGCTGGCAGAAATCGTCGGCTGCTATCTGCCGTGGCTGGTGCTGCGGGGCGGGCGCAGCGCGTGGCTCTTCGTGCCGGCGGCGTTGTCCCTGGCCGCGTTTGCCTGGCTTCTCACACTGCATCCCGCTGCGGCGGGACGCACGTACGCGGCCTATGGCGGCATCTACATCGCCGTTGCGCTGGCGTGGCTGAGAGTGGTCGACGGCGTGCGCCTCACGACGTGGGACGTCGCTGGCGCCTGCGTTGCCTTCGCGGGCATGGCCATCATCCTGCTTCAACCATCTCCCTGACTCCGGACCCTCCATGAATCCCTTGGCAATCCTCCTGCTCGGCATGGCCATGTCCACGGATGCCTTTGCCGCTGCACTCGGCAAAGGTGCCGGCATGCTGCGCCCGCGCCTGACCGAAGCCCTGCGCATCGGGCTCATCTTTGGTGTGGTCGAGGCCATCACGCCCATTGTCGGTTGGTTGCTTGGCGCTGCCGCCGCGCGCTTCATCCAGGCATGGGATCACTGGATCGCATTCGGCCTGCTCGCTGCGCTCGGCCTGCACATGATCTGGAAATCGATCTGGGGCGCGGAGGAGGAGCACGAAGAAGCGCAGGCACGTCGCAACGGTCTGCTGGCGCTGGCGCTCACCGGTCTGGCCACGAGCATCGACGCCATGGCGGTGGGCGTGGGCCTCGCCTTTGTCGACGTGAACATCCTCGTCGTCGCCGCGGTGATCGGGCTGTGCACGTTCACGATGGTGACCATCGGCATCATGGCCGGCCACGTGCTGGGCACGGTCATCGGCAAAAGGGCGGAAACGGCTGGCGGTGTCGTTTTGATCCTGGTGGGCGCGACGATTCTTTACGAACACCTGCACGGCGCTGCCTAAGCGCCGATCCGCCTCAGTTCTTCGGATTCCACCACGCGCACGCCTTCGCCGGGCGTGCAGGCCAGGCGCCAGATCGCGCGGGCAAGGGATTCCACCCGGATGCCGCGCCACCGTCCGGGCAGCAGCAAGGACAACGGCGTTGCCAGTCGCTCGCCCAGACGAAATTCCTGGCGCTGGCCGACGATCAGCGACGGGCGGACGATGGTCAGTTGCGGCCAGTCCTGCTTGCGCAACGCAAGTTCCATCTCACCCTTTACGCGGGTGTAGAACGTTCGCGCCGTGGCATCGGCCCCGAGCGAACTGATGACAACGTAGTGCCGCGCACCCAGGCGTCGCGCGCGCATGCCGATGGCCACGGGAAGATCGAAATCCGTCATGCGGAAGGCTTCGCGCGACCCGGCGTGCTTGATCGTCGTGCCGAGGCAGCAGATGGCGATATCCATGGGCGGCGTCAGGCCCGGGAGCAGGCGCTGCAGCGGGCCAACGGGATTTTCAAGTCGCGCCGCCATGGGCAAGGGGTGGCGTGTAGGCGCGACGATGCGCTGGACCGACGCATCGGCTTTCAATGCCTGCAGCACGAAGCCACCGGTCAGGCCGGTGCTTCCGGCAAGAAGCACGTGGTGGGGTGTGGTGTCAGGCATGCGGGCGATCACTGGCAGGTGTGGCAAGCAGCCTGCCACACGCAGAATTCTCCGCGCGTGATGATTTGCTCAAGAAGCGAGGTGATCCGTCGTTATTGCGTCGCCTGTGATGTCGGGCGCCGGGCGAAATCCGCGCCGGCTTTCCATTTGGGGTAGGTCGTTTCCATGGAAAGGCGCCCACCCACCATGAACAGCGCACGCAGATCCTCGACTTCGCCCTGGAGATTCCAGTGCGCTTCGTCGTTGGGCGCGTCGCCATCGAGCATGCGCAGATAGTCGCCGAAGCGCTTGTGCCCGGCGGCCGTCCCGCCCTGGACCAGATCGAGACCGGAGCGCGCGTAAAGCACGGGCACGCCATGGCTGGCGAAACTCAGCTGGTCGGAGCGATAGAACACGCCTTGCACTTCCATGTCAGCCGGCGTCAGGCGGCGATGCTGCGCGCGCAGTGCATCGGCAAAGTAATCGTCGAGATCGGATTTGCCGAAACCGATGACGGCGGCATCGCGGCTGGGCCCAAGCGTCGGCAGGGCGTCCATGTTGATGTCAGCGATGGTGTGGTCGAGCGAGATCACCGGGTGCTTGACGTAGTACTGCGAGCCGAGCAGCCCCGAGCCTTCCATGGTGAAGGCGATGAAGTACACGGTGCGATGCGCCTTCGGTGCCTTGTGAGCGAAAGCTTCGGCCATTTCCAGCAGGCCGCCGAGACCGGCGGCGCTATCGGTCGGCCCACGCAGGTGCGGGTTGGACGCGGCATCTTCCGTATGCGTCGAAAAGATGATCGCTTCATCGGGCTTCTTGCTGCCGACGACTTTGGCGATCACGTTGTGCGACACGCCATGCTGGATGGTGCTGTCAAAGCGCGTGGAAAGCTGAGCCGGAATGTTCATGGCCTTGAAGCCGCGCTCATGCGCCGCCTGCGTGGCCTTGATGAAGTCGATGCCTGCATAGGCGAACAGCGAGCGCGCCGCATCGGCATTCAGCCAGCCGGCAATGGCAGTGCGATGCGAGGAGGTACCCGGGTCGGAATAACGCGTGCCGGACCAGTGCGTCACCAGCCCGTTCCAGCCGACGCCAGCCGCCTGCGGATCGTGGATGACCAGGGCCGCCGCCGCACCATGCAGGGCGGCCTGTTCGACTTTGTAGCTCCAGCGGCCATACGTCGTGGGAATGCGGCCGCCAAACAACTGGGCGTCATTACTGTCCCAACCCGGGTCGTTGGCGAGGATAACGACCGTCTTGCCGTGAACGTCGACGCCGGCATAGTCGTCCCAGTGCTGCTCAGGCGCGACGATGCCGTAGCCGACGAAAACCAGCGAGGCTGCGTCCAGTTCCGAGTGCGCATGGCCGGCAGGGGAGTTGACCACCATGTCCTTGCCGAACGCGAGCGAGAGCGTGCCCACCGCACCGGCGACATCGAGCGTGACTTGATCCGGCTTGTCGACGGTACTCGCAATGAACGGGACATCCTGCACCCAGCGGTCGCCGTTGCCCGGCGCCACGCCGATGCGCTCAAACTGCTGCACCAGGTATTCAATCGTGCGTTGTTCGCTGGCGCTGCCGGGCGTGCGATGGCGATAAGGCTCGGATGAAAGCACGCGCACATGCGCGGCCAGATCGTTCACCATGATGCCTGGCGAAAACGTCGTGGCGCCGGGCCCGAGTTCCGAGTTGTCGGCGACGCTCGATGGATGATGCTGACATGCGGTCAACATTCCGAGCATCGCCAGCGAAGCGATCAGCCGACGCATTCCCTGTTCCAGTCAACAACCATGGGTACACTGTAGCGTTGCTGGAAGTCGCTGAAAACGCGCAAGATTCTGCGAAAAAATCGCTCGGATTCTTGATGTCGATCAGGGCGGCGAAGCCAGCCAACGCGCATATAAATCTATGCACGTTGGCTGACAATGCCCTTACTTTCCGAAGTGATAACTCGCTTCGATCCACCATTGGCGACCGTACGGATCGTAATTTCCAACCGGGTAGAACGGCCATCCGCTACCGGTCTTGTCCGCTGGCGGCGCTTTGTTCAGCAGGTTGTTCACGGTAAGCGCGATGCTCGTGCGGTCGTTCATCTGCCACGCCACGCTGGCGTTGTAGCGGAAGTACGGGCCAATGCGACCGCTCTGGTCGGCGTTCATGAGGCTGCCGTAGCGAATGCCATACAACGTGGTCGTGAACGCCTTGTATTGCCAGGTCACGCTCGCGTTGAATTTGCTGCGCCATTCGAAGGTGCTGCCCGAATCGCTTTCGCCCGCGCCATTGCGAAGGTCCAGAACGACGCCGCCGGGAAACTGCTGATAAGTGTGGGTCAGGACAAGCGTGTAGTTCGCACGGACGGCGAAGTTACCCGCGTCCATCGTCGTCCAGCGATAGTTGCCACTGGCGTCGATGCCGCTGGTGCGCTCGCTTGCCGCGTTGATCGGATTGACGAAGATGCGCGTCGCCGTCAGGGGATCCACCGCGTCCGGTGCATTGCGTTGCACGCGCGCCAGCGTGGCCTGGCACTGGGCCGACGTGATGTCGACGGGGAGGCCGGTTTGCGTCTGGCCCAGGCGGCAATCGGCTTCATCGCGAAGCACGCCATCGGCGCTGAGGTTGGTCACCTCGTTGTCGATGCGCACGTTGTAATAGTCGACCGACACATCGAGCTGCTGGCTTGGCGACCACACCAGGCCATAGCTGTACGAGCGGCCGTTCTCGGCTTTCAGCTTGTTGCTGCCGTAGCTGGTGTAGTTGATGCTCTCGTTGGCGAAATCGCAGCTGCCGAATGGCTGGCCGGCAACGCGGCACCGGTAGTCATCGGTCAGGCCGGGAATGTAGCCATGGGTCGCGCTGGCAAAGATGTAGTTCATGTCCGGCGCGCGGAAACTGGTGGCGTAATTGCCGCGCAGAAGCAGCGAATCGAACGGACGGTACTCGAGGCCCGCGCTCCACGTGGCCTTGTGGTCGCTGCGACCGGCGTAGCGATAGTCGTCGTAACGCGCCGCGAGCGTGGCGATGAGCCTGTCCTGCAGGGGAAGGCTCAGCTCGGCGCCGATGGCGTATCGGTCACGCGTGCCGCTGGAGGGAAGGCTGCCGTTGTTGTTCCAGAACACGCCTTGCGCGAGGCGGGCATCCGGCGTGTTGCGATAGCCCTGGCTACCCGCTTCGACGACGCCGGCGAAACCGGCCGATCCACCCGGCAGGTTGAACAGGTCGCCCTGGTTCACGCTCAGGCTGAAGGTCTGCACCCAGGCGCTGTTTTTGCTCGAGTACGTGTCAGTCAACTGCTGCCACGACGAAGGCGTCAGTGGGTCATACAGGCTGGCTGCGTTGGGCGAGTACACCGGGATGCCGCCCTGCGTACCCGTTTGCGGGCCGAGGAAATAGTCATCCAGCCCGGCAAGGAAAGCGCGGCGGGTGGTGGTGTTGTCGTACTCAGAACGGTTGTATGCCGCTTCGTAGTTCCAGCCATCGCCGACACTGCCGCGCACGCCCAGCGTGGCGTTCCACGCGCGCTCGAAGAAGTGCGTGCCCGCCTGCGTGCGACCGCCAATTTCTTCAGGCGAGAAACGTCGATACCAACGCTCCGGCGTGCCCGTGGCGCTGTTGATGAAGTAGCTGTTGTTGGCGGCGAGCGACGTCCAGCTCGGTGCACGCGTGGTGTTGTCGATCTTGTCGACACCGAGCATGAAATCGCCGAACAGTTCGGTCGTGTCGTTCAGCGCGTAATGCAGGCCGGTGTAGGCATTGACGTTGCGCTGCCTGGTCTGCACCGTCCAGAACGTCGGTGGCGCGCGATCGCTGCCGCAGTAGTAGCCAAGGCGCGGGTTGTAGGCGCGGCGAACCGTGCCGCCATAGAGCGAGCTGAGGTTTTCGCACGTGCCAGCGCCCGGGTCGATGTACTGGCCGGTCTGCATGTTGCGTCGATAGAAGACGGCTATGGGAAGGGTGGGTTGGCCGTTGAGGCTGGGATCGCGCGAAAGCGAATCCATGAAGCGACGATCCGTACCCCAAATGGGTTCGCGATGGGTCACTTCGACTCCGAATACCGCATCGAGCTTGCCCCAGCTGTGCCCGCCGCCGATCTGCAGGCGCTGGTTGCTTCCGCCGCCCCCTTGCGTGCTTCCGGCACGCAACGACACGTCCACGCCTTCGGCTTTCTTCTTGAGGATGATGTTGACGACGCCGGCAATGGCATCGGATCCGTACACGGACGACGCGCCGCCCGAGAGCACTTCAATTCGCTCGATCATCACGGCAGGAATGTTCGACAGATTGACGAAGTTGACCGAGCCGTCATAGGCGACGGGATAGTCGGCCACGCGTCGCCCGTTGACGAGCACGAGCGTGTGGTTTGGGCCCAGGCCGCGCAGGTTGATGGTGTTAGCGGCAGGCGTGAACGTGTTGCCGAAGTCTTCGCCCTGCGTCATGCCCGTGTTTTGGGTGAGCGAATTGAGGGCATCGTAGACGCTGCGGAAACCTCGCGCCTGGATGTCCTGCGCGCTGAGCGTCACGACGGGCGAAGGACCTTCAAGATCAACGCGTGGAATGCGCGAGCCGGTAACGGTGACGGCTTCGAGCTGTTTGGGGGTGCTATCGGTATTGTCCTGCGCAAACAACGGGGAAGCGGCCAACGACGCAGCGATGGCCAGCGGGAGCAGGCTTGGCTTGAACATGGATTGCCTTGTTATGGGTGCGCTCGTTGCCCCGGAGCGGGGTCAGGTCGGAGCGTGAGTGATGCAGCGGGGGAGCTGCCGGGAATGGCCGTGGGGAACGGCGAAAGACGTGGGCTGGGTCAGCCGCGACAACACAGGCGACAACAACACGAGCCGTTACGAACGGTCATGGCGGTGTGGCGTGCGAAGGAAGACAGGCGAAGCGACATACGTGATCCGGCAGCGGGCCGCTGAGGCGGCTGAGTGCGGGGCGGGCGCCCCAGGGGTTTCGTCAGGCGATGATCAACAACAGCAACAACACATCGCGTGGAAGCGATGCGCGGTGCGTGCGTTGGCCTGGAAACCCTGGATGGTCACGGGAAACGTCGAGTCCTGTGGAAGATGCGCTGCACGCGCTGGCGTGCAAATGGACGTCTATTTGTGCATTGCGTCAACGCGGTGTCAACCCTCGGGTGGCATCGACGTTGCGGCTGGCGGTAGCCATGCCCCCTAAATCCCCGTCGTGCCGGCCTTCAGGCGACTTCCCGGCTCGATGTGGCGGATTGTCGCAGGTTGGGCGGGGCGTGCATCCCGGCCGGGATGCGTCGATCACTTACACGGGGTAGGCTTGGCCTTCCCCGCTGGACTGCCCTATGCCGACAAATCTTGCTCCGGTCACGCGCAACCTATTGATTGCCAATGTGATCGTCTACCTCTTGCAGATGTGGAAGCCAGCCATGCTGGCGCCGTTTGCACTGTGGCCGCTTGGCAGTGGCGCCTTCGAACCCTGGCAGATTGTCACCAGCGCGTTCATGCACAGCGGCCTGCCGCACATCTTCTTCAATATGTTCGCGCTGTACATGTTCGGTGGGCAGATCGAGCGGCTGTTCGGGGCGCGGAACTTCACCATCTACTATTTCACCTGCGCCATCGTGGCCTCGGTGCTCCAGCTTCTGGTGTTGCGCTATATCGAGCAGGATTTCCAGACGCCTACGCTCGGTGCGTCTGGCGCGGTCTTCGGCCTGCTGCTCGCCTTTGGCATGATGTACCCGCGCGAGCGCCTCATCCTGTTTCCTGTTCCGATTCCCATCCCGGCGTGGCTGTTCGTCACCGGTTACGGCCTGATCGAACTGTTCTCCGGTGTCACCGGCTGGGCTCCCGGCGTCGCGCATTTCGCGCACCTCGGTGGCATGCTCGGCGGCTTCCTGCTGATCCAGTACTGGCGCGGCAAGTTCCCCATCAAACCGTCGCGCCAGCTCTTGCGCTGACACCTCTTTCCACGCCTTCTGCTTTCTTTCCATGACTGATCTTCATCGCAAGCTCCAGCCCCGCCATATCACGTTCATGGCGTTGGGCATGGCGATCGGCGCCGGCCTGTTCCTCGGTTCGGCCAGCGCCATCAACCTCGCCGGTCCCTCCGTGCTCTTCGCCTACATGTTCGGCGGCGTGATGATCTTCATCATCATGCGCGCGCTGGGCGAGATGGCCGTGCACGAACCGGTGGCTGGTTCCTTCAGCACCTACGCCCACAAGTACCTCGGGCATTTCGCCGGTTATCTCACCGGCTGGAATTACTGGTTGCTCATGGTGGGCGTAGGCATGGCCGAAAGCACGGCCGTGGGCATCTACATGCGCCAATGGTTCCCGGAGTTGCCGCAATGGATCTGGGTGTTCGGCAGCGTGGTGATGATCGGTGGGCTCAACCTCATGGAGGTGAAGGTCTACGGCGAGATGGAATTCTGGTTCACCATGATCAAGGTGGTGACCGTGGTGCTGATGATTCTTGGCGGCGCCGGCATGATCTGGATGGGTTGGGGTAATGCGGGGCAACCGCTGGGACTGAGCAACCTGTGGTCGCACGGTGGGTGGTTCCCGAACGGCATCACTGGCATGGTGCTGTCATTACCCGTGGTGGTCTTTGCCTTCGGCGGCATCGAAACCATCGGCATGGCCGCGCGCGAAGCCACGCAGCCGGAGCGCACGATTCCGCGTGCGGTGAACTCGGTGCTCTGGCGCATCCTGATTTTCTACGTTGGCGCCCTGTTCGTGATCATGGCGATCTATCCGTGGAACCAGCTCGGCACGCAGGGGAGTCCCTTTGTTACGACGTTCTCGCGCCTGGGTATCCGTGAAGCGGCAGGCGTCATCAACTTCGTCGTGATCACGGCAGCGCTTTCAGGGTTCAACAGCACGACGTTCAGCGGCAGTCGCATGTTGCAAAGCCTTGCCAGCAAGGGGCAGGCACCGGCCGTGTTCGGCAAGGTCGGGGAGCACGGCGTGCCGGTGCGCGCGGTCCTTGTGACGCTGGCCTGCCTGATCGTGGGCGTGATCCTCAACTACCTGCTGCCGGAGCGCATCTTCGCGATGATGATGTCGGTGCTGGCGTTCAATACGGTGTGGACGTGGGCGATGGTGTTGATCGCGCACTTCAGCTTCCGCCGCCGGCATGGCGCCACGGCGTTTCCGTTGCGCCTCTGGCCGCTCAGCAGTGTGGTCTGCCTGGCGTTCCTGGCATTTGTCGTGGTGATGCTGGGGTACAGCCCGGATACGCGCGTGGCGCTTTATGTGGGTGCAACGTGGGTGGTGGTGCTTAGTGTGGCGTGGAAGGTGTTTGGGGTGGGGCGGGCTGGGCAGGTTGTCCCTGCCTGATTGAAATCGCCGTCATTCCGGCGATTGTGTGTAGACCGGAGACTTGGGTAACCGGCGTGCCGGGACATGGTGGACACGTTTACGCCGGATCACGTAAGTCCGCGACGTCGATCCAGTGAGGGTGGGAGTACAGGTCGTACACGCCCATCCTTGACGTCCCGGAACGGGATGGCCACGTGGCGACCACGCACGGATGTCGCCTCTCACTCTCACGTCGTCATGCCGGCGAAAGCCGGCATCCAGGGGCGGCCACGTTCATCTGTGTGTTACCGCGACCGGGCCGCTTACGCAGCGGGCGTTTCGACCTGGCTGCCGCCGGCCGAGGCCCAAAATAAAAGTAACCCAAAGAAAATGGCCTGAGAGCGGGGTGCGCGCTCACGTTAGAGACGTGTCTCACGGGACGCGCAGGCTCAAGTGATCACCGGTGAGGCCAACTAACGTCCGACCGTTGGCTATCCGCCCCACCGCTGAAAGCGGGGCGCAGAACGATCGGCGGTCGGCCCGGAAGGGGGGGCGCAGCGAATAATCCAGGGGTGACCACGCACGGTTTGCACCGAACATCCAAAAAACACCGTCATGCCTGCGCAGGCAGGCACCCAGTGACGACCTCACACGGTTGTCGCCCCACCCTCTCACGTCGTCATGCCGGCGAAAGCCGGCATCCAGGGGCCGCGAGGCTGGTCGGTGCGCTACCCAACCAGGTCTCCTCCCTGCGGTAGCGGTGTAAACCATGCCCGGCACACCTGTCAGCCAGGTCTTCAGTCTGTACACGCAAGCCGGAATGAAGGCCGGTTCAGGGGACGCGTTTTGCCCGTCACCTCAGCGCCAGGAAATCCGCACTCACCACGAAGCGCACCGCATCCAGTCGCAAACGCGATTGCGGCAGGGCCGTGAGCAACTGCGTGCGCTCATCCGCCACGGTGGCGATTTCATTTTCGCTGATGGCCGGATTCACCATCTTCAGCGCGATCAGACGTGCAAGCTCGGCGTCCAGTATCTGGGTGGCTTCTTCGGTGGCGGCAACGATATGTCCTTTGGCACGCTCACCGGCGGCGGATTCCGCTTTCTCGAGCATCGGCGGCACCAGTTTGGCGAGGAACTTGCGGTAGCGCGCCACTTCGATGTTGCGATCCGCCGCCTTGCGCAATGACCCGTCGCTGGGCTGGAAGTCTTCACGTTCTGCCAGGCGCGTATCGATCGTGACGGTGATCGGCAGCGTCGGCAGGAATCGCTCGGCATCGAGTTTGCGATCGGCGACGCACTCGAGCAGGAAGACCGCCTGCAGCAACGCGGTGCGAGGCGGAAGCGCATCGTCCACCATGAACGCGGCGTTGCCGTGCTCACCCGACAGCGCCAGGTCCATGGCGGCCTGCACCATGGGGTGATCAAGGCGCAGCAGGGGCAGTTCTTCCCGTGCCAACGCCACGTCGCGCGCAAACGTCACCGATACCGGGCCTTCGGCGAAGCCGGGCAGCGCATCGGTGGAAAGGTACTGCGGATCAAGCAGGATGACCTTGCCGCCGAGTTCTTCGGCGTGGATGCCGTATTGCTCAAGCAGGCGCTGCACGAAGGCATCGCGACCCGGATCGACTTCTTCGCGCGCAAACGCCTGCTGCAGGTCGTCGGCGTGGAGGTCGCGACTGGCGGCGAGTTCGAGCAGGTGGTCGCGACCCTCGCGAATGAGCGCGGCCATTTCCTCGTGGCTGGCGCGCGTTTCGGCCAGCAGGACGTCGAGCTCCTGGTCGCGGTTGTCGTCGCCGCGTGCGTGCTCATCGGCGAGGCGTGCAAGCGGCTCGCCATAGCGGCGCAGCAGTTCGCGGCCGTCGGCGGGGCTGAGGCGGAAGGCGTCGATGCCTTCGTCATACCAGCGTGCGAGCACGTGCTGCGCGCTGTCGGCCATGGCGAGGATATGGATGCTGATGTCGTGCTTCTGACCAATGCGGTCCAGTCGGCCGATGCGCTGTTCGAGCAGGTCCGGATCCAGCGGGAGATCCCACAGCACCAGGCGATGCGCGAACTGGAAGTTGCGTCCTTCCGAGCCGATTTCCGAGCACAGCAACAGGCGTGCGCCGTCCGGCTGTGCGAAGTAAGCGGCGTTGCGATCACGCTGCACGATGCCAAGGCCTTCGTGGAAACGGGCTACGCCGACGCCACTGCGGGTGCGCAGTGCTTCTTCGAGCGCGAGCACCTTGGCCTGGCTGCGGCAGATCAGCAGGAATTTATCCTGCGGATGGTCATCGAGCAGCTTGACCAGGGCCTCGAGGCGCGGGTCGTTGGCGTAGTCGATCTCCAGCGACGGCGACGGCTGCTGGATATCGGCGTGGAATTCGGCCAGCAAGGCCTGGCGACTGTTGTCATCCAGCGTGTCGGCGTCCAGTACGTGCCACACCGGTACGCGCTTGGGAAAACCGCCAATGCCGGCGCGGCGATTGCGGAACATGGCGCGTCCGGTGCCGTGGCGATCGATGAGCGCGGCAATCAGCTCGCGCGCATTCTCAGGCTTGGTCGTGTTATCCAGGCGCGCCACCAGGGCGCCGTCGCCGGCAAACGCATCGCGCAAGGCGGCGAGTTGGTCCGCTTCGAGCGTTTCGCCGTCCAGGAGGCGGTCCGTGATGCGCGAAAGCTGCTGGAAGCTGTCCGATTCGGCGAGATAGGTATCCAGGTTGTGGTAGCGCTGCGGGTCAAGCAGGCGCAGGCGGGCAAAGTGGCCGCTGCGGCCCAGCTGTTCCGGCGTTGCGGTCAGCAGCACGACGCCCGGCGTCACGGAAGCGAGCTGTTCCACGAGGGAATAGCGCGGACTGGCCGCCTCCGGCGTCCAGGCCAGGTGGTGGGCTTCGTCCACGACCATGAGGTCCCACGGCGCCTCTACCAGCTCGGCGGCGCGCTTGGGGTTCTGCTCGAGGAAGGTGAAATCCGCGATGACGAGCTGTTCGTCCTCGAAGGTGTTGCCACCATTGGCGGAAACTTCCAGCGCCTCGCAGCGTTCTTCGTCATAGATGGCGAAGCTGAGGTTGAAGCGACGGAGCAGCTCGACGAACCACTGATACACCAGGGTGTCGGGCACCAGCACCAGCACGCGCTGCGCGCGACCGGTAGCAATCTGGCGCGCCATGATCATGCCCGCTTCGATGGTTTTGCCCAGGCCGACTTCATCGGCGAGCAGCACGCGGGGTGGCCGGCGGGCGGCGGCAATGCCGGCCACGCGCAGCTGGTGCGGCACCAGGCCGATGCGAGCGGCACCGAGGCCCCATGCGGCGGAGCGGCGGGCTTCGGCGCGGCGCTTGAGGCCCTCCACGCGCAGGTCGAAGTGGGCGACCGGGTCGGTGCGGCCACCGATCAGGCGGTCGTCGGCCTGGCTGACGCTCTGCTCGTCGTCGAGCTGGCCTTCATGAAGCTCACGGCCTTCGCCCCGGTAGATCAAGAGGTCATCCTTGATCTCGACGCGCTCGACCAGGAAGGCGACGCCCTTGCCGGCCACGCGTTGCCCGGCGCGAAATTCCGCGCGGACCAGCGGGGCGGAATCCACAGCGTAGGGACGCAGCACGCCGGCCTTGGCGAACAGCACCTGCACGCCGCGTCCTTCCACGCGCAGCACGGTGCCGAGGCCCAGTTCGGGTTCGGCAGTGGAGATCCAACGTTGACCGGGAACGAACATCGCAGTTTCGCAAAGCCACAAAAGGGGCGGAGATTATCCGCCCACTGGCTTTGGATGCCTAGTTTTTCGTCCCGGGCTACTGGCAGGCCGCCCCGGCGGCGAGCTGGCCGGAGCTGATCCTGCCCGACGTGGACACATTCAGCAGGATGCCGGGGATGCGCGAGGTGTTGATGCCGAGCGCGTCGGAGCTGGCCTGTTTGGCACAGGTGATGAAGGTCACGTCGGCGCCGCTGAGCAATTCACCGCGTGAATTGAAGGTGAGGACGCCCGCTGTGGAAGCACGCATGGAGGTACTGGTGGACATGTCCGGAGCCTGGCGCTGCAGCGCGTCAGTGGCGCCCGCCACGGTGGCCGCATAGGCCACGCCGGCCGTCGATGCGCTGTAGACGACCCAGCCCTTGTCATAGGTGCCGGAGGTATCGCAGGTGTTGTCGGTGGTGTTGGCGCGGGGGCACACGGAGACGTAGCTGCGCGTGGCGGCTGCCTGTCCACGGGCGTACTGCAGGTCCGCCATGATCGAATTGGATTCGGCGATGGCGCGGTTGCGCCGCATGAAATCCCGCAGGCTCGGGTAGGCAAAGCCGGCCAGGATGGCCAGCACGCCGACCGTGACCATCAGTTCCAGCAGTGAAAAACCGCGTTGGCGCGTGCTGGACATGGCCTCATCCTTGTCCGCAGAAGTCGTGGACGCGCTTGCTGGCCGCGGCACGTGCGGCGTCGCGCTGCGCGGGTGTCAGCTTGGTTGCCTGTTCGACCTCGGCCGGCTGGCTGAGCGTGCCGCCGCTGACAATCATCCCCTTGCCGCCAAGCACCGCCAGGTCGCGGCGCGCGGAGTCGCACGCGGCCGACCGATAGGCCTTGTCATCGGCGGCAAATCCACTCGATGACGCTGCGGCCGGTTTGACGTCAGCGACAGGCACCGAGGTGCCGGCATGGACATCGAACTTGCTCGACTTGCCCTTGGCCGGTGGCTGCTCGCTGTAATGGACCACGCCATTGGCATCAACCCACTTGTACAGCGTCTGGGCAAAGGCCAGCCCGGCCGACAAGGCCAGGCCCGTTGCCATGATCATGCGCATCGACGATCGCATATCACTTGCTCCAGCAGTTGTTGGCATCGGTGCTGCCGCCATTGGACGTCTGCGCGCCGGCGCGAGTCAGGCTGAACGACTGGCAGGTGTCCTGGGTTTGCGTGCCCTGGGCCCTGGCCGTCAGCGTGTACGCCGTGGAACTTGCCGAGGCGACGCTTATCGTGAACAACGGGCCTGCCATGGCGGAGCTGCCATTGAGCGCTGGCAGCGTGCTGGCGTAGGTGTTGTTCGAGTAGAAGTAATTCTCTTCACGCGATGCCAGGTCGGTCAGTGCCCGCGTCGCATCAGTGCGATGCGTGCGCAGGACGTACTTGCGATACGAGGGCAGGGCGATGGCTGCCAGGATGGCGATGATCATCACCACCACCATCAGCTCGATCAGGGTGAAGCCGCGAGTGCGCTGCATGAGTTCGCTCACAGGTTGGTGGTGGGTTCGCGCCAGGAGATCTCGCCGCTGCTGACGGCCTTGATCGCGGAAATGTCCTTGCACACGGTGACGCCACCGACGTTGAAGCAGGCCTTGACGCTTTCGCCTCCGCCGGCCGCCGTGCCGACGTGCAGCACGGGTGCCGACGCGCGACCGCTGCCGAGCGAAATGCTCTTCAGCACATAGGCCGTGCCGCCCGTGCCCGTCGCCGTGCCGAAGTACTCGGCCATGGTGGGATCGGCCGTGCCGGTGATGTAGTTGACGCCGTACAGATAACTCGTGCCAGGCACCGGCACCGGATTGCAGTCGGTCGTATGCGCAGCATCCTTGGCCGCCTTGTTGGCGGGGATATACGTCGGTGTCGTCAGGATGCCGCCCAGCAGGGTCTGGCTGTTGACGACGCGCTCCGACGGCTGCTGCACCGTGAGATCCGTGTTGCCACCGGCAAGCTTGAACGACCAGCCGGAGTACGTGTAACAGGTGACGCCCGACGTCGTGGAGGTGGCCAGCAACGCGCTCTCCAGACCGGTGAACGTGGTAACGCCGGTGAGACCCGAAACCGTGCCATCGGTACTAACGGAGGCATTGGTCTCGTCGTACAGCTGAGCTGTCGTGGCTTCACTTTGACAAGCCGCGGGAAAACTCGTCAGCAAGTTGTTGTCGACGACGCCATAGATGTAATGCTGCTGCGTGCCCTGCGCGGTGGTGCCGCTGTCGTCATCCGTGGTGTAGGAGCGGCCGCTGCCGAAGAACACCATCGGTCGCTGCACCTGGTCCAGCGCCACCGTGGGACGGATGGTGATCGGCGTACCGGTATTGATGACTTCCTTGATCGTCCACTTCGCCGGGTCACTGACGTCGGGCACGGTGGCGGACATGTCGCGTAGATCGATCTTCCACAGGCCGCCGCCATAGACCTGCGGCTTGGCCGGGGTGCTGCCAGGGGCCGGTGGATTCGTCACGGCACCGAAGTAGATCGACTCGGCGCTGTCGTCCAGGTCGAAGTCAGCGGACACCATGTCGCCGGCGAAACTGTTGGCCAGTGTGCTGGTGAAGCTGGCCGCGGGCGTGGCGCTGTTGGCATAGATGGTGGCCAGGTCGTACACCCAGGCCTGCATGTAGCCGCCGGCCGGTGCCGACACGGGCTTGGTGCCATTGGCGCCGCCATCGTCGGCCGAGCCCGATCCAATGCTCAGCAGGAAATGCAGCTTGCCATCGCTCTCCTTGTGCACGGCAAACGCCGGTGCCGGGGAGGTGAACGTGCCCGTGGTGATCTCGCCCAACACGGTCGGGGCCTGCTCGGGGTCGGTGACATCGAGAATGATGTAGGCCGAATTCGAGACCTGGGTGCTCGCGGCCTTGCCATCGCCATAGATGTCGAAGCTGATCGGGCCACCGCCGAGGCGGAACGGCACCACCATCACCGTGCCCCAGCCGCAAACGTGGCCCTTGGTGTCGATGTCGGCTTTCGCGGGCGTGCCGGCAAGGCAGGTCGTGCTGTCGGTCTTGCTGAAGATCTTCACGTCGGAAATGACGGGTGAGCCGTCCACGTAGAACATGTGCTTGTAGCCCTTGTCCGCCAGCCAGCGCAGATGGGGCAAGAGATTGTCCGGAATGAACGCCCAGGCTTCCTGCCCAAGCGCCCAGTTGTTGCCTGTCGTCGACGACGGGCTGCCAGTGGTGTAACCGCTTGGCAGCTGGCGATACAGCGTCGGATTGACGGCAGGCGTGGTGCCGCTGGCCGCCTGGCCCGGGATGTAGAAGCCGCCGTTGAACGCATGCAGCATGCCGTCGTTTGCGCCGACATAGATCATCTGGCGGCGATTGCGATAGTTGCCGCGGAACGCGGAATAGGTGAAGTCGCTGTAGAGCAGGTCATACGACTCGGCCGGCGTGCTCACGATGGCCGGTGACGAATCGACGATGTCGCCCAGGCGGTAGGTGCCGGGAGAAGCAATGGCTGTGCTGGTGCGATTGCGGTACGTCGGATCCTCGTTGCCGCGCACCCACAGCAGGAGCTGCTTGGCCAGGGTGGCATTCTGTTCGTTGAGCAAGCCGTAGTTGCCGTTGCGTACCTTGTTGACCGAGTCGTACGCGCCGCAGAAGCCCGACGTCGCGCTCAGCGTGTACTTGCCTGACGAATCGCACGAGGCAGCGTTCCACACGAAGTCGGTCTGCGTTCCGTTGACGATCGTGCCGTTGGCAGTACTGCCATTCGGCGCCGCAGTGAGGTAGGTGAAGATATAGCGTTCGCCCGTGTTGCTCGAATCGCTCGCGTCCGCGCTGTACGTGCGTTGCGTGCCAATGCGGGCGATGGCGGCCTGGCCCGTCGACGTCGATGCGTTGTACTGCGCATTGAGCAGCGTCGCCGCATCCCATGCGGGCACCAGCGGATTGGTCGCCGATACGGCGGCACAGGCGGCGGTGCTGGTCGGATCGAAGGTGCCGCCCGCGGGAGCCACAGGCTGCACTGTACAGATGTAATTGGTGCGGGCACCCGGGAGCGCGCCCGCCGAGTTGTCCGGCCCCGCGACGACGTAAGGCGCATTGGTTGCGTTCAGGACCTGGTGGCCGCTGCTGTCCACGGTGCCTTCGCGTTCGTAACCGTCGCTGTCAACCCACAAGGCCTGCAGCTCGCCGTTCCACACGACGCCATTGCGCTGCATGTAGTAGTTCACCTGGTACGACAGGCCATTGCCCTTGATGTCGTTGCTCGAGGAGGGCGTGGTGGCATTGCCGAAGTCGTTCGCGGCCGACGAGGTGATGCTCTGGAACACCGTATCCAGCTGCGCCTTCAGCAGGCCCGCGTTACGTGCAAAAAAGTAGTTGGGCGGATCCTGCCCGGGCAGCAACGTTGGCGCCGTGCCGGTATAGCCGCTGTACTTGGCGGCGTACCAAAGTGGTGCCTGCAGGTTGCCGGCTGGCTTGTCCGTTCCCAGCGTGAAGTGCTGCACCTGTGGCGCGTTCTTGCAGTCACTGACGTTGCCCAGCAGGCTGCAGTTGAACACCGCATTGTTGCCGCTGTTGATGTACATCTCCGTCAGGCCATCAGCCGTGGATCCGCTGATGCGGAAGCCAACGTACATGCCCGACGAACTGAAGCCCGTGACTTCGCTGCGAACGACGATATCGCTGTCGGTCGGCGTGAAGTTCAGCTTGCCGGCGGAGGTGCAGGCGGGGCTCGTTACGGTCGTGTCACGTCCGGTCGAGACGGAGCCGTTGAAAATCTCGGGATCGCAGATCTTCACGCCGCCCGTCACCTTCGTGGACGGCATGTTGCAACTCGCACCCACGCAGTAGGACACGATGTGCTTGGCATCCTGGTCATGGTCGGAACCGTACTGCGAGTCTTCCCAGGTGAAGTAGAAGCTGCCAACGTTCGGATAGGTCGACGTGGCGATCATGCCGTACTGGTTCTTGCCCGCGATGTCGGCGGGGGGAACCAGGCTGACGGCACCGACGTAGCAACTGCTGAAGACCTTTTGATTGGCGGGGTCGGCGCGGCAACTGGGAATGATGGACAGGGTGCTGGTGGAGACCGGCACGTCGAATGACGGCAGGTTCTCCGACAGCGATACGCCGTAGGTCTTCACCTGGAAGTTGCTGACGACGTGACCGTCCGTGCGGATGGGCTTCTTCCATGCACCGTACGACAGGCCGCTCAGGAGGTAGCCGCCTTCTTCGCCCGGCTCGCCATTGCAAATGCCAACGACACTCGAAAGGTTGCTGGGGAACGTCGCCGGCTGGCAAATGGCGATATCACTGCTCTGCGCATTGGCGACGGTCAGGTCACCGTTGAACGGCGCCGTCGTGGGTGGTGGGCTGTTGTAGTAGGTCGACAGGATGTACTTGCCGGACAGGTTTTCCGACGTGCCGATGGCATTGGTATTGGCGGTGGCATCATCGTTGGTCACGCTGGGCACCCAGGCCGTGGTGCCGTCGAACGTGTTCAGGCCGCTGGACACCATGACGATGGCGCAACTTGCGCAGGCGAGGTTGCGCTGCGTGCTGCTGCCCGTTGGCGTGCCGTACGGGTCGACCCAGGCCGGGTCGGGAAGGCTGTCCGCCGTGGCCGAATCCTGGCTGGGTGCGGCGACACCCTGGATATAGTTCAGCGCGACGGCATACATGGCTGCCAGCGGATTGCCGAAGTCCGGGCACTCGGTGGGCGTGGCCTGGATGACGTAGGCACGCGCACCCCATGGCGTCGTGGCATTGAGTGCGCAACCCGTCGTGCCCGTACCGTAGTTGCTACCCGTCCAGCCCGTGATCTCCAGCCGGTCGAGCGTGAAAACGATGCCCTCGGTCGGCGTGCCGCTCAGGGTCTTGTAGCAAAACGTGCCATCGACATTGCTGAACTCGTCGATGTCACCCGCGCCCGTCCCGGCGTTGCAGGCGCCCGTCGTCGAATTGTTGGCCAGCTGTCCGACATTGCGACGCAGCTGGCCGTAGCCGCGTGCGTTGATGTCCGAACCGGTCACCAGGCCGAAGCGCTTAACGTTGCTGTCCTTCTTGCTGTACTTCTGCAGGAGGCCTTCGGGCTTGAGCGCCGTGCCGGTCTGCACGCAAAAGCTCTCATTCGGCTTGCCAGTAGCGTTCTGGCACACCTGCACGCGGGCCGTGTAGTTGGTGATGGTGCCGCTGGGATGGATGCCATCCGTCGCACTGCCCGAGCCCTGGCACTGCAGGCTTTCCGTGGCCGACCAGTCGTACCACGTGCCTGAGGCGGCGCGAATGACGGGCGTGCTCTGTACGCCCGACGTGGTGGTTGTGGGTACGGTCCACTTGCCGGTCGTACCGGTCGAGACGTTACAGAAGGTCGTCGTGGCGGTGAACGGACCCAGCGAGGCAATATCGGTCCCCGAATAAACCTTCGCCCAGGCGTGCAGGTCGTCGGTGATTTCGGCGCGCTCAAGCACCGTCTTGGTCGCGGTATCGGTGCTGCGCGTGCCGCCGTAGAACGTCCAGCGGAGAATGTCCAGGCGACTCATCGCGATCCAGTTAAGGAAGTTGCCGCTCCAGTGCTTCTTCGTGCTGTCGCACTTGTGCGTGCCGGTCGTCACCGACTCGGACGCAGCGAACTGGCCGCTCGCATAGGCGTAACAGATGTTCGGGTCGAAATAGCCGTTGTAAGCGAACGAATCCGTATAGGTGGTATCGACGATGCCGTCACCATCCAGGTCGGTGTAGTCGGGATAAGCCTTGTTGAAAAGCTGCTCGTCGCGGGACATCACCAGCATGATCAGTGGCGCGACATTTGGCGCAGCCAATGCGTTGATGCCCGACGGATAGGCTTCGTAGTTGGACATCGACATCGTCGCCGTGTCCGATATCTGTGTCGGCGTGGTCGGCGGCGTGCCAGTCGCGGCGGTAGCCAGATAAATGGCGATCGCGCTGATGATGCCCAGTGGCAGGCCCAGCGACAGGAGGCGGAGAAGTTGGGTCGGCTTCAACATGGAAGAGGCCTTAGTGGGTAATGACTTGCTTGTATTGGGCGATCGTGGCCGCCTGGCCGTTGCCCGGCACGGTGGCCTGGCTGCGGATCTGCAGCAGCAGTGAGGCACCGCCGGTCGCCGTGCCAATGCCGGGGCTGGAGTAGCCCTGGGCCTGGGCACCGCCCGATCCGGCATTGGGCATCACGCCGTCGCGCACGATGGCGATCTTGCTGTTGACTTGCTGGCTGCTTGAGCAGCTTTGAGTGGTAGTGCCTTCGCACACGCTCATCACGACCGTGCTGTCCCACTTGCTTGGCGCGTAGTTGTACGTCGTGTCATGGCTGGAGCACGACTGCGGGAGATAGAAGATCGCCAGCGACGTGCCGCCGCAGTAGTCCTGGAGGCCCGTCTTTGCGGTGCTGTTGGGTTTGAGCAGGTCAACCCATGCCGTGCGATTGGCGAAGGACGTGTTGAGGTCGAACATGCCGTCCGGCACGTCGCCGCCCCACGCCTTGGGCCAGCCGCGATTGAACACGTGATCGTTGATGACCACTTCGGGAATCGCACGCGTGGTTTCCGATGCCTCGAAGGCCTGCTCATGGCGTGCCGTCGCGGTGGATAGATGCATCTCGAGCATCGTGCCGCGCATGACGACGATGGACACCAGTGTCAGCATGACCAGGAAGATCAGGCCGACCAGCAATGCGACGCCGCGTTGACGGTGGCGCATGCGCAGCGTGGCGTAGGTGAGATGGTTCATGGACGTCAGCCTCTCACTCGATTGCGCACCTGGGCGACCTGTTGCAGGCGGGCGCGCGTGAATTGCCACGGCTTGTCGCCGTAAGGCGTGAAGTTGGTGCACTTGGATACGTCCGTGCTGCCGTTGTTGATCTTGTAGACGCAGCTGGCAGCCGTGAACGTGCCCACGTTAGGGATGCCCAGGTTTCGCGTCGGATTGACCGCCACCATTGAAATGCGCACGGACGTGACATTCGGCCATTCCGTCGCCGCGACGGACGACGCGGCCTTATAGGTGGGTGCGGTCGCACCCGTGTCCTGCACGCCGTACTCGAACTTGATCTGCTCGATACCGGTGACGATGGCGTCCGACGCGAACGTGCCATCGGCGTTGAGATGCATGCGCATCAGTGTCGGCAAGGGCAAGCCATTGTCATCGGTGGCCTTGCAGGTTGTGCCCGAGGCGATGACCGAGCACGGGCGCAGGTAGTACACCTCGACCTGGTAGGGATAGGCATAACGCTGGAGCTTCGCGGTGCTGGTGGTCGGGACCGTGCCGGCAAACAGCTGGCCCGCGACCCCCGGCGTCGACAGCAGGAACGTTTCCTTGGCGTTGTTCTTGATGGTGCTTGCCTCGGCAGGCGTCGTTGCATCGGCGGGACCGGGTGACAACTCAGTGGAATCGGCGTAGCGCAGCACCAGCACGTCGGAGCCTTTGACGTAATTGGCGTCGCCGTCGATGCATGGAGCATCGATCGGAAACGCGGTGCCACCGTCATAGCCATACACACCGCCGCCACCGGTTTGCGTGGCATCGACCAGGGTGGCCCAGGCGCCGTTGCAGTTGCCCTTGGCGGTGACGGTGGTGCCGCTGTTGGTCGTCACGGTGTTGAATCGATTGCCGCCCCAGAAGTCGGCCATACGCACCGACCAGCCGATGCGGTCGGTGGCGATGCGCAGGTTTTCCTGCAGGAAGTTGTTGCCTGACTGAACCTGGTAGGCCTTGCGGTTGGAGATGAAAAGATTGATGAGGCCGCCGACCACGATGGCGCCCAAAAGCACGGCAACGGCCAGTTCCACCAGGGAGAAGCCGCGTTGCGAGAGTCCGCTTCGACGTTGCACGGTGCGTGTCCTCACGGCTGGAAGTCGAACTGATAGCTTTCGGTGCTGGTGGACGTCGAGCCGGGCGTGAGGTCGCTCCAGCTCGACTTCACCGTCAGCGTGCCGGTGTTCGAATCCTGCGCTACCGAGGAGTTGGAGCCGGCATTGATGGCGCCCGCGTTGAGCTGGGCGAGCCAGTTCAGGAGGTCACTCTTGGCCGCGACGCACGATGCGACGCCATTGCACGTGGTCGGATCGGGTGCCGTCGTTCCGTCATACAAGTAATAGCTTCCCGACAGATCGCCGTTCTTGCCAGAAATAAGGTCCTGGCTCGCCACACCCCACACACCGGCGGGATTCGCACGCATGGCGTCGGCCAGCGAGCGTGCCTGCAGAATGGCGACGGTACGCGCACCCGATTGCTTGGTGAACTGCGAGCCTTTCGCCTGAAGCATGGCGATGCCGAGCACGCCCACGCTGAAGACGATGACGGCAACCATCACTTCGATCAGCGAGACGCCTCGCTGCAGCGATTGCATGCGCATGGTTTTCCCCAACATGCCCCTGTCGCCCCTGCATGGATCGGGCGCGTCGTCAGCGTCATGAAAGCCTTCGTACGCGCAACGGTGTCGATCAATTGGCGCTTAGCTTAGGAGCGAGTTGGCGTGCGGCGCGCGCCGCTCATCGGGCGTTTTTTGCCGCTTGTCAGGGCAAATTCTTACGTCCGCAAACCATTGCGAAGAGAGCGTGAACGGCTTGGCAATTCAGCGTTGCGCGAGGACTTCACGCACCCAGCGGGCGGTGTCGCGCAGCGGTGCCGAGGCGGCTTGATCAAGTTGCGCAGCGAGTGGCGCGAGGTAGTGAGTGGGTGCGAGCGGTACGGCGCGGCGAATCAGGTCGGCGGCATCTTCGACGCGACCGGCGCCGGCCAGGACGGATGCCCAGCTGCACATGCCCCGATAATCGCCGCCCTCGGCCGACTCGCGGTACAGGCGGAACGCGTGTTCGGGATCGGCGTCGACTTCCCAGCCATGCTCGTAGAACTGGCCCAGGAAATGCTTCGCGCGTGCATGCCCCATCGATGCGGCTTGCGTGAAGAGTCGGAAGGCTTCGGCGCGATCCTTGTCGACGGCTCGTCCGTTGGCATGCATCTGGGCCAGGTTGTAGATCGCCCAGTCCAGATCCTGCGCGGCTGCCCGTCGATACCACACCAGTGCCAGTGCGAAGTCCTGCGTGGTGCCCCATCCGTTTTCGTAGCAGCGCCCGAGCATGTTCATCGCCATGGGCACGTCGGCATGCGCCGCGCGCTGGAACCAGTAAACAGCTTCCTGTGCATCCTTTTGCAGACCCTGGCCGTCCAGATACATCTGGCCCAGCCACGCCTGCGCGTCGGCTCGATCACGCCGCGCGGCAGCCTCGAGCAGGCGCGCTGCCGACGCCGGATCCGTCGCCAGCAGTCGATTGATCTCGACGGTATCGAGTTCGGCGGGTGTCGGTTCGCTCAACTTTCGCCCCATTGGCGCAACAGGTTGTGGTACACGCCTGTCAGTTGAAGGAGCGCGTCGGGATCGGTGGAAGCGGTCTGCGTGAGGCCCTGGATGGCGACGTCCAGATCGAACAGGATGCGGCGCTGGCCCTCGTCGCGTACCAGGCTTTGAATCCAGAAGAACGAGGCCACGCGCGCGCCACGCGTCACGGGTTCCACTTTGTGCAGGCTGCTGGCCGGATACAGGATAAGGTCGCCGGCCGGCAGTTTGACGGCATGGGTGCCGAAGCTGTCTTCGATGATCAGTTCGCCGCCGTCGTATTCGTCGGGACCTGCCAGGAACAGCGTGCACGAGAGGTCCGTGCGAATCGGCATCGCCGGCTGTTGGCTGCGGTCGTAGCGAATGGCGTTATCGACATGAAAGCCGAACTGCTGTCCGCCGCTATAGCGATTGAACAAGGGCGGATAGATGTGTCGGGGCAGGGCGCCGGCAAAGAAGGTGGGGTGGCGCAGTACCGCGTCGGTGACGAGCGCCCCCAGTTCTTTGGCGACCGGATGACTTTCATCGAGCTGCGCATTGTCCTTGGCCTGGGCCGACTGATAGCCCGCCGTGACGCGACCGTCGGCCCACTCGGCACCATCGAGTTTCTGGCGAAACGCCTGCACCTGTTCGGCACTCAATACGTCGGAAATATGCAACAGCATCGCGAAACTCCTGGGTTCTTCAGATGGCCGAACGCCGCCCGGAAGGGCGGCGCCGGCATACTGCATATCCTGTAGCGATCAGAACTTGAAGTTCGCGCTCAGGATGGCCGAGCGACCCGGTGCCACGGTGGCGTAATGGGACGCGTAGGCCTTGTCAAAGTAGTACTTGTTGGTGAGGTTCTGCACGTTCAACTGCAGGTTGAAGTGACGGTTGATCGCGTACGAAGCCATGGCGTCGAAGCGCGTGTAGCCGGGCACCCACTTGGTGTTGGCGGTATTGCCGAAGGTCTTGTCCATGTAATACGCGCCACCGCCGATGGTGAAGGCTGGCGTGATCGCATAGGTCGTCCACAGCGTGGCGCTGTTCTTCGGGGTGTTCGGGAACTGGTTGCCCTTATCGCCCGGCGACGCGACCGACACCTTCACCAGCTCGCTGTCGAGGTAGGTGTAGCCGGCGAAGACCTGCCACTGTTCGGTGATGTTGCCGCTGATGCCCAGCTCGATGCCGTCGACGCGCTGCTTGCCGACGTTGGCCATCGGGCCGCCGCGAACGCCGGTGGTAGCGACGCGGGCATTGTTTTTCTCCACGCGGAAGATGGCAGCAGTCAGCGAGACCCGGTTGTTCAGCACATCCCACTTCGTACCCAGCTCGAGGTTCTTGCTGGTCTCGGGCTTGAGGTCTTCGTTGCTCACCGAGATGCCGTCGGCACCGTCACCGGCATCCACGCCCGGCGGGTTGGACGACGTGCCGTACGACAGGTAGATGCTGCCGTTCTTCGAAGGCTTGTAGACGACGCCCGCCTGGTAATTCCAGAAGCTGGAGTCGTTGCTGACCTTGGCCACGGCACCGGTGGTCGTGGTGGTGGCGGTGGAGCGCGTGCTGAAGTTGTCGTAACGCACGCCCAGGTTCACCAGCCACTGTTCGCTCAGCTCGGCCGTGTCGAATGCCCAGACCGAACGCGTATCGGTGGAGATGTGGTTCGGATTCTGGCCGCCGATGATCTGGCCGTAGAACGGATCGTTCGGGTTCGGGTTGATCACGCTGGTGCACCAGTAGCCCGACGGTGCGCCAATGCCGTACTTGCTGCTGCAGGCGCCGTTCGTGATCGAGCCGGTGTTGTGCGTGTCCGTCGCGCTGGTGGCCGGGTCGACCAGGTAGCTGGTGCGATTGGTCTTTTCGTTGCTGATTTCCACGCCCGTGGCGAAGGTGTGCTTGACCGAGCCGGTCTGGAATTCGCCCGTCAGGTCGGTCTGGTTGGTGATCGCCGTGGTCGCGCTGATGCGATTGTTGTTACGGCGCCAGACACCGCCGTTGAGCAGGAAGTTGCCCTGGCTGTCGTCCGGCTGCGTCCAGATGTAATCGTTGGTGCTGCGGGCGTAGACGGTGCTGTTGCGCAGCAGCCAGCCGCTGCCGAAGTCGTGCTGGATGCGGATCGTGCCGATGTCGTTCTTCTGCTTCTGGAAGTCGCGTGCCTTCCAGCCGTAGTACGTGTCGCGCGGCACCTTGATGGGCTCGCCGTTGCCGTTGAGGTAGGCATACGGGCTCGTGGCAGCGAACGGGTTGTTGTACGGGATGCCGCTATCGGGCTCGTCGTCGCTCTGCATGTGGTAGTAGCTGAGCGTGACGCTGGTGGCCGAGTTCATGCCGAACGTCACCGACGGGGCGAAACCCCAGCGGCTGAAGTCCGGGCCGTTGCGGCCGGGGATATCGTTCTCGTGCGCCATGGCATTGATGCGGAAAGCGACGCTGTCGTTCACCGACTGGTTCCAGTCCACCGTGCCGCGACGGTAGTCATCCGTACCCACGCCCACGCTGCCGGCAACGAAGTTCTGCGCCTTCGGCATCTTGGTCACGAGATTCACGCTGCCGCCGACCGAGCCGCGACCCGTGTAGGCCGAACTCGGGCCCTTGGTCACTTCGATCTGGTCAATGTCGAACACTTCGCGCGACTGCGAACCGGAGCTGCGCACGCCGTCGATAAAGAGCGAGCTCTGCGAATCGAAGCCGCGGATGAAGGGGCGGTCGCCATTGGGATTGCCGCCTTCGCCAGCGCCGAAGGTGATGCCCGGCACCGTGCGCAGGGCTTCGACCAGCGAGGTCGAACCGGTCTGCTGGATCACCGACTGCGGGATCACCGTGACCGCGCGCGGGGTATCCAGGAGCGGGGCGGTGAACTTGGGCGACGTCGAGGTGATGGTGGTCGCCTCGACCTTCACGCCTTCGAGCTTCTTGACCTGGTCTTCCTGCGGCTTGTCGGTGGCGACGTCATTCGTCGCGTGGGCGGCGACGGGGAGCAGCGCCAGGCCCAGGGCCGAAGCCAGCAAACGCTTGGGAGAAGAAGCCTGCGAAGTAATGAAGGCTGGTCGTGCGGACATGGATCTTCCTTGGGGCAGAGGGATAGCGGGCGCGCCACCGGGGCGTCGCGCATAGGGGTGTAGGGGAGGGTCCCCGCCTTGCGCCCCGGTGGGTGGTAACCGCTGCGGGCGGTTGCCTGGCTGGGCGTAAGGCCTTTCTGAACGGCGCATACGGTAAAGCAATTGATAATGATTCGCAATAAAAGTGTGACCAGGAATTTGCGAAGGAGGGCGCCGATGGCGTCGCAGGGCCGTTTCCTGGTGAAGGCGGGCCCGACCTTGGGTCCGTGCGGTGGCCCGAGGTTGCGGTCGGTGCCATGATCGGGGGCTGGTCGGGCGGCCCTGCCGTCGAGTGTTCAAGAGATCGAGGAGAGTCGAATGCGCATACTTGTCGTGGGTGCAGGTGCCACCGGCGGTTACTTCGGCGGGCGTCTGCTGGAGGCGGGTCGCGACGTCACGTTCCTGGTGCGCCCGGGGCGCGCGAGGCAGATCGCCGAACATGGCCTGCAGATCAGGAGTCCGGCGGGCGATGCGAGCTTTCCCTCACCGCCGCTCGTGCAGGCCAGCCAGATCGACGGGCCGTACGACCTGATCCTGCTGAGCTGCAAGGCCTACCACCTGCCGCAGGTGATGGAAGACATCGCGCCGGCCGTGGGTCCGCAGACCGTCATCCTTCCCGTGCTCAACGGCATGCGTCACCTGGACCTGCTGGATGCCCGCTTCGGCGCCGAGCGCGTACTGGGCGGCCAGTGCATCATCGCGGCGACCGTCGACGCGCAGGGCATCGTGCGCCATCTCAACACCAACCACAGC
The DNA here is from genome assembly GCF_004322705.1 of Dyella terrae. Lineage (NCBI taxonomy): Bacteria > Pseudomonadati > Pseudomonadota > Gammaproteobacteria > Lysobacterales > Rhodanobacteraceae > Dyella > Dyella terrae. The sequence goes on along the minus strand of NZ_SIZZ01000001.1, from coordinate 1,644,878 downwards.
ATCACCTTCGGCGAGCGTGACGGCAGTCGGACGCAACGGTCCGAGCGCATCGCGGACGCGCTTTCCGACGCGACCTTCGATCTTCGCCATAGCGCCAACATCGTGCAGGACATGTGGGACAAGTGGGTTTTCCTGGCGTCACTCGCGGCGATCACCTGCCTGATGCGTGCGCCGGTCGGCAACATCATGGCCGCGCCCGGTGGCCTGGACGCAACGCTGGGCATGCTGGATAACGCGTATGCGGTGGCCTCGGCCAACGGCCACGCACCGAGTGAAGTGGTGATGGAGCGTGCGAAGGGTGTACTGACCGAGCAGGGTTCTTCGCTGAGCGCATCGATGATGCGCGACCTGGAGCAGGGCAGCCCGGTGGAAGCCGATCACGTCGTCGGCGACATGATTGCGCGCGGCAAGGATGCCGGTGACCTGACGATGCTCCGGTTGGCCTTCGCACACCTCAAGGCCTACGAGGCGCGCCGCGCTGCGTGAGCGGATCCCCCGCTAGTTGGCGGGGGAGGGATTCGTGGACTTCGCCGGCAACCACAACTCCATGACGTTCGCAGCGCCGCCCATTCTTGCGGGCATCGGATAAGCCTTGAAGGGGCCGAGTCCGTCGTAGGCTTTGCCAAGATAGTCGACCAGCCTGTTGGCGCAGTCGGCGCTGCCTGCGCGGTAGAGCAAGGTCGCCTGCGTCCAGCGCCCCGGCGCCGTGCGGCCGTTGCGCTTGGCGGTTTCCGTCACGTTCTCGATGCCCGGCGTGCTGATGCCGATGGCGCTGACATTCTGGATCAATGCACCGGCATCGGCGCGCTGTGCTTCGTCATAGATCTGGGTGTAGAGGATGTAGGTGCGAGAGGAGCCGCTGCACGCGGTGATCGCCGCATTGAAGGCATCGCGCGCATCTGCCGTGATCCCGGTCCGGTGTGCCTTCTGTGACGCTGTCTCCGCCAGCTCGCTGGTGGCCTGCGCCTTCTTGCTGGCGATGTCGACGGCCCGCGTGGCTTGCTCCACGGCGCGTCTGGCCGCCTCCGTATCGACGTCAGGCGCTGACGGGGTAGCCGGTGCGGCCGCGGTAACGGGCGCGGGCGCGGGAGCGGCGGCAACCGGGGGTGGCGGCGGTGACGGAGGTGGCGGCGCCGAACCTGCGGCTTCGACGTACCCGACCGACGCCGGCGCGCGCGCCTCGGCCTGGCTTTGCCTGAGGACTTCGGCATGGCGTTCGACCATGGCGAGCTTCTCCCTGGCCGCCTGCTCCACGGCTTTGGCGGCGGCCAGCGACTGCTGCGCCTGCTTGTCCTGGGCCGCAAGCTTTCTGGCTTCCTCGGCGTCCTGGCTCTGGGTGACGGCGGTCGCCGGCATCTTTGGCGGTGACTTGAGCGCGAACGCGCGGTAATCCGCATGCGACTGCTCAAAATGCATGTCGGTGGCACCGGCGCCCTGCAGGCTTGCGAGGTTTGCGCTGCATGAATCTTTCAGATCTTCGTCCTTGCTGGGGCAAAGATCCTGCAACATGGCAGCGATATCGCTGAGTACGCGTCGTTGCTCATCGCTGACCGACATGTTGTTGGCCATGTTGGTGAGCAGGTTGACGCGTGCGTCGAGTTCGCGGTCGTAGCCCTTGGCCTTGCGGGAGTCCGAGTTGAGGTCGCTCATCAGTGCACGCGCTTCACCGCCAAAACTCGTCATCTCCTGCGTGTTGCCCTGGCTGCGTCCGTCCCAAACCTGCCACGCGGCGAGAAGTCCGGTGAGAATGGCGCCGATACCCAGCGACGTGCCTACGGTGGTCGCGATGCGCTGTGCACGCGTGAGTTTGGGCTTGTCGGGCGACAGCGCCTGCGAGTTGGCACCTGCCACGCGGCCCTGCGCCACCCACTGCGGAAGGCTTGCCAGCAACGTCTCGTCGATCACGCTGCCAAGGGTCGATCCGAGGTGCTGGTAGCTCTCCCACTGCTCTTCGCTGAAGAACTGATTGGCCGTGCTTTGCTGTGGAAACGTCGGGTTGCGATCGGCGTAACCGGCAACGTCGAGCGGCAGGCGCTTCTTGCATCGCGGCTTGACGATCAACAGGCAACCCGTGGTGGCGTCGTCGTAGGTGATGCGAGCGAGCAGCAGGTAATCATTGCCGCTACCGGGCTGGATCGTATCGGGCGTGCCCAGGTATGGCGCCCAGGTGCCGGTAAGGTGCCGGATGCTGGACGGCGTGATGAACTCAATCGTGGCGTCGTGATCGATGCGGGCCTTGCGAATGAGGTTTTCGACGTCGGCAAAGATGTAGTCGGGATCGGCGCCGCAATCGGCCAGCACGATCAACGGAAGCTTGCGCTTGAGTAGCGCGTACACGCCCGTGTTGTCGAAATGCCCGCCGTCGGAGATGTACCAGCGCGATGCCTGCAGGCCTGGAAAGCGCGCAAACATCTCGTCGAACATGGCGAGGTATTTCTGAAAGGGCAGTGCCATGTTGCCCCAGCGACTGAGCAATCCGTGTTGCCAATAACCCAGGCGCAAGCCGCTGAGAAAGATCATGGCTGCCATGCCGGGCTTGGTCAGCGATCCCATGCCCGACCCCACGGCGGCACCGGAGATAGCCACCCATTCGGCCAGCGTTGACTGCTGCCAGTGAGGGTTGGTGATGTCGGCGGGCAAGCGCGTGCCCGTCTCGGCGCCCAGGGCACTGATCGTCAGGTTCACGCCCTTGCGGTCGGCGTTGTAGTTGCCGGTGCGATCATCTTCGGTCTGGTTGATGCAGCAATTGATCAGGTGGATGGGGCCACCGGATTCGTGCGGTTTGTAGTTGGCCAGCAACGTGTCGTCGCCGTCGATCAGGTCGGACACTTGCTTCACGCCCGCCGTGCTCTCGCGCGAGCGTGTGTCGGTGATCGAGCCCGGGAAGCGCCATGAGGTGGTAGTGCGCGACGCCACGCGCGATTCGTCGTTGCCGACCGAGACGAAGGTTCGTGCCAGGCGCGATCGATAGAACGGGTGGAGCGACGAGCGATTGAGCTGGTTCAGGATGAACCCGTTGAAGAGCAGGAACAGGACCGTGGTACCCGCGACGCCACCCCACCGCCCCCAGGCATTGGGAAGCGGCGATCCGGGGAACGTATCGGTCGTGGAGAAGACGAACATCTGGAGCAGGGTCAGCCACATCAGCATGATGAGCACGACCACCACCATGCCGGCGATGTTGGCTATTTGCGCCACGGGCAGTTGCTTGACCCAGCTGCTCCTGGACTGCAGCAAGGGAAGCACCACGCGCGCGCCGGCCACCAGCAACGAGACGGTGCCGATGCCAATGCCCAGGGGCGAACTGATATGGCCGTTGAGGACACTGGTGAACAGGAAGCTGAAGTACCAGCTGACGGCGTCCAGGGCGCCAAATGCCGCCAGTGCGAGGAATACGGTAAGGCACCGCGCCAGCGTGTGCGTAAGCATGACGCGCGAGCGCTCGTCGCCGATGGTTCGCGACATGCCTTTGGCAATCAGCCAGCCAAGCGGTGACAGCAGGAAACCCAGCCCGAGAACGCCGGAGAGCCAGGCCATGAACATCACGGAGCCTTCGTTATCCAGCGTCTTGCCCAGCTCAACGGCCTGGCTGAAGGCATCCTGTGCCGACGAAGAAACGTGCCAGGCGTAAGCGCCCACGCCGAGCGCCAGTAACGCGGTCGCGAATCCTGCGCCGCGCTGCTTGCCGAGGAACCAGTAAGCGTACGCCGCGGTGAGCGCGATAACCGCCGGCACCACCATCAGCCACCACCACGGGCTGCCGGGCAAACCAAGCTGATGTCCCTTGATCAGGGCGCTGCCCAGTCCAAGGTGGAGCAGGGTGATCAGGCACGAAAGCGCCATGCTCATGACCAGCACTTCGAACTGCGTCACCAGGAAACTGCGCAGTTGTCCTGCGGTGGCGACGATCAGGTCCGCGGCGCCTGCGGGAGTGAGGTAGCGGCCGTTGTTGCGCAGCCACCAGAGCCAGAGCGACTGATCGTTGGCTACACCGGCTTCGACGGCTTCAGGCGTGGCGCTGGTGCTGTCGTACAGACGACCGACACTGGAGCCGGCATAGCCGCCGCCGGACACCGTGGAGAGGTAGTCGACGCGTTTGAACACGCCATTCTTGGCCAGTGCGCGCATGAGGCCGATGCAGAACGTTGCGCTGCGAATGCCTCCACCCGAGAGCGCAAGGCCCACGGCGGGAAGATCCCTGTCGACGTTCGCTTTGTCTCGCCGTGCATCGCGCAGTACGCGTTCTTTGGCCAGCAGTGCCGCTTGGGTCTGCGCTGCTGACTCGCGTCCGTTCCCCGTCATGTCCAGGCCTCCACCAGAACAAGGCGTCGCGGTGCCTGCACAGCCAGGCTGAAGCTCCTCGCTGACGAATGGCCCCCCGGCCATCCCCGCCGCCTTCGCAAGTTCAACACGTTCGCGGGGAAGGGGGCATCGGTCGGAAGTGGTAAGCAGGCCGGGCCCTCAAAAAGAACGCCCCGCTTTCGCGGGGCGTTCTGGACTTCATCAGCACCAGACGTGCTGTCTTACCAGATCTTCACCTGCTTCTCGCCTTCGCGAACCATGGCGTCGCCCGGCTTGCACTGGAACGCAGCAGCAAAGGCTTCCATGTTCGACGGCGCACCGATGGCGCGCAGCGAAGCGGGTGCGTGCGGATCGGTGTTGAGGTACAGGATGGCCTGCTTCTCGCGCACGCTGCCGCGCCACACGCGCGCCCAGTTGAGGAAGAAGCGCTGGTCCGGCGTATAGCCTTCGGTCTTGGTTTCGTTCGAGCCCGGGTTCTTCGACAGCGCGGTCTGCAGCGCGTCGTAGGCCACGTTCAGGCCGCCCAGGTCGGCGATGTTCTCGCCCAGGGTCAGCTGGCCGTTGACGTGCAGGTCCGGCTTGTCCTGGATCGGCGCGTACTCGTTGAACTGAGCGACGAGCTTGGCGGTGCGGGCGTCGAACTTGGTGCGATCGTCCTTGGTCCACCAGTTCTCGTTGTTGCCGGCGCCATCGAACTGGCTGCCTTCGTCATCGAAGCCATGGCTGGCTTCGTGGCCGATCACGGCACCGATACCGCCATAGTTGATGGCGTCGTCGGCATCGGCGTCGAAGAACGGCGGCTGCAGGATGGCGGCCGGGAAGTTGATGGTGTTGTCGGTCGGGTTGTAATAAGCGTTGACCGTCTGCGGGGTCATGCCCCATTCCTTGCGGTCGGTCGGCTTGCCGATCTTGGCGATGTCGTAGTCATAGTTGAACTTCGACGCGGCTTCGGCGTTGGCGTAGAAGCTGTCGCCGACGTTCAGGCCGGACCAGTCACGCCACTTTTCCGGGTAGCCGATCTTCGGCAGGAAGGTGTTCCACTTGGCGACAGCCTTTTCCTTGGTGACGTCGCTCATCCAGTCGAGCTTCTCGATGCGCGCCTTGAGGGCGTTGCGCACGTTGTCGACCAGTTCCTGCGCGCGTTCCTTGGCTTCGGGCTTGAACACCTTGGCCACGTACAGCTGGCCGAGCGCTTCGCCCATGCCGCCGTTGACGGCGCCCAGCACACGCTTCCAGCGCGGCTTCTGCATCGGCTGGCCGGCGAGGGTCTTGCCGTAGAAGTCGAACTTGTTGTCCTGGAAGTTCTTGCTCAGGTAGTTCGAAGCGTCGCTGATGGTGTGGTAGCGCAGGTAGGCCTGCCACTGCTCGATCGGAGCCTTGGCCAGCTGCTTGTCGAACTCGGCGAAGAACTTCGGCTGCGACAGCGAGAAGCCCTTGTCGATGGTCACGCCCTGGGCGGCAAAGAACTTCTCCCAGTTGAAGTGCGGCGTGACCTTGTCGGCTTCCTTGACGGACACGAAGTGGTACTGGTTCTTCGGATCGCGACCTTCGACCGGCGACAGCGATGCGGCGGCCAGCTGCGTTTCGAACTTCAGGACGTCGTCGGCCTGCTTCTTGGCGTCGGCTTCGGACACGCCCGTCAGCTGCAGGGCAGCGGCGATGTGCGCCACGTAGGCGTCGCGGATGTCCTTGTACTTGTCGCTGGAGTAGTAATCCTTGGTGGGCAGGCCCAGGCCGGATTCGTTGGCGTAACCGATCTGGATTTCGGCGTGCTTGAAGTCAGCGCCCGAACCGAACTGGAACACCTGGCCGTCGCCTTCGGCGTAGCTCTTGGTGATGTAGGCGGCCACGTCGGCGCCGTTCTTCAGCGCGGCGATCGCGTCGAGCTTCGGCTTGATCGGATCGAAGCCGGCCTTTTCGATGGCGTCTTCGTTCATGCCCGAAGCGTAGAACTGGCCGATCTTCTGCTCGATCGAACCGGCCTGGGCCTGGGCGGCGCCCTTGGCGGCAGCGTCGACGATGTCGTGCTGGGTGTTCAGGCTGTTCTCGGCCAGCTGGTCGAAGGCGCCCCAGCGGGTGCGATCTTCCGGAATCGGGTTGGCGGCAACCCACTTGCTGTTGACGAAGCCGTTGAAGTCCGTACAGGCATTGATGCTGGCGTCCAGCTCACTGACGTCGAACGGGCTCTTCTTGGCGGGGGCGGCAGCAGCGGCCGGAGCGGTGCTGGCCGGGGCCGGCGCAGCGGCCTGTTCGTTCGATTCCTGCTTCCCGCAGGCGGTCAGCGTCAGGGCCAGGCTCACCGCAATGGCGAGCGGCTTCAGGTACGGCTTGGACATGGGTTCCCTCGTTGGTATGGCGCCCTGTGTGGGCGGGTCATTGCTGCATGACGGGTGTCGCCGGCAGGCCGGTGGGACACAGATCACAGTCATGACTTTTGAACGTAGGTCAAAGGTCATGCGTGCAAACAGTGTCAAAGGTCAGGGTGGGTTTGCGCAACCAGGTCCAGCCAGGCGCGGGCGGCCGGGGAGGGTACGCGGCCGCGCGACCATGCCAGCACCATCTTCCAGCGCAAGTCCTTGCCTGCTAAAGGAATGGCGGCGATGCCCTCCAGCGTGCGTTGCGCGAGCGTGAGTTGCGGCACGAGCGCGACGCCGCTGCCGGCCGACACCAGTGCCAGGATGAAGTCCAGCTGCGCGCTGCGTACGGCCTCGTGGGGCACGATGTTCTTTCGGGCGAGTACATCGCGGATCAAGCGATTGAGGGCGAATCCTTCCTCGTAAAAGATCAGCGGCAGCTCGGCCAGCCACTCCAGGCGGAATCGCCGGGCGGTTGCTCGGGGATGGGTCGCGGGCAGGAGTGCGACCATCGGTTCGTCGCGCACGGACTGGAAATCCAGTCCATTGCCTACGGGCTCCAGTGTGGCGGCGACATCCAGCTCGCCGGCCAGCACGGCTTGCTCCAGCCGCCGGCTGCCGTGCTCCATCAGACGGATATCAATCTGTGGGTGTAACTGGCGATAACGTGCGAGCAGGGGTGCGAAAAGCACGCTGCTGCCGAGCGGTGGCAGGCCCAGTCGCAACTCGCCACGACGAAGGCCCTTGAGCGCATCCAGTTCGTCGCGCAAGCGCGCGGCCTCTGCCAGCATGATCACGGCATGGCGCTGCACGACTTCGCCGGCTGCGGTCAGCCGTACGCCCTGCCGATCACGTTCCATCAGCTGGGCGCCCAGATCATCCTCAAGCTGGGCGACCGCCTTGCTCAGCGTGGGCTGACTGGCGTGGGCGTGCGCGCTGGCGCGAGCGAAGCCCCCATGCCGGACTACCTCGAGGAAATAGCGGAGCGATCGCAAGTCCATGGCTATTCCAGTTGGGAATGAAATGGATGAAAACAATTCATTTCCATCATAGTTCCCGCGGGACTAGCCTGCATCCATGACTTCCCTGCATGCCCGTATGCGCCTGTTATCCCGGCGTCGCCCGATGGTGGCCTTGATCGTCCAGGTTGCCCTGCTGGCCATGGTCTGGTTCGCCTGTGACACGGTGGTGCGCGCGCTTCATCTGCCCATACCGGGCAGCGTCGGTGCCCTGGCACTGGTCCTTGCGCTGTTGGCCATGCGTGTCGTCCCCGAAACAAGCTTGCGTCGTGGCGCGGACTGGTTGCTCGCCGACATGCTGCTGTTCTTCATTCCCGCCGTCATGGCCGTCTGGGAACACCTGCCGCTCTTGCGCAGTGAAGGTTTGCGCATCGTGGTGGCCATCGTGCTGGGAACCGTGATGGTGATGGCGACGACGGCGGGGCTGGTCGATCTGGCCTTCCGCTGGAAGCAGCATCGTGCGCGCTGAATTCGTGTCACTCGCCTGGCTGGTCGCCACCCTGGCCGGCTACTACGCACTCAAGCCCGTCTATCGGCGTCATCCTCGCTGGTGGACATCACCCCTGTTGACGGTGCCGGTGTGGCTGGCCTTGCTGGGCGTGATTTTCGGGATGAACTATCCGGCCTACATCCGCGACACGCACTGGCTGGTGCTGATGCTCGGTCCCGCTACGGTGGCGTTTGCCTTGCCGATCTGGCGCTATCGCCATGTGATTCGCGAGCACTGGCTGGCACTGGCGTTGGGTGTCGTCGGTGGCAGCACGGTGGCGATGGGCAGCGCATGGGCATTGGCATCGGCGCTCGGTCTCGACGATGAGGTACGGCGCAGCCTGGTGCCGCGCTCGATCACGACGCCACTGGCGATGGTGGTGTCGTCCGATATCGGTGGCGTACCGGAACTGACGGCTTTGTTTGTGGTGATCACTGGCGTGGCCGGCATCGCTTTGGGCGAGTTACTGCTGAAGTATCTGCCGTTACGTTCGGCGCTCGCGCGCGGTGCCTTGTTTGGCGTCGGCGCGCATGGCGCGGGTACGGCGAAGGCCTATGGCATCGGCGCGGAAGAGGGCGCGGTGTCGAGCCTGGCGATGGTGCTCTCGGGGATCTTGAATGTATTGCTGGCCCCGGTGGTGGCGAAGCTTATGGCCTGATCCCTCTCCCCATGGCCGGGGAGAAGGATCAGCGACGCTTACTTCGACACGTCCTGGAGCGAGGCCGCATCCAGTTTCAACACGGGATACGCACCCACGTTCTGTGCGCTGTACCACGGCGAGCGTTCGAAGAAGAACTGCAGACGCGCATTCGGGCTGTCGGCGAACTTCTTGTCTTCGGCCACCTTCTTGTCGAACTCCGCCTTCAGTGCCGGGTTCTTCGCGATCATGTCGCGTGCGAGTTTTTCCACCACGCGCGACTCGCCGTATTCCTTCGGTTCGAAGATCGCGTTGAGGAAACCCCAGCGCAGCAGCGAGTCCGGGGCCTGCGGTTCGAGCAGATTGATGGCGACATTGGCTTCGCGCTGGTTCATCGGCACGATCACCGAGCCGGCCGGCAGCTCCACGTCGCGCGTCACTTCCTGCTGGTTGAAGCTGCGCAGCATCAGGTGGCTTTCGAAGGGCTTGTCGGCCCACTTCGGGTTATCGAGCTGATAGGCGCCGGCCTTGACCTTCACCGGGTGCGACAGGCGCATGTACTGGATGCCGTGCGCGTCGAGCTTGTCGATCACGTCGGTCCATTGCACGGGGATCGCATAGGCGACCGGCGGTGTCACCGCGACGTCCGGCAGCAGGCCATTCCAGTTCGGAATCGTGTACGACCTGGGCTTGCGCGGGTCGTACTTGATCCAGCCCATACCGGAGATATCGCTGGGCGTGACGGTGTATTCGAAACTCTTGAAGACGTACGGCGTCGACGCCGGATCTTGCTTGAACGTCACTGGCACGCTGGTGCTTGCCTGGTTCGCGCGTGCTACGACAGCCGCATCGGCCGCACGATTGGTCGACAGCAATTCGGCCGCTTCGGCACCGGCGTTCTCGAGCATCAGGTCGACGATGTCATACGTCGCGCGCACGCGCACGGCGTACGACTTCAGCATGTGCGTTTCGACCAGCAGGGCCGGGCGATTCTGCAGCGCGACGTAGCCGGTGGAGAAACGCGGGCCGGAGCCGAAGTTCTCAATGCCCTTGGTTGGATCACGACCGTCTTTGAGTTCCAGATATTCCGACTGCATGTGGCCACGCTTGTCGAATGCGGGCAGCACGCGATCTTTCAGCAGCGACTGCTGCCACTTGGCCACGCCCGGATCGAGTTTGTGCGCGTCTTCGGTATACCAGGTGAGGTCGTACTGGTAATCCGAGCCATCCGTCGTATGGATGTCCATGAAAAGGTCCGGCACCCAGCGCTGCCACAGCTTGAGCCAGCTGTGCATTTCCGGTGCATCGGCCTTGACGTAGTCGCGGTTGAGATTGAGGTACTGCGACTGGCCGCGGAAGCCCATGCTGTCCGGGCCGTTCTGATTGATGCGGTGATAGGGGCTCGAATTCTCATGCCCGTCGACGCTGAAGACCGGGATGAACACCAGCACGACGTTGTCGAGCATGTGCGGCAGCTTGCCAGTGATGGCCCAGTCGCGCAGCAGCATCAGCCCGGCGTCCTTGCCTTCGATCTCGCCGGGATGGATGCCCGCCTGCACCAGCACGATCGGCTTGCCGGCCTGGCGTGCCGCTTCAGGCGTAAACAGTCCTTGCGCGCTGGCGATCACCACGGTCATGGGGCGACCCTCCGGCGACGTACCGTAGGTCTCGACCTTGATCTTGCCGGGTGCGGCGGCGGCGAGCTTTTGCAGATAGGCGACGGTATCGGCGTAGCTGGGCGTGGTCTTGAACTTTGCTGCTTCGGCGGGCGTGGTCCATTCCCCCGCATGCGCGGACATGGCCATGGCGCCCAGCAGGGCGGTGAACAGCAAATGGCGAGCGATCATGCGGTTTCCTTGTTGTCGTCGCGCGATGCGTTGACCGGCGCGGGCAGGGTATCGGGGGCCACGGCGCCACCGGAAATGATGAAGGCCATCGCCTGGTCCATGGTCCAGTCGGTGGGTGTGAGTTCGTCGACGGGCACGACTTCGAGATAGCCGCCGGTGGGATTGGGCGTCGTCGGGATATAGACGGCCGCCATTTCACGGCCCGTGCCTTCCTCGATCATGACGCGCGTGACGAAGCCGACCACTTTCATGCCCTTGCGCGGGAAATCGATCAGCACGACGCGCTGCAGTCCCGAAGGCTTCTGCTGCAGGACAGCCATCAGCTTCTTGGTGCCGCCGTAGATCGTCTGTACCAGTGGAATGCGCGCGAGCAGGCTGTCGAAAGCATGCAACAGGCGCTGGCCGATGACGCGATTGGCCAGCCAGCCCAGGAAATAGAGCGTAACCAGGGTAAGCACCAGCGCCAGCACGAACAGGATCCAGGCGCGGTTGAGCGTGCTGCCCAGGCCTGGAGACACTTGCGTGGCCGCGCCCACGACCGCGCCCACCAGGGGCGCGCCGATGCCCGCGAGCATGCCCAGCACGAACTTGAAGACCACCCAGGTTACCCACAAGGGAATAAAGGTCAGCAGGCCGGTGATGAGATAGCGTTTGATGCGCAGGCGCTTCATGGGGCAGTCGTCCAGCAGGGGAAGCGGCCATTGTAGGCGCACCGGCTGGCCGTCTGGCCGTGACGTTCGGCCCTTTCGCCGGCGGGTGTGATTTTTCCAACGGCCTGGCGAATCATGGGTAGAAGGAAGGGGAATGCCACGACCATGATCGAACGGAACCACCAGCAGCATTTCGAACCACTGCTACGCGAGCATCGACGCCTGATCGCCAAGGTCGCCAGTGTCTATGCCCGCGGCAGCGAGGATCGGCGCGACCTGGAGCAGGAAATCTGCGTGCAGTTGTGGCGCGCCTTCCCGGCCTTCGATCCGGCGCGGGCGAAGTTTTCGACGTGGCTGTATCGCATTGCCCTGAATGTGGCCATTTCGCAGGTGCGGAGGGTGGCCTCACGTGACGATTCACGTTTCGAGCCGCTGGACGTGCATCACCTGGAAACCATCGGTGGCGATGCTGCACCGGAACAGGATGAGCGGCTTGTGGCGCTCTACGCCTTCATCGAAGAACTCGATCCGCTCAATCGCGCGCTGATCCTGCTTTACCTCGAAGACCGCAGTTATGCGGAGATGGCGGACGTGCTCGGCATCAGCGAAACCAATGTCGCGACCAAGATCGGTCGCATCAAACAAAAGCTGCGCAGCCAGATGGCGGCGACGGAGGCATGACGATGGAACTGGATGACATGAAGCAGGCCTGGCAGGCGCTCGATCGCCGCCTGGCCGACCAGCAGGCATTGAACTGGCAGATCTATCGCGACGGCAAGTTCGACCGGATGCGACGGGGATTGCGCCCGCTGGTGTGGGGCATGGCAGCGCAGATGGTGCTGGGCATCGCCTTCCTGTTGCTGGGCGTGGCGTTCTGGACGAGCCACCGCGATACCTTGCATTGGGTCATCTGCGGGGTGTCCGTGCAGGCCTTCGGTATCCTGGTCATGGCGTTTACCGGTCGCCTGATCTCGTTGCTGCACGGCATCGATTACTCAGCACCCGTCCTCGAAATCCAGCAGCGGCTGGCCAGTGTGCGACGCTGGCGGGTCAAGGTCGAGGCGCCGGTCTTTTCGACGCTCGGTGCGGTTATCTGGATCCCGCTCCTGCTGATGTGGTTCCAGTGGGGCGTCGAGTCGGATGGCATGGGTCCGGACGTGCTGGTCATGGCCCCGCAGTTGGTGGGCATCATGGCGATGGCCGCCGGCATCAGTCTGGCCTTGACCTGGGGCACCTACGGCGTGCTGCGATTTGCCGGCAAGCGTCGGTGGCTGGAAAAGAACTTCGTCGGTCGCAGCGTCATGCAGGCCGAGGCCATGCTGGACGAAGTGAAGCGCTTCCAGCAGCCGTAGATTCAGGCCGCCGATGCGGCAGCTTCGCGGGCCTTCGGCTTGAGCCGCACATAGATCTGCTTGCGTACTTTGGCAACCACCTGGCCGCTGGCCGTGGTGATGTCGGTGTCGAACCAGCGCAGTACCTTCTCGCCGTTCGCGGCGGCCGCACGCAACTCATCGATCACCGCCGGTTCCAGCTTGAAGTGCGCGTAAACGTCCTCCTTGCCCGGCGCTACGAATTCGATGGCGCCGGCCTTGTCCCAAACGTAGTAATCCTTGCCCAGCTGGTGCATCACCAGCAGCATCCAGAACGGATCGGTCATCGCGAAGAGGTTGCCGCCGAACTGACTGCGAACGTAATTGCGGTTCCATGGACGAAGGCGAAGCACCACCTTGCAGTCGCTCCAGTCGTCCGACATGTCCGTGACGCGGATGCTGTTGAACAGGAACGGCGGCCACAGGTTCATCAGGCGGCGGAAGGTGGTGGGGCTCATGGGGAATGGGGGCGGTGGAGGGGTGGACGGGTCATCATAGCGGAAACATACGTTAGCGTATGGATAAGGCCGGTTACGAAAAAGGCCCCGGGCAGGGGCCTTTCGTTTGAAACGCGTCGCGAGCTTCAGAACAGCAGCGAGGCCATCCGACGGCGGTAGCGACCGACCATGTCCGCGTCGTCCAGGGTATTGAAGGCTGCCAGCAGCCGTTTGCGGGCGGCGCCGTCGTTCCAGTCGCGGGCGCGCTCCAGGATGGCCAGGAACTGGTCGAGGCCGGCCGGGGCGTCGCCTTCGAGGAGGAGGCGCACACCCAGCAGGTCGCGTGCTTCCCAATCGGCGCCGTCGGCCTGGATGCGCTGCTGGAGATCGCCCAGTGAGGGCGCGCCCACCAGCGCGCGGGCCAGGTCGAGCTGGCTGCGCAGGCGAATCGCGCGGGCATCGGTGGCGAGATTGGCTGGCAGGCTGGTGAGCTCGGCTTCGGCTGCATCGGCCTGGCCGGCCTGCATCAGGGCCAGGGCAAGGTCCAGCTTGAGTTCGGGCTGGTCCGGTTCGGCGGCGATCTGCTGCTGGATGCGGTTGATCGCCTCCTCGGGCGTCTCCACCACAACCGGGGCTTCTTCGACTGCCGCACCACCTTCACCCGGCTGCACATGGCGAAGTAGGAATTCGCGTAGCTGGCCCTCGGGCAGGGCGCCGGCAAAACCGTCGGCGATCTGGCCGTCCTTTACCAGCACCACGGTCGGGATGCTGCGGATGCCGAACATGGCGGCCAGTTGCTGGTTCTTGTCGACATCGATCTTGGCCATGCGGAAGGCGCCGTTGAATTCGGCGGCCAGCTTTTCCAGCATGGGACCCAGGGTTTTGCAGGGGCCGCACCATTCGGCCCAGAAGTCGACCAGGATCGGGGTGGTCAGCGAGGCTTGCAGCACCTCGGCTTCGAAGTTGCTTTCGTTGACGTCGAAGACATGGTCGGTGGTGGCTGCGGTCACGGGTAACTCCGGGGAAGCGAATCGGTTTCAGATCAGGGCATCGGCAAGCATATCAAGGGGCGCCACCCGCCTCGGGGTTGTCCGAAATACGCGGGTGCACGTCGGCCCGGGCCAGGGACGGTGTGGGTCGGTTCAGCGCCGCCGCGGAAGATTTGCGAGAATCCGCCGGATGACGAGCCAGGAACCAGGCACGACCCGCATGGAAACGTCCCCGCCACTGCTGATCTGTGAGCACTGCGATACGGTCTATCGCCGCCGCGAGCTCGGTTGCGGTGAGGTTGCGCGCTGCGTGCGCTGTGCGGCGGTACTCGATCGCTACCATCGGCTGGGTCCGGGCGCGATGTTTGCGCTGGTGGTTACCGCCATGGTCGTCTTCATCCAGGCCAATATCTGGCCCATCGTCACCCTCGGGTTCAATGGCCAGCTGATCAGTACCACGCTGTGGGGCATGATCGTGATGATGTGGCACCAAGATGCGCAGGTCGTTGCCGTGCTCACGGCCGCGACGCTGTTCTTCTTTCCGATGTGCAAGATGATGTTGCTGGGCTGGGTGCTTTTCTTTGCGCGCAACGGCAAGCGGGCGCCCGGGTTCCGGTGGGCGATGGTGACACTTTACCGCGTCGGGCCCTGGACGATGAGCGAGGTGTTCGTGCTCGGCGCGCTGGTGGCGATCGTCAAGGCGCATACCTATTTCGACGTGATCCCCGACCCGGGCATCTTTGCCTACGGGGCGCTGACGCTCCTGATCACGATTTTTGCCGGCATTGACACGCGACGCCTGTGGGATGCCACCGAGGAGCAGTCCGCATGAGCGACGTCTTGCCGCGCGCCAGTGAACTGGGGGTGATCGGATGCCATGTCTGCGGGCTGGTGTGCAAGGACATCGGCGTGGATGGCGCGCATTGCCCTCGCTGTCACAGTGCGCTGCACTACCGTAAGGCGGCGAGCTACTCGCGCACCTGGGCCCTGCTGATTGCCGCTTTTGTGCTTTACATCCCGGCCAACGTGCTGCCGATCATGCGCACCGTGAGCTTGGGCGACGTGGACGACAACACGATTCTCAGTGGCGTGGTCGAGCTTTGGGTCAAGGGATCCCCGGACCTGGCGATCATCGTGTTCACTGCGAGCATCATGGTGCCGATGCTCAAGTTTTTCGCGCTGGTGACGTTGTTGTGGAGTTCGCACCGCAGCAGCACCTGGGCACGGCAGCAGCGGTCCAAGCTGTATCGTCTGGTGGAGTTGATCGGTTACTGGTCGATGCTGGATGTTTTCGTCGTGGCCCTGCTCACCGCGCTGGTGCAGTTCGGCCTGCTCAGCCGGGTGGAGCCGTTGCCGGGCGTGATTTTCTTCGGGCTGACCGTGGTGCTGACCATGTTCGCCTCCATGAGTTTTGACCCCCGGTTGATCTGGGATGGCAGGGAATCCGATGACCGATGAAGTGAAGCCAGGGAACAGCGATCTACCGGAGCCGGTAGTCCACAAGCCGCGCGTCAACGCGTCGCTGGTGTGGCTGGTGCCGATCGTGGCGGCCCTCGTGGGCCTGTCGTTGGTGATCCACGCCTGGATGCAGGCCGGCCCCACCATCTCCATCAGCTTCCAGAGCGCTGAAGGCCTGGATCCGGGCAAGACGCCGGTGAAGTACAAGAACGTGGTGATCGGCCGCGTCAACGCCGTGCGCCTGAGCGAAGACCGCAGCCACGTGGTGGCCAAGGTGTCGCTGGAGAAGAGTGCCGAAGGGTTCGCGACGGCCGATACGCGCTTCTGGGTGGTGCGTCCGCGCATTGGCCTGGGTGGCGTGTCCGGCATCGATACCTTGCTGTCGGGCGCTTTCATCGGCGCCGATGTGGGCGAGTCGAAGGAAAGCCGCAGCGACTTCACCGGCCTGGAAAACCCGCCCGCCGTGACGCACGGCGCGCCCGGCAAGAGCTTCATGCTGCACACCGACGACCTGGGCTCGCTCGATATCGGCTCGCCGGTGTACTACCGCCGAATCCAGGTGGGTCGTGTGGTGACCTATCAGTTGGACAAGGACGGCAAGGGCGTGTCCCTGCAGATCTTCGTCGACGGCCCGAATGACCAGTTCGTTTCCAACGCCACGCGCTTCTGGAATGCCAGTGGCGTGGACGTGTCGGTGGGTGCCGATGGCGTGAAGCTCAATACCCAGTCGCTGGCCACCGTGCTGGCCGGTGGCGTTGCGTTCCAGTCGCCCATGGGGCCGCATGACGAGACGCCGGCCAGGGAAAATGCCGAGTTCCGCCTGTTCGGCGACCAGGCCACGGCGATGGCGCCGCCGGATGGCGAGCCGAAGTACATCCGCATGCGCTTCGATCAGTCGCTGCGCGGGCTGAAGGTCGATGCACCGGTGGAGTTCCTGGGTATTCCGTTCGGCCGCGTGGTGTCGGTGAACCTCGACTTTGACGAGAAGAAACAGACGTTCCCGGTGGTCGTGGGCGCTGTGGTTTATCCGCAGCGACTGGGCAAGGCGCATGACAAGCTGGTCGCGCTGGCCAAAGCGCGCGGTGATGACGCCGAGCTGTCGCAGATGATGGGCAAGCTGGTCGAGCACGGCCTGCGCGCACAGGCGCGGTCGGGCAACCTGCTCACCGGCCAGCTCTATATCGCGCTGGACTTCCTGCCCAAGGCGCCGAAGGTGGCGTACGACCCGACGGCCAAGCCGCTGGAAATCCCGACGGTGCCGGGCAGCTTCGACAAGTTGCAGGAACAGATGGCCGAAATTGTCGACAAGATCCAGAAGATCCCGTTCGACAGCATCGGCCGCAACCTCGACCAGACCCTGGCGGAACTGCATACGACCCTGAAGAAGGTCAACGGCGACGTGCTGCCGGAGGTGAAGACCACGCTCAAGGGTGCGCAGGAGACGCTGGGCAATGCGAACACGGCGCTGTCGCCGGATTCGCCGCTGCAGCAGAACCTCGGCGGCAGCCTGCAGGAAATGCAGCGCGCCGCCCGTTCGCTGCGCGTGTTGACCGATTACCTGGGCAGCCACCCGGATGCGCTGCTGCGCGGTCGCAAGGCCGATCCGGTGCCGCTGGAGGCGCCTGCCGCCAGCCAGCCGCCCGCCGCCAAGAACCAAGGGAGCAAGCCATGATCCACAAGGGAATCCGTATCCTGGCCCTGGGTACCGTGATCGGGCTGTGTGCCTGCGGCGGTTCGGCACCGGTGCGCTACTACACGCTGGTCCCGCCGGTGGGCGGCGAAGTGGCCACGGCCACCGGTGCGGCCATACCCGCCACGCCCGCGTCGTTCCAGTTCGAGCTGCTGCCGGTCGGCGTGCCGGCCCAGGCCGACCAGCCGTCGCTGGTCGTGCGCCAAGGCGGGCAGGGCGTGGCGGTGCTCGATGGCGAGCGCTGGATCGCGCCGCTGGGCGACGAGGTGCGTAACGCCTTGTCGGCCGACCTGGCCGCCCAGCTGCACAGCCAGGACGTGACGGGCCTGGCGTCGACGGGCAAGCCGGTCGCGCGGATCAAGGTGGACCTGCGGCGTTTCGACTCGGTGCCGGGCAGCTACGCCATGATCGACGCGGCCTGGAGCGTGCGCATGCTCAAGGGTGACGGCGTGATTGCCTGCACCAGCCGGATCCAGCAGAACGTCGGCACCACGTATGAATCCGTGGTCCAGGGGCATCAGCGTGCCCTGGCCGAGCTGGCGACGCAGATCGCCACGGCGGCCGTGCCCCTGGCTGCGGGCCAGTCCGCGTCCTGTCCCGCCAGTTAACCGGACCGGGGCCTTTTCGACCCAAGAAAAGGCCCGGTTCTGCTAGTCTGCATCGTTCACCCACAGCCGCCGGTGGACGCCGGTTTGAGCTGTCAGAACAAGACATGGCGCCGGACACATGCAGGACATTCAAGAGCAGGGCAACCCCGACCAGGCCAATGAACAGGCCTACCAGCCGCAGACGGTGGAAACCGCTGCGCAGCAGTACTGGCGCGACCACCGCGCGTACGAGGTGAAGGAGGACGCCACGCGTCCGAAGTTCTACTGCCTCTCGATGCTGCCGTATCCCTCGGGCGCCCTGCACATGGGCCACGTGCGCAACTACACCATCGGCGACGTGATCAGCCGCTTCCAGCGCATGAACGGCAAGAACGTCCTGCAGCCCATGGGCTGGGACGCTTTCGGCCTGCCGGCTGAAAACGCGGCCATCAAGAACAACACCGCGCCGGCCAAGTGGACCTACAAGAACATCGAGCACATGCGCGGCCAGCTCCAGCGCATGGGTTTCGCCTACGACTGGACGCGTGAATTCGCTACCTGCCGACCGGATTACTACCGGTGGGAACAGCTGATGTTCACCCGCCTGATGAAGAAGGGCATGGCCTACCGCAAGAACGCGGTGGTCAACTGGGATCCGGTCGATCACACCGTACTTGCCAACGAGCAGGTCATCGACGGCCGCGGCTGGCGCTCCGGTGCCCTGGTCGAGAAGCGCGAGATCCCGCAGTGGTTCCTCAAGATCACCGATTACGCGCAGGAACTGCTGGACGGCCTGGACACGCTTCCGGGCTGGCCCGATGCGGTCAAGACCATGCAACGCAACTGGATCGGTCGCTCGGAAGGCCTGGAAATCCATTTCGCGGTGGAAGGCGAGGCTGAGCCGCTGACGGTGTTCACGACGCGTCCCGACACCCTGATGGGCGTCACCTTCGTATCGATCGCCGGCGAACATCCGCTGGCGATCAAGGCTGCGCAGGACAACGCGCGACTTGCCACCTTCCTGGAAGAGCTCAAGCACGGCGGCGTGTCCGAGGCCGAGCTGGAGACGCAGGAAAAGCGCGGCATGGATACGGGCCTGAAGGCCATCCATCCGCTTACCGGCGAGCCGATTCCAGTGTTCGTCGCGAACTTCGTGCTGTGGGGTTATGGCACCGGCGCCGTCATGGCCGTTCCGGGCCACGACCAGCGCGACTGGGAATTCGCCAAGGCCTACAACCTGCCGATCAAGCTGGTGGTGGTCGATCGGGCCGTGCTCGATGCGGTCGCGGAAATCCAGCATGACCTGTCGAAGGGAGTGGGCGCCGATCCGATCCGCGCCGCGTTCGAAGGCGGTAGCGTCGATGCCTACGAAACGTCGGCGGCGGTGCAGCTGATCGAAGCATTCGAGCGCAGCATCCAGGAAGACAGCGCGTTCACCGAGCGCGGCTACCTGGTGAACTCCGGCGAATTCGACGGCATGGATTACGGCCAGGCTTTCGAAGCCATGGCCGCGCGCTTCGAGCGCGAAGACAAGGGCGTGCGTCGCGTGAACTGGCGACTGCGCGACTGGGGCGTGAGCCGCCAGCGCTACTGGGGCTGCCCGATCCCCGTCATTTATTGTCCCAAGTGCGACGCCGTGCCGGTGCCGGAAGACCAGCTGCCGGTGGTGTTGCCCGAAGACGTGGCCTTCTCCGGCGTGCAGTCGCCGATCAAGGCCGATCCGGAATGGCGCAAAACCACCTGCCCGCAGTGCGGTGGCGCGGCCGAGCGTGAAACCGACACCTTCGATACCTTCATGGAATCGAGCTGGTACTACGCGCGTTACACCAGCCCGGGCGCCAGCGGCCAGGTCGACGAGCGCGCCAACTACTGGCTGCCGGTGGACCAGTACATCGGTGGTATCGAGCACGCGATTCTGCACCTGCTGTACTTCCGCTTCTATCACAAGCTCCTGCGCGACGCGGGCCTGGTCAACGCCGACGAGCCGGCCACCAACCTGCTGTGCCAGGGCATGGTGATCGCCGAGACGTTCTATCGCGACAACGCAGACGGCTCGAAGGACTGGATCAATCCCGCCGACGTGGAAATCCAGCGCGACGAAAAGGCGCGCGTGGTCGGTGCCTTGCTCAAGAGCGATGGCAAGCCGGTGAAGATCGGCGGCATCGAAAAGATGTCCAAGTCCAAGAACAACGGCATCGATCCGCAGGCGATGGTGGAGAAGTACGGCGCCGACACGGTGCGCCTGTTCTCCATGTTCGCCGCGCCGCCGGAACAGTCGCTGGAATGGAGCGAGGCGGGCGTCGAAGGCATGGCGCGCTTCCTGCGTCGCTTCTGGCGCGAAGTCACCACGCATGCGGCCGGTCCCGACCACGCCGTGGTCGATCCGTCCGCGCTTGACGCTGGCCAGAAGGCCCTGCGTCGCCACGTGCACGAAACCATCCAGAAGGTGGGTGACGACTTCGGTCGCCGCCACTCCTTCAACACCGCTATCGCCGCGCTGATGGAACTGCTGAACGCGCTGGGCAAGTTCAACGACGTGAGTGAGCAGGGCCGCGCCGTGCGCCATGAGGCGCTGGAAGTGATGGTGCTGCTGCTCAACCCGGTCGTGCCGCACGTCAGCCACACGCTGTGGCAGGTGCTGGGCCATGGCGAGTCGGTGCTGGAAGATCAGCCCTGGCCGCAGGTGGACAGCGCCGCGCTGGTGCGCGATTCGCTGACCCTGGCGGTTCAGGTCAACGGCAAGCTGCGCGCTACCATCGAGGTGGCGGCCGGTGCGTCGAAGGAAGAGGCCGAGGCGCTCGCGCTGGCACAGCCGAACGTCAAGACCTTCCTTGAAGGCCAGACTGTGCGTAAGGTGATCGTGGTTCCGGGCAAGATCGTCAACATCGTCGCAGGATGACATTCATGAGCCGCATGTTCAGGACTTCGCTGGTGCTGGTTGCTGCCCTCGCGCTTTCGGCGTGCGGTTTTCATTTGCGGCAGAGCGCCGCCCTCCCTGATTCGATGAAGCGGGTGCACCTCACGGTTGCCGGCGGTGGCGACCTTCAGCGCAACCTGGCCCGCGCGCTGGAAGCTTCCGGCTCCACGCTGGAAGAGAAGCCCGGTCCCGATATCGCCGAGGTGAACATTCCGGTGGCGCGCTTCAGTACCGATACGCTGACGGTCAGCGGCGCGGCGCGCGTGACGGAATACACCGTGCATTACCAGGTGCAGTTCGCCGTGAACGACGGCGCCGGCCACCCGGTGGTCCCGCCGCAGACGGTCAACATGTCGCGCGATTTCAGCTACGACGCTTACAACACCGTCGGTACGACCGCGCAGGTGGAGGAAATCCAGCGCAGCCTCAATGACGATATGGTGCAGGCCATCCTGTTCCGTCTGCAGGCCGCACAGAAGCACGGTGGCACCCTGGCGGCACCGGCACCGGCTCCGGCCACATCGGCCAGCGCGGCGCACTGATGCCGCTGACGCCTCCGCAATGGCAAAAGTCGCTCGCGGGCGACAGCCTGCAGCCGGTGTATCTGCTGGCAGGCGAAGAGTTGCTGGTGCTGGAGGCGGCTGACGCTTTGCGCGCGCAGGCGCGGCGGCTTGGCTATACCGAGCGCGACGTCCTCGACGTGGGCAACCACTTCGACTGGGATGAGCTGGCGCGTTCGGCGGCGGGCATGTCCCTGTTCGCCACGCGACGCTTGCTCGACCTGCGCTTGCCGACCGGACGCCCCGGTGTCGAAGGCGCGAAGGCCATCAATGAGTTTTGCGCCAATCCGCCGCCCGATGTGACCTTGCTGATCACGGCGACCGACTGGAGCAACAAGCACGAAGGCGCCTGGACGAAGAACCTCGACAGCGCGGGCGCCATGGTGGTGTTCCATGCGCCCAAGCCGCACGAGTGGCTGGCGTGGGTCGGTGCGCGCCTGACGTCGCGTGGCCTCCAGGCCTCGCAGGATGCGGTCGCGCTGCTGGCCGAGCGCGTGGAAGGCAACCTGCTGGCCGCGGCGCAGGAGATCGACAAGCTGGTCGTTCTTCGCGGCAACCAGAACACGCGCATCGAAGCGGGCGAGATGGAACATCTCGTCGCCGACAGCGCGCGCTACGACGCTTTCAAGCTTACCGATGCCGCGTTTGCCGGTGACGGTGGGCGTGCGCTGCATATCCTTGCCGGCCTGCGCGCGGAAGGTGATGAACTCATTGCGCTGATGGGCTGGCTGGTCAATCAGCTCCAGCTGGCGCTGCGCCTTGCCAACGCACGCGACTTCGCGGCGCAGGCCCGCGCGGAACGCCTGTGGCCAGCGCGCGAGCAGCTGTTCCGCAAGGCGCTTCGCCGGGCACCGCGCGAACACTGGCTGCAGTGTCTCGCACGAGCCGCGCGCATCGATCGCATCGCCAAGGGTCGTGAAGCTGGCGAGCCGTGGCTCGAGGCCGAGCGCCTGATCGCTGCGATTGCCGAACCCCGGGCTGCCCACGCACTCGCATGAAACCCCTGGCCTTGTTTGGTGGCACGTTCGATCCGGTGCACCTGGGTCACCTGAGCGTCGCCTGGGAAGCCGCCGAGTTGCTCGATGCCGAAGTGCGCCTGATGCCTGCTCACGTGCCGCCGCATCGTCCGGCGCCACTGGCGTCAGCCGATCAGCGCGTGGCCTTGTTGAAGGCCGCGTTGCAGGGGCAGGCGCGGCTGGCGCTGGATACGCGTGAACTTGAGCGGCAAGGTCCGTCGTACACGGTCGACACCTTGCGCGAACTGCGCGCGGAGATCGGCGAGCGTCCCTTGGTCTTGCTCGTCGGCGCGGATGCATTTGCCGGACTGCCAACGTGGCACCGCTGGCGCGAGTTGTTCAAGCTCGCGCATATCGGCGTGTTGAGTCGACCGGGCGCCGATGTCGTCGTGCCGGATGAGTTGCATGCCGAAGTGGCGCAACGCGGCGTGGCCGACGTGCGCTTGCTGCGCGAGTCGTCATCCGGACACATGGCCGAGCTGTCGGTCACGCCGCTCGAAATATCCGCCACGCGCATCCGCGAGCTGCTGGCCGAAGGGCGCGATCCACGCTATCTGCTGCCGTGTGGCGTCTTCGCCGATGCCAGCCTGCTGCAACCCTATCGCTCAGCCCGCTGAGCGCGGTACGAAACGCAGCGCGACCGAATTCATGCAGTAGCGCAGGCCCGTCGGCTTGGGGCCGTCGTCGAATACGTGTCCCAGGTGGCTGTCGCAACCGGCGCAGGTGACGGCGATGCGTTCCATGCCGAAGCTCCGGTCGGTTTTCTCGATCACGTTGGCTTTGGCGATTGGCTGCCAGAAGCTCGGCCATCCCGTGCCCGAATCGAACTTTGTCGCCGCATCGAACAAGGCGGTGTCGCAACCCATGCAGCGAAACAGGCCCTTGCCGATGTGCATGTGTTCGTACGCGCCGCTGAAAGCGCGCTCGGTCCCTTCGCGTCGCATGACATCGAAGGCTTCTTCGGAAAGGCGCTGACGCCACTGCGTGTCCGTGAGCACGAGTTTCTTCACGTGGCACGGGCCCAGGCGCCGGCCGTCGACATCGGCGAAGCATTCGAGCAACAGATCCGGCGCGTCGGCCGCACCTGCGACGGGTGCTGCGATGGCGGCCTCGACGGGCGGTTTTCCGCTACGCCATAGCCACGCGCCACCGAGCGCCGCCGCACTCCCACCGATCGCCAGCATGCGCAGAAAGTCGCGCCGCTGGGCTTGCCTGAGCGTTTCCAGGTTTCGCGTTGTCATGTTCGCTGCTCCGATTCGATCAACCGAAGGTGAAGGCGTAGGCGCGGACGCCCGGATCGAGGAATTCGATCTCGAACGTGCGCTCGCCGGTACCGTTGGCCTGGCGCACCAGCTGGTAGAGGCGCTGTGACGTTACGGTGCCATTGCCGCCCGCATCGATATCCATGCCGTGGTCGTTGCCCGGTGCCTTGCCATCGATTCGCACGCGGAATCGAACCGGCTTGCCGTCAGCACCCGGGCCGAGCACCAGATGCAGGTCACGGCCACGGAAACGATAGACGATGCGGCCGCCGGCGCGATCCAGCTGGGCACTTTCGTCATGGACGGTCCATTGACCGTCGAGCGACCACTGGTGCGCGTTGAGTTGCGACGGCGCGTGGTAGCTCCAGCTGTCGTCGCGTGCAAACGGTCCACCCATGAAATTCTGCGCGCGCTGGTAGCCGACATAGGTTTCCGGCGAGCGGTTGTAGTCGCCTGAGCCGGCGGCTTCCGCGCCCTTTGCCTGCGGGTCGACATAGCCGCCAGGGAGGTTGGTCTGGCCCGCTTCAGTCAGCAATTGACGGATGACGTCTTCGCTTTGCTGGTACTCGCCCTCGCCAAAATGATGGTGGCGAATCTGGCCTTTCGGATCGATGAAGTAATGCGCGGGCCAGTACTCGTTGTTGAAGCCGCGCCAGATGGCAAAGTCGTTGTCGAGCGCTACCGGATACGTGACGCCAAGGTCTTTCACAGCCTTGGTGACATTGCCCAGGTCCTTCTCAAAGGCGAACTCAGGCGCATGCACGCCGATGACAACCAGGCCGTGGTCCTTGTACTTGTCGGCCCAGGCGCGGACATAGGGCAGGGAGCGGATGCAGTTGATGCAGGAGTAAGTCCAGAAGTCGACCAGCACGACCTTGCCGCGAAGTGACATGGTGCTGAGCGGTGCACTGTTGAGCCACGCGGTGGCGCCATCGAGGGAAGGCATGGTGCCTTCCACGCCCAGCGCTTTCCCGGGCTGCACTGCGGGTTGCGGCTTGGGTGCCGGGCGAACCATGTTCACCAGCCGTTGCTCGAAACCACCCGTGCTGGCCAGCGAAACGCGCGTCAGCCAGCCGGTATCGAATCCCAGCGCAATCGCACCCACGCCGACCAGCACCAGGACGCCCAGCGTGCGGCGGATCCATTCGCCGGCGCCGAGCGAGCGCTTCATGGCCGAGAACACCTTGCCTCCGATGACCAGGGCCAGTGCCAGCGATGTGGCCGCACCGAGGGCGTAGGTGAGAAGCAACAGCGTAGTGGTCACGCTGGCGCCATTGAGCGCCGCGGCGGTGAGCAGCAGCCCGAGGATGGGCCCGGCACACGGTGCCCACAGCAGGCCCGTAGCGACGCCCAGGCCCGCCGCCGACCAGATGGAATCGCGGTTGGCGTCTTCGCGCTGCACGAGCTTGTTGCCGAGGGCGACGAAGGGACGGGTCAGCCAGTCGGCCAGGCGTTCGGAGACCAGCGTGAGGCCAAGCAAGGCAAGCACCACGAGAGCCACTACCCGGCCGTACTGGTTGGCACGGATGGCCCAGCCCCCGCCTACGGCCGCCAGCGTGGCGACCAGGGCGAAGGTGAGCGCCATGCCGATCAGCATGGGCAGGCCGTTGCGCGCAAACGGGCGGTCGGCGCGCGAGAACACAAAGGGCAGCACCGGCAGGATGCAGGGGCTGAGGATGGTGATGAAGCCGCCGAAGTAGGCAAGGATCAGCAGGAACATGGCGCGTTTCCGGGTGGACTATCGGGTTATTCGGCGGGCATGGCTGCGAGGTTACTACCCCGCGTGCAGGTAACCTGCGGGCCGCCTCGGGCGAAGGATGGGGAAGACATCGAAGGAAACGAAGGCATGAGTGGCTTGACCGCCAGCGGCAGCATGGGTCTATATGTCGGCACCGCCCATGGCACGCTTGCGCGTTTCCCCTTGTCCGACGATGCCTCCCGACAGCTTGATCCCGGTGACCTGCGCCGCGCGGCCTGGATGGCGGCTGCGCAGACAGGCGACCGGCGTGCCTACGAGCAAGTGCTTGCCGAAGCCGTGCCGTTGATTCGCGCGGCGGCGCGGCGGCAGGGCGTGCCGACGGACAGCATCGATGATGTCGTGCAGGAGACGCTGCTTACCATCCATCGCGTGCGCCAGACCTTCGACCCGTCCCGCTCCTTCGACGCCTGGTTGAACGCGATCGCGTCGCGGCGGGCGATCGACGGCCTGCGCGGACAGGGTCGTCGCGATCGACGAGAAGTGAATGACGAACTGGCTTATGAAAACCATCCCGACGGCGACGACGCCACGCGCGACACGCAGCGCGCGCAGGACGACGCGCGCCTGCATGAGGCCATTGCCGGCTTGCCGCCAGGACAGCGCGAAGCGGTGGAGCATCTGGCCTTGAAGGAGCAATCGCTCGCCGAGGCCGCGCAGGCCACCGGGCGCACGGCCGGTGCCCTCAAGGTGAACCTGCATCGTGCCTTGAAGGCCCTGCGCCAGCGCATCGAGGGAGACGCGTGATGTCCGACACGTCGCGTCACGAGGCACTGATTCAAGCGCTGGGCGAACAGCTGACGCCGGTGCGTCGCTTGCTGTCGCCATGGCGACGCACGCTGGGCTGGATGTTGCTCGTTGCCGTCATGGCGTCATTGCTGCTGTGGCGATTCGGTGCCGAGCCCATGATGCGCCGCTGGGAGCACACGCCGGATCTTGCCATTGCCGCCATCGGCGCCTTGCTGACGGCGATCAGCGCGGCATGGGCGGCGTTCTCGCTGGGTGTGCCTGGACGTTCTCGCGCATGGATATGGCTGCCCGTGCCGCCGGCCCTGCTGTGGATCGGTGCCAGCGGCGTCGGCTGCCTGCGCGTCCTGCTGTCCGGCGACGCGCACGCACACACGGCCGTCGATTGCCTGTTCCTGATCATCGGATTTTCCATTCCGTTGTCGGTGCTGATGATCGTGTTGCTGCGTCGCGCCTGTCCGTTGTCGCCCGTGCGCACCGCCGTGCTGATCGGCCTTGCGAGCGCGGGTGCGTCGGCGGTTCTGCTTGAGATCTGCCATAGCTTCATTTCCACCGGCACCGACCTCGCATTGCATGCCTTGGCAGTATTCATCGTGATAGCTGTCAACGCTGCCATGGGTGGCCGCCTCCTGCAGCCTCGTCAGAATTTGCGTTCCTGACTTTCACGTTCGACGTGAAACCGTGCTGCGGCGCGCAAGCTTTTTGTCTCGATATCGCGGAGACGTGCACTGGCGTGCGCATCGTCGCGGACGCGCATTGCAGCAACTCCCGGCGCAAGTTGGCACGATGCGGGTTTTTCCGCTGAACGGACGTAACCTGACGTCGCATGAACGCGAAGGTCATGGGTATACGCTTCGCTAGCCGGCGGCGCATGAGCCTGCTCTATCGGTGTGTCAGGCAACCCGGTCGAGAAGTCGGTAGAGGCGTATGACCCGTGCGGAGAGGATCGTGCCGCGCAGGTCGAATGGATGTGCTTGCTCGCACGCGTATCTCACCCACGTCAGGAGAAATCCATGAAAGCTTCCCGTTACACCGTGTTGGCCGCCGCTGTGGCCCTGTCGCTCGGCTTCGGCATGCATGCGATGGCGCAGGACGCCAGCAAAGACGCGATGAAGTCCCAGGATTCGATGAAGTCACAGGACGCCATGAAATCGGATGCCATGAAGTCCGACTCGATGAAGTCCGACGCCATGAAATCGGATGACATGAAGTCCGATGCGACCAAGTCGGACGCCGACAAGGCCAAGAGTGGCAAGCATCACAAGCACAACAAGTCCAAGAGCACCGAGCCGGCAGCGACGCCGCCGGCCAGTGGTACCTGAGCACCGTTCGCGTATCGTCAGGGCAGCCCTCCTTCGTGGAGGGCTGCTTTTTTGTGCGGTGTGATGACGCGGGACTATCATGGGCAGTCCTTCAAGAGTGACGCAGCCCATGCATGATTTTCTGAGTCGGTTGGGCATGAGCTTGCCCATCATCCAGGCACCGATGGCCGGGTCGGATACCGCGGCGATGGTCGCGCAAGTGGGTGACGCGGGTGGCCTCGGTTCCATCGGCGCCGGTTATCTCCAGGCGCAGGCCCTGCTCGATCGCGTGAGGCAGGTGCGCGATGCGACGTCGAAGCCCTTCGCCATCAATCTCTTCGTGTTGCCGGAAGCGTTCGAGGTCGATCAGGCCGCCGTTGACTTCGCATGTCGACAGCTCGATCACCTGATGGAGGGCGAAGGCCTGGATGTGCGCTGCGAGTATCCGGCGCGCTGGGCGCCGTCATTCCGCGATCAGTTCGCGGCGTTGTGCGAGGCGCGCCCGCGCGTCGCCAGTTTTGCCTTTGGCCTGATCTCGCCGGAGCAAATGCGCGAACTCAGACAGCGCGACATCCTCGTGGTGGGTACCGCGACGAATGCCGACGAGGCGATGGCATGGGAGGCGCTGGGCGCGGATGCCATCGGGCTGCAGGGCTCGGAAGCGGGTGGTCATCGCGGCGGTTTCCTGCATGGCGATGCTGGTTCGATGATCGGACTGATGGCGCTGATTCCGCAGGTCATGCGCGCGGTGACGATCCCGGTGATTGCCGCTGGCGGCATCATGAACGGCAGGCAGATCCACGCGGCGCTCGGTCTGGGTGCCGTCGCGTGCCAGATGGGTACCGCGTTTCTCGCCTGCGAGGAAAGCGCGGCCGCGCCGGGCTGGAAACGCGACCTGACCGTGTCCCGCGAGCAAGAGGTCGTCACCATCCACAGCATCTCGGGCCGGGCAGCGCGCGGGCTGAACAACACCTGGGTGAAAGCGCTGGAGCCGGTGGCCGATCGCCTGCCGCCGTATCCCATTCTCAACGCGCTCACCTCGCCACTGCGCAAGGCCGCCGTCGCCGCCGGGCGGGCCGATCTCACCAACGAATGGAGCGGGCAGGGTGTGGGCATGGCGCGTGCGGTGAGCGTGGCGCGGCTGATGGCCGACCTGGCGCGGGAGCTGGACGAAGCGCGTCGTGCGTAGTTGACGCAGGATTCACCGGGCGTGCTTGCAGATGGGTCGGCGGGCAGCACTTGAACAGGTGCCCCGGCTGGGGCGTTATACTGCGCCCGCGCCATCCCGCGTATCGATCCCGCATCGAGGCACACGCACTTGAGTCAGACCTCCCAACGTAACAAGTCGGTTAACACCGAATCCCTCCGCAAGCACGTCATCAACGCGCTGGAGGACCTCAAAGCCAAGGACATTCGCGAAATCGACGTCCGCGGCAAGACCTCCATCGCCGACCTCCTGGTCGTCGCCTCGGGCACTTCCGCCCGCCATGTGAAATCCATCGCTGATGAAGTCGTCAAGTTCGCCAAGAAGGCGGGCGTGATGCCGATCGGCGTGGAAGGCGAGCAGGAAGCCGAGTGGGTCCTGGTGGACCTGGGCGATGTGATCGTTCACGTCATGCTCCCGCGCATCCGCGAGTTCTACGGCCTGGAGCGGCTGTGGACCGTGGGCGACCGCGAAGCCGACAACGAAGCCGTCAACGCGGGCTGAGCCTGCGTGACGCTGTGTCCCAAGGTGCCGCCACCGGCGCCTGATCTCCCTTACTCGCCGCCAAATCCCTCCCCATGCGCGCACGCCTGATCGCCGTTGGTGAACGCATGCCCGCCTGGGTGGCGGAGGGTTTCGCCGAGTATCGCAAACGCCTTTCCCATGACCTGCCGCTGGAGCTCATCGAGCTCAAGCCGGGCGTGCGTGGGAAAGGCCGCGACGATGCGCGGGCGATCCTCGATGAAGGCGCCGCGATCCTTGCGGCCTTGCCGCGCGATATCCATGTGGTCGCGCTGGACGGTCGGGGCAAGACCTGGTCGAGTGAGGAGCTGGCACAACAGCTGGAGCGCTGGCGCATGTCCGGGCGCGACCTCGCGTTCCTGATCGGCGGGCCGGATGGCCATGCGCCGGAGGTGCTGGCGCGCGCGGACCAGACATGGTCGCTGGGGCCGTTGACGCTGCCACATATGCTGGTGCGGCTGGTGCTGGCAGAGCAGCTGTACCGGGCGACGACGTTGCTATCAGGGCATCCGTATCACCGGGCGTGAGTTGCTGAGGTTCTCCAGGCCGCTTCGACAGATCACGCTGTTGTCCTGAGAGGTTGCTATTTCCCCTCCCTGTCTTCGTCATGCTGGCGCAGGCCGGCACCCAGTGGCGACCACACACGGTTGTCGCCTCACCCTCTCACGTCGTCATGCCGGCGAAAGCCGGCATCCAGGGGCGATCACGCTCATCTGTGCGATACCGCGACCTTGCCGCTTGCGCCGCGGGGGCGTTTCGACCGACTGCCGTCGGCCGAGTCACTTTTCTTTTGCTGGCCCAAAATAAAAGTAACCCAAAGAAAATGGCCTGAGAGCGGGGGTGCGCTTGCGTTAGATACGTGTCTCACGGGACAGGCAGGCTCAAGTGATCACCGGTGAGGCCAACTAACGTCCGACTGCTTGCTATCCGCCCCACCGCTAATGGCGCTCGCGCACATCCCCGCGCCGTCGTCCACGGGCGACCACGCACGTATTCACGGCATATCCCAAGCATGCCGTCATGCCTGCGATGGCAGGCACCCAGTGGCGACCACACACGGTTATCGCCCCACACTCTCACGTCGTCATGCCCGCGAAAGCGGGCATCCGGTAGCCGTGACGCATAGGGGGCACCCAACCAGGCCTCCTCGCCTCGGCCGAGGTGTAAACCATGTTCTGGCACAGCTGTCTGCCATGTCTCCAGTCCATACACCTGCCCGACATGACGATTTATGAGGGTTCCGCGGGTCAGGGGAGCGGCTATGCTCGGCTCGATCCCCCACCGGCTCCCGCCCATGCCCATCACCGTCCGCCAAGCCACCATCCACGACCTTGACCTCGTGGCCCCGTTGTTCGACGCCTATCGCCAGTTTTACAAGCAGCCGGGGGATATCGATCGTGCGCGACAGTTCCTGGCGCAACGGTTCCAGCATCATGAATCGGTGATCCTGCTGGCGTTCCACGGCGAGGCACCCGTCGGATTCACCCAGCTCTATCCGGTGTTTTCGTCGGTACGCACGGCGCGCACTTATCTGCTCAACGACCTGTACGTGGCGCCTGAGGCGCGGCGACATGGTGTCGCAGGCGCGCTGCTGGATGCGGCCGAGGCTCATGGTCGTGCGATGGGCGTGGTCGGCCTGTCGCTGTCGACGGCGCATGACAACCTCACCGCGCAGCGGCTCTATGAGTCCAAGGGCTGGG
This sequence comes from Dyella terrae, assembly GCF_004322705.1. Lineage (NCBI taxonomy): Bacteria > Pseudomonadati > Pseudomonadota > Gammaproteobacteria > Lysobacterales > Rhodanobacteraceae > Dyella > Dyella terrae. The sequence continues at coordinate 1,614,063 of NZ_SIZZ01000001.1, read as the reverse complement.
TGCTGGATCTCGAGTTTCGCGAGTACAGCCTCACCCTCTAACCGTCAACACCACCATGGTCGTGGCCGCTGTGAAGCCCGTCGTAACGCCTGCGGGCGTACCATCACCGGATTTTCTGGCTTGAGGTAGAACGATGGAGCAGCGCATTCACCACGCCGGTCTGGGCGCCAAGGTGATGTCGGCGGAACAGGCCGCGGAGTTGATCGATCCGGGCATGACCATCGGCATGAGCGGCTTCACCGGGGCGGGCTATCCCAAGGCTGTCCCGCAGGCTCTGGCCGCGCGCATGACGGCGTCGCACCAGCATGGTGAAGCGTTTCGCGTCCGTGTGCTGACGGGCGCATCGACCGCGCCGGAGCTCGATGGCGCACTGGCCCGCGCGGATGGGATCGATCTGCGTCTGCCGTATCAGTCCGATCCGGAGCTGCGTGGCCGCATCAATCGCGGTGAAATGGATTACATCGACATCCATCTGAGCCATGTCGCGCAGTACGCGTGGTTTGGCCTGTTCGGCAAGCTGGACCTGGCGATCATCGAGGCGACGGCGATCCTGCCTGACGGTCGCCTGGTGCCATCGTCGTCGGTCGGCAACAACAAAACCTGGCTGGACCTCGCCGACAAAGTGATCATCGAGGTCAATCACTGGCAGCCGTCCGAGCTGGACGGCATGCACGACATTTACTACGGCACGGCGTTGCCGCCGCACCGTAAGCCGATTCCGCTGGTGAACCCGGACGATCGCATTGGCGAACCTTACCTTCGCTGCGATCCGGAAAAGGTCATTGCGGTCGTTGAAACGCATGCGCCGGATCGCAACAGCGCATTCGCGCCGGTAGATGAAACCTCGCGTCAGATCGCGGGCCACCTGATCGAATTCTTCCGCCACGAGATCGCGCGCGGTCGCATTCCGCCGGAGTTGCTGCCGCTGCAGTCGGGCGTGGGCAACATCGCCAACGCGGTGCTTGCAGGCTTGCGCGAGGCGGGCTTCAGGGGGCTGACCGCCTTCACCGAAGTGATCCAGGACGGCATGCTCGACTTGCTGGCGCAGGGCGTGTTGAAAGTCGCTTCCGCCACCTCGTTCTCGCTCAGTCCGAAGGGCATCGACCAGTTCCTTGCCGACCTGGAGTTCTTCCGTTCGCGCATCATCCTGCGTACGCAGGAGATATCCAATCATCCGGAACTGGTGCGCCGCCTGGGTTGCATCGCCATGAACGGCATGGTGGAAGCGGACATCTACGGCAACGTCAATTCCACGCATGTCGCGGGCACCAGCATCATCAACGGCATTGGCGGTTCGGGTGACTTCGCCCGCAACGGCTTCATGTCGTGCTTCCTGACGCCAAGCACCGCCAAGCATGGCGCGGTGTCGTGCATTGTGCCGATGGTCAGTCATGTCGATCACACCGAGCATGACGTTTCCATCCTGGTGACCGAGCAAGGACTCGCCGACCTGCGGGGCCTGTCGCCGCGTCAGCGTGCGCATGCGATCATCCGCCACTGTGCCCACCCGGACTATCGCCCGCTGTTGCAGGATTATTTCGATCGCGCCTTCCGCGACAGCAAGGGCAAGCACACGCCGCACCTGCTGGCCGAAGCGCTGTCGTGGCATGAGCGCTTCGTCGAGAAGGGCGACATGCGTCCGTAATGGAAAACCTCCGACCGTTCTGACAAGGATCCCGCATGCTCTATCTCGCCTCGCAGTCGCCGCGTCGTCGCCAGTTGCTGGAGCAGATCGGCATCGCCTTCGAGGCGGTCAACGTGGATGTGCCGGAAGTGCGGTCACCGGACGAATCGCCGGTGCACTACGTCAGTCGCGTCGCGCGTGACAAGGCGCGGGCGGGCATGGCGGGGTTGCCTGCCGACGCCATCGTGCTGAGTGCGGATACCGAGGTGGTGCTCGACGACGAAGTATTCGGCAAGCCGGCCGATGCGGCCGATGCCACCGCGATGCTCAAGCGACTTTCCGGGCGCACGCACGAGACCATCTCGGTGGTCTGGGCAGTTCAGGGCACGCGCGCGGAAAGCGAGGTGTGCGTGTCGCGCGTTCGTTTCGCGTCACTGAGTGACGACGACATCGCCGCGTACGTGGCCAGCGGCGAACCGTTCGGCCGCGCCGGCGCGTATGCGATCCAGGGTCGCGGCGCGACCCTGATCGAGCACCTCGAAGGCAGTTTCACCGGCGTGATGGGTTTGCCCGTGTATGAGACGGCGCGACTGCTGCGCCGTTTCGGCGTCCGTCCGGGCTAACGTCAGCTACCCTGGGTCATCACGAACCAGGACACGACGGCCAGCGCGTTGTTGACGCCGTGCGTCAGCACCGCCGGCCAGATCGAGCCGGACTGAATCCGCAGCCACGCCAGGACGCAGCCGAGCAGCAACAAGTTGGGAATCGCGTACCAGAGGAAGGCCAGGTCGGGCAGGTGCACGCAGGCGAACAGCGCCGCGCTCAGCAGGCCGGCCACCCACATCGAGGTGCGGCGGCTTAGCGCGGACAACAACACGCCACGGAACAGGACTTCTTCCACCAAAGGCCCCAGCGTCACGATCAGCAGGGCCAGCGGAATGCGTATGGCTGGCGATGCGGTCGCCCCCAGTTGCTTAATGTCCTGGCTTACTTCGTGCCCTTGTGCCAGCCACTGCGTGAGCAGTCCGCCGATGAAGGGCAGGGCAAGGCCCGCTGCGAACGCAATGACGAAGTAACCCGTGTGGCGCGGCGCGGCGAAGCCGAAGCCGGGTGGTGCAGACAGTTGCCACATCGAGGGCCACAGCCGGCGTGCCAGCACCAGGGTGATGGCCGCCGAAATCACCAGGGTGAGCATGACCATGACCGCGCTGATGTCAGGGCGGGTCAGCGCCTCGTGAATCCTGGCTTGCACATGGCTGCCGCCATGCACGCCCAGTGTTACCGCCATCACCAGGCCGACGACGGCACCGACAGCGAACTGCAGGACGAAGTAGAAAACGATCAGCCCGAGTGCTGCCCAGATCGACGGGAGCCGAGGCGGTGATGCCGGCGGCGTGCTGGATGTGAAGGCGGAGTCAATACGAAGTGCTTCCATGGCGTGTTCCTGCGGCAGGGCGGCAGCAAAACGCGCCGTCTACCGCCGATGACACGCTAGCCGTCCGCTTCGTCCCGGCGCAATCCTGCCCTTTGGCACGGGTATGCGTGACCGGGACGCACGAAGGGAGCAGGCACAGCCTGTATAGTGGGCAACCTTTTCAGGAGGATGTAGGCGCCAAGGCGTCTGACCCATGTTCGCTTTCGACTGGTTGGCTGACCCGACTGCCTGGGCAGGTCTCCTCACCCTCGTGGTGCTCGAGATTGTGCTGGGTATCGACAATCTTGTTTTCATCGCCATTCTGGCGGACAAGCTCCCGCCGCATCAGCGCGATCGCGCGCGCATCATGGGCCTGAGCCTGGCGCTGTTCATGCGTCTGGCCCTGCTGGGTGCCATGTCCTGGCTGGTCAAACTGACCACGCCCATCCTCACCTGGAACGGCTTCTCGCTTTCCTGGCGCGACATCATTCTGTTGCTGGGCGGCATCTTCCTGTTGTTCAAGGCGACACTGGAGCTGCACGAGCGGCTTGAATCCAGTGACGAACATGAAAACGCCAATCGCGTGCATGCACGATTCTGGCTGGTCGTCACGCAGATCGTCGTACTCGATGCCGTGTTCTCGCTTGACTCGGTGATCACCGCCGTCGGCATGGTCGACCACCTGTCGGTGATGATGATCGCCGTGGTTGTGGCGATGATCCTAATGATCAGTGCGAGCAAGCCGCTGACCAATTTCGTCAGCGCGCGTCCGACGGTGGTGATCCTGTGCCTGTCGTTCCTGCTGATGATCGGTTTCAGCCTGGTGGCCGAGGGCTTCGGTTTCCACATTCCGAAGGGTTACCTGTACGCCGCGATTGGCTTCTCGATCATGATCGAGTTCTTTAACCAGACCATGCGCCGCAACCGCCAGCGCAGCCTGTTCAGCAGTCCGCGCAACCTGCGCGATCGCACGGCACGCGCGGTGCTGAAGCTGCTCGGCGCCGGCGGTGAAGAAGAGGAAGACGTGCCGAAGGCGTCCGCGACGGTGGCAGAAACCGGCATGGCGGTATTCGGCAAGGACGAGCTGGCGATGGTGCAGGGCGTGCTGGATCTGGCGCATCGCCCGGTGCGGTCGATCATGACGCCGCGTCCGGAAATCAGCTGGGTCGATCCGCGCGAAAGTGCCGAGCTGTTGCGCGCGGAAGTCACTTCGTCCACGCATCACTGGTTGCCGGTGGCCGGCGACGATCTGGATCAGCTCATTGGTGTGGCGTCGTCGCGCGATCTGCTTGCGAGCCTGCTCGAACACGGGCGGATCGATGTCGACAACGTCGTGCGCCGGCCCATGACCGTGCTCGAATCGCTCAGTGTCCTGCGCCTGATCGATGAGTTTCGTCGCTCGCCGTTGCAGGTGGCCCTGGTGGTCGACGAGTACGGTAGCGTGCTCGGCCTGGTGACGCCCACCGACGTGCTCGAAGTCATCGCTGGCGAGTTCCCGGATGAGGACAGCGGCGATCCGGCGGCCGTGCAGGAAGCGGACGGCACCTGGCTGATCGATGCCAGCCTGGATCTGCGTCGCGTGGAGCATCTGCTCAATCGCCAGCTCAGCAGCGATGGGAGTTTTTCGACACTGGCCGGCTATGTGCTGCAACAGCTTGGACGCCTGCCGGGCGTGGGCGATCGCCTCGCCAGCGAAGGCCTGGATTTCGAGGTGGTTGCCATGGACGGTGCACGTATCGAGCGCTTGAAGGTGAACATCGTCGACTGATCGGGCAACCTGATGCCATCACGGGGAAACGCATGCTGATCGATTTCGGCAAGACTGCCAGTGATTACGCCCGCCACCGCATGGGTTTTCCCGAGGCATTTTTCCAGCACCTGTTCCAGGAGGGGTTGGCCCATCCGGGTGAGGTTGCCCTCGACATTGGCACCGGTACAGGCGTGGTGGCGCGTGGTCTGGCGCTGCGCGGCCTGGCGGTCACCGGTCTCGATCCCTCTGCCGCGTTGCTCGGACAGGCAACCGAACTCGACCGCGCGGCAGGTGTGCAGGTGCGCCATGTGCAGGCCAGGGTGGAAGAGGCGATGCTGCCGGACGCCAGCTTTGACCTGGTGACGGCCGGACAGTGCTGGCACTGGTTCGATCGTCCGGCCGCCGCTGCTCGCGTGCGGCAATGGTTGCGACCCGGCGGTCGGCTCGTGATTGCGCATTTCGACTGGTTGCCGCTGGCCGGCAACATGGTCGAAGCCACCGAGACGCTCATCAAGGCCTATAACCCGGCCTGGGCCCAGGCCGATGGCACGGGACTGTATCCCGCGTGGCTGCGCGACGTGCAGGAGGCGGGGCTGGGCGACATCCGCACCTTTTCCTTCGACGTGAGCGTGCCCTACAGCCACGAAGACTGGCGCGGTCGCATTCGTGCCAGCGCGGGGGTGGGTGCTTCGTTGGATCCCGCAAACGTTGCGCGTTTCGATGCCGAACTTGGCGAAATCCTTGCCAGCCGCTTTCCCGCCGACCCGATGCATGTGCCGCACCGGGTTTGGGTCGTCAGCGCGGTCGCGCCGCTCAGCTGACGGCGATCACGCGCACCAGGCCGATGATGGCCAGGATAAGCATGATCAGCCACGCTGCGCTGGAGAGCACGAATCCACCCTCGCGCCTGGCCGGATCCTTCAGGTAGCCGGCGGCATACCAGATGCGTCCGACGATCCACACCAGCCCAAGCAGGCCGGCCCACAGCGGCGCGCTGTAGGTCGAGGCGAGCCACAGGGTGGGCAGGAACATCACGGTGGATTCGATCGTATTGAGCTGCACGCGGTAGGCACGTTCGAACGACGGATGCCCCGCCGTGGCTGGCGCCTTGATGCCGTGCTTCATGCGGGCGCGACCGACCACCCAGGTGGTGCCGAACAGCAGCAGGATGGTCAGCACGGCAACGATGGCGGGAAGGTGTTGGACCATGAGGCTGGGTTCCGTTGGAGTAGCGCCCACTGTAGTGGACGCCGCGAAGGAAGTGATGACGCGGTGAACGCATTCGCGAGCCTGACATCACCTCTTCACGCGCGCGGCTGGCGGGTTTATCGTCCGGGTTCCCAGGTATAGGCGAGACCACCCATGGACTGGCAGAAAGGCGAACGCAGTCAGAACGTCGAAGTCGACAGTGGTGGTGGCGGGCGCCGTTTTGGTGGTGGCCGCGGCATGGGCATCGGCGGCATCGTCATCCTGGCCATTCTCGGCCTGGTCTTCTTCAAGGATCCGACGGCGCTGCTGACCAATGTCGACACGGGCAGCGGGCAAGCCGCACAGACCGGTGAGCCGGTACAGGTCGATCCGCAGCAAAAGGAATTCGTCAGCGCGGTGCTCGGCTCCACTGAGAAGACCTGGACGGATATCTTTGCGGAGAATGGTCGCCAGTACACGGACCCAACGCTGGTGCTGTTCAGTGGCGGCGTGAACACCGCTTGCGGCGCGGCATCGACAGCCGTCGGGCCGTTCTATTGCCCGGGTGACCAGAAGGTCTACCTGGACCTGGCGTTCTTCCAGGAACTGCAGGATCGATTCCGCGCCTCCGGCGATTTTGCCCGGGCCTATGTCATTGCCCACGAGGTCGGACATCACGTGCAGAACCTGCTTGGCGTGTTCAATCAGGTCGAGCAGGCGCGCCGTCGCGGTGCCGCGATGGAGGGCGCTGACGGCCTCTCGGTGCGCCAGGAGCTGCAGGCCGACTGCTTCGCCGGCGTCTGGGCCAATCGCACGCAGCAGCGCCTGCAGTGGCTGCAGGCGGGCGATATCGAGAGTGCGCTGAACGCCGCCAGCAAGATCGGCGACGACGCGCTCCAGCAGCAGGCGCAGGGCCGGGTCGTGCCGGATTCCTTCACGCACGGCACGTCCGAGCAGCGGGTGAAGTGGTTCAAGGCGGGCTTCGACAGCGGGCGGGTCGATGCCTGCAACACCTTCCGCGGCACCCCCTGACCGGCAGATGCGCGTCCCCCGGGACGCGCTCTAGAATGCGCGCGCCGCGTGCCTTGGGGTGCGCTATTCCGTCGGACTATGGCTCATCCGTGCCTGCGCTGTGGCGCCTGCTGCGCCCACTTTCGTGTTGCCTTCCATTGGTCCGAAGCCGACCCGTTCATGGGCGGCGTCGTGCCTCCTGATCTCACCGAAAAACTGGACCCGCACCGCCTGGTCATGCGTGGAACGCAGGCGCGCCAGCCGCGCTGCGTGGCCCTGCAGGGGACGGTAGGCAAAGACGGGAACTGCGGCGTGTACGAGCGGCGTCCTTCGGTATGCCGGGAGGTTGAGCCCGCCTGGGAGTTTGGGCGGGCCAGCGCGCAGTGTGACAAAGCGAGGGTGGCGCACGGGCTGGCGCCGTTGACCCCGGAGGACTGGGTGGATCCGTCGCACTCCGGGGCGCCACAGGCGGCCTGAGCATCGCGTGGTTGCGAGAGGGCCGTCATGAAGAAGCGCGGCGCCTCAGGCGTTACGGGGCGCCTGCGCCAACCCCGTCAAACCGATAGATATCCATCGCCAGAAAGCCCAGGTCGATGCCTGCGTCGATGCGCTCCGCATGGGCACCTTCACCGGCCGCGCCCAACGCTACGTACAACGGCAGGAAGTGCTCATCCGTCGGATGCGCACGCTCGGCGAAAGGAGCCTGGCGCCGGTAGTCGAGCAGCGCATTCACCTCGCCACGGGCCAGTTTCTCCTCCACCCAGCCAATGAACGGCCGTACATAGGGCGCTTCGCGTTCGTCGCTGTAACCCTGCCGGAAATCGTGCAGGTTATGCGTGATGCTCCCCGAGCCGATGACCAGCACACCTTCCTCACGCAGCGGCGCCAGGGCGCGGCCCACCGCGTACTGATGGGCGGGCCCCAGGTTGGGCTGGATCGATAGCGGCACGACGGGGATGTCGGCATCCGGATAAAGCAGGCGCAGGGGCACCCAGGCACCGTGATCGAGGCCGTGCTGCGGATCGAGTGCGGGCTTCAGTCCTGCCCCGTCGAGCAGGCGACAGACGCGTTCGGCCAGTGCTGGCTCGCCGGGCGCCGGGTATTGGATATCGAACAGCTCGCGCGGAAAACCATAGAAATCGTGCACCGTTTCCGGTCTGGCCGCGCCACCGACAGACGGCTGATGGGCCAGCCAGTGCGCCGTGGCAATCACGATGGCCTTCGGCTTCGGCATGGCGCGCGCCAGCTCGGCCAGGCGCTCGCCGACCTGTCCGGGATGCAGCGCCGTCATCGGCGAACCGTGGGAGATGTAGAGGGAAGGAAGCATGTTCATGCCCCTATGGTGGGGGAGCGTCGGCTTCAAATCATCGGTGTGGCGGGGAACGGAGCGTTGCGCGCCGGAAACAGTGTTCGCCGACCAGGGTGCAGAAAGCGAAAAACCAGCAGGGGCAGGGCCCTTGCTGGCTTTTCGTGATGTCACATCGTGCGGTTATCAGCGCTTCTTGAACGGCTTCTTCCCGTGGCCTCCCTGGCCCTTGAAGCCACCCGGACGATAGCCGCCCGGCTTGCGCTTCGGGGCGAAATCGCCACCGCCGCTGCTGCCGGTATCGGTTTCGACACCGTCCCATTCCTTGATGCGCAGCTGCTGCTGACTGACCCACACCTTTTTCAGGTGTTCGAAGACTTCCTTGGGCATGCCATCGGGAAGGTCAACCAGACTGTAGTCACCGCGAATGCTCAGGCGGCCGATGAACTGGCTTTCCAGGCCCGCTTCGTTGGCAATGGCGCCGACGATGTTGCCGGGCTTCACGCCGTGCTCGTGGCCAACTTCGATGCGATAGGTGCGCTTGCCTTCTTCCGTGCTGTGCGGGCGTACCGGACGCGAGAAGGATTCACGCGGACCGTGTTCGCGGTCGCCGTGGCGCGGCTCGCGCGGGGGGCGGTCACGGCCGTCACGGTTATCGCGGCTGTCGCGGTCGAGGGAGCGGCGATCTTCGCGTTCGCGCGGCTGGTACTCGCGCTTCGGCGGCGGCGTCAGCAGCAGCGGCTGGTCGCCCTGCGAAATGCGCGCCAGTGCAGCGGCAATCTCGATCGCGGGGATGTTGTGTTCCTGCTCGTACTGCTCGATCAGCTGCTGGAAGAATTCCAGCTCGCCGACGGCCAGGGTGTCGCTGATGCGCTGCTTGAACTTGGCGATACGCACGTCGTTGACGGCTTCCACCGTCGGCAGCTTCATCTCTTCGATGGGCTGGCGGGTGGCGCGTTCGATGGCGCGCAGCATGCCCTTTTCGCGCGGCGTGACGAACAGGATCGCTTCGCCACTGCGGCCGGCACGACCGGTACGGCCAATGCGATGCACGTAGCTTTCCGTGTCGTACGGAATGTCGTAATTCATGACGTGGCTGATGCGTTCCACGTCGAGGCCACGCGCCGCCACGTCGGTGGCAACGAGGATGTCGAGCTTGCCGTCCTTGAGCTGCTGGATGACGCGCTCACGCTGTGCCTGGGCGATGTCGCCATTGATGGCGGCAGCAGCGAGGCCGCGCGCCTGAAGCTTCTCGGCGAGTTCTTCGGTGGCCTGCTTGGTACGCGCGAAGATGATCATCGCGTCGAACGGCTCGGCTTCGAGGATGCGCGTCATTGCGTCGAGCTTATGCAGCCCGCTCACGAACCAGTAACGCTGGCGGATGTTGGTGTTGGTCGTGGTCGCCGTCTTGATGGTGACTTCGACTGGATTCTTAAGGTGCTGCTGCGCGATCTTGCGGATCGGTGCCGGCATCGTCGCGGAGAACAGCGCGACCTGACGTTCCGGCGGCGTCGCCTGGAGCACTTTCTCGACGTCGTCGATGAAGCCCATGCGCAGCATTTCGTCGGCTTCGTCGAGCACGAGGAAGCGCAGTTCGGACAGATCGAGCGTGCCACGATCAAGGTGATCGATCACGCGGCCGGGCGTGCCGACCACGATCTGCACGCCACGCTTGAGCGCGTGCAACTGCGGGCCGTAACTCTGGCCGCCGTAAATCGGCAGCACCTGCAGACCCGGCATGTGAGCGGCGTAGCGCTGGAAGGCCTCAGCCACCTGAATGGCGAGTTCGCGCGTCGGTGCCAGCACCAGCGCCTGAGGCTTGCCGGGCTTAAGGTCGATGCGCGAAAGGATCGGCAGCGCGAAGGCCGCCGTCTTGCCGGTACCGGTCTGGGCCTGGCCCAGCACATCGCGGCCTTCGAGCAGGGGCGGAATGGTGGCCGCCTGAATGGGAGACGGCGACTCGTAGCCAACGTCGGACAGCGCGCGTTGCACCTCTGGGGTGAGCGCAAGCGCGGCAAAGCCGGCGACTGCCGGTGCGGAATCGGAAGACGGGGAGGACATGGGAACCTCGACATGGCATGCACGGCGGCATGCAGGAGAATGTTCGCATTGTAGCAGGCTCACCTCGCCTGGACCGCGCTTTAAAGCGGCTCAGACTCAATTATTTCAAGGATTTCGTATGCAAAAGCCCTTAGCTGGCCGGGTGGCCATGGTCACCGGAGCATCGTCGGGTATTGGTGAAGCCACTGCATTGGCCCTGGCCGAGGCGGGTGCCCGGGTCGCCATCGTGGCGCGCCGCCGGGACCGCTTGGAGGCCCTGGCCGGCAAACTTGAGGCACTGGGAGCTGAACCGCTGGTGCTGGCCGCCGATCTGTCGTCGGTGGACGAGTCGCAGCGCGTGGTTCATGAAACGGAATCGCGATTCGGTCGGCTGGACATCCTGGTGAACAACGCCGGCGTCATGTACCTGGAGCCGGTGGCCGAAGCCGACCTGGATCGCTGGCAACACATGCTCCAGCTCAATGTGATGAGCCTGATCGCCTCGTCGCAAGCGGCCTTGCCCGGCATGCGTGATCGCCACGATGGCCATATCGTGAATATCTCGTCGACGGCAGGGCGAGTGGCCAATCCCAATGGCGCTGCGTATTCGGCGACCAAGTTCGGCGTGGTGGCGTTCTCCGAAGCGCTGCGTCGCGAGGAGTACATGCACAACATCCGCGTCACGGTGATCGAGCCCGGCGTGGTGGAAACCGAACTGCGCGATCATATCGGCCACGAAGCCGTGCAGAAGTCGATCAACAGCTGGGCCGAAAGCATGCGTCAGCTGCAAAGTCGCGATATCGCCGAAACCATCCTGTTCTGCGTGACGCGTCCTTCGCACGTCAACATCAACGAAGTGCTCTTGCGCCCGACGGACCAGGAACGCTAACCGGGGTGCCGCACGAGGCGTGACGCGACTATGATCGCGATGTGCAGACAGGGAGCCCCGCATGACCACGCTTGAAACGATTTCCGAACAGCGCTGCTTCGATGGCACGCAGGGCTTCTATCGACACGACTCGCTGGCCTGCGGCGGCGCCATGCGTTTCGCTGTCTATCTGCCCGCGCAAGCGCAGATCGCGCCGGTGCCGGTGCTGTACTTCCTTGCGGGCCTGACCTGCACGGAAGAAACGGCGACGATCAAAGCCGGTGCGCAGCAGCTCGCATCCGAGCTTGGCATGGCGTTGGTCATGCCCGACACGAGCCCGCGCGATACGGGTTTCGAAGGCGCTACGGGTGATTGGGAATTCGGTGAAGGCGCGGGCTTTTACGTCGACGCGACCGTCGCGCCGTGGGCCTCGCGTTTTCGCATGTACAGCTATGTCGTGGACGAACTTCCCGCATTCCTTGCGACGCACTTCCCGGTCGATACGACACGCGCTTCGATCTGCGGCCACTCCATGGGCGGTCATGGCGCGCTCACCATTGCGCTGAAAAACCCGGGACGCTATCGCTCCGTTTCCGCCTTCGCCCCCATTGTGGCTCCCACCCAGGTGCCGTGGGGGCGCAAGGCCCTGCCGCGCTACCTTGGTGACAACACCGCGCGCTGGGCCGAATACGACGCGTGCGAGCTGGTGCGGCTGCATAACTTTCCGGGCAGCATCCTGATCGACCAGGGAGAAGCGGACCGCTTTCTCACGGAGCAATTGCGACCTGAATTGTTCGACCAGGCCTGCGCGGAGTCGGGGCAGTCGCTGCTGCTGCGCCGTCATCCCGGTTACGACCACAGCTATTACTTCATCGCCAGTTTCATCGACGACCATTTGCGGCATCACGCGCAGGCGCTGGGACTGGCGTGATTGCCCCACGCCTGCTGACATCGCGATCGGTGCTGCGACTGATCGACCGCGACGATGCAAAGCGGCTCCTGCGTTTTCGCGTAGAGAATCGTGAGCACCTTGCTCCGTGGGAGCCACTAAGGGAAGCCTGGTACTTCACGCAGGAGCAGTGCCTGCAATACATCGGGGAAGCGCGCGAGGCGATCCGCCTTGATCGTGCGTACCCGTTCCTGATCCTTGATCCTGCCGAGGAGCACATCCTGGGGACCTTCACGTTTTCCAACGTGGTCCGCGGAGCGTTCCAGGCCTGCCATCTCGGTTACGCGATGGGGGCCAGCAACGAAGGCAGCGGCCTGATGAAAGAGTCGCTGGTCGAAGGCCTGGCGTGGGCATTCGGTTCGTTGGGGCTGCATCGCGTCATGGCGAACTACATCCCGCGCAACGAGCGCAGCGCAGGTTTGCTGCGCGCGCTCGGTTTCGAACGGGAAGGCCTGGCGCGGGCGTACCTGCTGATTGCAGGACGCTGGGAAGATCACGTGCTGACGGCGCTGATCCGTCCGGACTGAGCGGCGCGCCGGCGAGCGGGGTTGGCCTGAAACAGGTCGACATACGCATCGCGTCGCTGCCATGCGAGCAGCAGATGCACGATAAGCACGGCGAGACCCGGGCCCAGCAGGTGATGCTCCGTCGCGTGGTAGCTGAAGATCACAACGGTTGGCGCGGCGAGGATAACCAGGCCCAGGGCCGCGAAGCGGTTGAACAGCACCGTCAGGCCACCGATCAGGTACACCACGCCAAGCACGGGCAGGATGAAGCCGCTGCCGACCAGTCCTTGCATGAGGGCCTGCGTTTGCGGCGTCACCGGCGCGGGTGGCTGCCAGAAATGCAGCAGGTCGTTGAGGCCCGAGAAGACGAACAGCGCGCCGAAGGCGAGCCGCAGCACCACCATCAGCCAGTAGAACATCGCTTGCATGACATCACTCCGATACGACGAGCGACGCATGATCGGGAAACCCCGCGGGGTTTCCCATTCCTCGCATCGGCTAGGACTTTGGCTCTAGCCGAATAGTCACGCCTCAGGCCTTGGCGGCCGGACGGCGACGCGGGCGACGCTTGCGATTGCCTTCGCTGGCACGCTCGCCGCCGTTCTGCTGGACGTGGCCATGCGGACGGTGCGTCGGGTTCGGGCGCGGGGGGCGTGCCTGACGCTGGCCCTGCACGGGGCGCGGCGCGCCGGCATCCAGGCGTAGCGGATGCGACGGCTCGAAACCCGCGACGCTGGCAATCTCGATGTCCTGCTTGAGCAGTCGACGGATATCGCGCAGCAGGCCCGATTCCTCGTGGCTCACCAACGACACGGCCAGGCCTTCGGCACCGGCGCGACCCGTGCGGCCGATGCGGTGCACGTAGTCCTCGGCGACCATCGGCAGGTCGAAGTTGATCACGATCGGCAGCTGGTCGATGTCGATGCCGCGGGCGGCAATGTCCGTCGCCACCAGCACCGTCACGCGGCCGGTCTTGAAGTCGCTGAGTGCGCGCGTGCGGGCATTCTGGCTCTTGTTGCCGTGGATGGCGGCGGCACGCATGCCGGCCGATTCCAGGTAGCGCACCAGTTTGTCGGCACCGTGCTTGGTGCGGCTGAAGACGAGCGTCTGGCGACGGCTGTCCTGCGACAGGACGTGCAGCAGCAGGTCACGCTTGCGCGAGGCATCCACCGGATGCACATGGTGGCTGACCGTGTTGGCAACCGTGTTGGGCGGCGTCACCGACACTTCCTGCGGGTTCTGCATGAACTGCAGCGCGAGGGCCTTGATCGGCGGCGCGAACGTGGCCGAGAACAGCAGTGTCTGACGCTGGCGCGGCAGGGCGCTGAGAATGCGCTTGAGCGCCGGCAGGAAGCCCATGTCGAGCATGCGGTCGGCTTCGTCCAGCACGAGCACTTCCACGCCCGACAGGTCGATCGTGCGCTGCTGCATGTGGTCGATCAGGCGACCCGGGGTGGCGATGACAATATCCACGCCACGACGCAGCACCTGCATCTGCGGACCCATGCTGACGCCGCCAAAGATGGTGGCGCTGCTGATACGCAGGTGCTTGCCGTAGTCGCGCAGGTTGTCATGCACCTGGGCGGCTAGCTCGCGCGTGGGCGTCAGGACCAGTGCACGCGGGCGACGCGTCTGCGTCTCGCGGCCGGTCGACAGCTTCTGCAGCAGGGGCAGGGCGAAGGCGGCGGTCTTGCCGGTGCCGGTCTGAGCGGCAGCCAGCAGGTCATGGCCCTGCAGGACCACCGGAATGGCGCCGGCCTGAATAGGGGTGGGGTTTGCGTAGCCTTGTTCGGCGAGCGCACGCAACAGCGCGGGCGCAAGGCCCAGCGATTCGAAAGACATGGTTGCTCCAGAGCGCAACCCGGGACGATGTCGAACCGCGTTGCAGTGTTCAGTGGGGGAGGGTTCGGGGAGACCGAAGCAGGCAAGTCTAGCACGTCTGCGCGACAGCTGCCTCTCTTTCCGCAGTCGAACCTGAACGGATGGGCGGCCGGGGTCCGCGCAGCGTCACATTATCCCGGTCGCTTCGCCACGATCAGGTAGCTGTTGAATGGCGTCGCGCCATACATGGGCTGGGTGTTCACCTGGAGCCCGAGGGCGCGCAGTGGCCCGCACAGCTCGGCATGGTCCGGGTAATGCTTCACGCCGCCGCGGATCAGGCCGCTGGCGCGCAGCCACCATTCTTCGGCGCACGTCACCTGGAAGCGCCAGTTGTCTTCGCGAAGGACCGTGCGAATGATCAGCGAGCCGCCTGGCGCAACGCGTGTTGCCGCCGCCGACAGCAGGGCTTGCTGGTCATCGCGGCCGAGGTAGTGGGCGACGTCGATCAGGGCGACATGGCCGCGAAGGTCAGGCAGCGTGCCGGCGTCGCCGATGCGCAGGTCCAGGAGTTCGGACAGGCCGGCGCGGATGGCCGCCGTACGCCCGGCGCCGATCTTGCGCTCGTCATGATCCATGCCGACATAGCCGCGCAAGGCGCCCTTCGCGTGCAGGTACATGCCGAGGAGGCCGATGCCGCAGCCGATGTCCAGCAAGGGAAGCGCGCTGCCGGTCATGGCGTCGGCGGTTGCGGCGTAAGCCGGATCGGAGGCCAGTTTTCCACGCACGTAGCCGCGCTGGAAATGACCGTCATAGAAATTCGCGATGCGCTGGCGGGTGAGACGATCCATCGTCCTCGGTCTTCAGGCGAAACAGGCGGTGAGCCTAGCCGTCCAGATGTGAACTGCCAATCTGTGGTCTTGCGCTGGCCGTGCCCGATGGTGTCTTGTACCCGATACCTGTCACGGAATCGATTGCCCATGTCGCTGCTGTCGCCGTTGAAGGAACTTGACCGAACCCAGCGCCACACGGTCCTGGCCAGCTTCCTGGGATGGACCCTGGATGCGTTCGATTACTTCCTGCTGACGTTCGTGATCGTCGCCGTGTCGAAGGAATTCGGCGTCGAGAAAGGCGAGGTCATCTTCGGCCTGTTCCTGACCCTGGCAGCCCGGCCGCTGGGTGCGCTGCTTTTCGGGCGACTGGCTGATCGCTATGGGCGACGGCCAATTCTCATGCTCGACGTCGTGCTTTTTTCACTGTTCGAGCTCGCCACGGCCTTTGCCCCGACGCTGGGCGTGTTCCTCGTGCTGCGCTTTCTTTTCGGCGTTGCGATGGGTGGCGAGTGGGGCCTGGGCGCCTCGCTGGCGATGGAGTCGATTCCACCCAAAGCGCGCGGCCTCGTATCCGGTCTGCTGCAAAGCGGTTACCCGTGCGGCTTTTTCCTCGGTGCGCTGGTGAACTGGCTGCTGATCGACCACATCGGCTGGCGCGGCCTGTTCATCGTTGGTGCGTTGCCAGCGCTGCTCGTGCTCTACATCCGCCGCACGGTGCCGGAATCGCCCGTGTGGGAGGCGGCCAAAACCGATCGTCGCGGCTGGCGCGAGGACATGAGGGGGCACTGGAAACTGGCGTTTTACCTGGTCCTGCTGATGGCGGCATTCAACATGTTCAGCCATGGCTCCCAGGACCTGTACCACACCTTCGAGGAGGAGACCCTGCACCTGCCGACGGGTTCGGGCGCCGCGTTCATGCTGGTGGCCCTGCTCAACCTGGGTGCCATGGTGGGTGGCCTGTTCTTCGGCTCCTGGTCCGAGCGCATCGGCCGTCGCCGCGCCATGATCACCGCGGCGCTGCTGGCGATTCCGGTGATCCCGCTGTGGATGTACGGCCCGTCCTTGCTGTGGCTGGCCGTCGGCGCCTTCCTGATCCAGGTGATGGTGCAGGGCGCCTGGGGTGTCGTTCCCACGCACCTGAACGAGCTGTCGCCGGACGCTGTGCGCGGGACCTTGCCGGGCGTGGCATACCAGCTGGGGAACCTGCTGGCGGCCTACACGGCCAACGCCCAGAACCTGATAGCCGGCTGGCATGGGGGTGATCTGGCCTTCGCCATGAGCGCCTGGATCGCCGCGATTGCCCTGATCCTGGCCCTGCTGGTCTGGCTGGGGCCGGAGGCCCATGGGGTGGGCTTTGGACGCCATCGGGCGGCGCGGGAGTGAGGCTGCTAGAATCCCCGCTTTAGCTCACTTGAACGAGACAGGCAATGAAGGCTGGGAAGGACAAGGTCATCTCGCTGCATTACACCCTTACGGTGGATGGCGAGAAAGTGGAAAGCTCGCTCGATCGCAACGAGCCGCTGTGGATTCTGCTGGGCCATGGCCAGCTCATTCCCGGCCTCGAGAAGGCGCTCGAAGACAAGGAAGCCGGTGACAACCTGCAGGCTGAAATCGCGCCGGTTGACGGCTACGGCGAACGCCAGGAAGGCATGATCCAGCGCGTGCCGAAGAAGTATTTCCAGAATGGCGCGAAGCTGAAGCCGGGCATGACGACGGTGCTGGCGCTGAAGGAAGGCGGCCACCGCGTCGTGGTGGTGCACAAGGTCGGCATGAGCACCATCGACGTGGATCTGAACCACCCGATGGCCGGCAAGACCCTGCACTTCGACGTCACCATCAACGAAGTGCGTGACGGCACCGAAGAAGAGATCCAGCACGGCCACGCGCATCCGCCGGGCGCTGAAGCGCACTGAGCGTTTCGGTCATCGTGCAAAAAAACGGCGCCTCAGGGGCGCCGTTTTTTTATGCTCAACCTCGTGTCAAACGAGCACGATCTCGACGTCGACATTGCCACGCGTGGCATGCGAGTAAGGGCAGATGTCGCGGTGCGCGATGTCGACCAGTTCCTGGGCCACCTCACGATCGATGCCCGGCAGATGCACTTCCAGCTTCACGGCGATGCCAAAGCCCGTGGGTTCGCGCGGGCCGATGCCGACGTGGCCGGTCACTGAAGCGTCCGTGATGGCGATCTTCTTTTCGCGGGCCACGAAGCGCACGGCACCTTCAAAGCAGGCGGCATAGCCGGCGGCGAAGAGCTGTTCCGGATTGCTGCCGGCACCGCCCGGTCCACCGAGCTCCTTCGGCACGCGCAGGTCGAAATCGAGGACACCGTCGCTGCTATGGATATGGCCTTCGCGGCCACCTTTGGCGGTGGCAGTGGCGGTATAGAGGATCTTGGAAACGGTCATGGTCATAGGGTCCTTGTGAGGTCAGGAGATCAGGAGCGTGCTTGCGGGGAGAGTTGCGCGGTCAGCTCCTTGAGCTGATCGCGTAGCCGCTGCATGTCCTCGCCGGTCAGGCAAAGGCGTTGGGCCATGCAGGCGGGAATGCTTTCGGCGCGTTGGCGCAGGGCGCGGCCGTCGTCGGTCAGCCGGATTTCCACTTCGCGCTCGTCGCTGCGCCGACGTTCGCGCACTACCAGGCCCGATTGCGCCATGCGCTTGAGCAGCGGCGTCAGCGTCCCGGAATCCAGTTGCAGCCGCTGACCCAGCTCACGGACGGTCAGCCCGTCCTGCTCCCAGAGCACCAGCAGCGTCAGGTACTGGGGATAGGTCAGGCCCAGGTCGTCGAGCAGGGGCCGGTAAGTCGCTGTCACGGCGCGCGATGCGGCGTAAAGGGCGAAACACAGCTGCTGGTCAAGGAGGAGGGGGTTGGTCGGCTTCATGGCCCAAACAATATGTGCACAATTCAATTGTGTACAATTGATTATTCCGATCGAAGCCATAGGCCGGGCCAACCAGAACGGGGCGGGGCGCCCTGCGGCTCAGTCCAGGACGCGCTTGCCGTAAGCGAAGTGATCGCGCCAGTAGGGCCCGTCAATATCGTCCAGCCGCACGGTGCCGCCGCTATTGGGCGCGTGCACGAAGCGACCCTTGCCGACGTAAACGCCGACATGGGTGATCGACGAGCCGGCAGCGAAGAACACCAGATCACCGCTGGCCAGGTCTGCCATGGTGCCTACCCGGCGACCGTCGACCTGCGACATCTCACGCGACGTGCGCGGGAGCTGGAGGCCGGCAGCCTGGCGATAGATGTAATCGACCAGACCGCTGCAATCGAAGCCGCCGTCTGGCGTATTGCCACCCCAGCGATAGGGCGTGCCCACCAGGGCAATGGCCCGGAACAGCACATCGTTGGCCGTGCCGGTGTTGGCGGCCGACGGCCCGCGTGCCGGGAGGCTGGCCAGCGACGAGCGCGAGTCCTTGTAGGTGGGCTGGGATTTGCGAGGCGCGCTGGAGCAGGCGCTCAGCAGGAGAATGACTAGGGCCAGCGCGGCATGACTGATGCGAAGCGCGGGCAGGGCGGAAGTGAACGCGTTTCCCTGGCGCATGAGACAACCCCGGCAGAAGACGGCGCGAGGTTATCAAATCAATCAGTTGGAGTGAAGTCTTAAGGCGTATGGCGAGCTTATTCGCCCGCGATGTTGCCCATGTGCACGGAAACCGTCTGCTCGTTCAGTACTTTGCCGTCCGAGTCCCTTGCCCGGAGCCGATAGGTGCCGGGAAACAGGAAGAGGTCGGTGCGCGCATTGCTGCCGATAAAGGCGTAGCGATCGGCCGCCACCGCGTCGTAGGGCTCTTTCAGATAAAAGGCTTCGACCACACAGGGCAGGGTCGAGGCGCACAAGGACGCGCTGATGGAGAGTGGGAAGCGCCTGCCACCAAGATCCAGCCAGTCCGGACGACTGGTCACCGCATTGATGACACGCGCCGCCGTCGCCTGACCGTCGAGGGTGTACCAGCTGGGTGCTTGCTTGATCGCTTCGATTGCGTGCTGGTCAGGCGGAAGAATGACGGAGATGTCGTGCAGCTTCGGCTCGGACGTCCATGGCGTACCGTCCTTGCGTTGCGTCAGGACCACCGGCCGCGTCGGCGCGAAGCGCGCCACGATCTGGTCATAGGCATAAAGCGACAAACGCGGATTCGCATCGCGAAACTGCGTCTGGTCGATCGAGAGCGGCTCGATGCCGGTGAGTTTCGCCAGCCTGGCTGCCATCGGTACGGCGTCGCCCAGGCGTCCCGTCGCCTTGTCGATATGGGCATAGCCGGCATGCACGAACAGACGTGCTTTCGGATCATTGGCGAACACGCGCTGATAGAGATTCTTCGCTTGCGCCGTCTCGCGGCCGTCGGTGGTATCGCTGTAGCCGTCGTACGGTACGACCTTGAAACCCAGCTTGACGGCCGTGCGCAGGATTTCTCCCATCAGGGGCTCGTGCACGTACTCGCTGCCGCTGTCCCAGCGCGGATAACCTCGCGTCATCAGGTCCGGGTCGCTGTCCGCCAGCGCTTCCACCGCAAAGTAGGTAAAGCCCTGTTCGCGAAGCTTGGGTAGCAGCGCCAGCGTCAGCTCACGCGTGTGGGCGTCGTGGTGCGCTTCATTGATCATGACGATCTGGCGGCCGTTGGCGGCCCTGGCGATCGTCTGCACGGCGTCTTCGGCGCTCCATTCGGACGGCTCGGGAATCGCGCCGAGATAGACCTTGCGGCCATCGATGGGGAACAGCGCAAGTGCTTCGGTATAGAGCCCGAGCTCGTTCTGCGTCGAAGCCAGCAGCTGCAATGCCACCATGCGATCGTCGACGGGAAGCTTGGGCGCCTGTTTGACCAGGAAGCGATAGCGCGCCAGATCATCCGTGTAGGGCTTGAGGTCGCGAAACAACGCTTGCATGGCGTCATCGCGGGCATACGCCGTCGTCGCGAATGCTGCCATCCCGGCCAGTGCGCAACAGATCAGAGCTTTGCTTCGTGCAGTCATGATCGTCCTTCCCCTGATGAAGCCTAGAAAGACACAAGCGCGAGGGAAACGCAAAATGCATTGCAACATGGTCAGTGTCCGGCCTCATCCGGGTGAATTGGCGGCACGGTGAAGTCGCGTCGCGTCCACACATGACCATCGGCACTCCAGGCTGTCAGCCGGTAGTCGCCGGGCCACAGATAAAGCGATGCGGTGATGTCCGGACGCAGGAAGGTGTAGCGATCGGCAGCGATCGCATCCTCACTCTCGTTCGAGAATCGCGCCTCGACGACGCAGGGAAGATGCCGGCCGCACAGATCGCTGGATATCGGCCGGGTGGATCGCTGGCCGCCCAGGTCGAGCCATCGCGGCCGTCGTTGATTGCCTGCCGGCGGGAGGATCACTTCGACGTCATGGCGAAGGGGGTCCGAACTCCACGCTGCGCCCGTGTCGCGGCGCACCAGCACGGAAGGTCGCTGTGGCGAGTAAGCCGATAGCAGATGGGTATACGCATCGTCGCCGGCGAGATCGCCAATGTCGCGCCATCGCGACTGATCGACGGTCAGCGGATCGATGCCGCTGAGTTGTTTGAGCACCACGGCCATCGGCTGAACCTGTCCGCCCAGGTTGCCCGCCGCTTTGTCGATATGCGCGTAACCGCCATGGACGAAGAGGCGGGCCCCGGGATTATCGCGCAGCACGCGGCGGTAGAGATTCCGGGCCTGCTCGGCTTCGCGGGCCGACAGTGACGGAGCCTCTGATTCGTAGGGCACCACGATGAAACCCAGTTGCAGCGCGCGGCGGATGATTTGCCCATACAGCGGTTCGTGGAGGTATTCGCTCCCGGTGCGGTTTACTGGATAGCCGCGCTGGGCGAGATCCGGATCGTCATCGGTCAGTGCTTCGGCGGCGAAGTGGGTGAAGCCTTCGGCACGCAGGCGCGGCAGGAGCTCAAGCGTCAGCTCGCGCGTATGAGCATCGTGATGGGCTTCATTGATGAGGACGAGGCGCCTGCCGTGTGCGAGCCTGGTGACGACGTCGGCGGCATCGGCCAGCTGCCACTGATCGGGTTGTGGCAGGTCGACGTGCGGCGCATTGCGATTGTTGAACGGGAAGTCGCGCAGCGCCTCGTTGTACAACCCCAGTTCGTTATCGAGCGCGGCATACAGTTGCAGGGCCGTGATGCGGTCTGTCGTCGAAAGCTGCGGCAGCAGTCCGACCAGGTACTGGTGGCGCTGCAGATCGTTCCGCATGCCATGCAGATCGCGAAAAAGGCCCAGGTCGTGGGCCGATTCGATCGATGGCGGATTCGCTGCTTCCTGCGCGATAACGACGGGCAAAAACGCGAGCGCAAGGACGGGCATCCACGCCCGAAGGCACGGCGCCAGGGAAGCCGCTGACTCGACTTTGGTCATAAAGCACGCCCTTGGGGAGAGGGAGAGCCTTCTGCACCGTTACAATAACGCCATGGATGCTTCGCGCAGTGATGTTCTGATTCTTGGCGGCGGTGTGATAGGCCTTGCCAGTGCCTATTACCTGCTGAAGTCCGGCGCGACCGTCAGGGTGCTGGAACAGGGTACGCCGGGTAGCGGCAGTTCGCACGGCAATTGCGGGACGATTACGCCCAGTCATGCCGCGCCCCTGGCCATGCCGGGCATGCTGGGGGTGGCGCTGCGGTCGATGTTCCGCGCGGATGCGCCGCTGTACCTGAACCCGCGACCTGATCTCGAGCGCCTGCGCTGGCTGCTGGGGTTCGCGCGTCGCTGCAACTGGCGCGACTTCGAGCATGCCGCCCGGGCCCGTTCAGCCATTCTGGAGCGTTCGCGGGGGTTGCTGGAGACACTCGTGCGAAGCGAAGGGCTGGACTGCGAGTTCGTTCAGCCGGGAGAGCTTTACGTCTACCGCACGGCCCGTCAGCTGGCATCCGACGAACGGCATCACGCCGCGGTGCTCGATCGCCTGGGCGTGGAAGTCCGGCGCATGCGTGGCGATGAGGTCGAGGCGGCCGAGCCGGCGCTCAAGCCGGGCGTGGCCGGCGGACTGTTCCACCCAGGTGATGCACAACTGCGCCCGGATCGCTACGTGACGGAGCTGGCGCGACGCGTGCGCGAAATGGGTGGCGTTATCGAAACGGGTGCGCGCATCGACCAGTTCGGCATGACGGACGGTCGCGTCTCGCATGTGCGCACCACGCGCGGGGTGTTCAAGGGTGAACGGGTGGTCATGGCCCTCGGGGCCTGGTCGCCCTTGCTCGGGAAGATGCTGGACCTGCGAATCCCGATGCAGCCGGGCAAGGGTTACTCATTGACGTATACGCGCCCAACCCTGGTTCCCAAACATGCCCTGGTGTTGCGCGAGGCCGCAGTGTGCGTCACCACCTGGGGAAGCGGCTATCGCCTTGGCAGCACGATGGAGTTTTCCGGTTACGCCGAAGGGCTCAACCGGACGCGCCTGGATGCGCTGCGCCGTGGTGCCGCCACGTCACTGCACGAGCCGGAAGGTCACGAATTGCTGGAAGAGTGGTGGGGCTGGCGTCCGATGAGCGTCGACGAAGTGCCCATCATCGGCCACAGCACGCGCTGGTCGAATCTCACGTTCGCCACGGCGCACGGCATGCTCGGCGTGAGCATGTCGGCGGCGACCGGTGAGCTGGTCGCATCGCTGGTGCTTGGAAAAACACCGTCCATCGATCCGGCGCCGTATGCGCCAGCGCGCTTCCAGCTTTGACGCGCGCTTCAAACCTACGTCGATACCTTGGCGGGCGTCGCTGGAGAATCTGCAATGTCGGAATCGTTTGACCTGATCGTGCTGGGTGCAGGCTCGGGTGGTCTTGCCACGGCCTTTCGCGCCGCGGCACATGGCGCACGCGTGGCGCTGCTGGAACCGGGCGCCCTCGGCGGAACCTGCGTCAATCTGGGGTGCGTCCCCAAGAAGTCGCTGTGGTTTGCCGCGCAGCTGGCGCAGGATCAGAGCCGCGCGCGGGCCTACGGGTTCAGCGGCACGTCGGGCGACTTCGACTGGGAACACTTTCGTTTGCGCCGACTGGCGTATATCGATGGCATCAAACAACGTTATGACGAGCGATTGCAGGAAGCAGGCGTCGTCCTGTTGCGCGAGGCGGGGCGTTTCGTGTCGCGCGACACCATTGCCACCACGAGCGGAGAAGAACTGCGGGCGCGGCAAATCGTCATCGCGACCGGCGCCCGACCGCAAAAGCTCGATATTCCAGGATTCGAACTGGGACTGATCTCCGACGACATGTTCGGGCTGCGCGAACAGCCCAGGCACATCGCCATCGTCGGCGCCGGCTATATCGCGGTGGAGTTCGCAAGTGTGCTGCGTGCCCTGGGCAGCGAAGTGACCATGTTTATCCGTGATCGCCTGCTGCGCCAGTTCGACAACGAAATGGTGGCGGCCATGTGCGAGCACATGGCGCGCTCCGGCATCCACATGGTGTACGGGGCAAAGGCCAAGGGCTTGCGGCGCGATGGCGACGCGTTGACCTTCGAGGATGAAATGCGTGGTGACTGGGGTCCGTTCGATGCCGTGCTCTGGGCGCTCGGGCGCGTCCCGCACAGTGATCGCCTGGACCTCGATGCGGCGGGAGTCATGCTCGACGACAAGGGTTACGTCATCACCGACAGCTGGCAGAACACCAATGTCCCCGGCATTGCCGCGTTGGGCGACGTGACCAGCCGTCGTGCGCTCACGCCTGTCGCCGTCGCTGCCGGCAGGCACCTGGCCGATCGCTGGTTCGGCGGCATGGCCGACGCGAGACTCGATTACGACGACATCGCCAGTGTCGTTTTCTCCGAACCGCCGCTGGCCGTGGTTGGCTTGTCGGAGGCCGACGCGAATACGCGGTTTCCCGGCCAGGTGCGTGTCTACCGCTCGCGCTTCACTCCCATGCAATGGTCGCTGGCGGGCGAGCAGGGGCGGAGCCTGATGAAGATCATCTGCGTCGGCGAGGACGAGCGCGTCGTCGGCATGCATGTGCTTGGGCCAGGCTCGGATGAAATGCTCCAGGGCTTTGCCGTGGCACTAAAGATGGGCATGCGCAAGCGTGACCTGGATGCCACCGTGGCGATCCATCCGAGCTCCGCCGAAGAGCTGGTATTGATGCGTTGAGTCGTACGCCTCGGTGCGGTCGTGCCGGGGCGGTTAAACTGGCGCCATGGACACCTACTTCCTGCACCAGGGCAGCGCGCCGCTGCTGATCAGCCTGCCGCACGACGGCAGTTGGCTTCCTGCCGAGCTCGCCGAACGGATGCATCCGTTCGCGCGACGCTCACCGGACACGGATTGGCACGTCAGTCGCCTGTACGGTTCGCTGGCGGGCAAGCTTGGCGCTAGCCTGATTCGTCCCAAGGCATCGCGTTACGTGATCGACCTCAATCGTCCCGCTGACGGTCACAAGCTCTATCCGGGCCAGCGCGAAACGGGACTCGTTTCCACCATCAGTTTTGCGGGCGAGCCGCTTTATCTCGAAGGCATGGAGCCGGATGAGGCAGAAGTTCAACAGCGCATAAACGACTACTGGAAGCCTTATCACCAGGCGTTGGCGCAGGAAGTTGCGAGGCTCAGGCGCGAGCATGGCCGCGTGGTCGTCTGGGAGGGGCATTCCATCCGAACCAGCGTGCCCATGTTGTTCGAGGGCGAACTGCCGGAACTCAATCTCGGCACGGCCGATGGCGCCAGTTGCGAGCCGTCCCTGGAGCAGCAGTTGCGCGCCGAA
Source organism: Dyella terrae (assembly GCF_004322705.1). NCBI lineage: Bacteria > Pseudomonadati > Pseudomonadota > Gammaproteobacteria > Lysobacterales > Rhodanobacteraceae > Dyella > Dyella terrae. The sequence goes on along the minus strand of NZ_SIZZ01000001.1, from coordinate 1,589,065 downwards.
TTGTCGGGCCAGAAGGACTACTCATTCGTTGTGAATGGCCGCTTCAAGGGGGGGTACATCACCCGCCATTTTGGCCAGCCAGGCGAAGGCGTGCAGGCGGTGCAACTGGAGCTGGCGCAGCACATCTACATGGACGAAGAAAGCTTCGCGTATGACGAAGCAAAGGCGCCGAAACTTCAGGAACAGATCGAGCGACTGCTGCGCATTTGCTTAGTTTGAGCGCAAGTATTTTCGCCGGATGGTCGTGGTCGGCGTTGTCAAGATGAACTCGGCGAAAACTTCATTTCGAGCGAAAAAAAAGCGTGTTTCATGCGGCAAGAAAACGTGCCATGTTGAAGCCGTCGCGCCGCCCGTGTCGCCGGGTTCCGGCCGGGTCCGCGGCGTATTCGATCAGTTCGAGGCTAATCACCATGCGTAAACTCGCCATCGCTTTCCTGCTCGTTGCAGGCGTGGCTCTTACGGGCTCCGCGTTTGCCCAGAATGCCGCCCCGGCTCCGGCCGCCGGCCATTCGTCCAGCCACCATGCCAAGTCGCACCACAAGTCGTCCTCCCACAAGAGTCACAAGAACACCGGGAAAGACGCCATGCCGGCGACCAAGACGCCGTAATCGCGGCCAAGAAAAAGCCCCGGCCACCTACCTGGCCGGGGCTTTTTTGCGTCCATCAAACGGCGATCAGCGAAGTGCCGCGACGCACTTCAGCTCGATGGCGATCGGCGTCGGCAATGCCGTGATGCCGAGGGTGGTGCGGCAGGCATCGACACCGGCGAAATGTTCGGCATACAGCTTGTTGTACGTGGCGAAATCGTGGCTCATGTCGGTGAGATACACCGTGACATCGACGAGGTCTTCCCATCGTGCGCCGCTGGCCTCAAGCACCGCGCGCACGTTGGCAAACACCTGGCGGCATTGCGCGGCGATGTCGTAGCCGGTGACCTTGCCGTCGGCGTCGTACACGTTGCCGGGAATCGAATTGTCAGTCGGTACGCGCGGGCCCACGCCCGACAGGAACAGGAGTTGTCCCACGCGCCGGGCATGCGGATAGGCGCCCACCGGTGTAGGCGCCGACGAGGTTCGAACCACGTCGGTCACAGCCACGGTTCCTTGGTGTCCACCAGACGCTGCAGAGACGCTTCATAGGCCGGTCGCAACTGATCGCGCGCGCTGACATGAAGGCCAAGGTCGTTGACGTGGCCGTCGAACAGGCTGTAGCACCACGCATGCACGGTCAGCTTCTGCCCGCGCTCCCAAGCATCCATCACCATGGTGGTGTGGCAGACGTTGACCACCTGCTCGATGGCGTTGAGTTCGCACAGGCGACTGTTGCGCAAGTTCATCATCTCCACGCCCGAGAGCATGTCGCGATGCTTGGTGGCCACGTCGGCCACATGGCGAAGCCAGTTGTCGACAAGGCCAAGTCGGCGATCATCGAGCACGGCCTGCACGCCGCCGCATCCGTAGTGACCCACGACCAGGATGTGCTCGACCTTGAGGATATCCACGGCGAACTGGATCGCGCTCAGGCAATTGAGATCGGTGTGGGACACCACGTTGGCGACGTTGCGCTGGACGAAGATCTCGCCTGGCGGAAGATCCACGATCTGCGTGGCGGGCACGCGGGAATCCGAGCAGCCGATCCACAGGAACTTCGGCGCCTGTTGCTGGGCGAGTCGTTCGAAGAAGCGGGGGTCGTCGGCGCGGACGCCGGCCGACCAGCGGCGGTTGCTGTCGAGGAGGTCTTGCAGGGGACTGGTCACGGCGTCTGTCTCAGTAGCGAATGCAGATGTTCTTGGGCTCGGTAAAGAAGCGCAGCGCTTCAACGCCGCCTTCACGACCGAGGCCGGATTGCTTGGTGCCGCCAAAGGGCGTACGCAGGTCGCGCAGCAGCCAGCAGTTGATCCAGACGATGCCGAAATCGAGCGCCGCGCCGAAGCGGTGAGCTCGGGAGAGGTCGGACGTCCAGACGGAAGCGGCCAATCCGTAGCCGGTGCCGTTGGCGATGTGCAGCGCTTCGGCTTCATTCTCAAAGGGGATCAGGGTGACCACCGGCCCGAAGATTTCCTGCTGGTTGGTCAGCGCTTCAGAGGGCAGTCCCTCGATCACCGTGGGTTCGACATACCAGCCACCGGACAGGCGGCCGGGCTGGGTGATGGCGTTGCCGCCGCAAAGGATGTTGCCGCCTTCCTCACGTGCCTGCGCGATGCAGCCCATCACCTTGTCAAAATGCGCACGTGAAACCAGCGCGCCCAGGTTCGTCGATGCATCGGACGGGTCGCCCACGCGCAGGGCGCGCACGCGCTCGAGGTAGCGTTCGCGAAATCGGTCGTAGATGTCGCGCTGGACCAGCAGGCGCGATCCGCACAAACAGATCTCGCCCTGGTTGGCGAAGCCCGAGCGCACGATGGTGTCCAGATTCGCATCGCTGAGGTCCGCGTCCGCGAACACCACGGCGGGGTTCTTTCCACCCAGTTCCAGCGAGACTTTCTTGAATTGCGGCGCCGCCGACATGGCGATCTGCGCACCCGTGCGCGTGCTGCCGGTAAAGGAGATGGCTTTGACCTGCGGATGCTCGACGATGGCCTGGCCGACACCTGGCCCGGTGCCATGCACGACATTGAGCACGCCGGCCGGGATGCCCGCCTCAATGCTCAGCTCCGCGAGCCGGGCCGCCGTGCAGGGGGTGATTTCCGAGGGCTTGGCGACCACCGTGTTACCCGCGGCCAACGCCGGCGCAATCTTCCAGGTGAACAGGTACAGCGGAAGGTTCCAGGGACTGATGCAACCGACCACGCCCAGCGGATGCCGCAGTGTGTAGTTGATCGCGCCGGCTTCCATGGCGTGCGATTCGCTGCTCCACGGCACGATGGCCGCGGCAAAATAGCGGAGATTGCTGACGGCGCGCGGAATATCCAGCGAGCGGGCCATGGCTACCGTCTTGCCGGAATCGCGTGACTCCAGGGCCGCCAGATCATCAAGCCCGGTCTCAATCAGGTCAGCCAGCTTATGCAGGAGCCGTGCGCGCTCTTCCGCCGGCGTGGCGGCCCAGCCGGGCGCGGCACGTTGCGCGGCGGCTACCGCGTCGTTGACGTCGTCGGAGGAGGAATCGGGACAGTGGGCAAACACTTCGCCCGTGGCCGGTTCAAATACGTCCAGCCAACGGTCCAGGCGAGGCGCCTGCAGGCGACCGTCGATGAGGTTGGCAAGGCGCAGGCTTGGCATCGGTGAAAGCTTAGCGGGAGTCATGGTGCATTGCACCGGACGGATGAGTATGGCCTGTCCGGCGCGCCGGCAGATCGTTGGCCTGAGCTACCTCAGCTGAGGGCCCGCGTCCTGCCACCGTCCACGGCAATGCTGACGCCATTGACGTAACCGGCCGCCGGCGTGCACAGGAACGTCGCCACCGCAGCGACTTCTTCTGGCTCGGCAAAGCGGCCCGCCGGCACGGAGGCAAGCATGCCGCGTGCGAGTTCGTCGACGCTCTTGCCCGTGGAGGCCGATTGCGTAGCGAGCAAGCCATCAAGGCGCCCGGTGCGGGTGTATCCGGGAAGCACGTTGTTGACGGTAATGCCGTTGGCGGCGACTTCGCCTGACAGGGTTTTTGCCCAGCCGGCCATGGCGGCGCGAACCGTGTTGGATACGCCGAGCCCCGGGATCGGCTCTTTCACCGATGTTGAAATGATGTTGACGATGCGGCCGAACTGCGCTTCGCGCATGCCAGGCAGCGTGGCCTGTACAAGCGCCTGCGCGGCAAGCACGTGCTGGCGGAACGCCGCTTCGAATGCCGCCGCTTCGGCGGTATGCGCCGCGCCACCCGGAGGGCCTCCGGTGTTGTTGATCAGGATATGCACGGGGCTGTGAATGACCACTTCCGCGGCGACGCCAAGCAGGCGGGACGTATCGAGCATGTCCACTGCGTGCCAGGCATGCGCCTGGCCTTCATGCACGCGGGGCAGGTTGTCGGCCACTTCACGAAGCGCTTCGCCGGAACGGGCGAGCAGGGTGACGTTGGCGCCCAGCTTTGCCAGTTCAACTGCCGTGGCGCGTCCAATGCCTTGCGATGCGCCGCCGACCAGGGCGTGACGTCCGGTGAGATCAAGCTGCATGCCTAAGCTCCGTTGGAAGATGACTTCAGTGTGCTTTCCACTGCAGGCCGATCGCGGCGAACCAGCACAGCCACGCCAGCCAGGGACAGTATCGCCATACCCGTCGCCAGCGGGTGATGGCGACGTCTTCCAGCGCAGGAAGGATCGGCGAACGGAGCGCGGCCTGCAGATTCACCCAGATGCGCAGCGGCGACAGCTTGATGCCGTCGCGCTCGGCAATGATTTTCCAGTGGTCGGCATGGCGCGTGCGCATCAGCGAGGCGATGCGCGCCTGGGCGAAAAAGTGCATCACGAAACTGATGACGCCAATGAACAGCAAGATGAGGTAAAGCGTGACCATGATGACTCCGGATGTGCAGCGCGATGCGCCGCGGCATCGTCAGGGCTGATGGGGTGCGTCGGTCGTGGCCGGTGCGCTCGATGACGATGCACCCGTCGGCGTCGTCGCGGGCACATCGCTCTTGGCTTGCGGCGTTTCCACGCCACTCCCCGGCCACAGCGGCACGGCCGGCAGGGCATCGCGCAACGTGTTCAGCACGCCATCGCCTTTCTGCGCCTTGGCACAGATGGCATTGTCCACCGCATCGGCATAGGTCTTGTTCATCAGTCCGATCCAGACCGTGCCATCGGGGCCGTGCGGAATGCGGAAATTGCCCGTCGACGCCATCTTTACCGGGGCTTCGGCGGAGAATGCCGCGGGCGATTGTTCCCAGTAGGTGCTCGATCCTTGCTGCTTGGCCGAGCTGTAAAGCACGACGTAGCGGGCCTCTTTGCTGGTGACCTTGATGCTGCCGAAGGCGCCGGTGGTTTCGCTGGTCCAGCCCATGTGTTCGCACAAGCCGACGTCGTCACTGCTGACCGGTTGGAACGCTTCGTCAAGCAGGGTAACGGTAGGGGCGAACAGATAACTGGCACGCAGCCAGCGCCCGTTCAATTCCGACTTCAGCGCAATGCGATAAGGCAGCTTGGCATCAGCAGGCAGGCGAAACGCCAGCGCGTAACTCTTGTCGCCGTTGATGTTGATGACCATGCTGCCCGGCCCCAGCAGGAACGCACGCGGCCGCCAGGGCAGCTGGTTCTGGAAGGAGAAGTCGGCGAACGTGGTGCAACACGGCGTGGCCTGTTGCAGCGTGGTCTTCGCCTGGTCAAGGGCGGTAGACGCTCCTTCCGGCGCACGAAGATTGGGTGGCACGAGGCTCTTCGCGCTGTGGCAGGCAGCCAGCAGCGCGACGAGGGTGGCGATCAGCAGGGCGAAGACCGATTGGCGCAGCAACATGTCTCTCTTCGTTAGTCGATCAGAACTCAGCGGTGCCCGCAGCGCGCGGGTAGGGGATGGCGTCGCGGATGTTCGACAAACCGCAGACGTAAACCAGCAGTCGTTCGAAGCCCAGGCCGAAGCCGGCGTGCGGCACCGAGCCGTAGCGGCGCAGGTCGCGATACCAGCCGTAGGTTTCGCCGTCGAGTCCGAACTTGGCCATGCGGCGATCCAGGTAGTCCAGGCGTTCCTCGCGCTGCGAACCGCCGATGATCTCGCCGATGCCCGGGGCCAGCACGTCCATGGCGGCGACGGTTTTCTCGTCGTCGTTCAGGCGCATGTAGAACGCCTTGATCTGCTCGGGGTAGTTCATCACGACGACCGGGCGACCGACATGCGTCTCGGCGAGATAGCGCTCGTGCTCGGTCTGCAGGTCCACGCCCCAGGCGACCGGGAACTCGAACTTGTGGCCGGAGTTCTTGAGGATGTCGATGGCGTCGGTGTAGTCGATGCGCTCGAAGGGCTCGCGGATGAAGGCTTCCAGGCGCGTAATGGCGTCGGGCTGCACACGCTCGGCGAAAAACGCCATGTCGTCCGCGCGCTCATCGAGGACGGCCTTGAAGATCGCCTTGAGGAAGGCTTCGGCGCAGTCGGCGTCGGCGGCCAGATCGGCGAAGGCGATTTCCGGCTCAACCATCCAGAACTCGGCCAGGTGGCGGGGCGTGTTGGAGTTTTCGGCGCGGAACGTGGGGCCGAAGGTGTAGACCTTGCTCATCGCCAGCGCGTAGGCCTCGACGTTGAGCTGGCCGGACACGGTCAGGAAGGCTTCGCGACCGAAAAAGTCCTTGCGGAAATCGATCTTGCCCTTGTCGTCGCGCGGCAGGTTCGCCAGGTCCAGCGTGGACAGGCGGAACATGTCACCGGCGCCCTCGGCATCCGATGTCGTGATGATGGGCGTGTTGATCCAGAAGAAGCCCTGCTCGGTGAGATGGCGATGGATGGCCATCATCATCGTGTGGCGCACGCGGGTGACCGCGCCGAACAGGTTGGTGCGCGGGCGCAGGTGCGCCACTTCGCGCAGGAACTCCATGGAGTGCTGCTTGGGCTGGATCGGGTAGGTTTCCGGATCGTCGACGAAGCCGGTGACCTGCACGGCGTCCGCCTGCAACTCAAACGACTGGCCCTTGCCCTGCGAGGGCACCAGAATGCCGCTGACGATGACGCCGGCGCCGGCCGTCAGGTGCTTTACTTCAGACTCGTAGTTGGCCAGCGTGGCCGGCACCACCGCCTGGATCGGATCGAAGCAGGAACCGTCGGTCACATTGACGAAGGAAAGCCCGGCCTTGGAATCGCGGCGGGTACGCACCCAGCCCTGCACCGTTACCTTGCTGCCGGCCTCGACCTGGCCGGAAAGGGCTTTCTTGACGCTGACCACCGTCATGGATTGAAACTCCTGCTGTTGCGCCGCATGTAGACGCGTGAATCTGGGCAAGACGCGGCGACTGACGACGCGTCGGGGCAAACTGGCATCATAATGTGGCCTAGCCCGAACCGCGACGGTTCAGGTAACGATCTGCGAACAATTCCTGTCATGACCATCACCATTACCCCATCCGCCCGCGAACGCATGCACCATTTCCTCGCCCATACGCCGAATGCGGCGGGTGTGCGCTTTGGTGTGAAACGGACCGGCTGCTCAGGCTTTGCCTACGTGGTGGACCTGGCCAGCGACCTTGCCGAGGGCGACCAGTCCCTGGATGTGGATGGTGTCCGCCTGATCGTCGACGCGAAAAGCCTGCCGTTGGTCGACGGGACGGTGATCGACTTTCAGCGCCAGGGCCTGAATGCGGCCTTCGTGTTCCACAACCCCAATGCAACCGGGGAGTGTGGCTGCGGAGAGAGCTTCACGGTTGGGTGAGGTCGGCCGCTGCGCGGCGTGTGAACGGGGTTTTCGGCGCCTTTGGCGCCTGTGAACAGTAAAGGGTCAGAGCGGGCTAGAAGCGGCGACTTATCAGTTACTTGGCGGTGTTGGGTGGGCTGGGCGTCGACGCGGGGCTCTTTCCGTTTTTCCTTTACTGTTAACCGTTTACCCCTCCCACCCCTTTACTCCCCCTCCACATCCCCCCTACAATTCCGCTTCTGTCCATGGCCCAACCGCCCGGACAGGACCTTGCCTCACCGTGCCGACGGGAGGCTGTCCGGCTCCAAAAAGAGCCGCATCCACAAGGAGTTACCACACGATGTCCCTGCGACATTACGAAGTTGTGTTCCTGGTCCACCCTGACCAGAGCGAGCAGGTCCCGGCCATGATCGAGCGCTACAAGTCGCTGATCGAAGCCGATGGCGGCAAGATTCACCGCCTGGAAGACTGGGGCCGTCGTCAGCTGGCTTACCCGATCGTTAACCTGGCCAAGGCTCACTACGTCCTGCTGAACATCGAAGTCAGCCAGAACGCGCTGAACGAGCTGGAGTCGGGCTTCCGCTTCAACGACGCCGTGCTGCGCCACCTGGTGATCAAGCGCGACGAAGCTGACACCGATCAGTCCTTCATCCTGAAGTCCAAGGAAAAGGATGACGCCAAGTCCTCGCGTCGCCGCGATGACGACAGCGAAGGTGATGACCGCCGCGGTAACCGCGACGACAACGATCGCGACAGCGACGACTGATCAGGAGCACACACATGTCCAAGTTCTTCCGCCGCCGCAAGTTCTGCCGCTTCACGGCCGAAAACGTCAAAGAGATCGACTACAAGGATCTCAACACGCTGCGTCAGTACATCACCGAGAACGGCAAGATCGTCCCGAGCCGCATCACCGGTACCAAGGCTCGTTACCAGCGTCAGCTGGCCACGGCCGTCAAGCGCGCCCGCTTCCTGGCGCTGCTGCCGTACACCGACAATCACGACGTCTGATCGACGCCGTGGCGGGAGTGGGGTGCTTCGGCGCACCACTCCCGTGCATCACTTTCGGACACCCGTCCACGGCTGCATCGGGCCACACCGGTGCTAACGAAAAGGAAAGACCATGGAACTGATTCTTCTTGAGAAAGTCCGCAACCTCGGCAACCTGGGCGACAAGGTCAAGGTGAAGCCGGGTTACGGCCGTAACTACCTGCTGCCGCAGGGCAAGGCCGTGCCGGTCAATGCCGCCAACCTCGAAGCTTTCGAGAAGCGCCGCGCCGAGTACCAGGCCAAGGCCGACAAGCAGCTGACCGACGCCCAGTCTCGCCACGGCAAGCTGGAAGGCGTGTCGGTGACGATCTCGGCCCACTCGAGCCCGGAAGGCAAGCTGTATGGCTCGGTCGGTCCGCGTGAGATCGCCGAAGCGCTGCAGGCTGCCGGTCATGACGTGCACAAGGGTGAAGTGATCCTGGGCGAAGGCCCGATCCGCCTCACCGGCGAGTACGACGTCGTGATCTCGCTGCACGCCGACGTGCAGGGTTCGGTCAAGGTGATCGTGGTCGGCGAGAAGTAATTCTCCTGCCGTACCGCGAAAAAGGGCGCCCTTGGGCGCCCTTTTTCGTTGGGGCCACTGATCATTCAGGCGCTTCATCGTCCTGCTGCCAGGTCATCCACGACGGGTGACACCCAAACTTATCCACAGCTTTTCCAGAGACTTGTTGTATCGCGGCGTGAGACCCCGCCGCGTATCCTGTAGGCGATGCCTTAAATCTGGTCAGCTCGCCCGCCTGGTCGCGAGGAGTTCCGATGTCCTTTGTCCCGTCCAAACGCAAATCCGGTAATCGGCCCGATGCCGATGTCGAGTCGCTGCGCGTCCCGCCGCATTCGCTCGACGCCGAGCAGGCTGTCCTCGGTGGCCTGATGCTGCTGCCCGATGCCCTGGACAAAGTCGCGGACAAACTCACCGAGCACGATTTCTATCGCAAGGACCACCGCCTGATCTGGCGCGCCATCACGGAGCTTTCCACCAAGGGGATGCCGTGCGACGCCGTGACCCTCGGTGACTGGTTCGAAGCCAATCAGTTGGCGGACATGGTCGGCGGCGCGGCTTATCTGATCGAGTTGGCCAATGCCACGCCAAGCGCGGCCAATATCGGTGCCTACGCGGACATCGTTCGCGAGAAGTCGGTCCTGCGCCAGCTGATCGACGCGGGTACCGAGATCACCGAAGACGGCTATCGTCCGGAGGGCAAATCCGTCCAGGAAGTGCTCGAGAGCGCGGAGCAGCGCGTCTTCAAGATCGCTGAGTCCGGCGCGCGCGGCAAAAAAGACACCGTGTCGATGCGCGAAGCGGTGAAGGATGCCTTCCGCATTCTCTCCGAGCGCTACGAAAACCGAGGTCAGCTCACCGGCATCTCCACCGGCTTCACGGACCTGGACGAACTGACGTCCGGCCTCCAGCCGTCCGATCTGATCATCGTCGCGGCGCGTCCTTCGATGGGCAAGACGGCGTTCTCGGTGAACATCGCGGAAGCTGCCGCCATGCGCGGCAAGAAGGCGGTGGCCATTTTCTCGATGGAAATGTCGGCCTCTCAGCTGGCGTTCCGTATGATTTCATCCGTGGGTCGCATTCATGCGCAGCACCTGCGCAATGGCGACCTGGCGGAAGAGGACTGGCCGCGCGTCACCAACGCCATTGCCTTGCTGTCGGAAGCCAAGATTTTCATCGATGACACGCCGGGCCTCTCGCCGGTGGAATTGCGTTCGCGCTCGCGCCGCATCCACCGCGAAAACGGTGGCCTGGGCTTGATCGTGATCGATTACCTGCAGCTGATGCAGGTCCCTGGCATGAAGGAAAACCGCGCCACGGAAATCTCCGAGATTTCGCGCTCGCTCAAGGGCCTCGCGAAGGAACTCCAGTGCCCCGTAATCGCTCTGTCGCAGCTCAACCGCTCGCTGGAGCAGCGTGCCGACAAGCGGCCGATGATGTCCGACTTGCGCGAATCAGGCGCCATCGAGCAGGACGCGGACGTGATCATGTTCATCTACCGCGACGACTACTACAACAAAGAGTCGCCCGACAAAGGCCTCGCCGAAATCATCATCGGCAAGCAGCGTAACGGCCCGACCGACACGGTGAAGCTCGCCTTCCTCGGTCACTACACCAAGTTCGAGAACTACGCTCCGGATTCGTTTGTAGGCGCGTTTGAGTAGCCCGGTGCGCCTGTCGGCGCGTCAGCGCGAGACAAAGGCGGTGCCTCGAATTTGCCACGCCTGGCGCATGCTCCGGGCGCGATCTGGGATTAACTTTGACGCGAATCCGGGCAGGGCCGCGGCAGGGCTGCTACGCTTTCGACCTGCAGCTATTGCTCCGGTTCGGCACTGACATCCCTGTCGTTCCGCCTATCTGAAGCACTCGAGCGCCCATGAGCCGCACTACTGTCGCCACCATTCATCTGGGCGCATTGCGCCACAACCTGGATCGCATCAAGCGGATGGCGGCACCGGCCAAGGTCATGGCGGTCGTCAAGGCGGATGCCTATGGGCATGGTCTGGAGCGCGTGGCGCGGGCGCTTGACGGCGCGGCTGACGCCTTTGCGGTTGCCGCGCAGGGTGATGGCCTGCGCTTGCGTGCCGCGGGTCACCGACAACGCATCGTCGTGCTGTCGGGACCGGATCGGGCCAGCGATATTCCGGAAATGCAGCGTCTCCAGCTCGATGCCGCCATACACCATGAATCCCAGCTGCCCTGGCTGGCCGAGGCATCGCCAACGCGCGGTCCCCTGCGCGTGTGGCTGAAAGTGGACAGCGGTATGCATCGGCTGGGCTTTGCCCCTGACCGTGTCGCGGAGATTCACGGGCAGCTCTCGCGTATGCCGGGTATCGATCCGGAAGTGGGTCTGTTGACGCATTTCTCCGAATCGGAAGAGTTCGACGGTTCCGAAACGGCGGCGCAGATCGCGCGATTCAACGAGGCCACAGAGGGCTTGAGCGGGCCGCGTGCATTGTCCAATTCTGCCGGTGTCCTGGGCTGGCCCGACGCCAAAGGTGATTGGGTGCGTACGGGCGGGCTGCTTTATGGACTATCCGTGGTGTCCGGTAAAACCGGGGCAGATTTCGGTTTCCGGCCGGCGATGACCCTCAGCACGCGCCTCATCGCCATCAACCGCGTCGCCCGCGGCGAGCGTATTGGCTACAACGGGACCTGGACCTGTCCGGAAGACATGTGCGTCGGCGTTGCGGCTGTCGGTTATGGCGACGGCTATCCGCGTAGCGCCGCGGCCGGTACTCCCGTGCTCGTCGGTGATCGCAGGGTGCCGATCATTGGTCGGGTTTCCATGGATCTGGTGACGCTTGATCTGCGTAACGCGCCCGACGCCCAGGTGGGTGATCGTGTGCTGCTTTGGGGGCCGGAGCTTCCCGTCGAGCATATTGCCGCACAGGCAGGGACGATTTCGTATGACCTGACGTGCGGCATGACCCGCCGCGTCCTGTTTGTCGAAGATGAGAGCTGAGCGCTGCCGTAAGCTCGCGCCTACCCGGCAAGTTGCCGTGGACCCGATTCCTTCGCGCGCGTCCCTCTCGCCTCCTGCGACAGCGCCCCGCTAAGCTGCGGTCTTTCTTTCCGGATATCACTCATGGCCAAAGCCAAGACTGCCTATGTCTGCACCGAGTGCGGTGCCGAGCACTCCAAGTGGCAGGGGCAGTGCATTGAGTGCGGGGTCTGGAACACATTGAGCGAGATCGTGCTGCAGCCGGCGGTGAAGTCGGTCGGCGCGGCGCGCAACAGCGGCTATGCCGGTGCGGCCGCAGGCGCGCCGAAGGTGACGCCGCTGACTGCTGTGGCGCAGACGGCTGAACTGCGCACGCTCACCGGCATTGGCGAGCTGGATCGTGTGCTTGGCGGTGGTCTTGTCGATGGATCGGTGGTCCTCATTGGCGGCGATCCGGGAATCGGCAAATCGACGCTGCTGTTGCAGATGCTCGGCACGATAGGTGCGCAACTGCCCAGCGTTTACGTGACCGGTGAAGAGTCCCTGGCCCAGGTGGCGGCGCGCGCGCAGCGCCTGGATCTCCCGCTGGCGCCGTTGCATGTGTTGGCCGAAACCTGCATCGAACGCATTCTTGAGCAAGCTGTCTCGACGCGTCCGCGCGTCCTGGTCATCGACTCCATTCAGACGATCTGGACCGAACTGCTGACGGCGGCGCCCGGCTCGGTCAGTCAGGTGCGTGAGGCGGCCGCCAAGCTCACGCGGTTTGCCAAGGAAACCGGCACCTCGGTATTCCTTGTCGGCCACGTGACCAAGGAAGGTGGCATCGCCGGTCCGCGCGTGCTCGAGCACATGGTCGATGCGGTGCTTTATTTTGAGGGCGAATCCGGTAGCCGGTTCCGCGTGCTGCGAGCGTTCAAGAATCGCTTTGGCGCGGTAAACGAGCTTGGCGTATTCGCCATGTCGGAGAAGGGGCTGCGCGAAGTCCCCAATCCTTCGGCGATCTTCCTGTCGGCGCATGCCGGGCCCACGTCAGGCAGCGCGGTGATGGTCACGCGCGAAGGAACGCGTCCGCTGTTGGTGGAGGTGCAGGCGTTGGTCGACCAGTCGTCGCTGGGTAATCCCCGTCGTGTGGCATTGGGCCTGGAGCAGAATCGCCTGGCCATGTTGCTGGCGGTGTTGCATCGCCATGGAGGCGTGGCAGCTTACGATCAGGACGTGTTCGTCAACGTTGTCGGTGGCATTCGTGTGCAGGAAACGGCAGCAGATTTGCCCGTGCTGCTGGCCGTGCTTTCGAGCCTGCGCGACCGGCCCTTGCCCGAGAAGACCATCGCCTTCGGTGAAGTGGGCCTGTCGGGCGAAATCCGCCCGGTGCCCAATGGCGAGGAACGCCTCAAAGAGGCGGCGCACCACGGCTTCCAGCGTGCCATCGTGCCCAGGGCCAATGCGCCGAAGAAGGGGCGGGTGGGCGACATGGAAGTGGTATCGGTGGAACGACTGTCGCAGGCGATCGACGCCTGTCGTTGAGCTGCTGGCGTTGCGCTGGCGTGAATTGGGCGCGTGCAGCCCGGTGCAGCCCTGCATTCGGCATCACGATGGCTGATCGTCATGTCGGCGAAGGTCGCGTTCAGCGCTGCGGATCTTCGTGGCGAGTCTGCTGATTCAAGCCGTCATGCCGACCTGGGCCGGCATCCGGTAGCGTCAGGCCAGGGCTTGAGCGTTGCCAGGCCTCCCTATTCGGGCGGCAGCGCTGCAAACGCCTGCAGTCCCTCTGCGCGCTCTGAGAGCGCAGCAAGCGTCGGAAATTGCTCAGGAGTGACCAGGTCCGGGCGAATCAGCTGCGTGAACCGCCATGCCACGGCCACCGTCACATCGGCCTGGCTCAGCACATCGCCAAGCAGCCATGGTGTCCACCCCTGGGCATCCCGTTCGAGCGCGGTGTAGGCCGCCATCAACTGGGACTCCACCCGGTGCACCCAGTTGGCGTCACGACGGGCTTCATCGCGCTTGCCTTCGTAGATGATCTGAACTGTCTTCTCGGCCGCGACCAGGCCCAGGCCAATCAGGCGCAATGCGCGCAGGCGTTCTGCTGGATCGGCCGGCATCAGGCTGGGGCCATCCCCGACGGTCTCGGCCCAGTCGATAATCATGGACGAATCAACCAGCAAGCCGCCGTCATCGCCGACGAGCGTCGGTGCCTTCACCAGGGGATTGATCGCTTTGAACTCGTCGTAGTTGCGGAACACGGACAGCGAGCGGTGTTCAAAGGGGATGCCACGCAGTCGCAAGGTGATGGCGGCGCGACGGACGAAGGGGGAGTCGAGCATGCCGATCAGTTGCATAACGTGGTTCTCCGTCAGGCAGTGCGATGAAGGATCAATTCAAGAACGGCCTTGGTGCCGAAGAATGCCAGCACCAGCAAGGCCATGCCGACCAGGGTGAGATTGACGGCGCTGCGGCCGCGCCAGCCATACCGCCAGCGGCCAAACAGCAGCGCGCCGAAAATCAGCCAGGCCACGATCGACAGCACGGTCTTGTGGACAAGGTGCTGGCCGAAGAGGTTGCCGATGAACAACGCACCGGTGACCAGGGTCAGGGTCAGCAGCACGAAGCCAGCCGCTATCAGCCGGAACAGCAGGGATTCGGTCAGCGTCAGCGGGGGCAGCGCGCGTAGCCACGGGCCAAACTGGCGGTGGCGAAGCGCGCGTTCCTGGACAGCCAGCAGGATGGCCAGCACCGCGGCAATCGACAGGACGCTGTAGGCGAGCAGGGCGACCGTCACGTGCAGCTTGATCTGCCAGCCCATCGGCAAGGGTGCCGTGGTCGGGGCCGCATAGCTGTCGATGCCCAGCAGCAGCGCCGCAAGCGGAAAGACGATGACACCGAGCGCCGCCACAGGGCGATTCAGGTTCACCAGCAGCGTGATCGCCGATACCACGCACGCGATCAGCGAGAGGGCCGCGAAAAAGTGCAGGTCCAGGGCGCCGCGATGCATGCCCAGCAGGATGCCGGCATGGATGAGCACCGCTGAGCCCGCCAGTGCCAGGGCCGAGCGGGCCAGGGGTTGCCCGCCGCCCAAAAGAGGCCGGGCGAGCCCACCCGCTGCGGCGAGGTAGAGAACGATGGCGAGGAAGGCGAAGAGATGAATGGCCATGACGGGCCAGTGTCGCATGGCCCCGCGACAAGGTGAATGCGGCACGGGCGCACTCCGTTATACTGGTCCACTTTCCCCCGGTCGTCTGTCGCCATGTTCGAGTCGCTCAGCCAACGCCTGTCCGCCACCGTCAACCGCCTGCGCGGTCGTGGCCGCCTGACGGAAGAAAACATCCGCGAGTCGCTGCGCGAAGTGCGCATTGCGCTGCTGGAGGCCGACGTCGCCTTGCCAGTGGTGCAAGCACTCATCGAGCGCGTGAAGGTGCGTGCGGTCGGCCAGGAAGTGCTCAAGAGCCTGAGCCCGGGTCAGGCCCTGGTGAAGGTCGTCAGTGACGAACTTACCGCCGTCATGGGCACGATCAACACCGAACTGAACCTGGCACAGCAGCCGCCGGCGGTGGTGCTGATGGCGGGTCTGCAGGGTGCCGGCAAGACCACCACGGTCGCCAAGCTCGCCCGTTTCCTGACCGAGCGCAAAAAGAAGAAAGTCATGGTGGTGAGCTGCGACGTGTATCGTCCGGCCGCTATCGAACAGCTCCGCACGCTTGCCGAGCAAGTGGGCGTGAAGTTCTTCCCGTCCGAAGCGGGCCAGAATCCGGTCGATATCGCCAAGAACGCCATAGCTGCCGCACGTCGCGAAGTGGTGGACGTGCTGTTGGTCGATACCGCCGGTCGACTGCACGTCGACGAAGCCATGATGGCCGAGATCAAGGCGCTGCACGCCGCGATCACCCCGGTCGAAACCCTGTTCGTGGTCGACTCGATGACCGGCCAGGACGCGGCCAACACCGCCAAGGCCTTCGCCGAGGCCCTGCCGTTGACTGGTGTGGTGCTGACCAAGACGGACGGTGACGCGCGCGGCGGTGCCGCGTTGTCGGTGCGTTACGTGACGGGTCGTCCGATCAAGTTTCTCGGCGCCGGTGAAAAAACCGATGCGCTGGAGCCGTTCCACCCGGATCGCGTTGCGCAGCGCATCCTTGGCATGGGCGACGTGTTGTCGCTGGTCGAGGAAGTCGAGCGCAAGGTCGATCAGGAAAAGGCCCAGAAGCTTGCCGAGAAGGTCATCAAGGGCAAGCGCTTCGACCTCAACGATATGCGCGACCAGCTCGAGCAGATGTCGAACATGGGTGGCCTGGCGGGCCTGATGGACAAGCTGCCTGGCGTCTCCAGCCTGCCTGAGAATGTGAAATCCAAGGTCAATGACGGTGAGATCAAGCGCATGGTCGCGATCATCGGTTCGATGACCAAGAAGGAGCGTCGCCATCCAGACCTCCTCAACGGCTCACGCCGTGCCCGCGTCGCCAAGGGTTCCGGTGTCCAGCCGGCCGACGTCAACCGCCTGCTCAAGCAGTACATGCAGATGGAAAAGATGATGTCGAAACTCGCCAAGGGTGGCTCGAAGGGCCTGTTGCGCCAGATGCGCGGGGCCATGAAGGGCATGGGTGGCATGGGCGGTTTGCCGCCCATGCGGTAAAGCCGCCAGCTTCGCTGGCTGTGAACGGTAAAGTCGCGGGCTGGCGCCCGCCGTGAACGGAAAGGGCGTTGTTTTCCCGCTTTTACCTGTTCGCAGGCGGCGCAGCCGCCGACATCCCCGTTCACGGCAGGCGCAGCCTGCGACTTCACTGAGTTAACAGGGCTTTACACCCGCCCCAACCCTCCTTACAATGCTGCGTTTACCGCGCCCGTGCTCGGGCGTGCTGCCGGGTCCTCCGGCAACTCTGGAGCTTTTACTTATGGTCAAGATTCGTCTTTCGCGCGGCGGCGCCAAGGGCCGTCCGTTCTACCACGTCGTCGTTACCGACCAGCGCAACAAGCGCGACGGTCGCAACATCGAGACCGTGGGTTTCTACAACCCGGTTGCTTCGGGCAAGGACAAGCGCCTTGAGCTGAACGTCGCTCGTGTCAACGAGTGGATCGGCAAGGGTGCCCAGCTGTCCGATAAGGCTGCTGCGCTCCTGAAGGAAGCCGGCAAGCTGCAGGCTGCTGCCTGAGTATGACGGCAGCCGGCCGGCGCGTCCTCGTCGGACGCATCGTCGGGCTGTACGGTGTGCAGGGCTGGATCAAGCTCGAATCCTGGACCGAGCCCCGCACACAGATCTTCAAGTACCAGCCCTGGCTGCTTACGTCGGCGCCGGGCGGGGAAACGGAGATCAAGGGAATCAAGGGTCGTCCGCAAGGCAAGGGGCTTATCGCTCAACTGCCAGGCATCGATGATCGTGAAGCGGCGGCAGCATTGATCGGGCAGGACATCTACGTCTCCCGTGAACTGCTGCCTCCTCCCGGAAAGGACGAGTATTACTGGGTCGACCTCGAGGGTCTCGAGGTTGTAACCACGGAGAACGTGGTGCTGGGGCGGGTGAGTCACCTGTTTGCCACTGGCGCCAACGATGTCGTGGTCGTAAGGGACGGCGAGCGTGAGCGGCTGGTCCCCTTCGTCCAGGGAACATATGTGCGGTCGGTGGACTTGTCCGGCGGTCGCATGGTGGTGGACTGGGACCCTGAATTCTGACGGCGCCCGCGCCGGAATGGGAGTTTTAGGGTCATGCGTTTCGACGTCGTTACGTTGTTCCCCGACTTCGTGCGCCAGTGTGCCGCTGTAGGTGTCGTGGGCCGCGCGCAGCAACGCGAGCTGCTGCAGGTGGAAACCTGGAATCCGCGCGATTACGCCACCGATAATTACCGTACCGTGGACGGCCGCACCTGTGGCGGTGGACCCGGGATGGTGATGCTGATCGAGCCTTTGCGTGCAGCCCTTAAGGCGGTACGTGAGGCGGCACCGGAACCGGTGCATGTGATTTACCTCAGTCCCCAAGGGGCGAGGTTGACGCAGAAGCGGGTGGAAGCACTGGCAAAGATGCCGCGCATTGCCCTTCTCTGTGGACGTTACGAAGGTGTGGACGAGCGTCTGTTGACGCACGAGGTCGACGAAGAACTGTCGATCGGCGATTATGTACTGTCTGGCGGAGAGCTGGGCGCTGCAGTGATCATCGACGCAGTCGGCCGCTTGCAGGACGGAGCGCTCAACGACGCGCAGTCGGCGCAGCAGGATTCGTTCTCGGACGGGTTGCTGGATTGTCCGCACTACGCGAAACCGGTGCAGCACGCACTGGGGGATGTACCGGAAGTGTTGCTTTCCGGCGATCACGCGGCCATTCGCCGCTGGCGCCTGAAGCAGGCTCTGGGACGAACCTGGTTGCGACGCCCGGATCTCTTGGTGCAACGCGAGTTGGATAAACAATCCCGCGCGTTGTTGGATGAATTCCGCCGCGAACATGCGCGGCAAAACGATGCGGCAGAGTAAAAGCCGCAGCAATTGATATCAGACAGGTGTTGCCATGAACAAGATCATCGAACAGTTCGAAGCCGAGCAGATCACCCGCCAGCTGCCGGAATTCGGCCCTGGTGACACCGTGGTGGTGAACGTGAAGGTGAAGGAAGGCAATCGCGAGCGCGTCCAGGCGTTCGAAGGCATTGTCATCGCCAAGCGCAGCCGTGGCCTGCACTCCGCCTTCACCGTGCGCAAGATTTCGCACGGCACCGGCGTGGAGCGCGTGTTCCAGGCTCACAGCCCGGCCATCGAGTCGGTGCTGGTGAAGCGTAAGGGTAAGGTCCGCGGCGCGAAGCTGTACTACCTGCGTGGCCTGGAAGGCAAGGCTGCCCGCATCAAGGAAGACGTCGCCGCCGCTGCCGCCGCCAAGGCTGCCAAGGCCGCTGCCGCCGAGTAATTCACCTGCGGATCGCTTATGCGGTCTGCTGGTTGAAACGCATAAGCCCATGGATGCGAAAGCGTCCGTGGGCTTTGTCGTATGTGGGATTTCACTCGCTTTGCGAGCTGTGAAGTCGCTCACTTCGTGAGCTGTAAACAGGTGAGAGCAGGGCGCACTGAGGTGACGGCGTGCGCTGAGGGTGCAAGCGAATCCTGGGTTCAGGCATAGCAAGGAAGTGCAAAACTCCCTTGAGTTGCTCTTCCCCTTCACAGGCCGCGCAGCCGACGACATTCACCCTTTACAGCGGGCGCAGTTCGCGACGTCCCCGCTCCAAAGTTGCCGAAAGTTGTTCACTTTGCGAGCTGTAAAGCCGCTCACTTCGTGAGCTGCAAACGGGGAAGAGCGGGGGCATGGGGTGATCGTGCGCGCTGAGGGTGAAAGCGCATCTTGAGTTCGGGCCACGGCCCAAGATGGGATTCGAGCTAGAGAGTCAAAAACTTACCTTGCTCGCTCTTCCCCATCACAGGCGGCGCAGCCGCCGACATTCACCCTTTACAGCGGGCGCAGCCCGCGACGCCCCGCTCCAAGTCGCGCGAATGCGCTCTTACCCTTTACAAGGCGGCGCAGCCGCCGACCATCACCGTTCAGAGCGAGCGTAGCCCGCGCCCACCACGCCCACCCGCCCCATCAAGGCGAAATGAGGAGCCGCTGCGGTTCCTGCAGGAAGTTGCCCTGCACGAAGTCCACGCCGCAAGCGAACAGCAGGGAAGTGCTGGCCGCATCCTCCACCCATTCGGCGATGGTCAGCCGCTTGATCTCGCGGGCCTCGCGGCACAGATCGGCCACCTTGCGCTGGCTTTCCGGCTGCTGGGGCAGATTCGACATGTAGCTGCGGTCGATCTTCAGGTAGTCGGCATCGATGTGATTGAGCAACTGGAACGAGTTGAGGCCCGAACCGAACTGCTCGAGCGCGAACTGTCCGCCCAGTTGCTTCCAGCTGCGCACGAACTCCTGAGCCGGGCGCAGTGACGTCACGACCTTGCTCTCCGTCATCTCGAGCACGATCTTGCCGTGGCGCAGATTGGCCTGACGCAGGCGATTGCCCAGCCATGGCAGCAACTGGTCATCCTGCAGCGAGCTGGCCGTGAGCTTGACGAAGAAAGTTGTCGGCTGGCCGAACTTCTCGCGAGCGATCAGTGCCTGGATCGTCTGGTTAAGCACCCAGCGGTCGATCGCGGGCGTGAGGTTGTACTTTTCGGCGATCGGCAGGAAGAAACCAGGCAGCACTTCTCCCTGTGGGCCATTCAGGCGCAGGAGGATTTCCGAGAATTCACCTTCGGCGTCCTGCAGGCTGATGATGTGCTGGTGGTACAGCACGAACTCGTCCTGGGTGAGCGCCTGTTGGAGCAGGGCCAGCCAATAGCGCTCGCGTTCGGCATCGGCCTTTTCGCGGGCGAACGGGTCGTGCAGCTCGCTGCGGTTGCCACCGAGACTCTGCGCGTTGCGCAGTGCCTGGCTGGCCTGGTCGAGCAACAACTCCGTGTTCGCGTTCTTCTCGCCAAGCAGGCTGCCGCCGATGCTGGCGGTGATGGTGAGCGAGCGCGTGCCGACGTCGAAAATGTCCTTGGCAATGCTGTTTTGCAGCTGGGTGATCCACTCGCGGATGCCTTCATCGTTGCGCGAATGCAGCACCACGCCGACCGTGTGCTCGGCCAGCAAGCCGGCCGTATCTTCGAGCCCCAGCAGCGCATTGATGCGACTGGCAAAGGCGGCCAGCAACTCGTCGGCCTTGCCAAGACCGATGCCGGCGACGATGTTCTGCCAGCTGTCCGGCTCGATCAGCAACAGCGACTGGCCCTTGGTGCCTTCCGTTGCGGCGGCCACGGCCTGGTCGATGCCTTCGAGCATGCGGGCGCGGTTGAACAGTCCCGTCACCGGATCACGCTGCAGCTGTTCCAGCACCGCATGGTCGACTTGCTGGCGGCGGAAAATGATCTGGAGGCAAGGTTCGCCTTCGAACGTGGCGTGGCTGAATTCGGCCGTCGCCTTGAAAGCGGTCGCGTCGGCACGACGGGCCTGCAGCTCCATGCGATTGCTGGCTTTCTCGCCCCGCGATAGCGCCTTGAGGGTCGCCTTGAACGCGTCCGCGTCGGTCGAGCCGATCATGTCGAGCACCGGCAGGCCCATCAGGTCGTCGAATTCGGCGTAGCCGAACGTCTCGAGGTAGGCCTGGTTGGCGCGGACGTGCATGCCTTCGTGCACGTAGGCGATGGCGTCGTTGGAGGAGTCCAGCAGGGTATCGCAGCGGCGCTCCGACTCCTTGAGCGCGGTTTCGAGGCGGCGCATCTGGCGGCGGGCGTTCAGCGCGTCGAACTCGCGCTGCACCACGGCCATCAGCTGCTTTGGATGCGGGCGCAGGGCGATACTGCGCGCACCCTTTGAAAACAGGTCGGCGACCGCCGCGTTGTCGATCTGGGAAACCAGGGCAATCAGGGAAAGATCGCGGCCATTGCCGTCGAGCAGGCGGACCACCTCGGCCATCGGAAGCGTGTCGAGCGAAGGGTCGTACAGAACGACGTCCGGACCCAGCTCATCCAGGGCCGCTTGCACCTGATCGGCGCTCGTGGCGCGCGCAGGACGAACGGCAATGCCGTTGTTGCGCAGCAGGCTGATGATTTGTTCCGCGTCTTCGACCGACTTTTCGATGAAAAGAATCTTGATGACCAGGTCTGTCTTCATTGGCACGTAGCGCTGTCCGTGATTCGCCCGATCGGGCAGTGCCGGGTGGAGGCCCCCGCGTCCGACACCGTGAACGGGTTGTAAACGATTCCGATGACAACTGCCAGCGGAAAAATCCCGGGGGATGCTCTGATTCACGCTTCGGCCGTGGCGACGGCTCCCCCAGCCTCGCCATCCTAACCCTGGATACGGTCGTCCTTAATTACACCGGGCGCTTGGATGTGTCCCCTGCGACTTCGCGCACCAGCCTGGGTACGAGGAAGCCCGGCAGCGTGGCCCGGAGATCCTCGATCAGACCCAGGGCGCGTGCGTCGTCCACCTCGAAATGCGCTGACCCCTGCACCCGGTCGAGCTGGTGCAGGTAGTAGGGCAGCACGCCCATGGAAAACAGGCGCTCGGACAAGGCGTGCAAGGTGGCCGCATCGTCGTTGACGCCCCGCAGGAGCACCGACTGATTGAGGACGGTCGCGCCGGCCTCGCGCAGGCGCGCACAGGCGGCTGCGACGTCATCGTCCAGTTCCTGCGCATGGTTGGCGTGGAGCACGACCACCTTCTGGAGCGGAACCGAGGCGAACCACGCGTGGAATGCGTCGTCGATGCGCTCTGGCAGCACCACCGGCAAGCGCGTGTGGATTCGCAAGCGAATGACATGCGGAAGCCGGGTCAGGCCCGCCGTCAGTTCCTCGAGTTTGGTCGTGGACAGGGCCAGCGGGTCTCCCCCGGAGAGGATCAGCTCCCGAATCGACGGGTCCTCGGCGACGTGCTCCAGCGCTTTGCGCCACTGGCCGGCGGCCGCCATCTCGTCCCCGTACGGGAAATGGCGACGGAAGCAGTAGCGGCAGTTGATGGCGCAGCTCCCACTGGCAACCAGCAGGGCGCGCCCGTCGTACTTATGCAGAACGCCCTGGGCGGCGCGTGCATTCATGTCGCCCACCGGGTCCATGACGTAGCCGGGAGGGGCATCCAGCTCCGCCAACTGGGGCAGGACCTGAAGCAGCAGCGGATCGGCAGGATTGCCCGGTTCCATGCGCGCCACGAACCCGCGCGGGACGCGCAGGGCGAATCCCGCGTCATCCGCTGGCAGGCGGTCGCCCAGGTGCCCAAGGCCGAGGAGGCCGAGCAGTTCATGGGCATCGGTGACCGATTCACGCCAAAGCTGGCGCCAATCCGGGGTGGCGGCCGGTGTAATGCGGGCGCCGGTGCTTGCGGTTATCATATTGGGTCTTGAGTCGGGCTCCTGGCCCGTAACAAGCCTATTCTAGCTGCCCTCAGGCGGCACCACATCTGGAGCACAAACCGAATGGCCACTGCCGGTCTCAACGACGTCAAGAAGGGCATGAAGATCCTTCACAACAATGACCCGTGGGTCATCACCGACGCCGAATTCATCAAGCCCGGCAAGGGTCAGGCGTTCACCCGCATCTTCATCCGCAACCTGAAGACGGGCCGCACCACCGAGCAGACCATGAAGTCCAGCGACTCCTACGAAGTCGCCGACGTCGTCGACACCGACATGCAGTACCTCTACTCCGACGGCGAGTTCTGGCACTTCATGCACCAGGAAAGCTTCGAGCAGCACCAGGCCTCGAAGACGGGTGTGGGCGACGCCGCCAAGTGGCTCAAGGGCGAGGAAGAGTGCGTGGTCACGCTGTTCAACGGCGAAGTCATCTCCGTGCAGCCACCGAATTTCGTGGAACTGAAGATCACCGAAACCGATCCGGGCCTGCGTGGCGACACGTCGGGCGGCGGCGGCAAGCCGGCCACCCTGGAAACGGGCGCCGTGGTGCGTGTGCCGCTGTTCGTGACCACGGACGAAGTGATCAAGGTGGACACCCGTACCGGCGAATACGTGAGTCGCGTAGGAAAGTGACGTAGCAACCCGCGCCTTTGGCGCGGCTTCTTGCTACGTCATCCCCGCGCAGGCGGGACAAGCCCGCAGGGCGCAGAACGACCGAAGGTCGGCCCCAAAGGGGCGAGCGCAGCGAGTAATCCAGTGAGGTACGGCGTGCGAGGCACTCAGACCGTTAGTTGCCTTTACATCGCCGCGATAACTCGCCGGACATCATCAAGGCTTCACCGCCAGTTGAACCAAAGACCCATCAAGGTCGACGCAAATCGCCCGGCAAGTTGAAGACGCCAGGCACTCATGGGGCGGCCACCGCAAGGTGATCCGCCCCATGTCGTATTCACACCAGAAGAAGCGAGCCGAAGGATGAGCCAGACCACTCCCCAGTCGATCGATCTCCTTATCGAAGCGCATTGGGTCGTTCCCGTCGAGCCGCACGGCGTTGTGCTGGAGCAGCATGCCGTGGCCGTGCAGGCCGACAAGATCGTGGCGATCCTGCCCATCGCCGAAGCCCGCGGCGCCTATGCACCGCGCGAGCGCGTCGAGCTGGGCGACCATGTGCTGATCCCTGGCCTGGTCAACAGCCACACGCACAACCCGATGACCCTGCTGCGCGGGCTGGCCGATGACCTGCCGTTGATGGTCTGGCTGCAGGATCACATTTGGCCTGCCGAAGCGAAGGTCATGGGTCCGGAATTCGTGCGCGACGGCGTCGAACTGGCCGTGGCCGAAATGCTCCGCGGTGGCACCACTTGCGCCAACGAGAATTACTTCTTCCCCGACATCATCGGTGCCACTTACCGTCGCCTCGGTTTTCGGGCGGTCGTCGGCTTGCCCGTGATCGATTTCCCCACGGCCTGGGCCAAGAGTGCGGACGAATATTTCGAGCGCGCCATCGAAGTGCACGACAGCTTCCTCGGCGATGCGCTGATCACCACCACCTTCGCACCGCACGCGCCTTACACCGTGTCGGATGAGAGCTTCGAACGCATCCGCGTGCTGTCCGACCAGCTCGATATCCCGGTGCATCTGCATACGCACGAAACCGCGCACGAAGTGGAAGACGAAAAGAAAAAGTCCGGCCTGCGCCCGTTCCAGCGGCTGCAGAAGCTTGGCCTGGTCAATGATCGCCTGATCGCCGTGCACATGACCCAGATGACGGATGGCGAAATCGCCGCCTGCGCTGAGGCGGGTGTATCCGTCGTGCATTGCCCCGAATCGAATCTCAAGCTGGCGTCCGGCTTCTGCCCGGCGGAAAAGTTGCGCAAGGCGGGCGTGAACGTCGCGATCGGCACGGACGGCTGCGCCTCGAACAACGACCTCGACATGTTTGGCGAGATGCGCACCGCGGCCATGCTGGCCAAGGCCGTCGCCGGCGATGCGGCCGCCTTCGACGCGGCTTACGCACTTCGTGCGGCGACGCTCAATGGCGCGCGTGCCGTGGGTCTCGAAGACCGCATCGGTTCCATCGAAGTGGGCAAGCAGGCCGATCTCGCCGCCGTGCGTTTGTCGGAGCTCGAAACGCAGCCGCTCTATCACGTCGCGTCGCAGCTTGTTTATGCCACCGGCCGTCAGCAAGTCACTGACGTGTGGATTGCCGGGCGTCGCAAGCTGGCCTCGCGCGTGCTGGTGGATATGGATGTCGATGCCATCCTTGGCCGCACGCACGCCTGGCGCGAGCGCATCGCGGCCCACGCCTGAGGATTGACGACATGCAGCGATTCCTGGTCATGGCGATCCGACGTCCCGATTGCGATCCGGACGTCGTGCAGCCTCACAAGGATTACCTCGAAGGCCTGCGCGCCGGTGGCACGCTTGAGCTGAGCGGGCCGTTCGTGGGGCAGGGTGGCGGTGCCTATCTGCTTCGCGCGGCATCGCTGCAGGAAGCCGTCGACATCGTCCACGCCGACCCCGCGTACACCAGTGGCGGCTGGGATCTCACCGTTTACGAATGGCAGGCGCGTTAACATACGCACCATGGCAAGCCCGCTCATCGAGGATCGCATCATGCAGGCCGCAAGCAACGTCAGCCCCGAAGAAATCGCCCGTTTCGGCAAACTTGCCGCGCGTTGGTGGGACCCTGATGGTGAATCGCGTCCGCTGCACGACCTCAATCCCGTGCGCGCCGGCTACGTAGCGGACCGTGTGCAGCTTCGAGGCGCCCGGGTGGCCGACGTCGGCTGTGGTGGCGGCCTCCTGAGCGAGGCGCTGGCGCGCGCGGGTGCACAGGTAACGGGCATCGATCTGGGCGAAAAGGTCATCGACGTTGCGCGCCTGCATCTGCACGAGTCGAACCTCGAGGTCGACTATCGCGTGCAGTCGTCGGCGGAACTTGCCGCCGGTGAACCGGAAAGCTTCGATGCGGTGTGTTGCATGGAACTGATCGAGCACGTGCCGGATCCCGAGGCGCTGGTCGCCGATCTGGCCGCGATGGTCAAGCCGGGCGGCATGGTCTTCATGTCGACCATCAACCGCACGCCTGCGGCATTCGGCGCGGCCATTCTCGGCGCGGAATACATCACGCGCATGTTGCCGCGCGGCACGCACCATTATTCGCAGTTCCTCAAGCCTTCCGAGCTGGGTCGCCTGTTGCGTCACGCCGGCCTCGAGCTCGAGGATGTCCGTGGCCTCGGTTACAACCCGATTTCGCGCAAGGCGTGGCTGAGCCGTTTCACCGCGGTGAACTATGTGCTCAGCGCACGCAAGCCGGCATGAAGACGATGCCAACGGACGTCCAGGGCGTCCTGTTCGACCTCGACGGTACCTTGCTCGACAGCGCCATCGACCTGCACGCCGCCCTGGTGGCGCTGTGCGCCGAGGAAGGTGAGCCGCCGCCCGCTTTCGAGCCGGTGCGCGAGGTCGTGTCGCGCGGTTCGCGGGCTATTCTGGAACGCGGTTTTCCGAACCGTGATGCCGACCAGCGACTGGCTCTGGTCCCGCGTTACCTCGAGATCTACCAGCGTGACATCGCCAACCACACGCGGCCCTTCGAGGGCATCGACGAGTTGCTCGCGCTGATTGAATCGCAGGGCATCAAGTGGGGCATCGTCACCAACAAGCCTGGCTTTCTGACGGATCAACTGGTGACCTATCTCGGTTGGGCGGTGCGTGCCGCCGCGGTTGTCTCCGGCGATACGCTGCCGGTGAAAAAGCCGGATCCGGCGCCTGTGCATCTGGCATGCGAACAGGCAGGCCTCGATCCGTCGAAATGTCTGTTCGTGGGTGACGATCGCCGCGACGTCCTGGCCGGTGCTGCTGCCGGGATGTACACGGTCGCCGTTGCATGGGGCTACCTCGATGGTGGCAATCCGCACGAGTGGCAGGCGGACTGCGTGATCGACGCTCCCTCACAGCTGACCCGCCTGTTGCGTCGCGAGCAGGCAACCGCATGAGTGCCGCGCAGGACCAGGCGGGGCCGCTGCAGAGTTACATCGACAAATGGCTTGCGGTGCAGCCGCGGCAGCGCGTCGCCCTGGCTTTCGTCGATGCGTCGCAGCTTCCGGGGCACATCGCGCTCGCCGCCTGGGAGCAGGAGCTGCTGTCCGCGGCCTACGGCATACGCGAGCCGCATGTGGCGGCCGTCAAGCTCAACTGGTGGGCGGAAGAGCTGGCCGGCGCAGCTGCCAGTGGTGGCCGGCATCCCCTGACCCAGGTGCTGTTCGATGATGAACGCGCCCATGCGATTCCGACCCAGCAGTGGCTGGCGCCGGTCCTTGCCGCCATGGCGCAGATCGAAGAAGGCACGGCCGCCGACTTCGCCTCGCAAGTGACCGCCGGCTCGCAGTTGCATGGCGCGCTGGCGGACCTGGAAACGGCGTGGTGGTACGGCGCCTCTGCGTCGTCAGAGCGCAGCGCCCGCATTGCCACGCTTTCCCACGTCCTGTTTTCACTGCTGCATCTTGAAGACGATGCCGAGCGCGATCGCCTGCCGCTACCCATGTCGCGCATGGCGCGATTCGGGCTCAGCCGACAGGACCTCCGCCAACCGGGAACGGCGCGTGACCAGGCGATCCGGGCCCAGCTCGTCGACCTGGCGCAGGCCTGGAAAGCCGTCGACAGCCTGCCGGGGCCGCTCAGCGTGTTCCGTGCACTGGAGTCGAAGGGCGGCCAGGCTGCCGTACGGAGCGCATTGGGCTCTGACCAGCCGTTGAAGGCACTCACGCTCGGACAGGTGCGTACCGGCCCGGCGGTCGCGTGGCAGGCCTGGCGGGCCGCCAGACAATGGAAGAAGCAGGGCGGCTGAACCGCCAAGACGCATTGTTTCCCTGGTGCGACTATTGCGGGGCAGGGACTTGCCCCAACATGGGAGGAGTCACGGCGATTTTTCGCCTGCAAGTCATAGGATTGGATCATGTACACGCAGGAAAACACGGCACGTCTGCTGCCTGATGTCGCTGTCCACGCCCAACCGCACCTCGCGGGCGCGCTGGACTGGGTTGGCATGGACGGGATCGAAGTGCCGGTTCGTTTCGATGGCGGCGACGGTGAGGTCGTTCGCGCGAGTGCGCGGGTTGGCGCCTTCGTCAATCTGAACCGGCCTGACAAGCGCGGCATCCATATGTCGCGCCTGTACTTGCAGGTGGAAGAGGCGCTCAGCTCGCAGACGCTCAGTGCGCAGTCTCTGCATGACCTGCTGCGCGGTTTTCTGGGCTCCCACAAGGACCTGTCCGACCGCGCCTGCCTCAGCATCCGTTTCGAGCACCTGGTACGCCGCCCGGCCCTGCGCAGCGCCAACAGCGGATGGCGCGCCTACCCGGTATGCATCGAGGCGAGCCTCACGGGCGACGAGTTCCTGCTGGAGTTCGGCACCGAGGTCATTTACTCGTCCACCTGTCCGGCCTCGGCGGCCCTGTCTCGCCAGTTGATCCAGGACCAGTTCGGCAAGGATTTCGCGCCCGGTGAGCCGCTCGATCACGCGGCCGTGCTGGCCTGGCTGGGCTCGGAGCGCGGCATTGTGGCCACGCCGCATGCACAGCGCAGCGTGGCTCGCCTGCGCGTGCGCATGAACACGGGCGCGCCGTTCAACCTGATCCATCTGATCGACAGCGTCGAACACGCGCTCGGTACGCCAGTGCAGACCGCCGTCAAGCGCGAGGACGAGCAGGCGTTTGCGCTGGCCAATGGCGGCAACCTGATGTTCTGCGAAGACGCTGCGCGCCGGATCCAGAAGGCCCTCGACGCCGACGCCGCACTGGCTGACTTCCACGTTCGCGTGGAGCATCAGGAAAGCCTGCATCCGCACGATGCCGTGGCCTACGCCAGCAAGGGTGTGGAAGGCGGCTTCGGCAGCGAAAAGCGCTGAAGGGCGACGACCCGTGCATAAGGAAAGAGCGCGCCAAGGGGCGCGCTTTTTCGTTCAGGGGCCCGGTGGTGCGATGCCCGGCAACAGCAAGGGATCCAGGCGGACCCCGAACCAGTTGAAGCCCCAGTGGACGTGCGGTCCCGTCGCGCGGCCGGTCATGCCGGCCGCGCCGATCACCTGGCCCTGTCGCACCTGCTGGCCGACTTTCACGTCCAGCCGTGACAGATGCAGGAAATTGGAGCTTAGGCCGTAGCCGTGGTCGAGCAGCACGGTGCCGCCGGTGAGGTAAAGATCCGGCTGCGCAAAGGTCACGACGCCACCAGCGGGCGCTTTCACCGGCGTGCCGGTCGGAACGGCGATATCCATGCCCGAATGAGGTGCCTTGGGGTCGCCGTTGTAGATGCGCTGGTTGCCGAAGCGCCCGCTGATCCGTCCCTGCACCGGCCAGATGAAGCCGTGCGTGAAATCTTCACGGTCGTCGTCACGATCGCGCGCGGCGGTGACTTCGGCCTGTTCGCGGGCGATCCGTGCGGCGATCTCCGGCGGCGGATTAACCGTTTTAGATGGCACGCCGTTGACGCGCTCGATCGGCCAGTCACGTGGCAGCACTGGAATTCGGATCGTTTCGCGACGACCGTTCGCATGCGTGAGGTTCACCACCAGCGGGCCCTTTTCATCCCGGCCGGCACCGAACACCACCATCCCGTCGCTGCCGACACGCACCTCCTTGCCGCCGACGTTCACGCGCGTGACGTCAGGCAAAGTGGCCATGACCAGGCCGCCTTGCGAAAGCTCCGTCGGCAAGCGGGATGGCGTTGCAGCGTGAGCCCCTGTGCCCGCGAGCAGCGCCAGCGCACCGAACCACCATGCCTTCATCGATCGAAGGCCAGTCGCTTGCCGCGCACGGCCTCGTTGACGGAGCTGCCATCCCACACGCGTTCGCCGTTGACGAAGGTCATGGCGATCGAACTGTTGAAGGTGGTGCCCTCGAACGGCGACCAGCCGCACTTGGACAGCACTTCCTCGCGTCGCACCGTATGCGGCTTGTTCGGATCGACCAGAACGAGGTCGGCCGCATACCCTTCGCGCAGGTAACCGCGGTCCTGGACGTCGAACAACGTCGCCGGGGCATGCGTCACCGCTTCCACCACGCGCTCCAGGCTCAGCTTGCCTTCGAAGACGCGCTGGAGGGCGGCCTGCAGCGCGAACTGGACCAGCGGCAGGCCCGATGGCGCCTTGTCGTACTTCTGCGCCTTTTCCTCCAGCAGATGCGGAGCGTGGTCCGTTGCCAGCACGTCGAGTCGGCCTTCGGCCAGGGCACGTGTAATCGCTTCCCGATCGGCGGCCGTCTTGATCGCCGGGTTGCACTTGATAAGGAAGCCCAGGCGCTCGTAGTCATGATCGTCGAAATGCAGGAAATGCACGCAGGTTTCGGCCGTGATGCGCTTGCCCTTGATCGGGCCCGGCTGGAACAGCGCAAGCTCGTCCGCCGTGGAGATGTGCAGCACGTGCAGGCGGCTGTTGTATTTCTGGGCCAGGCTGATGGCCAGACGGGTCGACTTGATGCAGGCCTCGCGCGAGCGGATCAGCGGGTGCTCCCAGGCGGGGATGTCCTCGCCGTATTTTTCGCGCGCCTTGGCGTGCAGCGCGTCAATCATCGGGGTGTCTTCGCAATGCGTGATGATCGGCGTGGGGGCGTCGCGGAAAATGCCGTCGAGCACGTCGGGATTGTCGACCAGCATGTTGCCGGTCGAGGCGCCCATGAAAATCTTGATGCCCGGCGCGGCCTTGGGGTCGAGGGCGCGAATCGCTTCGAGGTTGTCGTTGCTTGCACCCAGATAGAACCCGTAGTTAACGGCCGACACTTCGGCGGCGCGCGCATACTTCGCTTCGAGTGATTCGCGGTCCAGCGCGGGTGGACGGGTGTTGGGCATCTCCATGTAGCTGGTGATGCCGCCGGCGGCGCAGGCGCGGGATTCGTGCCAGATATCGGCCTTCTGGGTCAGGCCCGGTTCGCGGAAGTGCACCTGGTCGTCGATCATCCCGGGCAGCAGCCAGAGCCCGCTGGCGTCGATCACCTGTTCGCCGGGTTTGGCGTCCAGTTCGCCGGCGATGGCGTCAATGCGCCCCTGGCGAACGCGCAGGTCGGCGTGAAAGCGTCGGCCCTCGTTGACGATTTCGGCGTTCTTGATCAACCAGTCAGTGGACATGGGGGTTTCCATGGGTTCGGCATCGGCGGAAAGTAAACTGCTCGGGTACGGGGTCCTCGCCGCCTTCGCACAGGGGCTGGCAGCGAAGGATGCGCCAACCTGACAGCAGGGTGCCGCGAAGGGGGCCGAAGCGGGCGACCGCAATCCGTGCATAATCGGAGCAGCTGGGGTAGAAACGACAACGTGGACCCAGCAAGGGGCTGAGCCAGCGCTTGTAAAGTCCGATCAGGAAAAGTAAGAGTCGGGTCACGACGGTAGGCGCTGCCAGATCAACATTCGGCACAGGTTTGCAAGTATTCCAGATACAAGGTTGCCGGTGTAAGGCGCATGGGCTATAACACCCGGCCGCCAAGGCCAAAATGGTGAAGGGATATGGCGAAAACGACGCGTAGTGCGACAACTGCCAAGGCGCCTAAAGGAAAGACGGCGACCAAGGCAAAAGATGTCAAGTCCAGCAAGTCGAAAGTAGCCGCGAAGGCGGCGGGTGCATCGCGCAGCAAGGCACCAGCGAAAAAGGCGCCGGTGAAAGCTGCGCCCGCGAAGAAACCCGTCGCGAAAAAAGTTGCCGCCAAGCCCGTCGCCAAGAAGCCTGTAGCCAAGAAAGTCGCCAAACCGGCCGCCAAGAGCGCCCCGGTGGCAAAGAAAGTCGTTGCGAAACCGGCGCCGAAGAAATCGGCACCGGTCAGCAAGCCGGCAGCCACGAAGGTTGCCCCCAAGAAGCCGGCAGTAGCAGCGCCCAAGAAGGCAGCCGCTCCCGCCAAAACAACCCAGAAGGTCGTTGCCAAGCCGGTCCAGGCGGCCAAGGTAGCCCCGGTCAAAGCACCGGAGCCCAAGGTCACCAAGGCACCGGCGGCATCGTCTAGTAGCAAGACAACGAAGGCAGCCCCCGAGCCCGTGAAGGCGAAGCCGGCTGCTGCAGTCGCCGTGGCGCCCCCGCGCGTGGCTACCGCCACCGCCCGCCATACCCCATCCAAGAAACAGAAGACCCCGCAGTCCTCGATGAATAGTTCTACAGCCGTACTCGACAATGGCATTACGAAGGAAGACGGGCGTTACGCCCTGCCTTCGACGACCTCCATCGATCTCCCGAAGGGCTATCGCCCGTCGGCCGACGAGGAGTACATGAACCCGCGCCAGCTCGCTTTTTTCCGCAACAAGTTGCGCGATTGGCGTGACCAGCTGGTGGAAGAGTCGCGCCAGACCATGGAAAACCTCCGCGACGAGGTCCGTGACGTGGGCGACGAAGCCGAGCGCGCTACCCGTGAGACCGAAAACTCACTGGAACTGCGCACCCGCGACCGTTACCGAAAGCTGATCTCCAAGATCGACAAGGCCCTGCGCCGCATCGAGGAAGGTCGCTACGGTTACTGCGAAGAGACCGACGAGGAAATCGGAGTGGAGCGCCTTGAAGCCCGCCCGATCGCCACCTTGTCGCTCGACGCGCAGGAGCGTCGTGAGCATCTGCAGAAGCAGATGGGCGATTAAGTTTCGTCTGGCGGTGCGCTGAACACGAAAAGCCCCGCCTTCGCGGGGCTTTTCGTTCTGTGAGGCCGGGCGCTTCGCGCCCTGTTAACGGGGAACAGTAAACGGGAAAGCATAAGAGCGAGATCGAGCCGCTTACGCTCAGCTTTTACCGTTCACCGTTCACCGTTCACAGGCGGCGCCAGCCGCCGACCTACCTCACCCAGCCGCCGCGGCGTACGCCTTGAGCTTGGCCAGCATCGCGGCCAGGCCGTTCGATCGCGTGGGCGACAGATGCTTGGCCAGGCCGATCGCTTCGATGAAGCGTGGCTGCGTCGCCAGGATGTCCTTGGCGGAACGGTCCGAATAGACGCGCAGGACCAGAGCGATCAGGCCTGAGACGATGGCCGAGTCGCTGATGGCCTGGAAATGCATGCGTGTGGCGTCGCCGCTGGGGACGAGCCAGACCATCGACTGGCAGCCGTGGACGCGGAAGTCCTCGGTTTTCAGGTCTTCGGGAAAGGCCGGCAGCTGTTTGCCCAGGTCGATCAGGTACTGGTAGCGATCGGTCCAGTCACCAAAGAACGCGAATTCGTCGACGATGTCCTGTTGCGCCTGCTCGGCGCTGGGCGATGCGGAAATATTCATTCGGACATTATCGCGCGAATGCGTCCGCCTCTGCCGCATGGCAGCAGAGGCGAATGCCTTCAAAACCTGAGACTCAGGCTTTGACCACGCTCCAGCGCGTGCCTTGGGCACCGTCTTCGATCGCGACGCCGAGCGCTGTCAGTTCGTCGCGAATGGCGTCGGCGCGCTTGAAGTCGCGATTCGCGCGCGCCTGCCGGCGTTCTTCGAGCAGGGCTTCGACCTGGTTGGCGTCGATCTCGGTACCCGCTGCGTGCTTGAACCAGGCTTCGGGGTCTTGCTGTAGCAAGCCGAGCAGGGCGCCGCCACCCAGCAGGGCGGTCTTGGCTTCGCTGCGGGATTCCGGCGTGGCCGCCTGACGCGCGGCGTCCGCCAGCTGGGACAGCTCGGCCAGCGCCTGCGGCGTATTCAGGTCGTCCGAAAGTGCTGTCTCAATCGTTGCAGGCACCGGCAGCTCACCCGGCGCCACGGGCACGTCCGCCAGGTCGCGCAGCACGCGATACCAGCCGTCGAGCGTGCTCACCGACTGGGTGATGGCGGCGTCCGACCAGTCCAGCGGCTGGCGATAATGGCCGCGCAGCAGGACAAGCCGCAGGGCTTCCGGCGGATGTTGCTGGAGCAGGGCGTGCACGTGCAGCACGTTGCCCAGCGACTTGGACATCTTGCGGCCGTCGAAGGTCAGCATGCCGTTGTGCAGCCACCAGCGGGCAAAGGTCTTGCCGCCGTGGGCGCACGTGGACTGGGCAATCTCGTTTTCGTGGTGCGGGAACTGCAAGTCCACGCCGCCCGCGTGAATATCGATGGTTTCGCCCAGGTGCGCCTCGCACATGGCCGAGCACTCGATGTGCCAGCCGGGGCGACCGATGCCCCAGGGGCTATCCCAGCCGGGCAGGTCGGGCGTCGAAGGCTTCCACAGGACAAAATCACCAGGATTCTTCTTGTAGGGGGCGACCTCGACGCGCGCTCCGGCGATCAGATCTTCGGTGTCGCGGCCGGACAGGGCACCGTAGTCGGCAAAGGTCGACACCTCGAACAACACATGACCCTCGGCCTCGTAGGCGTGCCCACTGGCGATCAGGCTCTCGATCATGGCAATGATCGGGGCGATGTGGGCGGTGGCCTTGGGCTCGATATCCGGCGGCGCAATGCCCAGGCCGGCCATGTCCTGGCGGTAGGCTTCGGTGAAACGGTCGGTGATGACGCTGATATCGCAGCCACGTTCCTTGGCGGCGGCGTTGATCTTGTCGTCAACGTCGGTGATGTTGCGGGCATAAACCACGTTCGGGTAATGCCGGCGAAGTAGTCGGGCCAGAACGTCGAAGACCACCGGGCCGCGGGCATTGCCGATATGCACGTAGCTGTAGACCGTGGGGCCGCAGACGTACATGGTGACCCGCTCGGGATCGGCCGGGCTGAAGGGCTCTGCGCGGCGAGTCAGGCTGTTGTAAAGCGAAATCGGCATCGACGGGTTCCGTTCCGGTGGGGCAGGCGGCACAGGCGCCCGGGCCAGCCCGGCATCATAACAAGGAGAACAGGGCGGCTAGACTCAGATTTCGCAGGAGTTGGCCAAGGGATGCTGAATCCGTCGTTCGGAAGAGGCCGATTCTAAGGTGCGATTCAGACTGTTTTTGTTGGAATTCACATAATGCGCACAGAAGCGCCCGAAGCCCCTGCCCGGAGGGTCGTAATGACCAAATGGTTTGTTTCCGCGCTGGTGCTATGTCTCATGGTTACCAGCGTCGCTGCGCAGGATGCGCGTTACCCGAACGATGACAACACCCACTATGGCTGGGCGGACGTCTTGCGCGTGGATCCGGTGTATGGCGTCGCCCGCACCGAAGTGCCGCGCCAGGAGTGCTACGACCAGCAGGTCGTGCGCCGCGACCCGGGTACGGGCAGCGCGGCCGGCACCATCCTGGGCGCCGTGGTCGGCGGCGTCCTCGGCAATACAGTGGGCAAGGGCGACGGTCGTCGCGCCGCCACGGTGGCCGGCGCCGTGGCCGGCGGTGCCGTGGGCAACAGCGTCTCCCGCAATGGCGGTGGCGACTACGAAACCACCGAAACCCATTGCCGCCAGGTCAGTGCAGTGAGCGAGCAAAGGCGTATCATGGGCTACGACGTCGAATACCGTTACCGCGGTGAGGTCTACGTTTCGCGGCTGAACTACGATCCCGGAGAGCGCCTGCGCGTCCGGGTGAGCGTGTCCCCGGCCGATTGAGCCGGACGAGTCGTAGGGGAGTCCACCGCCGCCGCCTTCGGGCGGCGGCTTCTTTTGTGGGGCCGGGCGATGGCGCGCCCTGTGAGGCCGCCCGCTGCGCGGGCTGTGAAGCCGCGCCTTCGGCGCTGTAAACGGTAAACGGTAAACGGAAAAAGCGATGCGGACGGTCGCCCGAGCTTGCTCTTCCCCGTTCACCGTTCACAGCCCGCGCAGCGGGCGGCCTCACAGGGCGCGCCAGCGCCCGCCCCCACCCTGTTGCGCTGCAACTAAAATGGCGGCATGATGGGCGCTCACCTACGGAAGTCTCATGTCCTCAGCCGTCTATACCGCCAACGTCCTGACCAGCGCCCGCATGGCAGCTGGGATGACGTCGCGTGCTCGCCGACCGCTGATCCGACATTCGGCCGGGTAGGCTGTCGCACGCATTTCACATGCATGTACGACAAAAGAAACCCGGCCCTCGAGCCGGGTTTTTTTGTTTCTGGATTTTGCGGTTCCCGTGGTACCGGCCTTGGCCGGGGTTGTCCTTAAGGTTCTGGTTGCGAACGGATCGACGTGAGCTGGCAGGGCTGATTTTTCGAACTGAACAATTAAAGGCATCACGTCATGACGCTTCGCCATTTCCTTACCACCCAGGATTACAGCCGACCGGAGATCGACGCTCTCCTGGAGCAGGCTGCCCAGTTCAAGCGCTCCCCGCGTGGCCAGCAGATGGCCGGCAAGTCGGTGGCGCTGCTGTTCTTCAATCCTTCGATGCGTACGCGCACCAGCTTCGAGCTGGGCGCCTTCCACCTCGGCGCGCACGCCATCGTGCTGTCGCCCGGCAAGGACGCGTGGCCGATCGAGTTTGACGTCGGCACGGTGATGGATGGCGATACCGAAGAGCACATCGCGGAAGTGGCGCGCGTGCTGAGCCGGTACGTCGACCTGATCGCCGTGCGCGCGTTCCCGAAGTTCCAGGACTGGTCGGTCGATCGCGAAGACAAGGTCATCAAGGCCTTCGCCCAGTACGCGACGGTGCCCGTGATCAACATGGAAACCATCACCCATCCCTGCCAGGAACTCGCCCACGCGCTGGCGCTGAAGGAACACCTGGGCAACCTGCAGAACAAGAAGTACGTCCTCACCTGGACCTACCATCCCAAGCCGCTCAATACCGCGGTGGCCAACTCCGCGCTGCTGATCGCCACCAAGATGGGCATGGATGTGACCTTGCTGTGCCCGACGCCCGATTACGTGCTCGACGAACGCTACATGGCCTACGGCTACGAAAACGCCAAGGCCAATGGTGGCTCGCTCAAGATCAGCCATGACATCGAAGAGGCCTATAGCGGCGCCGATGTCGTCTACGCGAAGAGCTGGGGGGCACTTCCGTTCTTTGGTCGCTGGGAGCAGGAAAAGCCGATCCGCGACGCCAACAAGCACTTCATCGTGGATGAAGCCAAGATGGCACTGACCAACAACGGCCTCTTCAGCCACTGCCTGCCGTTGCGTCGCAACGTGAAGGCCACCGATGCCGTGATGGATTCGCCGGCCTGCATCGCCGTCGACGAAGCCGAGAACCGCCTGCACGTGCAGAAGGCCGTCATGGTCTCGCTGCTCGGCCAGCGCTGACCGAATCCCTCCATGTATACGCCCCGCCACTTCCAGGAATCCCGTGAGGCTGCGCTGGCCGCGCTGATTCGCGCCCATCCATTGGCGACGGTGGTGCTGTCGGGTGCCAATGGCCTGTCGGCAAACCACGTGCCGCTGGAGCTTGCCGGGGAGAGCGCGCTGCACGGACATGTAGCGCGCGCCAACGAACTTGTTGCAGCCGATGGTGCGCAAGTGCTGGTGATCTTCCAGGGAGCGGACGGTTACATCAGTCCCAACTGGTACCCCAGCAAGCAGCTTACGCACCGTGAAGTGCCGACCTGGAATTATTCGGTCGTGCATGTGCATGGCCGGCTGCGAGTGATCGATGACAGAGACTGGCTGCTGGCGCTGCTCCATCGCCTGACGAATCGCCACGAGGCTTCCGAACCCGCGCCGTGGAGCGTCAGCGATGCGCCTGCCGACCATGTTGAGAAGCTTCTCAAGGCCATAGTCGGCATCGAAATCGTCATCGATCGCATCGAAGGCAAGTTCAAGCTGAGCCAGAACCATCCGGCCGCCAACCAGGCGGGTGCGGTGGATGGCCTGCGGCGCCGTGCCCAGGGCCAGGATCTTGATCTGGCCATCCAGATGTCCAAAACCAGGGATGATGCCGATGGCGCATGAGCAGCATCACTACGCCGTGGAAGTGACCTGGACCGGCAACACCGGCGAAGGCACGCGCACCTACGCCGGCTACTCGCGCGATCACGAGATTCGTGTGTCGGGACGTCCGATGATTCCCGGCTCGTCCGACCCGGCGTTTCGGGGTAATCCCGAACGCCACAACCCCGAAGACATGCTTGTCGCCTCGCTGTCGACCTGCCACATGCTCTGGTATCTGCATCTGGCCTCCGTGGCAGGCGTCGTGGTGACGGCCTACCTGGATGAAGCCACCGGCACCATGGCCGTGGACGATCATGGCGGCCGCTTTACCGAAGTGGTGCTGCACCCGCAAGTAACGATTGCCGCCGGCAGCGATCCGGCCAAGGCGGAGGCGGCACATGAGGCTGCCCACCACGCTTGTTTCATCGCCAATTCCGTGAATTTCCCGGTGCGCTGCGAACCGCGCATCGTGGTTGCCTCTCTCTGACATTTTTCGACCCAGGATCCTGCAAGCCATGAGCAAAGACATCGTTCTCGCCTTCTCCGGCGGCCTCGACACCAGCTTCTGCGTTCCCTACCTCAAGGAACGCGGCTGGAACGTGCACACCGTGTTTGCCGACACCGGCGGCGTGGATGCCGAGGAGCGTGCGTATATCGAGCAGCGCGCGCAGGAACTGGGCGTGGCCAGCCACGTCACCGTCGATGGTGGTCCGGCGATCTGGGAAGGCTTCGTCAAGCCGTTCGTGTGGGCGGGCGAGGGCTATCAGGGCCAGTACCCGCTGCTGGTGTCCGATCGCTACCTGATCGTCGACGCCGCCATCAAGCGTTGCGCCGAACTGGGCACCAAGGCCA
The DNA here is from genome assembly GCF_004322705.1 of Dyella terrae. Taxonomy (NCBI): domain Bacteria; kingdom Pseudomonadati; phylum Pseudomonadota; class Gammaproteobacteria; order Lysobacterales; family Rhodanobacteraceae; genus Dyella; species Dyella terrae. Next base: position 1,550,947 of record NZ_SIZZ01000001.1, on the reverse strand, counting down.
TCGCACACGGCTGCACCGGCATGGGCAATGATCAGGTGCGTTTCGACCTCGCCGTGAAAGCGCTGGGCGACTATCAGATCGTCGCGCCGATCCGCGAAATCCAGAAGGAACACACCCAGACCCGCGCCTACGAACAGGCGTATCTGGAAGAGCGCGGTTTTGACGTTCGCGCCAAGCAGAAGAGCTACACCATCAACGAAAACCTGCTGGGCGTAACGCTTTCGGGCGGCGAAATCGATCATTGGAAGGCGCCGGGCGAAGGCGCGCGCGGTTGGTGCAAGCCGCGTTCCGAATGGCCGTCCGAAAGCCTGCAGGTCACGTTGGGCTTCAAGAACGGCGAAGCCGTCACGCTCAATGGCGAGGCCCTGCCGGGCGCGAAGATCCTGGCGAAGCTCAATGAGCTCTTCGCCCCGTACGGCGTCGGTCGCGGCATGTACACGGGCGACACCACCATCGGCCTGAAGGGTCGCATCGTGTATGAAGCACCGGGCCTGATCTCGCTCCTCACCGCGCATCGTGCGCTGGAAGAGGCCGTGCTCAGCAAGCAGCAGAACCGCTTCAAGCCGGACGTGGCGCGCAAGTGGGTGGAAGTCGTGTACGAAGGCTTCTATCACGACCCGATCAAGACCGACCTGGAGGCCTACCTCGTCTCCAGCCAAAGCTGCGTCAACGGCGAAGTCGTGCTGGAAACCAGCGGCGCGCAGGTGACAGCGGTGGAAGTGCGTTCGCCGCACATCCTCAATGCCAAGGGTGCGACCTACGCCCAGTCGGCCGACTGGGGCGTGGAAGAAGCCGAAGGCTTCATCAAGCTGTTCGGCATGAGCAGCACGCTGTGGGCGGAAATCAACCGCAGCGGCAAGGCCTGACCATGACGGCGACGGATACCTTGCGCATCAGCACGGACCAGGGCGAGCTCGATCTCGCCCTGGTCCACGATTTTCTGAGTAACGGCTCGACCTGGGCGCGTGGCATCTCACTGGATCGCGTGCGCAAGTCCGTCGCCCATTCGCTTTGCTTCGGTGGCTTCGTCGGTCACCAACAGGTGGCGTTCGCGCGTGTCATCAGCGATTACGCAACGTTTGCCAATCTGGTCGATGTGTTCGTCCTGCCCGCCTGGCGCGGGCGGGGTTTCAGCAAGCAGCTCGTGCAGACGGTGATCGAACATCCCGACCTGCAGGGCCTGCGCCGCTTCACCCTGGCTACGTTCGACGCACACAGTTTGTATGCACAGTACGGATTCACCCCTCCTGCGAAACCGGAGACGCTGATGGAAATCTACAAGCCGGACATCTACGCCAACACACTTCGACGATGACCCCCTGATCAACGCCAACTAAAGACGGACCTATGAGCGCACTACTCGACGACACTCTCAAGCATCTGCGGGCCCTGGTCAGCTACGACACGCGCAACCCGCCGCGCGAGATCGGCACCGATGGCATTTTCGATTACCTGCGCGCGAACCTCCCGGGTTTCGACGTGAAGGTGACCGATTTCGGCGCCGGCGCGGTGAATCTCTATGCCGTGCGTGGCACGCCGAAATACCTGTTCAACGTGCATCTGGACACCGTGCCGGATTCCCCGCACTGGACAGCCGACCCGCATGTGATGCGTCTGGAGAGCGATCGCGCCATCGGTCTGGGCGTGTGCGACATCAAGGGCGCTGCCGCCGCGCTGGTGGCCGTCGCCAATGCCACCACGGGCGACATGGCGCTGCTGCTGTCGACCGATGAAGAAGCCAATGACGCGCGCTGCATCGCGGGCTTCCTGAAGGACAAGCCGGCATACGAAGCGATCATCGTCGCCGAGCCGACCAAGGGTGAAGCCGTGCTGGCGCACCGTGGCATCCATTCGGTGCAGATGCGTTTCACCGGCAAGGCCGGTCATGCGTCAGGCGAGCAGAAGCCGTCCGACAGCGCCGTGCATCAGGCGATGCGCTGGGGCACCGCTGCGCTCGACTATGTCGCCGCGCAGTCGCACGAGCGCTTTGGCGGCCTCACGGGCTTGCGCTTCAACATCGGCAAGGTCGAAGGCGGCATCAAGGCCAACGTCATTGCACCGACGGCAGACGTGCGATTCGGCTTCCGTCCGCTGCCGACCATGAATCCGGATGAGCTGCTGGAAACCTTCCGCACGCTCGTCGAACCCCATCCGGTGGAGTTCGGTGAAACCTTCCGCGGCGATTCGCTGCCGGCAGGGGACACTGCGACCGCCGAAACCCGTCGTCTGGCCGCCCGTGACCTGGCCGACGAACTCAACATTCCGGTCGGCAACGCCGTGAACTTCTGGACCGAAGCGGCCCTGTTCTCGGCAGCCGGTTACATCTCCTTCGTCTATGGCCCTGGCGACATCGCCCAGGCACACGCCGCCGACGAGTGGGTGTTGCTGGACCAACTCGACCATTACGCCCAAACCATCTACCGGATTATCGATCGTGGAAGCGCATAAGGGAGCCATGAGCACCGACTCCAAAACCCGCAAGACCATTGTCCGCCTGCTTTCGAGCATGGGCAGCGCCAAGGAGATCCAGCAGTATCTCAAGCGCTTCTCGCAGCTCGATGCCAAGCGCTTCGCCGTGGTCAAAGTCGGCGGCGCCGTGCTGCGCGACGATCTCCCTGCGCTGACTTCATCGCTGACGTTCCTGCAGCAGGTCGGCCTCACGCCGATCGTGCTGCACGGTGCGGGCCCGCAGCTGGACGAAGAACTGTCCGCCGCCGGCATCGAGAAGCAGACCGTCAACGGCCTGCGCGTTACCTCGCCGAAAGCGCTGGCCATCGTGCGCAAGGTGTTTCAGGAGCAGAACCTGCGCCTGGTCGAAGCCCTGCAAACGATGGACACGCGAGCCACGTCGGTGCCGTCGGGCGTGTTCACCTCGACCTACCTGGACCAGGACGTCTACGGTCTGGTTGGCAAGGTGAGCAGCATCAATCTTGCACCGATCGAAGCGAGCCTCCGTGCAGGCTCCATTCCGGTCATCGCCAGCCTGGGCGAAACGGAAGAAGGGCAGATCCTCAACATCAATGCCGACTTCGCCGCCAACGAACTCGTGCGCATGCTGCAGCCGTACAAGATCGTGTTCCTTACCGGCACGGGCGGCTTGCTCGACGACAAGGGCAAGGTGATCGATTCGATCAACCTGAGCACCGAGTACGAACACCTGATGGCGCAGCCGTGGATCAACGGTGGAATGCGCGTGAAGATCGAGCAGATCGCCGATCTGTTGTCCGGCCTGCCGCTGACGTCGTCCGTGTCGATCACGCGACCGTCGGAACTGGCCAAGGAACTGTTTACGCACAAAGGCTCGGGCACGCTGGTGCGCCGGGGCGAAAAGGTCCTGCGCTACGACGACTGGGATGGCATCGACCTGGATCGCATGCGCACGCTGATCGAATCCAGCTTCGGTCGCGCATTGCTGCCCGATTACTTCTCGCGCACCAAGCCTTATCGCATTTACGTGAGCGAGAACTATCGCGCGGCGATGATCCTCACGCAGGAAGAAGGCCTGGCATATCTCGACAAATTCGCCGTGCTTGACGACGCCCAGGGCGAAGGCCTGGGGCGCGCCGTGTGGCAGGTGATGCGCGAGGAAAATCCGCAGCTGTTCTGGCGTTCGCGTCGCGGCAATGCCGTCAATCCGTTCTACGATGCCGAATGCGATGGTGCCCTGAAGCAGCCGCGCTGGAAGGTCTACTGGTACGGCATCGACGACTTCAAGACGATCGAATGGTGCGTCGCGCACTGCGGTACGCGTTTGCCGACGCTGGTGGACTGAAAGCCACCTCACTTTTCACTTTTGCCAGTTCACATCCATGTCCACTGAAAAGAAATCCATCGGCATCGTCGGCGCTCGCGGTCACACGGGCGCCGAACTGATTCGCCTGATCGCCCGCCATCCGGCGCTCGAGCTCGTCTTCGTGTCCTCGCGCGAACTGGACGGACAACGCGTGGCCGACCATATGGAAGGCTTCGCCGGCGAACTTCGCTACGCCAGTCTCGACCCCGCCGCCGTGGCCGCCCAGAAGGCCGATGTGGTGATCCTTGCCTTGCCCAATGGCAAAGCGGCTGAGTACGTCGCGGAGATCGACAAGGTCTCGCCACAGACCCTGGTGCTCGACTTGTCGGCCGACTATCGCTTTGACAGCCAGTGGTACTACGGATTGCCTGAACTGACCCGCGACAAGTGGCGTGGCGAGAAGCGCATCAGCAATCCGGGCTGCTACGCGACGGCAGTCCAGCTTTCCATCGCACCGCTGAAGGACCTGCTGGCGGCGCCGCCGGTAAGCTTTGGCGTGTCGGGCTATTCCGGTGCGGGTACCACGCCATCGGACAAGAACAACCCCGAAAAGCTGCGCGACAACCTGATGCCGTACCAGCTGACGGGCCATATGCATGAGAAGGAGGCCAGCCGCCACCTGGGCGTGCCGGTGGAGTTCATGCCGCACGTGGCGCCGCATTTCCGTGGCCTCACCGTCACCACCAATCTTTACCTGGCCCGCCAGGTCAAGCGCGAAGACATCCTGGCGCGTTTCCACCACGCCTATGATGGAGAAAAGCTGGTGAAGGTGCTGGACGATGCGCCGTGGGTCAGCCAGATCGCCCACAAGCACCACGCGGAGGTCGGCGGCTTCACCGTTTCGGCGGACGGCAAGCGCGTGGTCATTGTCGCGACGCTGGACAACCTGCTGAAGGGCGCCGCAACCCAGGCCATCCAGAATATCAACCGTGCATTGGGCTTCGATGAGTTCACGGCGATTCCGCTGGATGCCTGACGCGTCGTTCCGATTTTCCTTCACCTTCCCCTGACGGCTCCCCCATGACGCAACCTCTCTGGCAAAAATCCGACGTCAAGATCGACGCCCGCATCATGACGTTCCTGGCTGGCGACGACGTCATCCTGGATCGCGAGTTCTTCTTGCACGACATCACCGCCAGCAAGGCGCACGTTGAAGGCCTGGCGAACATTGGCGTGGTGAGTGCCGACGAAGCCGATGCGCTGAAGCGCGAACTTGATGTGCTGGCCGACGACTTCCGCGCGGGCGCGTTTGTGCTCGATGATCGCTTCGAGGACGGTCATTCGGCCATCGAAGCACGCCTGACCGAACGACTCGGCGATGCGGGTCGTCGCGTGCACACCGGCCGCAGCCGCAACGACCAGATCCTGGTCGCCACGCGCCTGTGGTTGAAGGAGCAGCTGGGCGAACTGGAAGCCCTTTGCCGCGCCATTGCGCAGGTGTGCCTGGACCGTGCGGCGCAACCGGCCGTGCCGCTGCCCGGCTACACGCACCTCCAGCGCGCCGTCGTGTCCTCGACGGGCATGTGGTTCGCCGGTTTCGCGGAAGCATTTATCGACAACACGTTGCGTGCGCAGCAGACGGCGTCGCTGATCGACGCCAATCCGCTGGGTACTGCCGCCGGTTACGGCGTGAACCTGCCGCTGGACCGCGGTCATACGACGAAGGCACTCGGCTTCGAGCGCATGCAGGTGTCGCCAATCTACGCGCAGCTGTCGCGCGGCAAGTTCGAGATGGCGGTGCTCGAAGCGATTGGTGCGGCGATGCTGGATCTGCGTCGCCTTGCCTGGGACCTGTCGCTGTTCACTACCGCCGAATTCAATTTCGTCTCCTTGCCCAGCGAGTACACCACCGGCAGTTCAATCATGCCGAACAAACGCAATCCCGACGTGGTGGAATTGCTTCGCGCCAGCTATGCCAGCGTGGCGGCGGCACGTACGGAGATTGAGCAATTGCTGTCACTGCCGTCGGGTTATCAGCGCGACCTGCAGTTCTCCAAGGGCTCGTTGTTCCATGGTTGCCGCCATGGCCTGGCCGCGCTCGCGCTGGTGCCGGATCTGCTCGCGCGCATGGCCTGGAATGAAGGCGCGATGCGTGCGGCAATCGAGCCGGCCATGTATGCCACCGACGTGGCCATCGAACAGGCCGCGGCAGGCGTGCCGTTCCGCGACGCTTACCGTGCCGCCGCCGAGACGGCCAAGTCCGCCGGTGAAGGTCGCTCGCCGGAAGGCAGCCTGGAGGCACGCGTATCGCCGGGTTCGGGTCATGACCTGTGTCTGGATGTACTGCATCAGCGCCTGGCGTCACTGGATCGTTGACCGTCAACGGGTGACGTGGGCACGCCAAAGTTGCGTGTCTGCGTCGCTTCGCCACGCGTCGTGGCCGTGCAGCAGTCGCCAGTTGTCCGCGATCAGCACATCGCCGTCCTCCCAGCCATGAACGAAGTGGTACACGGGAAGGCGCAGGATGCCGTGGAGCAGGCGTCGGATCGGGCTGGCGGCTTCGTCGTCGGCGCCGTGTAGCCAGGGTTCGCGCGGTAACCCATCGAGCCCGGGCGGGAGCCATTTATAGCGAACGACGGGCGCGCCATCGCGCGGATCGGTCACCAGCAACGGCCACGATGCCACTCCGTCGTGTACGCCGTGGTCGCGCGATTCGCTGATCGACACACCCAGCCAGCGATGAAAGGTCGCTTCGTCCAGTTGCAGCGCGATGGCCGAAGCATCGACGAATCGCGTGCAGCAGCGCGGTGTCGTCGCCGTCTCCTGACAAGCGAAGAGCACAAATTCGGGCGCAGACGGATGGTCGTCGCCCGCCCAGTCCAGCGCGCGATGTCGCGTGAGAGGGGTGACATGCTGGATCGAAATCTGTTGGCTGCTGGTTTCGCCAAGCCACTGCGCCGTGAAGCTTGCCAGCGATGGAGGCTCACCCAGTCCATGTCGAAAGCCACGTAGGACGACGACGCGATAGCGACGGACCCAGGCGCGCGAAAGATGCGTGGGGATATCGAAGATCGACGATCGCGCCTGACCGGGCGTCACGATGAGACCGAAGGGACGGCGCTCCGCGAGCTGGACGGTGAGGCTTCCCCGGAAGCCCGGGGCAGGCGGATCATCGGCGTGTCCCGACTCAGGTTCCGGGACCGCGTCCGTCGAAGCGATGGGCGGCATGGCGATTCGTGTCGGCGTGGATGATCCGCACGTTAGCCATGCCATCCTGATGCTTGCATTGGGGCGACGCGAAGCCTCGCTGAAGGCCAGCTCAGCGTTTGTGCCAGTCCTGCACGGCTTCGACGAACGTCAGGCAATCCTGGAAGCGGTTGTAGAGCGGGGCCGGCGATATGCGGATGACGTCCGGCTCGCGCCAGTCGCCCACGATGCCGCGATCCATCAGGTACTGGAAGAGGTCCCGGCCGCGCTCGCGACCGCCGAGCACACGAATCGAGAGTTGCGAGCCGCGACGCGACGGTTCGCGTGGCGTAATGACTTCGAGCACGTCGGCCAGTTCGGTGTGCACCAGCCATTCCAGATAACCGGTCAGGCGCAGGGATTTCTCGCGCAGCTGATGCATGCCGGCGCGTCGGAAGATCTTGAGCGAAGCGCGCAGCGGGGCGAGCGCCAGGATGGGCGGGTTCGACAGCTGCCAGCCGTCGGCGCCGGCCGTGGGCACGAAGTGCGGTCCCATCTGGAAGCGCGTCGTCTTGTCATGACCCCACCAACCGGCGAAGCGGGGCAGGTGCGACTGCGCGTGGCGTTCGTGCACAAACGCACCGGCGACCGCGCCGGGGCCGGCATTGAGATACTTGTAGCTGCACCACACCGCGAAATCGGGGCCGTGGTCGTGCAGTTGCAGGGGAAGGTTGCCCACGCCGTGCGCAAGGTCGAAGCCGATCATGCAGCCCTGGCGATGGGCGAGCGCGGTGATCGCTTCGAGATCGAAGACCTGGCCCGTGCGGTACTGCACGCCGGGTAGCATGACGAGCGCGATGCGTTCGCCTTGCTCGGTCAACACCTTTTCGATCGCCTGCATCGAGATCGTGCCATTGGGCTCGTCCGGTTCGAGCTCGATCAGCGAAAGCGACGGACTGAATCCGTGGTAGCGGATCTGGGATTCCACGGCATAGCGATCGGTGGGGAACGAACCCGCTTCGATGAGGATCGCGTGGCGATCAGGTGTCGGGCGGTAGAAGCTCACCATCATCAGGTGCAGGTTCACGCCCAGTGAGTTCATGGCCACCACTTCGGATGGCAGCGCGCCGACCACGTGCGCCAGATCGTCGCGAACGTATTCGTGGTAATCCATCCACGGCAGGCGACCTTTGAAATGTCCCTCGACTGCCAGCGCTGCCCAGTCGTCGAGCTCCGCCACGATGGCATCGCGCACGGCGCGCGGTTGCAGCCCCAGCGAATTGCCGCAGAAATAAGTCGACTCGCGCCCCTCGTGCGGCGGAATCAGGAACTCGTCGCGGAAAGCACGCAGCGGGTCAGCCGCATCCTGGGCCTTGGCCCATTCGGCAGTGGCTTGATAGGCGATGGACATGGGTGCAGGGTGTTGTGGAGAGGCACCTAGGATAGAGCGTTATGCCGGCCGCTGCGCACTTGTGAATCCGGCGGCTGCGCCGCCTGTAAAAGGTGAATGGTGAATGGGAAGCGCTAGGCAAAGGGTCACCGCGGGGCCCCGCTCATTCCCATTGACCATTCACAGCGACGCGCAGCGAGCGGATTCACAGGCGGCGTCAGCCGCCGGCCTTACTTCAGCTGCGCGGCAATGTCGTCGCAACCCTTGTCGAATGCCGCCTTCCATGCCGCACCGGACTGGCTCTGCGCGGGGCGCACGCAGCGCAGCTGGATGGCCCGGCCTTCCTTGAACCAGTAGCGCTCGATGTAGGCGAACTGGGTGCCGTTTTCCTGGGCGGAATAGGCGAAGTTGTTGGGGCCGATGTTGCCGCCGGCCTGGTAGCCGGTCAGGGCCTTGGCCTTGTTGGTGGCCAGGTTCATGTACTGCTGGAACTCGCCGACGTCCGCCACCTGCTTGACCGTCACGGTGACGCGGGCGAGGGCGGTGGTGCCGGTGGGCGAGCTGTCGGGGACCTGGAACACGCGCACTTCCGGATCGCCCTGGGTTTCCATGATGCCCACCCAGGGATCGGGCGTGTGGAAGCGGACGCTGCCGCCGGCCATGTCGATGTCGGTTGCCGTGGCGGCGCCTGCGAGCAGCAGGGCGCTGACCGCGAAGGTGGTGCGCAAGAAGCTCATGCGGGGTCCTGTGCTCAGTCGGATGCGAAACGGTAATGGGGCAAGCCTAGCCATTCCAGTGCGGTGCCGTGGAAAAGCCGGGCCCGCGCCGAATCGTCCAGTCCCAGGGCCTCGATGCCGCTACCCGGGTGTTGCTCGCCTAAGGGAAAAGGATAGTCCGTGCCGAGCATCACGCGCTCGACGCCCGTCACATCCAGGAGATAACGCAGGGCGTGCGGATCATGCACGCAGGAGTCGAAATACATCCGGTGGAGGTACTCGCGCGGGTTGCGCGGATTGTCTGTCGCCACGAGGTCGGGGCGCATGCGGAAGCCGTGTTCGATGCGCCCGATGCTCCACGGGAAGGCGCCGCCCCCGTGCGCCAGCATGACGCGAAGATGGAGCAGGCGTTCAAGCACGCCGCCGAAAACCAGGCAACAGGCTGCGCGGGATTGTTCGGCAGGCATGCCGACCAGCCAGGGCAGCCAGTACTTGGGCATGCTCGCCGCGCCCATCATGTCCCAGGGATGCACCAGGATCGCCGCGCCAAGATCGGCCGCCGCCTCGAAGAAGGGGAACAGCTCGGGTGCGTCCAGGTTCCAGTCGTTGCAGTGCGAGCCGATCTGCACGCCCTGCAGGCCTAGTTCGTCTATGCAGCGCTCCATTTCGCGGATGGCGAGTTCGGGCGACTGCAGGGGCACGGTGCCAATGCCGGCGTAATGGCGCGGATAGTCACGGCACAGGCCGGCCGCGTGATCATTGAGGTGGCGGTGTAGTTCCAGGGCCTGGTAGCCCGGCGCCCAGTACGAAAACATGACCGGGACGGTAGAGATGACCTGCACGTCGACGCCAAAGCGCGCGTAGTCATCGATGCGCAGTTGGGGGTCGAAGGCGGAATCCCAGACCTCGCGAAAGAACTTGCCGTCCTTGTAGATCCGGTGGCGTCCGTCGTTGTGGGACATCACCGGAAAGGCTTCGTTGCCGTATTTGGCCGCAAGATTCGGCCAATCACGGGGCAGGATGTGCGCGTGCGAATCGATCTTGAGCATATCCGGCGAGTGTAGGGCCTGAGCGTTCGGGTGACTTGTCGCGGCGCGGCAAGCGGTCGCAGCCCGGCTTTCACGCAGCTGAACGGAACCGCGCCTATACTTGTGGTGCGTCGCGCCACCGCTGCGACGGATACAGGGGGAACCGGGGTGTCGACAGTCAGGGCCATTCAGTGCAGGTCGCTCGCCGCTAACGCGGTTGTGCCGACGGTGGCTCGTGGTTCCGCGTCGCGCTCCCGCGTCATCCTGGCTCGGTGCTTCGAGACATCCTGCTGAGCCAGTGAGTGAGCGCATGGATGACCTCGTCGAAGTGACCCAGCTACTGCACCACGCCAAGGCCGGCGATGCCCAGGCCATGGACGATGCGCTGCGCGAGATGTACGTCGCGCTCCACGGCGTGGCCATGGATCAGCTGCGGCAGAATCGCAGCGAACGCACGCTCAGTGCCACGGCCCTGGTCAACGAGGCGTACCTGAAGGTTTTCGGCACGCAGCAGGCGCCGGAGCTCGAAAGTCGCGGACACCTGATCGGCGTCGTGGCCCGTGCGATGCGCCAGGTGTTGATTGATGCCGCGCGCCGCCGAAAGGCAGCCAAGCGCCCGCAAGCGGACGATCGCCTCAATCTGACGGATATCGCCGCCTCGCTTGCTGGCGACGTGGAGCCGGACGCGCTCGACGACGCGCTCGATCGCCTGGGGCAGCTGGACCCCCGCCAGGCGCGCATCGTAGAGATGCGCTTCTTTGTCGGGCTCAGCGCGGAGCAGATCGCCTCCGCCCTGGATATCTCGCCGTCCACCGTGCAGCGCGAATGGCGTGTCGCGCGTGCATGGCTGCAGCGCGAGCTCATCGAATAATCAGCCAGCCGTTTTTGCCGTGGTGCTGCGCGCCACGATGTGCGCGAGCGTGTTGACGTTATCGACCAGACGATCGGTGACGCGTGTCAGCAAGCCTGCCGTCTGCTTGTCGTCGGCCATGGAAAGCAGTGTCGCGAGACTGCGCTGAAGGCTGCGCAGGTCAGGTGTTTCGGCAGGCGCACCATCTTCGCGCAGGCTGGTGGCCACGGCGTGCAGGTTGTCCGCAACATGGCTCACGAAGGTGTTGAGTTCGGACGGCTCGGGCATCGGCTCGTGATCTTCGATCAGGGCCTCCAGCGTCATCGCCGTGCGTGCCAGGCGGTTGCCGTTGGCGAAGAGGGTGTTGGCCAGATCCAGCAGGTGCAGCGGCGTGGCCGGTTCGCTGCGCATGCGGTCGATGGAGGCCTGCGCGTTGGTACGCGCTGTTCGCGCTGCGGTCCGCGCGTCGCGTCGGTCATGCTGGCGATCGGGCGTGGTCAGTACCTGCAGGTAGTTGGCGTAGGCGTCGATCATGTCGGCCAGGCCGGCACGCGCGCGTCCGCGCTCCCAGGTCGGCCACATCACGTATGCCAGCAGGGCCAGCCCGCTGCCCATGGCCGTGTTGATCACGCGATCCATCACCGCATCGCTGGAATTGACGCCCTCGAAGGACAGCAGGATCACCACCGTGCCGGTCAGTGCCGCCACGGCGATGCCGTAGTGCGCGCTGGCGAGGTAACGGAAGGCCATGCACAGCACGGCCATCAGGGCGAGGTGCGCCCAGGGTTCGTGGGGACTGACATGCAGCAGGGCGGTGGTAAGGATCAGGCCGAGGATCGTGCCCACCACGCGCAGGAAGCCAAAGTTGAACGTGGCGGCGAAGTCGGGACGCAGCACGATCGCGGCTGTCATCGGCAGCCAGTAGCCATGCGGCAGGTTGAGCTTGCGCGCGATGAACAGGGCGACACTGAGGCAGATGGCGCTGCGGACGGCGTGGCGAAAGGCCACCGAGCTCGGCGTGAGATTGGCAAGAAGCGTCGCGCGTGCCGAATCGCCGCGCAGCGAGGCGGGCAACGGTGTTTCCGCCGCGGAGGCGCGCAGTTCACCGCGACTGCCGGCCCAGTTCGCATTACGCACCGCGGCGGCAAGCTGGCCGGAGAGCGCGTGGATGTGCGTGCCGAGTACATCGCCCTGGCTGCCGCTGCCAAGCAAGGCGCTCTCGCTCGCCTGCAAGGTTTGCAGGGCTCGCGACGCCTGTTGTGGTGATTCACCTGCTTCGAGCGCATCGGCAATGGCCGTCAGCACGCGCGCCGCGTCGCCGCGGAACATCGCATGCACGGTCGGGTTGGTGCGAAGCTCCGCCATCGCCGTGAGTTCAAGTCGGATGCGTTCGGCCAGTTCGAGCAACACCACGAAGGCCTCCATGGCGCGGCCATGCGCATGGTGGCGGCCGAGCAGGGTGTGCTGGAGCGTGGTCATGGCATCGGTCAGGGCCGGCACGTCGGCATCGTCGTGCGCCTGTTGCCGCGCGAGCGTGGCGAGGCCGCGATACACCTGAGCCAGGGCGTGGCGCTCGGGGCGATAACGCTGGAGCGGCCACGCCGCGACTGAGAACAGGGTGAGCAGCAAACCGCCGGAGAAGATCAGGGCAGCCCCGCTGAGCGCGCCGATCCAGTGCGTGGGTGATGCGGCGGTCACCACCAGCAGAATCATGCTGGTCATGCCCACGCGGGCGATGTCGGTGCCGAAAACCACCAGCAAACCGCCAAAGAACCCGAAGGCCGCCGTGGCAAACAACATCGGGATCAGCTGGTCGCCGATCATGAAGCCCAGCAGTGACGCCACCGCCGCGGCCAGCGAGGCGAGAAGCAGCTGCCAGATGCGTTGCCGGTAGGGTCCCGGCTGGTCCGAGAACATCGTGTCCAGCGCGCCAGCCGCGATGCCCAGCCCGACGGCGGGATGCCCCGTCGCCACGCCGATGCCCAGCGGCAGGATCACCGCCGCCGTATTGCGCAGGACCACGCGAGGGGGAACGTCGGGTCGCTTCGTGGTGAGCAGGCTTTCAATAACCGTGGCGCGAAGCGAATAGCCGCCGGAAGACATGGGATACGTTCACTCCTAAACGATCCGTAGATGATGCACGAGAAATGCTGAAGATCGGTGCAAGGAAACGCGATTGGCCCGGCGGGTTGGTTCCGGGTCTTCCCGCTGGCCGGTGAATCCCATCGACGCCACGGTCCCTTCCGTCAACTTTTCGACGTTGCCGAAGGTTTTCTCGTCCCGACAATCGCTTAGAGTAGGCGCCGCCGAGCCGAACCCCTGGACGGGGCGGGGAGGCTGATCTGACTCGACCAGGGCTCTTCATGAAGACTGATCCATCCAACCTCATCGAGGTCTCGCTGTCGCTGTTTCGCAGCAAGGGATATCGACGCACGTCCATGGCCGACATCGGGCGGGCCACCGGCCTGCTGAAGGGAAGCATCTACCACCACTTTCCGAACAAGGAGCGCCTGCTGATCGAGGTGATCCAGCACGTCATCGGCCTGTTCGAAGATGGCGTCTTCACCGAGGCCCGTCGTCCGGACCTCACCGAAAAGCAGCGCCTGGACGGCATGATCGACGCCGTCGAGAGCTATTACATCCAGCACCGCGTCTGCGCCCTGGTGCACCTGTGGCCGGATGCCCTCCAGGAAAGTGCCGAGGCCCGGGAGCTGATCCAGAAGTTCTTCCGGGACTGGCGCGATCTCGTGAGCGACCTCCTCAAGCCCAAGTACGGTCAGGCCGAGGCCCACCGACTGGCCACTGACGCCCTGGCCCGGATCGAGGGGGCCGTGATCTGGCTGCAGATCGTGGGCGAGGAACAGGCCCTGAAGCAGTGCAGCGAGGAGATTCGTAAGCTGTTGTAGTCAAAGGGATGCTTTACACGCCAACGGGCGTCTGGTAAAAAACCAAACGTTTGGTTTTGCTTGGACGCCATCAAACGCAGGGGACTCACCAATGCCTTCACTCATGGCTGATCTCGATCACCCCCGTAAAAAGGCGATTGCCGCCATGCGGGCCACCGTTCCCCAGGATCTGTGGGAACGCAACGCGGCATTCGTCGAAAGCCTGCGGAGCCTCATTGAAACGCATCCGGTGACGCGCCACCCGGGCATTGCACTGCTCAACAGCGGAACGCTGGGCGCCGAGGCCATGCGTACGATCCATCTGGAATATCGCCATGCGATCGTGCAGATCTTCACCGACGCCTTGCTCGCGGCTCAGCTGCAGTCGCGTCAACTTGAGCCTCGCCTGCGACCGGGTTCGAAACTGGCGGCGCGCTTCCTGATCACGCTCAACGACCTGGACGAATTCGGCTTCAGGCCAGGCCTGGACGCGGACGGTTACTACCGCGGCAATCCGGCTTACGCACACTATCCGCTGTTCGAGAACGTGCTGGACGATTACGGCGTGAGCATGGACGAGCGCACGGGTTACATCCCCAGCCGCATCTCGCATGTCGTGCGCGAATACCTCGAGCAAAGCTATGGCAATTACCTGGACGTGACCGTGCTGCTCGCCGCGGCGGAAGAAGAGGTGATCCTCTTCAGTCCGGCACTGCGCGAAGCCACGCGCGCCCTGGGCATCGACGTCAACGACGGTTACTACTTCGTCCACGGCGTCAGTGAAGACGACACGGCCGAAGCCTTCGATGATGACCACGAAAATGACTTGTGGCTGATCCTCACGCAGGCGCTGACTCCCGATCAGTACCAGCGCGTGCAGATGCTGTGCATGCGCTATTGCGACCTGTGGGAGCAGTTCTGGACGGCGCAGGTCGAGCACGCGCAGGGGCGCGCTCCCCTTGTACGCCAGGGCATGGGGCTGGCCGAGGCTGTCTGACGAGATGGAAGGAAGGCGCATGGATGGCGTCTTCCCTCAGCGCAAGGAGCGCGCTGGGCACACGGATGTGTCGCCAGCTGATCAGCGCGCCGGGCGAGATCAGCATCCGGAGCGGGCTCATCGCATGATGCAACGAGCCCGCCCCAACTTCCCGGCACGAATGTGAAGTTCTTGGTCATGGCGACCGGTCCGCTTGATCAGGCCCTCAACGATCAGGCCCACGTTGCTTGCTCAACGTGACGCCCCGCCGGTCTTCATGATGTTGGGGATATCCCCATGAGCACGGCCCGCACCGCGGGCCTCTTTTTTGGGCACGCCACCGGCAAAAAAAATGGCCCGCCAGGCGGGCCATTCCGTTCGATGTGCTGCCGCGTCAGGCGCGGCCGGCAAACTCGCCGGTCAGCGTGTTGACCCACACCTTTTCGTCGTTGGTGATGTACTCGGGGACCTGGATTTCCACGCCCGTGTTGAGCTTGGCCGGCTTGGTGCGCTTGGTGGCGCTGGCACCCTTCAGCTCCGGTGCCGTGTCGACCACGGTCAGCACCACGCTGGTCGGCACCTGCAGGCCCACGGGCGCATCGTCGATCAGCTGCACGTAGTAACCCTCGACGCCTTCGACGATGTAGCCGGCATTGTCGCCGACCAGTTCCGGCGGCAGCAGGTACTGCGTGTAGTCCTCGGCATCCATGAAGACGAACGAGCCGTCGTCCATGTACGAGAAGTTCGCCGCGCGGCGAACCAGGTCCATCTCTTTCAGATCGTCGTCGGCACGCATGCTCAGGTCGAACTTGCGGCCACCCGGGATCGAGTACATGGTGAAGCGGAACGTGACATTGCCGCCACGCGCGGTCGGCGAGCTGCGCTCGATGTCGCGCACCTGGTAGACGTTGCCTTCGTGTTCGACCACGTTGCCTTTCTTGACGTCGGAAGCTTTCATTTTGGTGAATGGTCAATTGTGAGTAGTGAATTGGGCGGTTAACGGTAAACGGAGAACGGAAAGAGCGATGCGCGCCTTCTCCGTTTACTGTTTACCGTTCTCCGTTTTACTTCGGCTGCAGGCGCACCGCGCCGTCCAGTCGGATCGTCTCGCCGTTGATGTAACGGTTGCCCAGGATGAAGGCGACCGTCGAAGCGAACTCGTCGGGCTTGCCCAGGCGGGACGGGAAGGGGATCGACGCGGACAGGGATTCCTGCACCTGCGGCGGCATGCCGTCAACCATCGGCGTCCAGAAGATGCCCGGGGCGATCGTCGCCACGCGGATGCCGAAGCGCGAAAGCTCGCGTGCCATCGGCAGGGTCATGCCGACCACGCCACCCTTCGACGCCGAGTAGGCAGCCTGGCCGATCTGGCCTTCGAAAGCGGCCACGCTGGCCGTGTTGATGATCACGCCGCGCTCGCCGTCTTCGCCGGCTTCGTTGTTCTGCATCAGGGCCGCGCTGGCCTTCGACACGTTGAAGCTGCCGACCAGGTTCACCATCACCGTCGTCGCGAACGTGTTCAGCGGCATCGGGCCGTCCTTGCCGAGCATGCGACCGGCGCCAAGGATGCCGGCACAGTTCACCACCACGTTCAGGCCGCCCATGGCGTCGCGTGCGGACGTGACGTTGGCGCTGACGCCTTCCTCGGAGGTGACGTCGGTGCGGAAGAATCGGGCGCCGTTGCCGAGTCCGGCGGCGGCTTCCTGGCCCTTCTCCTCATTGACGTCGAACAGCGCCACCTGGCCGCCGTTGGCCACGATGTGCTGCGCCACGGCATGTCCGAGCCCGGATGCGCCGCCGGTGATGATGGCCTTGACTTGGTTGAGCTGCATGGGAGGGGCCTTTGTGAATGCGAAAGGAGCTAATGGTAGCGTGAGAGCAGGGGCCGCGTGGAGGGTCGCGGCGCCGGAAAGGGGCGTCTAAGCTGTTGTTTCCAGTCGCGCAAGCCACGCCGGGTCTTGCTTGAGCCGCTCGAACGGCACCACCGGGCGCGGGGGATTCTCCGGCGCCTGCAGCTCTTTCTGCCAAACACCCACGTCCCACCACTGCCCCAGCTTGTAGCCGGATTTCTTCCACACGCCAGCCGGCTCGAAGCCCATGGCTTCATGCATGGCCACGCTCTGTTCGCCGGGCATCGTGATGACCCCGACTGCCTGGTTGATGCACTGGGCAACCAGGGTATCGAGCAGAAAGCCATAAAGGCGCCGCGCGATGCCGCGACGCTGGGCGTCGGGGTGGACATAAATGGATGTCTCGGCGATCCAGTCGTAGGCGGCGCGCTCGCGGAACCGGCTGGCATAGGCATAGGCCAATAACTGGCCCTCAGCTTCCCACACCAGCCACGGGTAGTGCTGCAAGCGCGTGAGTATGCGCTGGCTCATCGCGTTGACGCCGGGCAGTTCGGTTTCGAACGTGGCGACGCCACTTTCGATATGTGGCGCGTAGATGGCGTGGATGGCCGCGGCGTCGTCGGCGTGGGCGATGCGGATCATGCGAGGGATTTTTCCATGCAGATGCTCTGCGGATTGGCGCGATGGTCGCCGAAGGGTGGGATGCGGTGATATCCCGCGCGTTCGTAGAGTTCGATGGCTTCCGTCTGCGCCGTGCCCGTTTCCAGGCGCACCAGGCGGCCGCCATGGTCGTGTACGTGTTTCTCCAGCGCTTCGAGCAACTGCTTGCCCAGGCCCAGGCCGCGACAGGCTGGCAACACGTACATGCGCTTTACCTCGACGTAGTCGTCATGGGTAACACACGTCCCGCATGCCACCGGCACGTCGTCCACGCGTGCGGTCAGGAATGCCACGTTGGGCTGTCTGAGCGCGTCGAGCGACACAGGCTGGATATTGCCGGTGGGATACAGGTTCGCCAGATAGCCGTCCAATTGCTCGAGCAGTGGCGCCACGTCCGGTGCGCAAGGATCATCGACGGCGAAATGAAGGGCAGGCGGCATCACATGTACTTCCAGTTGCGGGGCTTGCCTTCGGCCAGCCACTCCAGTGTCGTGGCGATGCGTTTGTCGCGCGTGGCCGTCGTCCTGGCTTCGTTGATCCAGTCGACGTATTCGCGTTGTGCACTGGGGCTGAAGGCGTCGTAGATCTTACGCGCCGCGGCGTGCTTGCGCTGGGCAAACATGGCGGCCAGATCGTCCGGGATCGTGGGTGCAGGCCTGGTGGAAGCCTTGGGGCGTTTCTGCCGGACCCCGTCGTCGACCAGCTTGCTGGCGCGTTTGACCAGCGCCGTGAATGCCTTTTGGGCGGGAAGGTCGCGCAAGGAAGTGATGCGACCGAGCTGCCCCATCGCGCCTTCACCTTCCTTGCCGTCGCCAAACAGCTCCTTGTGCAGCCAGAAGTTCATGGCGCAATGCTGCTTGAACGCCGCCATGCCGCACATCATCGCGCCCTTGTAGCCGAAATGCGGCATGCCCCATTTAATGCCTTCCTCCACGTCGGGGCAGGCAGCGTGCACGGTGGCGCGGATGTGCTCAAGGATGGGGCGGGCGAACTCGGCCGATTGGGCGATGTACGCATCCACGCGGGGATCGTTGGCCATGCCTGGTCCTCAAAGTTCGCGAATGAAGAAACGGTCGCAGCTGAAATGTCCGGTGCCGCCCATCGGCGCGCGGATCTGCTCGAAGCCGCTGCGTCGATACAGTGACTGCGCTGCGTCCATGCCGGTCAGCGTCTCCAGATAGCACTGCGTGAAGCCATGCGTGCGTGCCGCGTCAAGGCACGCGGTCATCATGGCCGTTCCGGCGCCGATGCCGCGCGCTTCCGGCAGAAAGTACATCTTGCGCAACTCACACACCTTGGGATCGGCATTCTCCAGGGGCGCGACGCCGCCTCCGCCGATCACCATGCCATCGCGTTCAACGACGAAGTACGCGCTGCGCGGCCGCGCGTACGACTCGAACATCGTGTCCACCTCGGCATCGTGAATGGCAAAGCCGGGGCCGTCGGCACCGAACTCGGGCATGACGCGCCGGATAATGGCGGCAACCGCCGGGTTGTCGCGCGCTTCGATGGGGCGAATGCGGAAGTCGGTGCTCATGGCGTTTGCGGCGTGCGATAGACCACGCCATCCTTCATGACGAAAACGGGGTGCTGCAAGTCGTCGATATGCTGGCTGGGATCGCCGGCGAACGCTGCGATATCCGCCCGCAAGCCCGTGGCGATGCGACCGAAACTGTCTTGCTTGCGCAGGATTTTCGCGGCCACGTCGGTGGCCGCATGCAGGGCCTGCGCCGGCGTCATCCCCGCATTCACCATCGCGGCCGGTTCGCGCCAGTTGGTGCCGTGCGTGAACACGCCCACGTCGCTCCCGTTGCCAATGATGACCCCGACTTTCATGGCGGTGCGGAACGCGCGATCGGCTTCACGCATGCGCGCGGTGGGCTCGCTCTTGCCGGGAACGTAATGCTCGAAATACTCCGCCGTCGACGAGACGGCCGTCAGCGTCGGCTCATACGCGACGCCCTTTTGCTTCATCAGGCGGAAGGTGGATTCACTGGCGCCGTAGCCATGCTCGATGGTGTCCACGCCGGCCTCGACCGCGAGCTTCACGCCTTCATCGCTCGATGCGTGGGCGGCGACCGGTCGCCCGGAAAGATGCGCGGTGTCGACAATGGCCTTCATTTCCGCGAGCGAAAGCGTAGGCGCGGTTCCACCATCGGGACCGACACGGTAGTCCGCATAGAGCTTGATCCAGTCGGCACCGTGTCCGGCCTGTTCGCGCACGGCGCGCATGGCTTCGTCAGTGCCACTGATTTCCTGTGCGCCGCCAGGGAGATCCACATCGGGGCGAAAACCGCGCGGGCCAGGTCCATAGCTGTCGCTGGCGACGATGGCGCGCGTGGCGATGAAAAGCCGTGGGCCTGGAATCATGCCCTCGTCGATAGCGCGCTTGACCGATACGTCGGCGTAGCCGGCGCCCTCGGTACCCAGGTCACGCAAGGTGGTGAAGCCGGACAGCAGCGTGTCCTTTGCATGCTTGGCGGCTTCAAGCGTGCGGTAATCCTGGGGCTCCTTCAGCACCTGGTCGTTCCACAGCGTCTCGTTGTACGGATGAAGGAACACGTGCGAGTGCAGGTCAATGAGGCCGGGGGTCAGGGTGGCTCCCGGCAGTTCAATGCGCTGTGCACCGGCCGGCGCACTGACCGACGCCGCCGGGCCGACCGCGGCGATGGCGCCGTCGTGCACCAGCACGACCCAGCCGGCATGCGCCGCCTGGCCATCGGCGGCCCAGACGCGATCGGGAACCAGCAGGACGTCGCCCTTGCTGGCTGGCGCCGCGTGGGCGTTAAAGCCGGCCAGGATGGCCAGCAAGGCGGTGACGCGAAGCTTCTTGCGCATGGTCGTCATGCTTTCCCCGGGAGCAAGCCCCGATCATAACGAGCGCCACGCGTGCCGTGCCATGCATGCCTTCTGGCACGTGACGAGGGTTCAGACCATGCCGGTGAGGTAGTAGGCCGCGATCACCACGAACACGGCGGCCGTCTTGATCAGCGTAATGGCGAAAATGTCGCGGTAGGACTGCCGGTGCGTGAGCCCGGTGACGGCCAGAAGAGTGATGACCGCGCCGTTGTGCGGCAGGGTGTCCATCCCGCCGGAGGCCATCGCCGCGACGCGATGGAGCACGTCCATCGGTATGCCGGCTGCCTGGGCGTTGTGCACGAACGTCTCGGCCATGGCCGCGAGCGCAATGCTCATGCCGCCCGAGGCCGAACCGGTGATGCCGGCCAGTGCGGTGACCGACACGGCCTGATTCACCAGCGGGTTGGGAATGTGGTGCAGGGCATCGGCAATCACGCGGAAACCGGGGAGCGCGGCAATCACGGCGCCAAACCCATACTCCGAAGCCGTGTTCATGGATGCCAGCAAGGCACCCGCGACAGCCGCCTTGCTGCCGTCGGCGAATCGCTGGAACACCACGCGCCAGGCGAACGCGAGCACGCAAAGAATGCCCAGCAGCAGCGCACCTTCCACGGCCCATACCGCTGCCAGTTTCGACACTTCCTGGACCACCGGCTTCGCATCGCCGATGACGGCCGGCACAAACGCCTGCGTCTCGCCGTACCAGCGGGGCAATGCGTCGGCAAGCAGCTTGTTGGCCACGCCCACAAGCACCAGCGGAAGCAAGGCGATCAAAGGATGCGCCAGTCGCTCGTCTTCGAAAGGCGCCGGCTCGTTGACCAGGTCCGTGCCGTATCCCTCGCCTGCGGCCGCCGCCGCGCGACGACGCCACTCCAGATAGGCCAGACCGACAAGAAGGATGAAGCCCGCGCCCAGGGTGCCCAGCCAGGGCGCGGCCCAGGCTGTCGTTCCGAAAAACGACGTAGGAATGATGTTCTGGATCTGCGGCGTGCCCGGCAGGGAATCCATCGTGAAGGTAAAGGCGCCCAGCGCGATGGTGCCGGGAATCAATCGCTTCGGGATGCCGGCCTGGCGGAAAAGCTCCGCCGCGAAGGGATAGACGGCGAAGACCACGACGAACAGCGACACACCGCCGTAGGTGAGTAGCGCGCAGACCAGCACGATCGACAGCATCGCGCGACTGCGCCCGACCAGGCCAATGGTGGCCGCGACGATCGACTTGGAGAATCCCGAGATTTCAATCAGCTTCCCGAACACCGCGCCCAGCATGAATACCGGGAAGTAGAGTTTGAGAAACCCCACCATCTTGTCCATGAACAAGCCGGTGAACATCGGGGCGACCAGTGACGGATCGGTCAGCAACACCGCGCCCAGGGCGGCGATCGGCGCGAACAGGATGACGCTGTAGCCGCGGTAGGCCGCATACATCAGGAAGCAAAGCGCGGCCAGCACAATCACAAACGCCATGGGGACACTACCTCGCTGCGCACCTGAAACACGATAGGTGGCGAGTATCCGGATGTGCCGTCAGTCACGGCACTGTACGAAGGTACAAGTGCCCGGTTCGCGGCCTCTGCCTAAAGTCGGCAGCATCGGCATCCTGGGTGAGGGTGCTCCTTACCGTTGGGGGAATCATGAAGCGCACGCGTTTGAGTCTGGCGATTGGCATGGTGGCGGGTCTGGCCTGCGTTCCGCTGTATGCACAGGAAGCGCCGCAGTCGGGCGATAACAACGCGGCGCCGACCGCCGCGAAGAAGACCGAGGCCAAGCAGCTCGAGGAGATCACCGTCAGCGCGCGTCGCCGCGATGAAAACATGGAGAAGGTACCGGTCGCCATCACCGCCTTCAGTGGCGAAGACCTGCGCGACCTCCAGGCGTTCAACATCGACGGCCTGCAGGGCGCGGTACCCAACCTCAACATCGTGCAGGGTCGCGGCTCGTCGTCGGCGGTGAACATCTTCATCCGTGGCGTCGGTCAGCCCGACGCGCTGCAGACTTTTGATCCCGGCGTCGGCATGTACGTCGATGACGTGTACTACTCGCGCATTCAGGGTGCGCTGATCAGCCTGTTCGACGTGGACCGCGTCGAAGTGCTGCGCGGCCCGCAGGGCACGCTCTACGGCAAGAACTCCACGGGCGGTGCGGTGAAGGTGGTGACCCGCAATCCGACGGAGCAGACGGAAGGCAGTGCGGAAGTCACGGCGGGTAACTATGGCCGCCGCGAAGGCAAGTTTTACCTGAGCGGTGGACTCGGTGGCGCATGGTCGGCATCCATCGCCGGTGCCGCCACCAAGACGGATGGCTATGTCACCGATCCGTCGAACGGTCACAAGTACAACGATGAAGACACCAAGTCGGTGCGCGGCAAGCTGCGCTTTCATCCGTCGGATAACTTCGACGCCGTGCTCGCGCTCGATTACACCCGGCAGGACACGGGCCTGACCCTGGGCCAGCCGGTCTCGCCGCTCAAGCGCACCGACCTGGTTCTGGGTTCGGTGACGTTGCTGCAGCCGAATCTCGACGAGAAGTACAACTTCCAGTCGCGCACCTCGTTCGACCCCGACAAGGGCCAGAAGCTCAAGCACGAAGGTGCCGCCCTCAACATGACCTGGAAGATGGATGATCGCTGGTCGCTCAAGAGCATCAGCGCTTACCGCAAGCTCAACAGCGAGTCGTACATCGACATCGATGCGTCCCAGTACCAGCTTGGCGACGTGCAGGTGAACTTCCACCAGAAGCAGGCCAGCCAGGAACTGCAGCTGCAGTACGACAACGGCAGCAACCTGCAGGCGGTGTATGGCCTGTTCTACATGCGTGAACAGGTGCCGTCACACCAGGAAGCCTACGCCGATGACCTGTTCGCCATCGCCGGCAATCGCATCAATTTCCTGCGCACCATCGATGACGACCTGACCACCACCAGCTGGGCCGGTTTCGCCCACGTGAACTGGCAGTTCGTGCCGAGCTGGACGCTCGCCGCCGGTCTGCGTTACAGCAGCGACGACAAGGATTACTACCGCACCACCAGCACCTTCTGGGGCGTGCCGTTCACCGCGCTCAACGGTACCGTCGCGCTCGACAAGAGCAAGACCTGGACCGCCTGGACGCCGACCATCAGCCTGCAGAAGCAAGTCGATCCGCAGACCATGGTCTACCTCTCGGCCAGTCGCGGTTACAAGGCCGGTGGTTTCAACGGTCGCGCCAATGACGTCAACGAAGCGAAGAACCCCGAGTACAACCCGGAATATGTGTGGACCTACGAGCTGGGCCTGAAGTGGCGCTCGGAGGACAACCGCCTGCAGGCCAACGTGGCTGCGTTCCACAGTGACTACAAGGATTTCCAGGCACGCGTGTCCGAGATCCAGAATCCGGGGTCGATCACGCCGACTTTTGCCTTCCCGGTCATCAACGCCGCCAAGCTCAAGATGGACGGCGTGGAATTCGAAGGTGCCGCCGTGCTCGGTGAAGGCCTGCGCCTGCAGGCCCAGGTCGGTTACCTGAAGGCGCGTTACGCCAAGTTCGATGACCATCGCCTGGATCCGACCGATCCGCAGTACAACCCGAACCTCCACAAGCACGTGCCGTTCTCGCCCAAGTGGACCAGCCGACTGGCCGCGTCGCAGAGCTTCAACCTGCCCGACGCCGGCACCATCACGGTGGGTGCGGATTGGTCGTATCGCGGCGAGACCTGGCTCAGCGTCGACAACTACAGCGCGCTCAGCCAGAAGGCGTACAGCCTGGTCGGCCTGTTCGGCATCTACGATTCGATGGACGGCCACTGGCAGTTCCGCGCGGGCGTGCGCAACCTGACCGACAAGGTGTACAAGACCGACGGACAGGAGTTCTCCAGCGTGGGCAACATTCGCACGGCGTACTACGGCATGCCGCGCAACTGGTACGTCAGCGCGCGCTATAACTTCTGATCCCCAGCGCCGGGCCGCGGTGGCCCGGCGCCATTTTTTTGGATTAGGGAAGACACATCATGAAGCTCCGTTGGATCATCGTACTGGCCGGCCTGGCCATGGCCTGGGCCGCCTCGGCGGAAGAGGCCGGCAAGCTGCCGGCGCTGACGATCAAGGCGGATCGTGTCGCCGTGACGGGACTCTCGTCGGGTGCCTACATGGCAACCCAGGCGCACATGGCCTATCCGGACATATTCGGTGGCGTGGCGATGGTTGCCGGCGGCCCTTACGGCTGCGCGGGCGGCAAGCTGGAAACCGCGCTGACCGCGTGCATGAAGGGCACGCCTGCACCGGATGTCGCAGCGCTGGTGGCGTCGGCCACCCAGCGTGCGAAGGCAGGTGACATTGGGTCATTGAGTGCTTTGGCGCACAGCCGCGTCTATCTCCTCCACGGCAAGGACGATGCCCTGGTCGCGCCGGCCGTGGCCGAGGCGGGTGCAAAGTTCTACGAGCAACTGCGCGACAGCGATCCAGCGTTGAAGGGCATGCAGGTGCATGACGACGGCGCACGCCCTTTCGCGCACAACCTGCCGATCGCGGCCACCGGTGATGACTGCGACAAGTCAGTGGCGCCGTACCTCGGCCATTGCGGTTTCGATGCCGCTGGCGAAATCTTCGCCCGGCTGTTCGGCAAGCCGCCGCATGCCGCGACCGAGGCCAAGGGTGAACTGCGCAAGTTCAACCAGAACACCTATCGTCCGGATGGCGCCGATGCGTTCCTCGCCGACGAAGGCTACGTCTATGTGCCGAAGGCCTGCCTCGCCGGCAAGCCCTGCGGCCTGGTGGTGGCCTTCCATGGCTGCAAGCAGAACGCCACGGCCGTCGGCGAGTCGTTCGTCAAGGATGCCGGCTTCAATCGCTGGGCCGACGCGTATGACGTAGCCGTCCTGTATCCTCAGACCCGCGCCAGCATGGCGCCTTTGAATCCGCAGGCATGTTGGGATTGGTGGGGATACTCGGGCACGAACTACGACAGCCGCCAGGGCGTGCAGCTGCGCTGGCTGGTGCGCGCGATGGAGGCGTTGGGACTGCCGCCACGTTCGTGAGTCGCCGTTGCGAAGCTTCGGTCACGCGATGGGAAAGAGGCCGCGCTGAGTTTTGCCGGCTCTTTCCCGCGCACTGTTCACGGTTAGCCGTTCACCGCGCTCCATGCTGACCGCCACGACCATTGCCGCCGCCGCCCTTGTCTGGCTCGGCCTGCTCTTCGGCGTCGCCATCCTAGGCGAACGCAAACCCGCTCTGCTCGAAAAGCGCTGGGCCATCGTCTACGCCCTGTCGCTCGCCATCCACTGCACCTCCTGGACCTTCTACGGCACGGTAACCCAGGCCAGCCGCTCCGGCTGGTGGCTGCCCCCGACCTTCGTCGGCGCGATCTTGATGTACTTCCTCGGCATCGGCGTACTGCGGCGCCTGGTGCAGCTTGCGCGCGACTACAACGCCGGCTCGATTGCCGACCTGATCGCCGTGCGCCTGGGTCGCCATTCCGGCCTCGCGGCGCTCGTCACGATCGTCATGCTGGTTGGCATCGTTCCATACATCGCACTGCAGCTCAAAGCCGTGGCCATGAGCTTTGCGATGCTGAGCGTGGGGCAGGTGACCGAGTCGGCACCGTGGGAAGACAGCGCCCTCTATGTCGCCTTGCTGATGGCTTTGTTCGCCATGCTGTTCGGTACGCGCCGCGCCTCCGCGATGGCCCACAACCGCGGCCTCGTCCTGGCGATGGCATTCGAGTCGCTGTTCAAGCTGGCGGCCATGCTCGCTTTGGGTTCGCTGCTGTTTGCGCCCTTGCCTGAAGGGGCTCGCATCGCCGCCGACGTGCCGCGTGACAGCTCCGGGTTCCCGGCCATGATCCTGCTCGGTGCGCTGGCGATGTTTACCTTGCCGCACCAGTTCCACGCAGGCGTGGTCGAGTGTCGCGACAGTTCGCACCTGCGCACCGCGCGCTGGCTGTTTCCGCTTTACATGCTGCTCATCTCGCTGCCAATCCTGCCGCTGGCTCGACTGGGCGACGCGTGGCTTGGGCCCAGCGGGGTGCCGTCCGATCTTTACGTGCTGGCCTTGCCGATGGCGCGCGGTCAGCACGGGCTGGCGCTGATGGCCTTCCTTGGTGGCCTCAGTGCGGCGACCAGCATGGTCGTCGTAGCGACGCTCGCGCTGAGCCTGATGGTCGTCAATCACTTCATCGCGCCCCTGCGCGTACGCGCGGGATGGGCGCGTGAAGAAGGGGGCGACCTGCGCGGCGAAGTGATCAATCAGCGTCGCGTCGCCATCGTGATGGTGATCTTGCTCGCCTGGGCCTATAGCCGTGTTCTGGCGCGCAACGATGTTCTTGCCGACATTGGCGCGATCTCATTCTCGGCGCTTGCCGGCCTCGCACCTGCCTTGCTGGCGGCGGTATACCGTCCGCAGTGGGGTGCGCGGGCCGTCGCTGCGGGACTCGCTGCCGGCACGCTGGTTTGGCTGTACGTCCTGTTGCCTGCGCTGATGCCGCACGGGCCGACGTGGCTGCACGACGGTCCCCTCGGGTGGCGCTGGCTCTCGCCCGATGGTTTCGCGGGGTTGGAGGACTGGAGTCGCCTCGGCCGTGCCGTGGTTGTCAGTCTTGCCGTGAACATCGTGACCATGATGGCCATCGCCAATTCGCGCATCGCGCAGGCGAGCCGGCCGGCGGACATCGGCGGGATCGGCGTTGCGGAACTTCGCGCCCTTGCATCGCGCTTCTTGCCCGCCGATCGCGTCAACTATCTTTTTGCCGATGCGCCGACGCAGGGCCTGGCCGGTGCCACGCGCGTGGCGGAAGTCGAGCACGATCTCGCTGCCGTGATCGGTGCGGCATCCGCTCGCTTGTTGCTCGAAGTCGTGCGCCAGCAGCGCCGGGAAGAAATCGACACGGTCGCGGCCATCGTCGGTGAGGCGGCGCAGGATCTGCGCTTCAACCAACGGGTACTCGAAGCGGCGCTCGAAAACATGAGCCAGGGCATTTGCGTGGTCGATGCCGAATTGCGACTGGTGGCGTGGAATGCTCGCTATGCAAGTTTGTTTGGCTATCCGGCGGCGATGTTGCAGGTAGGTCGTCCGGTGGCTGACCTCACGCGATACAACATCGATCGCGGCATGATCGGCGATGGTGAGGTCGAGGATCGCGTGCAGCGTCGTCTGACGCATATGCGCGCGGGCACGCGCCACCTTTCCGAGCGCCGCTTCCCCGATGGAACGGTGGTGGAAATTCGCGGCAATCCTATGCCGGGCGGCGGCTTCGTGGCGACATTTACCGACGTCACGGCGTTCCGGCGCGCGGAGGATGCGCTCAGGCGTTCGAACGAGACGCTGGAGCAACGTGTCGACGAACGCACGCGGGCGTTGGTGATCGCCACGGAAGATGCCCAGCACGCCAATGCCGCGAAGAGCCGTTTCCTCGCCGCCGTCAGTCATGACCTGATGCAACCGCTCCACGCCGCGCAGTTGTTTGCCCATGCGCTGGCCGAACGGACCGGCGGCAGCGATACGGCGCGCCACCTCAATGGCGCGCTGTCGGCGACCGAAGGCTTGCTGGCCGGCTTGCTCGACATGGCGCGACTGGATGGTGGTCGCCTGCACCCGCAACCGCGTGACTTCGCGCTGGCCGATGTGCTGGATCCGCTGGCTGCCGAATTTGGAGCGCTGGCCATGGAGCGGGGTATCCGTTTCCGCGTGGTCCGCAGTCACCGCTGGGCGCATTCCGATCCGCAGTTGCTTCGACGGGTGTTGCAGAATTTTCTCTCCAATGCGCTGCGTTATGCCGAGCACGGCAGCGTGCTCCTCGGCGTGCGACGCGAGGGAGATCGTTGCCTTTTGCAGGTATGGGATACCGGCCCGGGCATTGCGGCCGAAGAGCGCCAGTGGATCTTCGACGAGTTCCGACGCGGGAGCACCGCGGGCGGGCAGGGGTTGGGGCTGGGGTTGTCGATCGCCCAACGCATGGCTGCCTTGTTGGGGCATGAGTTGGCGCTGCGTTCGTGGCCCGGCAAGGGCAGCGTGTTCGAGATCGCCGTGCCTCTGGTCGATGCGCGTGCCGTTGCACCGGCGGTCGCCGAGTCGCCCCAAAGCGTGCCTGCAGGCCGTGCCCTCGTGCTGGACAACGAGCCGGCGGCGCTGGCTGCGCTTACGGCTTTGCTCTCGGGGTGGGGATGGCAGGTTCATGCCGCCCGCACCGCCGATCAGGCACGCGCGGTGCCATGGGTGCCGGACCTGCATATTTTCGATTACCACCTTGATGCCGGGCAGAACGGCGTTGACGTACTGGGATCACTGGGCGATGAAGCGCGAGGCGTGCCGACGGTCATCCTCACGGCCGATCGCGATGGCGAGCTGAGGCTGCGTTTGCAGGAGCGTGGGCTCGGCGTGCTCTACAAACCCCTTAAACCCCTGGCATTGCGGCAGGTGCTCCAGCGCGTGGCCGTCGCCCAGCGGGCCGGTTAATCCAGCGCCGGTTCGGCGAGCGCGAGCGATCTCAGCAACACGCTCGCCTGCGTGCGATTTCGCACGCCGAGTTTCTCGAAGATCGCGGTGACGTGCGCCTTGACCGTGCGCTCCTGGATCGTCAGGCGGTCG
Organism: Dyella terrae; assembly: GCF_004322705.1. Taxonomy (NCBI): domain Bacteria; kingdom Pseudomonadati; phylum Pseudomonadota; class Gammaproteobacteria; order Lysobacterales; family Rhodanobacteraceae; genus Dyella; species Dyella terrae. The sequence continues at coordinate 1,522,262 of NZ_SIZZ01000001.1, read as the reverse complement.
GCGATCTGCTTGTTGAGCAAACCTTCGGCGAGCAGGGCCAGTACGCGGTACTGCTGTTCCGTCAGGCGTGCCAGTCGCGAAGCGAGATCCGCGTCGGCCGCATCGGCGGGCAGGGCGGCGACGGCGCGGGCGAGTTCGGGCGGAAGCCAGGTGCCGCAATCGAGCACGGTTCGCACGGCCTGGCCTATGTCCGCCGTGCTGGCACTTTTGGCGATGAAACCGGCGGCACCATGATCGAGCACGCGGCGGACCACGCGGGGTTCGTCGTGTGCTGATACCACCAGCACCGCGACAGACGGGAACTGTCCGCGCAATGCCGCGAGGCCGGAAAGCCCCTGTGCTCCGGGCATGTTGAGGTCGAGAAGGACCAGTTCGATGTCGGGTTCGGCACCGAGCGTGGCAAGCACTCCCGGCAGGTCGGCTGCCTCATGCACGCAGCATTCGCCCAGGCTTTCGCGCACCGCCTGTTGAAGGGCTGCGCGATAGAGTGGGTGGTCGTCGGCGATGAGCAGATGGGTCATACCGCCGACGTTAGCGGCATGCGGCGATGGCGTCGAGGCCCGGAGGGGGCACGCGCACAAATCGGTTCGCCTGCCTGCCGTCGCAGGCAAGCGAACCCGGGTGCCTTACATCGACGGCGGTGTGGCGATGCCGATGCGGTGCGAGTACTCGCGATTGAGGCGCGTGAAGTTTTTCCAGAAGCCGCTCGGTTCGCGTTCGTTGAGATGCGCCTCCAGCACATCCAGGTGGGAATGCCAGCCACCGGACACGCTGAGCACGGCCTTCGTATCCGGCAGGCGCGAGTGCGTGAGTTTCAGCAGCACCTCATCGCCTTGTGGTGTCAGCTCATAGCGCACCTCGGAAGCTTCGCCCTCGCCGCTACACATCTGCCAGGTGTAGGCCAGCAGGTAAGGTTCGTCATACGCCGTGACCTGGCCTTCCATGCGATGTTCCTTGCCGCCGTCTTCATAGCCTGCCGGCGGCGTGGTGTCGTCCTTGGTCAGTTCGTTGTTGCGCCAGACATGGACGACCTTTCCGCCAACGTGCTCCTCGATGACTCCGGACGCCAGCCACAGGCGGCGCTTCTCCGATTCGATCAGGTAACTCCACACGCGCTCGATCGGGCCGGGCAAGAGTCGTTCGAATTGCACGGTCGCGGGTGCGATGACAACGCCATACTCGTTCATGGGAAACCTCCAGTGCTTGGCAACTAGGTGGGGGACATTCAGCGCTTGGGTGCGCCTGGTTTTTTCCGCGGGGTGCGGGCCGTGGGGACGGACTTGTCAGCTTTCCTGTCGGCCTCGAGCAAGGCCTGCAGGTGATCGAGGCGGTCATTCCAGAAGCGCTGGTAGTGCCGCATCCATTCCATGCCGTCATGCAGCGGGCGGGCGTCAAGCCGGCAAACGTGGATGCGTCCCTGTACTTCGCGCTCAATGAGCCCGGCACGTTCGAGCATCTTGATGTGCTTGGACGCGGCGGCGAGCGACATGTCGTAGGGCTCTGCCAGTTCACCGACGCTGCGCGGTCCGTCCGCAAGTTGCGCGAGCATGTCGCGACGCGTGGGATCGGCCAAAGCCTGGAAGACGTTGTCGAGCTGTTGTGTCTGATATTCAACCATGGGGTTGAACGTACGCCGGTCGAAAATGATTGTCAACCATTTCGTTGAATATATTTTGCCCGGTGGACCTTCGTACGATGGCGGCCAGAGCCGGCGTTGCTAAGGTGATGCGATGACATCCCTCCCGCGCCTGCTTGCCCTGCCGCTGCTTACCTTGTTGGTGGCCTGTGCCGCCCAGCCGAAAACGGACCATCCGATGAGCGAGCTCGACTTCATCCAGGGCGACGTACGCGTCACCGAACATCGCCAGGGCGACGATCTGTTGAGTGCTGGCCTGGGTCAGGCCGGTCTGGCCGGATTGCTTACGCCATTTGCAAACCCGCTTGATCCGACGGCGGCGGAAGTACGCCGACGAGCCATCCAGTCGAGTTGGAAGGGGATTGCTGACCTGGGGCCGCTTGGTGGCTTCGGCAGCATCTACGGCGGCGTGCCTCCGGTGCCTGGGCGTGAGTATCAGTCGTTCGCGCGGATTCACGGCGCGCACGCGCCACATCGGGTGCTCGTGCAGGTGCCTGATCAGTTCGATCGCAAGCATCGTTGCCTCGTCGTCACCGCATCGTCCGGTTCGCGCGGCATTTACGGCGCCATCGCGCTGGCGGGTGCCTGGGGGTTGCCGCGCGGCTGTGCCGTGGCCTACACCGACAAGGGCACGGGAGCGGGCTACTTCGACTTTGCCGACGACACTGGCGTCGCGCTCGATGGTCGTCGCGCGCAGCGAGGGAGCTTGCCGCTCGAGTTCGAGCCGGCTCCTGCATCGCGAGCGAGCGGCATCGCGATCAAACATCTGCACTCAGGTGATAACCCCGAAGCTGACTGGGGCCGGCATGTGTTGCAGGCAGCGCGCTTCGGCCTCGCCATGCTCGATCGCGCGTTCCCGGACCAGGCGCCCTTTACCGCGCAGAACACGCGCATCATCGCCACCGGCCTTTCCAATGGCGGCGGCGCTGTGCTCCAGGCGGCGGGTCTCGATGACGACCACCTGCTGTCGGGCGTCATCGCACTCGAGCCTAACGTCCATGTGCGAGGGCAGGGGCGCGCGCTTTACGACTACGCGACCGAGGCATCGATCTGGCTGCCGTGCGCGCTGATGGACGCACGATTCGCGCAGTCGCCGATGGCCCGGGGTGCCGGTGGCATGCCGATGCCGGCATGGCCGATCCGTTGCGCGAGCCTGCGCGCACAAGGTCTCGTCAGCGGCGATTCGCTCACCGCGCAAGCAGCGCAGTCTTATGAGCACTTGCGTGCGCAGGGCTGGAGCGAGAACGCCATGGCCGTGGCCGCCACGTCGACCGCCTTCGACCTGTGGCGCGCGATCACGGCGGGTTACGCGTCGGCGTACCTGCGTCGTGCGGCGGACAACATGCCTTGCGGCTTTCGCTACGCCACGCTCGGCCCGGGCGGTCTGCCGGGCATCTCTGATCCGGCCACGCGTGCCACCTGGTGGTCGGACGGCTCGGGCATTCCGCCGGGCAACGGCATCGGGTTGTACGGCGGCATGGATGCATCTGCGGATCCGACCTTGTCGGGCGTGCGTTGCCTGCGTGCCTTGTGGGACGGCAGCGATGCCACGGCGCAGGCGTTGCGCGCGGGCGTCGATGCGACGGCCGCCAGGCTTCCGCGCAAGGATTTGCCGCTATGGGTGCTGCATGGTGAGGACGACGGGTTGTTGCCGGTGGTGTTCACCTCCATGCCGTATGTCGACTGGCTGCGCGCCTCGGGGCGTCGTCCGATCTACTGGCGCGTCCCGTACGCGCAGCATTTCGACGCCTTCCTGCCGCTGCCCGGCTTCGGCGATCGCCATGTGCCCATGCTGCCCTACGGCTATGCCGCGCTGGACCGGTTGTGGTCGCACCTGTTCGAGGCCGGCGCCTGGCAGGACGACTGGCCGACTCCGGCCGCCCGGCCGCGTGGCGCGGGCAGCCTGGACCGGGCGGCGCTTGGCCTCCCGTGAACCTCGACGTGGGGTGGGGTATCCTTCCCGCCCCCTGGCCGACCCCCGCGTCGGTCATTCGTTAGCCAAGGATCACCGATGACCATCAACGTCACTTTCACCACCAATCGCGGTCCCATCCATCTGCGCCTGCACGAAGACAAGGCCCCGGTGACCGTGGCCAGCTTCGTGAATCTCGCCCGCCGCGGTTACTACGACGGCCTGAGCTTCCATCGCGTGATCGCCGATTTCATGGTCCAGGGCGGCTGCCCGGAAGGCAGCGGTCGCGGTGGCCCGGGCTACCGCTTCGAAGACGAGTTCCATCCCTCGCTGCGCCACGACAAGCCTGGCGTGCTGTCGATGGCCAACGCCGGTCCGCGTACCAACGGCAGCCAGTTCTTCATCACCCATGGCCCGACGCCGTGGCTGGACGGCAAGCACAGTGTGTTCGGCGAAGTGCTGGGCGCCGAAGACCAGGCCGTGGTTGATGCCATCCGCCAGGGCGACGTGATCGAGAAGGTCACGGTGGAAGGCGACGTCGACGCGCTGCTCGCCGCGCAGGCCGATCGCGTGAAGGAATGGAACGCGGTGCTCGACGATCGCGGCTGATCCGCTTCCGATCCCCGGCCGCACAAAAAGCCACCGTCATCGCGACGGTGGCTTTTTACTTTTCACGGGAGTGTCACGTAGCCCGTCACCGTGTGTGCCTAGAATCGAACTCTGCCGGAACGCGCGGGCGCGCGTTCCATGCATGGCATTGGCGTTGTCGTTCAAGGAGAACCTCCATGTCGTTTCTCAATGATTTGCTCGGTGGCGGACAAGGCCAGGGCGGCGGTTCGCTGCTGGATGTCGCCGGTTCGCTGATCCAGAAGGCGGGCGGAGTGCAGGGCCTGATCGCCATGTTGCAGCAGCATGGCCTCGGCGACGCGGTGCAGTCGTGGGTTGGCACGGGCGCCAACCAGCCGGTGTCGGGCGGGCAGCTGGGGCAGGCGCTGCAAAATGGCGGGCTGGGTAATGTGCTGGCCGAAGCGGCCGGCAAGCTGGGCGTCGATCAAGGCGACTTGCTGGGCCAGTTGTCGCAGGTGCTGCCGCATGCGGTCGACCACCTCACGCCGAACGGGCAGGTGCCGGAGCAGGGGGCAGGTGGGTTTGATCTTGGTGCGCTGACGAGCCTGGCCGGCCAGCTATTTGGCGGGAAATCGGCCTGAGTGATGACCCCGGCGTCGGCCGCCATCCCTGGGGATGACGGCCGACAAGGGCCCTCAGCTCGCCATTTTCTTGCGGAAGACCTGGTTGTAGATCAGCAGGAGCAGCACCGCCCCGCCGACCGAACCCAGGAAATGCACGAAACCCGTCTCGCCCCAGAGGCCGAGCTTTTCACCGACGAACGTCGAAATCACCGACCCCACGATGCCGAGGATGGCGGTGATGATGAATCCGCCCGGGTCCTTGCCCGGCATCAGCGCCTTGGCCAGCAAGCCCACGACCAGGCCGACGATGAACACCCAAAGCCAGTGCATTGTCGTAATCCCCTTCGATTGTCTCTGGGCCCCCTGAAGGCCCTTTGCCCCAACCCCTGCGCCCCCGACGCCCCCTGAGGGAGCCGTCGCGCCGCCAAGCGTTGCCAAGCGTCCGTGTAGCGGATGTACACGAGCCGGGCGACAGCGCCATCCGACCAAGGTGGGCGTTCCGGCATGGGGGATGGCGCGCCGCCGCATGCTAAAATTGGGAGGTTTACTACCTCCGTCCCCCTGCTCCAGAGGAAGTCATGCCCCAGCTCGCCCAGCGTGTCGGCCGTGCCAAGCCCAGCGCGATCATGCTCATCGCCGAAAAAGCCAAGCAGCTCAAGGCTGCCGGTCGCGACATCATCAGTTTTTCCATTGGCGTCCCCAATTTCCTGCCCGGCGAACATGTCTACGCCGCCGCCCGTGACGCGCTGTCGCGCGACTCCGGCCAGTACGGCAGCAACCGCGGTTCGGACGACCTGCTCGACGCCTTCCTCAAGCACATCGAGGCGCTGGGTTTCGCCGGCTACGGCAAGATGAATCTTTCCATTGGCATCGGTGCCAAACAGGTGCTGTACAACCTGGCCGAGGCCCTGCTGAACGAAGGCGACGAGATCTGTTTCGCCGCGCCGTACTGGACGACCTACCACGACATCGTCGACATCGTCGGTGCGAAGGCCAACGTCCTGCACTGCGGCCCGCAGCAGAACTACAAGCTGACGCCCGCACAGCTCGAAACCGCGTTGCAGCGCAAGCCGAAGGTGTTCCTGTTCAACAATCCGTCCAACCCCACCGGCATGGTCTACACGCGCGAGGAAATCGCGGCGCTGGCCGATGTGCTGGTGAAGTATCCGGATACCTGGATCGTTACCGACGATATCTACAACTCGATGGTGTTCGACAGCATCGGCTATCACAACTTCGTGTTCGCGCGTCCGGAACTGCGCGATCGCCTGGTGTTCGTCGATTCGGTCTCCAAGACCTACGGCATGCCCGGCTGGCGCGTGGGCCTGATCGCCGGCCCCGAGTCGGTCGCCAAGGCGGTAACCACACTTAACTCGAACCACATCACCAGCGTGCCGGAAGTGATCACCGCCGCTGCCGTGGCCGCATTCGCCGGACCGCAGGACATCCCGCAGGCCAAATGCGCGGAATTCGCGCACAAGCGCGATGTGGTGGTCGAAGCCCTTGCCGCGATTCCGGGCGTCGTGTGCCCGCGCCCGCAGGGTGCGTTCTACGCGTTCCCCGATATCAGCGTGGCCTTTGGCAAACAGCACAACGGCGTCACGATCCACAATGACGTGGATTTCTGCGCGGCGCTGCTCGAAGCCACCGGCGTGGCCTGCGTGCCGGGTTCGGCCTTTGGTGAGCCGCGCGCCATGCGCATTTCCTATACCTGTCCCACGGCACAGTTGGAGCCCGGCCTCAAGCGCATCCAGGCCTTCTTTGCCGAACTGACCTGATCCATCGCAAAGGTGGGTCGTTTGACCCACCCAAACATATTCGGTGGGTTCGTCCCACCTTAGTCTGAAGGAGTGGAAGAGATGAAAGCCCCCGTTCGCGTTGCCGTTACCGGCGCAGCCGGCCAGATCGGTTATGCCCTGTTGTTCCGCATTGCCGCCGGCGACATGCTTGGCCCGGATCAGCCGGTCATCCTGCACCTGCTCGAAATCACCCCCGCGCTGCCGTCGCTGCAGGGCGTGGTGATGGAGCTCAATGACTGCGCGTTCCCGACGCTCGCCGGTGTCGTCGCCACCGACGACGTCAACGTGGCTTTCAAGGACGTCGACTACGCGCTGCTCGTCGGCGCCCGTCCGCGCGGCCCGGGCATGGAGCGCAAGGATCTGCTCGAAGCCAACGGCGCCATCTTTGGCCCGCAGGGCAAGGCGCTGAACGATCACGCCAAGCGTGACGTCAAGGTGCTCGTGGTCGGCAACCCGGCCAACACCAACGCGCTGATCGCCCAGCAGAACGCTCCGGACCTCGATCCGAAGTGCTTCACCGCCATGGTGCGCCTGGACCACAACCGCGCGCTGTCGCAGCTGGCCGAGAAGACCGGCAAGCACAGCACCGCGATCAAGAAGATGACCATCTGGGGCAACCACAGCTCCACGCAGTACCCGGACCTGCACCACGCCACCGTGGACGGCAAGGCCGCGCTGTCGCTGGTCGACCAGGCCTGGTACGAGAGCGACTTCATCCCGACCGTGCAGCAGCGCGGCGCCGCCATCATCAAGGCGCGCGGTGCCTCGTCGGCCGCTTCGGCTGCCTCGGCCGCCATCGACCACATGCGCACCTGGGCGCTGGGCACGGAAGAGGGTGACTGGGCTTCGATGGGCATCCCGTCCGATGGTTCGTACGGCATCGCCCCGGGCGTGATCTACGGCTACCCGGTGACCTGCAAGAACGGCAAGTACGAGATCGTGCAGGGCCTGGACGTCAATGACTTCTCGCGCGCCCGCATGGACGCCACCGAGAAGGAACTGCGCGAAGAGCGCGCCGGCGTCGAGCACCTGTTCGCCAAGAAGTAAGTCGCTGCGCTTCGGCGTCGCACACGAAGAAGGCGGCCTCCGGGTCGCCTTTTTTGTGTCGCGGGCCGCGAGGTAGCGGGCGCGGCATCTCGCGCCTGGTGAGCCTGATAACTTCGCATGCCGGTTTCGACCAAGGTCTACTCACGTGCTGCGCTGCGTCTGGTTCAGTCTGTGAAGACTGGTGACGAAGTGGTGATCGCATGGGATACGAGGCTTTCTATCGGCGTTCGGTCGACGAGCCGGAATCGTTCTGGGCCGAACAGGCGCGGCTGATTCACTGGCAGACGCCGCCGCAACAGATCCTCGACTATTCGAATCCCCCTTTTCGCCGCTGGTTCGTCGGCGGCACAACGAACCTTTGCTACAACGCCGTCGACCGTCACCTGGAGGCACGTGCGGATCAGCTGGCGCTGGTGGCGATCTCCACGGAATCCGGCGTAACGCGTGAGCTCACATATCGCGATCTGTATCGCGAAGTGAACACGTTCGCCGCCGTGCTCGTCGCGCTGGGCGTGGAGAAGGGCGATCGCGTGGTGATTTACATGCCGAACATCGCCGAGGCGGTGTTTGCCATGCTCGCCTGCGCGCGCATCGGCGCGATTCACTCGGTTGTGTTCGGCGGATTCGCGGCGCATAACCTGGCGCTGCGCATGGATGACGCCAAGCCCAAGGTGCTGATCGCCGCCGATGCCGGCATGCGTGGGGGCAAGGTCATTCCCTACAAGCCACTGGTCGATGCGGCACTGGAAGAGTCGCAGCACGCGCCGCCGCACGTGCTGCTTGTCGATCGTGGCCTCGATCCGCAAATGACGCGCATGTCAGGTCGCGATATCGACTACACGGTTTTGCGCGAACAGCATGCCGGGGCGGAAGTACCTGTCGCATGGCTTGAATCCAACGAGCCGAGCTATCTGCTCTACACCTCCGGCACCACGGGCAAGCCCAAGGGCATCCAGCGCGACGTCGGTGGCTACGCGGTGGCCATGGCCATGTCGATCCGCTATGTGTTCGACATTGCACCAGGCCAGGTGATGTTTTCGACCTCGGACGTTGGCTGGGCCGTGGGGCACTCCTACAACGTCTATGGTCCGCTGATCGGTGGCGCCACCTCGTTGCTTTACGAAGGCTTGCCCACGCGCCCCGATCCGGGCATCTGGTGGCAGCTGTGCGAGCGCTATGGCGTGCGCACCATGTTCTCTTCGCCGACGGGCATCCGCGTACTCAAGAAGCAGGATCCGTCATGGCTGAAAAAGTACGACCTGTCGACGTTGAAGTGGTTGTTCCTCGCGGGCGAGCCACTCGATGAGCCGACGGCGCACTGGATTACCGATGGCCTGGGCGTGCCGGTCATCGACAACTACTGGCAGACCGAAACCGGCTGGCCGGCCATCACGCTGATGCCGGGTCTTGAACTGAAGCCGGTGAAGTTTGGCTCGCCGGGTTTGCCTGCGCCAGGCTACAAGATGAAGGTCATCGACGAGGCCTCCGGCGAAGAAGCGACGCCAGGCCAGAAAGGTGTGCTCGTCTTCGAGCCGCCGCTGCCACCGGGGTGCCTGAGCACCGTGTGGGGCGATGACCAGCGCTATCTGAGCAGCTATTTCAGCCACTTCAAGCCTTTGCTCTATAGCTCGCTCGACTGGGCTATCCGCGACGAGAACGGGTACACGACGATCCTTGGTCGCACCGACGATGTCATCAATGTCGCCGGCCATCGCCTGGGCACGCGCGAAATCGAGGAGTCCGTTTCGACGCATCCTGCCGTCGCCGAAGCGGCGGTGATTGGCGTGGCCGATGAATTGAAGGGGCAAGTGCCCGTGGTCTTCGCGACGCTGAAACAGGATGTGGGTGGTCTTCAGGCCGGTGATGCGGCGCAGGCCATGCAACAGCGCGTCGTCGATCAGCTCGGCGGCGTCGCCAAGCCATCGCGCGTCTATGTGGTCAACGCCTTGCCCAAGACCCGCTCGGGAAAGCTGCTCAGGCGTTCGCTTCAGGCGCTGGCGGAGCATCGCGATCCGGGTGATCTGTCGACGCTGGACGATCCCGGTGCACTGGAAGAAATACGCAAGGCGCTCGAACGCGGGCCTGACAAAAGTTGAGCCGCCAAAAAAGTGGGGGACGTGACCCTGTTGGCTTAGGTCACATCCCCCGGCTCCGCTTCACGCAGTGCTCTGTCGATCCTTTTCAGGATCCAATGTTTTGTTGTCGCGTGGCTTACGCTGCCTCGGTTTCCTTGATGTCGACCGGCATGCGGATCAGGTGATCGAAGGCGCTCAGCGAGGCCTTGGCACCTTCGCCCATGGCGATGACGATCTGCTTGTACGGCACGGTCGTCACATCGCCAGCGCCGAATACGCCGGGGATCGAGGTTTCACCGCGGGCATCGACTTCGATTTCGCCGCGCGGAGACAGCTTGATCGTGCCCTTGAGCCACTCGGTGTTCGGCAGCAGGCCAATCTGCACGAAGACGCCTTCGAGGTCGACCTGGTGGCTGTCGCCGGTGGCCCGGTCGTTGTACTTCAGGCCACTAACCTTGTCGCTGCCCACCACTTCGGTCGTCTGTGCGTTTACGATGATGCGCACGTTCGGCAAGCTGCGCAGCTTGCGCTGTAGGACTTCATCCGCACGCAGTTTGCTGTCGAACTCCAGCAGCGTGACGTGGCCGACGATACCGGCCAGGTCGATCGCCGCTTCGACACCGGAGTTGCCACCGCCGATCACCGCCACGCGCTTGCCCTTGAACAACGGGCCATCACAATGCGGGCAGTAAGTAACGCCCTTGTTGCGGAACTCCTGTTCGCCCGGCACGTTCATGTTGCGCCAGCGCGCACCGGTGGAAATGATCACGGTCTTGGACTTCAGTGACGCACCGTTAGCGAGGCGCACTTCGAACAAGCCGTTGGGATCTTCCGGGGCGATGAGCTTTTCGGCGCGCTGCAGATTCATCACGTCCACGTCGTATTCGTGCACGTGCTGTTCGAGCGAAGCCGCCAGCTGCGGACCTTCGGTGTAAGGCACCGAGATGAAGTTCTCGATGGACATGGTGTCGAGCACCTGACCGCCGAAGCGCTCGGCCGCGACGCCGGTGCGGATGCCCTTGCGGGCCGCGTAGATGGCTGCCGCCGCGCCGGCCGGACCACCGCCCACAACGAGGACGTCAAACGGGGCCTTGGTCTTGATGCGCTCGGCTTCACGCGCTGCCGCACCGCTGTCGATGCGCGCGGCGATCTGTTCGATCGTCATGCGGCCCTGGTCGAAATGCTCGCCGTTGAGGAACACGGTCGGCACCGACATGACCTGGCGCTCGTTGACCTCGTCCTGGAACAGCGCGCCGTCGATGGCGACATGCTTGATGTTCGGGTTGATCACGCTCATCAGGTTCAGCGCCTGGACGGTGTCCGGGCAGCTGTGGCACGAGAGCGACATGAAGGTTTCGAAGCGGTACTCGCCTTCGATGTTACGCACCTGCTCGATCACTTCGTCGCTTACCTTGGGCGGGTGACCGCCCACCTGCAGCAGCGCCAGGACGAGCGAGGTGAATTCATGCCCCAGCGGGATGCCGGCAAAGCTCACGCCCACATCGGTGCCGATGCGGTTGATCGCGAAGGACGGCTTGCGTGCGTCGTTGCCGTTGGTGCGCAGCGTGATCTTGTCCGACAGGGACTCGATGTCCTGCAGCAGGCCAAGCAATTCCTGCGACTTGGGGCTTGCGTCGACAGAGGCCACCAGCTCGATCGGGTGCGTGACCTTTTCGAGGTAGGCCTGCAATTGGGTCTTCAGATCGGCATCCAACATGGTGAGCTCCGTCGTTGATCGGGGGTGCGTGTCCCTGGCGCCGGCCGGGTTTGACCCATGCCAGTCGAAAGGAACACCGCGTTATTCGGGGAAAAGGACCCGGCGTGGTGCCGGGTCCAGGGCGGCCCAGGAAGCGGGCCGCAAGTGCACGGGAAAGCGGTGCTTAGATCTTGCCAACCAGCGAGAGCGACGGCTTGAGCGTGGCTTCGCCTTCCTTCCACTTGGCCGGGCACACTTCACCCGGGTGGGAGGCGACGTACTGGGCAGCCTTGACCTTGCGCAGCAGTTCGCTGGCGTCGCGGCCAATGCCGTTGTCATGGATTTCGCACAGTTTGATCTGGCCTTCCGGATTGATCACGAAGGTGCCGCGCAGGGCCAGGCCTTCTTCTTCGATCATCACGTCGAAGTTGCGGGTGATCGTGCCGGTCGGGTCGGCCAGCATCGTGTACTGGACCTTGCCGATCGCGTCGGAGGTGTCATGCCATGCCTTGTGCGAGAAGTGGGTGTCGGTCGAGACCGAGTAGATCTCCACGCCCAGCTTCTGGAATTCGGCGTAATGGTTGGCCAGGTCTTCAAGCTCCGTCGGGCAGACGAAGGTGAAGTCGGCGGGGTAGAACACGATCACAGACCACTTGCCCTTCAGGGACTGATCCGTCACTTCGATGAACTCGCCGTTCTTGTAAGCCTGGGCCTTGAAGGGTTTGATCTGGGTGTTAATCAACGACATCGCTGTTTTCCCGTGTGGTGGTGATTGGAAACGACAAGATAGCGTGCGGCTATCGATTGGTCTAATTGATTGTTGGCATGATGGTCATTGATCCCATCAATCAATGAGACGGGGAGTTTTCGCGCTCAGGATCAAGTTCTGGGCGTCGGGGGCGTCCCGCAAGGTGGCAGGATGTCGCTGGGATCATGTCGGAAGTGCTATCGGCCCGTGGATGGGGCCGATCACACGTTCAGCGTTTCATCTGCGCATCGACCACGGTGGCCGTCACCATGTCGCTGCCCACGTTCACCGTGGTGCGCAGCATGTCCAGGATGCGATCCACGCCCAGCACGATGCCGATGCCTTCCGGCGGCACGCCAAAGGTGGCCAGCAGGCCGGCGATCAAGGGCAGCGAACCGCCGGGGATGCCGGCGACGGCAACCGCACTGAGCACCGACAGGAGCATCAGCACGCACTGCTGGCCCAGGTTGAGGTCGACGCCAAACGCCTGCGCGACGAACAGCACCACGCATCCTTCGAACAGGGCGGTGCCGCTCATGTTCATGGTGGCGCCGATGGGCAGCACGAAACCGGCGGTGCTGGGCGAAAGCTTCAGTTCGTCCCTGGCGATCGCCAGTGAGGCGGGCAGGGAGGCGCTGCTGGAACTGGTCGAGAAGGCCGTCACCAGCAGCGGGCGAATCTGGCGGAAATAGGCCAGCGGCGAACGCCCGGCCAGGAAGCGCAGCCAGATGGACATGGTGCCGAAGAGGTGGATGCCCAGCGCCACGGCGCAGCCGAGTACGAAGACAGCGAGGGTGAGGAGGATATCCACGCCGACTTTCACGATGACGCTGTAGATCATGGCGGGTACGGCGATCGGTGCCAGTCGCAGCGCGAAGCCGACGATACCGGTCATCACTTCGCTGATGAGGTCGAGGCCGGACTGGAGCTTCTTCCGCTTTTCCTCACTCAGCTGCAGCCCGGCCGCACCCACGAAGATCGCGAACAGGATGAGCGGCAGGACGTCACCCAGCGCTGCACGGCTGTTGCCGACAAAGGCACCGAAGAGATTGCGGGGCATGAACATCTCCACGATCGTGGCAAAGCTCATGCTGGGCTGCTCATGCTGGCGTTCCACGGCCAGCGCCGCGCCGCCGCCATATTCCTGCATCAGTTGCGCCTTGGAGGCTGGATCCAGGTGATGGCCGGGCTGCAGCAGGTTCATCATCACCAGGCCAATCACGACGGCGATGGCCATGTTGGCGAAGAAAAGGAAGAAGGTGCGGCCGGCCAGTGGACCGAGCCTTTCAAGATTGCCCAGCTGCACGACGCCGGATGCCAGCGAGGCGAAGACGAGCGGAATGACCACGAAGAACAGCATGCGCAAAAAGATCTGCCCCAGCGGGTCGAAGACCGCCGTGGATACGGCCTGCATGGCTTTGAGCGTGGCGGGGTGGAACTGGCCGATCGCCAGGGTGATCACGGCAGCGATCACGCCCAGCGCCAGGCCCCAGAGGATGCGGCTTGCGAGACGGGGAGGTGTGTTCATTTCCCGAATGTACGGGTCAGTTCACGCGTGGCGCAAGAAGTTACGATTGCTGCTATGCAGCAACGGCAAGCCTGCCTTCGCGCGCTAAAATCGCCTTTTTACGCGGAGGCTCCATGACCCAGATCGTAACTCCCGGCGCGCGTTTCCGCGCAGCAGTGGCTGAAGAAAAGCCCCTCCAGGTCATGGGCGCCATCACCGCTTACGCCGGCCTCATGGCCAAGCGCGTGGGCTACAAGGCGCTTTATCTCTCCGGCGGTGGCGTGGCAGCCAACTCCCTGGGCATGCCCGACCTCGGCATTTCGACCATGGAAGACGTCCTGACCGACGCGCGCCGCATCGTCGACGCGACCCAGATGCCGCTCCTGGTGGATATCGACACCGGTTGGGGCGGCGCCTTCAATATCGCGCGCACGATCCGCTCGTTCATCAATGTCGGCGTGGCGGCAGTGCACATGGAAGACCAGGTGGGCCAGAAGCGTTGTGGCCATCGTCCCGGCAAGGAAGTGGTGCCGAAGGACGAGATGGTCGATCGCGTGAAGGCCGCTGTGGATGCCCGCACCGATGCCGGCTTTGTGATCATGGCGCGTACGGACGCCGCTGCCGCCGAAGGCATCGACTCGGCCATCGAACGCGCCGTGGCCTACGTCGAGGCCGGTGCCGATATGATTTTCCCGGAAGCCATGAAGACGCTCGACGATTACCGACGCTTCAAGGCGGCCGTGAAGGTGCCGATTCTGGCTAATCTGACCGAATTCGGTTCGACGCCGTTTTTCACGACGGAAGATCTGGCTGGCGCCAACGTGGACATCGCGCTGTACTGCTGCGGCGCCTATCGCGCGATGAACAAGGCCGCGCTGAACTTTTACGAGACGGTGCGCCGCGAAGGCACCCAGAAAAACATCATCGACACGCTGCAGACGCGCGAACAGCTGTATGACTTCCTCGGCTACCACGCCTACGAGGACAAGCTGGATGAGCTGTTCACCGGCAAAAAGGCCTGATGGTTGGTTCCACACGCCGCGCGGTGCTGGTGCGCGCGCGGTCCGTTGCATGCATGTGAGGAGAAGTATCCGATGAGCGAGCAAGTTCTTCCCAAGGCCAAGAAGTCCGTCGCGCTGTCCGGCGTGGCTGCGGGCAATACCGCGCTGTGCACGGTCGGCCGCAGTGGCAACGATCTGCATTATCGCGGTTATGACATCCACGATCTCGCCGCCAAGGGCTGCTTCGAAGAAGTGGCTTACCTGCTGGTCCACGGCGTCCTGCCGAACTGGGCCGAACTGAATGCCTATCGCGCCAAGCTCAAGCGCCTGCGTGGCCTGCCTGCGCCGGTGAAGGGTGCGCTGGAACTGCTGCCCGCCGCCACGCATCCGATGGACGTCATGCGCACCGGCTGCTCGGTGCTCGGCACCGTGTTGCCGGAAAAGGAAGACCACAACCTCACCGGGGCACGTGACATCGCCGATCGCCTGATGGCGAGCTTCGGTTCGATGCTGCTGTACTGGTACCACTTCAGCCACAACGGCAAGCGCATCGAGACGGAGACCGACGATGACTCGATCGCCGCGCACTTCCTGCACCTGCTGCACGGCAAGAAGGCCAGCGAGCTGCACGCGCATGCCCTGGACAAGTCGCTGATCCTGTACGCCGAGCATGAGTTCAACGCATCGACGTTCACGGCGCGCGTCATTGCCGG
The DNA here is from genome assembly GCF_004322705.1 of Dyella terrae. Taxonomy (NCBI): domain Bacteria; kingdom Pseudomonadati; phylum Pseudomonadota; class Gammaproteobacteria; order Lysobacterales; family Rhodanobacteraceae; genus Dyella; species Dyella terrae. The sequence continues at coordinate 1,506,938 of NZ_SIZZ01000001.1, read as the reverse complement.
CACGGGTTCGGACATCTATTCGGCCATCACCGGCGCCATTGGCGCGCTGCGTGGCCCCAAGCACGGCGGCGCGAACGAAGTGGCGATGGACATCATCTCCCGCTATCGCAATGCCGATGACGCCGAGGCCGATATCCGCGCCCGCGTTGAGCGCAAGGAAATCGTCATCGGTTTCGGCCACCCGGTCTACACCGTGTCCGATCCGCGCAACGAAATCATCAAGGAAGTCTCGCGCAAGCTCTGCACCGAGGGTGGCAACCCGACGCTGTTCGACGTCTCCGAGCGCATCGAGAAGACCATGTGGGAACTGAAGAAAATGTTCCCCAACCTCGACTGGTTCTCGGCCAGCGCGTATCACATGATGGGCGTGCCGACGGCCATGTTCACGCCGCTGTTCGTCATTTCGCGTACCTCCGGCTGGAGTGCGCACGTGATCGAGCAGCGCGAAGACGGAAAGATCATCCGTCCGAGCGCGAACTACACCGGCCCGGAAGACCTGGCCTACGTGCCGATCGAAAAGCGCTGATCCGGTCGCCGGTCACGCAAGAGAAAGGAGCCTCCCGGGGCTCCTTTTTTTTCGGGCGGGCCCCGAAATGAGGGTCTTCTCGTTCCGCATGATCCTGACGCTTTCGTTACGGTTCAGGACCCTGTACGAGATTGTTAGTAATTCACCCGCACAGGTGTAACAGCCTTGATACAGGGCTGTTCGCGACGACCGGCTCAAGCGCTTGAGGTCGCGATCGATTGGTACAGCAGGGACGTTCAGTCGATTTTTGCGTCATCGTCACGCGCGGATGCAGGTGTTGCTGTTGCATCCCTGATACACCCGGCCCATCTGGGTCCTGAACCAAGCCGCGAGCGCGTCCACGCAATGTGGTTCAACGCGCTGATTTTCCACGTGCTTCAAATGTTTTTTTTCTTTCATACGCGCTGGCACGCGTATTGCGACGGTTAGTCGCTACACCCGTAAGACCAAACAGGGGGTCCACTCGCATCGTTTCAGGAGAAAGACTATGCGTAAGACTCTGCTCGTAACGGCGATTGCCTTGAGTTTTGGCCTGGCATCGGTCGCCTATGCAGATAACGACCACAACGGCAACTCGAACTTCAACAACAACTCGAGCACACACAGCAACTCCAGCACGCATACCAATTCGAGCACGCATACCTTCACGGATGCCTTCAACATGGGCGATGCAAGTTCCGGTGGTCTGGGTAGTGCAGCGGCGAATAATGGCGGCACGGCGACTTCGAACGTGTCCGACTCCTTCAATACCAGCAATGCAGTCGCCAACAGCACCCTGAACGGTGCAGTGAGCGACGTTTATGTCCATGACATCGGCAACGTCGCCAAGAACTGGGGCGGCGCGAACGGTGGCGACGGCGGCAACGGTGCCAAGGGCATCGGCGGTCGCGGAACCGGCGGTGATGGCGGCCGTGGTGGTTCAGGCGGTGATAGCGACTCCCGCAGCGGTCACGCTGGCGGTTCGGGCGCGGATAGCGGCTATGTCGGCGCGCTAAGCGGCGCGAGCGGCGGCAGCTCCGATGGCGACAACGGCAATACCCGCAATCGTCAACGTGGTTCGGGCAGCGGCACGGCGACCGGCGGAGCCGGCAGCTGGGCAGGCGGCGCGGGCACCAGTGGTGCGTCGACCGCCAGCAGTGGCGCAGCGACCTCGACCGGTGGCACCAGCGGTGCAGCTGACGGCACCGGCGGCGCCGGTGGCGCAGGCGGCGCAGGCTCCGGTGGCATGGGTGGCGCGGGCACGGGCGGCAACGGTGGCAACGGCGCAGCCGGTGGCACTGCCTACGCCGATGCCGGCACATTCAACATGTCCAACACGATGGACAGCGCGGCAGCCGGTGCGGCTGGCGTAGCGATCATCGCGCAGAACAGCGGCGCAGCATCGCTGATTCAGCAGGGCGTGAATGTCCAGGCCAACCTGAACCTCGGTCATTGATCGATAGCAACCCGGCACGGTGGAGCCTCGCGCTCCACCGTGCCCTTCATTCTCCGCAACGCGCCTGTCGTAGAGGCAGGCGCTCGGGGTGTGAAGCGGCCAGGGACAACGGAGAGAACGCCATGCGATCCGCGAAGTGGGTGCTCGGATTGACCGTATGCTGCGTACTGCCGGTGGCGGCGTGGGCAGCGGATAACCAGAGCCACGCCGGCAACAGCGGCAATGCCAGTTCCATTCCTCCCGTGTTTCTCGCCTACGGTCCGGACGCACCCGCTGCGTACGCCGCAGGCACCAAGGTCGAGGGCAGTCCGCACGTCGAAGGACTCGGACAAAGCACCGCCGACGATCAGCTCGCCGACATGAGCGGCGGCACCAATGTCAAACAGAACACCACGTTGAACGGGACCGTCACGGGCAACACGGCTTCGCGCGTCGTTTCCGGTTCGAACGCCATTAGCGGCGAATCCTTCAGCGGCGCCTCCGGCTTGCCGACGGTGATTCAGAACACCGGAAGCAACGTGCTGATCCAGAACGCCACCGTCGTCAACGTGCAGTTCACGCCATGAAGAAAGCAGCTGCGCTGCTCGTTGCAATGGCAATGCTGCTGCCCGTGGCGGCAGCAGCTACCACGCCGGTCGGCGTGGTGGGCGCGCAAGGCGACACGTACACCCTGCATCTGACGAGCCTCAAGGAGGCTCGTTTCAGGAATACCATTCGACAGAAATACGACTTCAGCTGCGGCTCCGCGGCTGTGGCGACGCTACTGACCTACCAGTACGGCTATCCGGTCAACGAGCAGACCGCGTTCGAGCAGATGTACGCAAGCGGTGACAAGGAGAAGATCCACAAGGAAGGTTTCTCCCTGCTTGATATCAAGCGATTCCTCGCTGCCAATGGCTTCCAGGCCGATGGGTTCAAGGTGCCGCTGCAAAAACTCGAAGACGAAAACCTGCCTGCCATCGTGCTGATCGATATCAAGGGCTATCACCATTTCGTGGTGATCAAGGGCGTGCGCGACGGGCGCGTGCTCGTCGGGGATCCGGCGCTGGGAACGCGTGCGATCGCCATGGACAAGTTCATGAGCGTCTGGAAAAACGGCCTCGTGTTCGTGATCCACAACCGCCGCAATATCGCCGTGTTCAACAGTCCGCAGGACTGGCGCGTGTCACCCAATGCGCCACTCAGCAGCGGCATTGATCGCGGCAGCCTCTACAACATGACCATGCCCAAACGTGGGCCGGGCGACATTTGAGGGAACGTGACCATGAAGCCCATGACGCGCGTTGTCTGTATCGGCGTAGTGTTCTGCATCGGCGGTGCGTGGGCGCATGGATCCAGTGCTCAGGACCAGCCTCCCGCCGCGGATAAGCCGCTCGCCGCCGCGCCCGTGGCAGACCAGACCCTGGCTGCGGCGGCGCCGCAGGCCGACGTCGAAGGCTTCGGCTCGCCCGTGGCGACCGATCAGCTGGACAAGACGCGCGGTGGCTTCGATCTCCCCAGTGGCCTGGCCGTCTCGTTTGGCATTGATCGCGCGGTGTACGTCAACGGCAACCTCGTGACGCAAACCAGTTTCAACATTCCCGATATCGCGCACATGACGGGCGCGCAAGCCGCCGCGCTGGCGGCAGCCAATTCGACGACCGTCGTGCAAATCGGGCAGGGCAATTCGGTTGACCCGTCCATTCTCAACCAGGGCATGGGAGCGACGGTGATCCAGAACACGCTCAATGGTCAGCACATCCAGAACATGACCACGATCAATACGTCGGTCAATTCGCTAAACGCTTTTCGCACCCTCAACCAATTCCAGGGCCTGCAATCGGCCTTGCAGACTATCGGCCACTGACCCATGCATGCGGCCGCGCACGACGCTGGATTTTCGATCCGCCCTCCAGGAAGGGTGCGCACCAGGCGCACTCCCGACGTCGAACCCGAAGCATGAGGAAGCATGATGCGCAACTCAACGTGGCGGTACTTATGTTCGACCGGGTGCGCCGGACTGGTGCTGCTGGGCGGTCCGGTGGCGGGGCAGGTGGCGGGCGCGCAGGATGCCGCGCAAAGTGCGCAGGCCACGCCTTCGAGCAGCACGCCGGCTCATCCGGCGACGCTTAGCCCGGATCTGCGCAAGCAAATGGAGTCGCAGGGCGAGCGCATCGATGCGATGCGCAGCCAGATCCAGGCACAGATGCAGCAGCTTGAGGACATGAAGAAAGCGCTGGCGCAACAGGAGCAAGACTATCGCTCGTTGCGCAAGGCCGTCGGTCTGGATGTACTCGACAAGCAGCGCGCCGGCAACGTCTCGGCAGGCGGCGCCAACGCATCGGCCATGCCCATGCCGGCGGGCGACGCCGTCGCGGCTGCGGCCCCTGCGCCACAGGATGCGAACAAGCCGGTGGGACAGGCGCCGCCTACCGACAATCGACCGCCGGAAGTGGCGCCGATCTTCGACCAGCCCGGCGTGCTGACGCCCAAGGGCAAGTTCATCCTCGAGCCCTCCTACCAGATGGGCTATTCATCGCTCGATCGCGTCGCGTTGATCGGTTACACGGTCATCCCGGCGATCCTGATCGGCCTGATCGACGCGCGGCAGGTGAAGACCACGGTGCAGACGGCAACGGTCGCCGCGCGCTATGGCATCACCAATCGCCTGGAGATCGAAGTGCGCGTGCCTTACCTGTGGGTGCACACCGATACGATCAGCCGTGAAATCTTTACCGGTTCGGCGACCGACCGGGTGTTCACCACCAGTGGCCATGACATCGGCGACATCGAGGCGACGGCACGCTACCAGCTCAATGACGGTGGTCCGGACAAGGCGTATTACATCGGCTGGCTGCGCTTCAAGTCGCGCACGGGACGCGACCCGTTTGAAGTCACGACCGACTGCGTGCAGCGTTGTGTCGAGAACGCCACGGGCACCGGCTTGCCACTGGAATCGCCGACCGGTACGGGTTTCTACTCGCTGCAACCGGGCGTGACCTGGTTGTATCCCTCCGACCCGGTCGTCTTCTTTGGCAACGTCAGTTATCTCTACAACTTTTCGCGCAGCAACGTGACCCGGAATCTGGTGCTCTCGGGCAAGGAAAACCTTGGTGAAGTGAAGCCTGGCAATATCGTCGACGTCAGCGTCGGCATGGGCCTGGCCCTCAACGAGAAGGCGTCGATCAGCATCGGTTACGACCAGAGCTGGATCGGTGCGGTCAAGCAGAACGGGAAAACGGCGCCCGGCGCGACGCGGCTCTTGCAAGGTACGTTGCTTCTGGGTGGTTCCTGGCGTTTCAACGAAAAACGCACGCTCAACTTCACGTTGGGCGTGGGCGTGACGCGGGATACGCCGGATGCGACAGTCACGGTGCGCGTACCCATGATGTATTGAGGGGGCTCGCGTTGCTCGCGGTGGGGCCGGCCTGCTGGCGCAGGCCTGTGAAGCCGGCCGCTGGCGCGGCCTGTAAACGGTGAACGGAGAAGAGCGCTCTGCGCCCTGGCTCTTACCTGTTCACTGTTTACAGGCGCGCAGCGCCGGCTTCACAACGAGCGCAGCGAGTGGCCTTACAAGCCTTCTGCCTTCATGGCAGCCTTCACGCCTTCGTCTTCGCGCATGCGAGCGGAGAAGCGCTCCAGCTCGTCAAAGCCCGACAGGTCCACGCCCTTGCCCTTGGCCCAGCGCAGGACGACGAACAGGTAGGGATCGGCGATCGAGCGCTTGCCGGTGATCCAGTCACCACCCTTCAGCTGCTCGTTCACGCGACCGAACATGTCGCGCAAACGCGCACGGGCGTTGTCGATCAGCTCGGCGTGCTGCGATTCGTCGGCGATGAAACGCGCGGGACCGAAGATCGGTTTGAACGCCGGATGGATGTCCGAGTTGAGGAACCCCAGCCAGCGCATGACATCGGCACGGCTGCGCATGTCGGTACCGGCGAGCTCGGCCTGCGGGTACTTTTCGGCGAGGTAGCCGAGGATGGCGACGTTCTCGGTCAGGACCCAGCCGTCGTCTTCCACCAGCGCAGGCACGACGCCCAGCGGGTTGATCTTCAGGTACTCGGTCTTCAGCTGGTCGCGCGGCACCGCATGCGCTTCGTAGGGGGCGCCCGTCCATTCGAGGACAATGTGGTCGGCAAGCGAGCAGGCGCCCGGCAGGTAGTAGAGCTTCATCGTGGGGAGGTTCTCTTGGTGAAAGCGGCCCGCAGTGTACCGGCCGCTGGCATGCCTGGCGCGTGAGTCGCGTGCCAGGCATGCCGCGCCTTCAGGCCGTGGCGGCTTCCCGACGACGCTGTACCAGCCAGCCGCCACCGCAGATCGCTATCACGAGCACTACGTCCAGCACGTAGCGGGCCCAGCCATGCGCGTCGAACCAGGCCACCAGCAGGTGGTCGTGGGCGATCATGCGCGCCGCCGTCCAGGCGATGGCGCCGGCACCGATGTAGACGATGACAGGGAAGCGCTCGATGAGACGCAGGATCAAGGTCGAACCCCAGACCACCAGCGGCACGCTGATCGCCAGGCCAAGGATCACCAGCACCATGCTGCCGTGCGAGGCGCCGGCGATGGCCAGCACGTTGTCCAGTCCCATCAGGGCGTCAGCCACCACGATGGTGCGCAGCGCCGACCAGAAGTTGCTGGCGGCATCGACATTGGGGTCTTCGGAATGGGGCTTGAGCAGCTTCCAGGCGATCGGCAGGAGCAGCAGGCCGCCGGCCAGCATCAGGCCCGGGAGCTTGAGCAGGTAGACGACCACGGCGGTCATGGCGACGCGCACGGCGACGGCGCCGAAGGTGCCCCAGAAGACGGCTTTCTTTTGCAGGTGGCCGGGCAGGTTGCGCGCGGCCAGCGCGATCACGATCGCGTTGTCGCCGGCCAGCACGAGATCCAGCAGCACAATGGCTGCCAGGCCGGAGAAGAATTCGGGGGTGAAGAAATCCATGCATCAATCCTTGCGCGCAAAAAAGACAATGCAGCAACCACGGACGCACGCAGGCCCGTCGTTACCGCAAAAGTCTCGTCCGCGGAAGAACCGCTGCAGTGACCGGAGCGGTGCTCCGCTCGTGATGACGACCACTGCATAGACACCGCTGAAACCAGTGTCCGGAACTACTCCCTTTTGGGATCAGTATCCGACTATTGTCGATGTCGGCCTGCATACCAGTCAAGCGGGTAACACTTAAGGAAAAGGTCGGGTCCGGCTACAATGGCTGGCCAGGGCGTTCGCTGTCGCTCGCTCCAACTGTCGGTTTTAGAACGGATTAACCGTCGGTCGACGAGCGGGTAGCGCGCCAACGTCCACCCGATGCGGTGACCGCCGTTTCGAACAGACCAGCACTCGAGGGATTCTCCCGTCCATGAATACCGTCTACCGCCAATCGCTTCCCGGCACGTCGCTGGAATTTTTCAATGCACGTGCCGCCGTGGACGCGATCCAGCCGGGCGCCTATGACTCGCTGCCGTACACCTCGCGAGTGCTTGCCGAGAACCTGGTGCGCCGCTGCGACCCTGCGATCCTCACCGATTCGCTCAAGCAGATCATCGATCGCAAGCGCGAGCGTGACTTCCCGTGGTTCCCGGCGCGCGTGGTGTGCCACGACATCCTCGGCCAGACGGCGCTGGTCGACCTGGCCGGCCTGCGCGATGCGATTGCCGAGCGCGGTGGCGATCCGGCCAAGGTGAATCCGGTGGTGCCAGTGCAGCTGATCGTCGACCACTCGCTGGCAGTGGAGTGCGGTGGTTTCGATCCGAATGCGTTCACGAAGAACCGCGCGATCGAGGATCGCCGCAACGAAGATCGCTTCCACTTCATCAACTGGACCAAGAAGGCGTTCGAGAACGTCGATGTCATTCCCCCGGGCAACGGCATCATGCACCAGATCAATCTGGAGAAGATGTCGCCGGTGATCCAGGTGCAGGATGGCGTTGCCTATCCCGATACCTGCGTGGGCACCGACAGTCACACGCCGCACGTGGATGCGCTGGGTGTGATTGCCATCGGCGTTGGTGGCCTGGAGGCCGAGAACGTGATGCTCGGTCGCGCTTCGTGGATGCGCCTGCCCGACATCATCGGCGTCGAGCTCACCGGCAAGCGCCAGCCCGGCATCACGGCAACTGATATCGTGCTTGCGCTCACCGAATTCCTGCGCAAGGAAAAAGTTGTCGGTGCGTACCTCGAATTCCGCGGCGAGGGTGCCGCCAGCCTCACGCTGGGTGATCGCGCCACCATTTCCAACATGGCGCCCGAATACGGTGCCACCGCTGCGATGTTCTTCATCGATGGTCAGACCACCGATTACCTGCGCCTGACCGGTCGCAGCGATGAGCAGGTCAAGCTGGTGGAAACCTACGCCAAGGCTGCCGGTCTCTGGGCCGACACGCTGGCTGACGCACAGTACGAGCGCACGCTGACGTTTGATCTTTCGTCAGTGGTTCGCAACATGGCCGGCCCGTCCAATCCGCACAAGCGCCTGCCGACGTCGGATCTCGCGGCGCGCGGTATTGCGGGACAGTGGAAAGAACAGCCGGGGCAGATGCCCGACGGCGCGGTGATCATCGCGGCCATCACCAGCTGCACCAACACCAGCAATCCGCGCAATGTGATTGCCGCTGCCTTGCTGGCGCGCAATGCCAATGCGCGCGGCCTGACCCGCAAACCCTGGGTCAAAAGTTCGCTGGCACCCGGCTCCAAGGCCGTGGAGTTGTATCTGAAGGAAGCGAACCTGCTGCCGGATCTGGAAAAGCTCGGCTTCGGCATCGTGGCCTTTGCATGCACCACCTGCAATGGCATGTCCGGCGCGCTCGATCCGAAGATCCAGCAGGAAATCATCGACCGCGATCTTTATGCGACCGCCGTGCTGTCGGGCAATCGCAACTTCGACGGTCGCATCCATCCCTATGCGAAGCAGGCTTTCCTGGCGTCGCCGCCGCTGGTTGTCGCGTATGCGATTGCCGGCACGATTCGATTCGATATCGAGAAGGACGTGCTTGGCATCGACGCCAACGGTCAGCCGGTCACCCTCAAGGACATCTGGCCGAGCGACGAGGAGATCGATGCGATCGTGTCGTCGAGCGTGAAGCCCGAACAGTTCCGCAAAGTCTACGATCCGATGTTCGCGCGCACGGGCCACACCGGTACCACCGCAGCGCCGCTGTACGACTGGCGCCCGCAGAGCACCTACATTCGCCGCCCGCCGTACTGGGAAGGCGCGCTCGCGGGTGAGCGCACGCTCAAGGGCATGCGTCCGCTGGCCGTGCTTGGCGACAACATCACCACCGATCATCTGTCGCCGTCGAACGCGATTCTCCTCGACAGCGCGGCCGGCGAATATCTCGCGAAGATGGGCCTGCCCGAAGAGGACTTCAATTCGTACGCGACGCATCGCGGTGACCACCTGACCGCGCAGCGCGCCACGTTCGCCAATCCGACGCTCATCAATGAAATGGCGGTGGTCGACGGTGAAGTGAAGAAGGGTTCGCTGGCGCGCGTCGAGCCGGAAGGTCAGGTGATGCGCATGTGGGAAGCCATTGAAACCTACATGGACCGCAAGCAGCCGTTGATCGTGATCGCCGGCGCCGACTACGGCCAGGGTTCGTCGCGTGACTGGGCCGCGAAGGGCGTTCGCCTGGCAGGCGTCGAAGCGATCGCGGCCGAAGGCTTCGAGCGCATCCATCGCACGAACCTGATCGGCATGGGTGTGTTGCCGCTGGAGTTCCTGCCCGGCACGAATCGCAAGACCCTGGGCATCGATGGCACGGAAACTTTCGATGTCGCCGGTGAGCGCACGCCGCGTGCCGAGCTCACGCTGGTCATCCATCGCAAGAACGGAGATCGCGTGGAGGTGCCGGTGACCTGCCGCCTGGATACGGCCGAGGAAGTGTCGATCTATGAGGCCGGTGGCGTCCTGCAGCGTTTTGCGCAGGATTTCATCGAGGCATCGCAGGCAGCCTGATCATAGGGTGATCCGCAAGGTGATGCCGGCGCATCACCTTGCGACGAGCGGCTTTCCCAGTCGCGACCCGCGCCCACTTGTCATTACCGGATACGCAAAAACATGGCTCACCTTCCGCAGCTTCGCATCCCCGCCTCCTACCTTCGCGGCGGCACCAGCAAGGGCGTGTTCTTCCGTTTGCAGGATTTGCCCGAAGCGGCGCAGGTGCCCGGCGCGGCTCGCGATGCGCTGCTCATGCGCGTGATTGGCAGCCCCGATCCGTATGGCAAGCAGATCGATGGCATGGGCGGGGCGACGTCCAGCACCAGCAAGACGGTGATCGTGTCGCGCAGTGCTCGTGCGGATCATGATGTCGACTACCTGTTCGGTCAGGTGGCCATCGACAAGGCCTTTGTCGACTGGAGCGGCAACTGCGGCAATCTTTCGGCAGCGGTCGGTTCGTTCGCCATTGCCGGTGGCCTCGTGGATGCCGCGCGCATACCGCGCGATGGCATGGCGGTCGTACGCATCTGGCAGGCCAACATTGGCAAGACCATCATCGCGCACGTGCCCATGACCGATGGCGCGGTGCAGGAAACCGGTGACTTCGAACTGGACGGCGTGACGTTCCCGGCCGCCGAAGTCCAGCTTGAATTCATGGACCCTGCCGCCGAAGAAGACGGCGCCGGCGGGGCGATGTTCCCGACCGGGCATCTCGTGGACGATCTGGACGTTCCGGGCGTGGGTACGCTCAAGGCCACCATGATCAATGCGGGCATTCCCACGATCTTCGTCGAAGCTTCCGCCATCGGCTACACCGGCGCGGAGCTGCAGGATGCCATCAACGGCGACGCCAGGGCGCTGGCCATGTTCGAGACGATTCGCGCGCACGGTGCGCTGCGCATGGGGCTGATCACTTCACTCGACCAGATCGCCACGCGCCAGCACACGCCGAAGGTGGCCTTTGTCGCGGGTCCGGCCGATTACGTGGCTTCGAGCGGCAAGCCGGTGAAGGCCGGTGACGTCGACCTGCTCGTGCGCGCCATGTCCATGGGCAAGCTGCATCACGCCATGATGGGTACGGCGGCGGTGGCGATTGGAACGGCGGCGGCCATTCCGGGGACGCTGGTCAATCTCGCTGCCGGCGGCGGTGAGCGCCATGCCGTGCGCTTCGGTCATCCGTCGGGAACGCTGCGGGTGGGTGCCGAAGCCGCGCTGGTGGATGGCGTCTGGACGGTGACCAAGGCGGTCATGAGTCGCAGCGCGCGCGTGCTGATGGAAGGATGGGTGCGCGTACCTTCGGCGTAATGCCGCCTCGCGTTCACTGACTCTTTCCTGCCATGGCGACATGGTTAGGTGATCGGCATCGGCGGGCTCCTGCAGGGGCCTGACGTGATGACGGTTTCCTTGGCTTCCAGGAGATGAGCCTCATGAGCGCGCCCGACATCCGTTCCGCCCGGCGTCCCGATCCCGACCAGCCCATGGTCGATATCGCCGACTACGTCGTTGACTACCGGATCGACTCGCGCGAAGCCTACGACACCGCGCGCTACATGCTGCTCGATTCCCTGGGCACAGCCATGCTGGCGATGTCATTTCCTGAGTGCGTGAAGCATCTGGGGCCGCTTGTGCCGGGCGCTGAACTGCCGGGTGGGGCGCGCGTGCCGGGCACCTCTCATGAGCTGGACCCGGCCCAGGCGGCCTTTGCGATGGGCACCCAGATTCGCTGGCTGGACTTCAATGACACCTGGCTGGCGGCCGAGTGGGGGCATCCATCCGATAACCTGGGCGCCATTCTTGCCGTTGCCGACTACCTCAGTCGGAAGGCCGCGCGGGAGGGTGGCGCCCCGCTGACCGTCCGCGATGTCCTGACCTGGGCCATCAAGGCCCACGAGATCCAGGGCTGCTACGCCCTTCTCAACAGCTTCAATCGCGTCGGGCAGGATCACGTCATCCTGGTGCGCCTGGCCTCCGCGGCGGTCGCCACGGCGATGCTGGGCGGCGACAAGGCCCAGATCATCACGGCCATCTCCCACAGCTGGATCGACAACGGCAGCCTGCGCACGTACCGCCATGCGCCCAACACCGGTCCGCGCAAGAGCTGGGCCGCTGGCGATGCCTGTCGCCGGGCCGTTCTGCATGCCATCAACGCCGTTTACCGGGGCGTCGTGGGCTATCCGTCAGCGCTGACGGCCCGGACCTGGGGCTATTACGACGTTGCCTTCAAGGGCAAGCCGTTCGAGTTCGAACGCCCCTTTGGCAGCTACGTCATGGAAAACATCCTGTTCAAGATCAGCTACCCGGCCGAGTTTCATGCCCAGACGGCGGTGGAATGCGCCATGCAGCTGCATCCCAGGGTCGCCGACCGGATCGACCAGATCGAGCGGGTGGTGATCGAGACACAGGAAGCTGGCGTGAGGATCATCGACAAGACCGGCCCCCTGGCGAACTACGCCGATCGCGATCACTGCCTCCAGTACATGGTGGCCGTGCCGCTGATTTTTGGACGCCTGACTGCGGGGGATTACAACGATGACGTCGCCGCCGATCCACGGATTGACCCGTTGCGCGAGAAAATGGTCGTCAGTGAGAACCCCCAGTTCACCAAGGACTACTTCGACCCGGGCAAGCGGTACATCGGGAACGCGGTCCAGGTCTTCTTTCGGGACGGCAGCAGCACCGAAAGGGTCGCCGTGGACTTCCCCATCGGCCACCGGAGGCGCCGGGAGGAGGGCATACCGGTCCTCATGAGGAAATTCGAGGCGGCCCTGAGAGGGCACTTGCCGGCCCACCAGGTCACGGCGATCCTCGCGGCAACCGCGGATCCGGGCGGGCTCGACAGCATGCCCGTTCAGGAGTTCCTGGCTCTCTTCACGTTGTAAAGACGGCGTGACGTGAAAATGAACAGGCGTTCGGAGCGGCTCGGCAATTGTTCAATTTTTGCTAAACTCTCCGCGCCCGTTTCGGGTGGTTATGCTTCATCGGCCTGTAGTTGTTGGCCCGGACTCTTGACGGGGTCGGCTGATTGGATGCTCCCGTCTGGGGTGGAACGGACGCGAAAACCAATAAACGAGGAGACACCTGATGAAACGTAAGGGCTTGTACTTCCTTATCGCGCTGGCCCTGGGTGGCGTAGGTGCCGCTCATGCGCAGGACAGCACCGAAAGCGCGACGACGACCACATCCACTACCAGCTACGACGATCGTTGGTACATCGCTCCGACGGTGGGTGGCTATTACAACGATACCGATCGCAACACGAACAGCCGTCAGGTGTACTACGGCCTCGGCGTAGGTCGTTTCTTCGCACCGAATTTCTCGCTCGACTTCTTCATCGATCGCACGAAGCGCGACATCGATAAGGCGATCGGTGGCGGCAACTGGTCCAACAACAACTACGGTGTGACCGGTCGCTTCTATTGGGGCGCATGGGACGCATGGCGTCCGTACCTGCTCGCTGGCGTGATGGGCAGCTATCACTCCAACCGCGCTGACAATGGTTGGGCGCCTGCCGCGGAACTGGGCTTTGGTGTGTCCAAGACCATCACCGACAGTTCGGACATCCGCATCGAAGGCGGCTACCGCTACGACTGGGACGACAAGACGCAGCCGGAGAAGAATGGCTACGGCGACTGGTTCCTGGGCTTCAGCGTGGTGTCGCGCTTCGGCGAACCGCCGCAGGCTGCCGTGGCACCGCCGCCGCCGGCTGCGCCGGATTGCTCCAAGCTCGACAGCGATGGCGATGGCGTCAACGATTGCGACGACAAGTGCCCGAACACGCCGGCCGGCACGATCGTCGGTCCGGACGGTTGCCCGCAGAAGGTGGTCATCGACCTGCGTGGTGTGAACTTCAAGTTCGATCGTCCGAAGAAGGGCGAGAAGGACATCAAGAAGTCGCTGGCCGAACCGAGTGCCGATTCCATCGCCGTGCTCGATCAGGCGATCGATACGCTGCAGCGCTATCCGGAGGTCAAGGTTACGGTGGCTGGCTATACCGACTCGGTCGGTACGGATCAGTACAACCAGGGCCTGTCCGAGCGTCGTGCGAAGATCGTGTACGACTACCTCACCGCGCACGGCATCGATCAGAGTCGTCTGCTTGGCCCGGTGGGTCATGGCGAGAACGATCCGATCGATACCAACGATACGGATGCCGGTCGCGCACGCAATCGTCGTACCGAGCTGCAGGTTCAGCAGTAATTTTCAGCTTCACCGTTTTAGGAAAAAGCCCGGCGCAAGTCGGGCTTTTTCTTTTGCGTGTCTAAGGCTTATGTAATTTGATCCGTAAGAATTGGTGATTATTCATTGACCAATTCGCTGAACGGCCGTGCACTGAAATTCAGTAATTGCAGCGCGCCTGCGACAAACCGGCGTGCGGACTACTTAACAGTTTTGCTACACTTCTTTGGCTTGGTTGTTAGGAACTCCAAGCAAGGGACATTGAAAGTCCTTGTCTGTCGAACAGATGTTCTGACGCGCGATTTCCGTCTGGGGTGGAACGGACGCGAAAACCAATAATGAGGAGACACCTGATGAATCGTAAGGGCTTGTATTTTGTGATCGCCCTGGCCCTGGGCGGTGTAGGTGCCGTTCACGCGCAGGACACTGCCGGCACCACGACGACTGGTTATGACGGCCGCTGGTACATCGCGCCGACCGTCGGCGGTTACTACAACGACACGGACCGCAACACCAACAGCCGCCAGGTTTACTACGGCCTGGGCGTTGGTAAGTTCATCTCCGAGAATGCCTCGATCGACCTCTTCATCGACCGCACCAAGCGTGACGTCGATTCGAAGGTTGGCGGCGGCAACTGGTCGAACAACAACTACGGCGTGACGGCTCGCTTCTACTTCGGCGGCTGGGACGCATGGCGTCCGTACCTGCTCGCCGGTGTGATGGGTTCGTACCACCACAACCCGGCCGACAGCGGCTGGGCCCCGGCTGCCCAGCTGGGCGGCGGTGTGTCCAAGACCATCACCGACAGCTCCGACATCCGTATCGAAGCCGGCTACCGTTATGACTGGGACGACAAGACCCAGCCGACCAAGAACGGCTACGGCGACTGGTTCCTGGGCTTCAGCGTCGTCTCGCGCTTCGGCGAAGCCGCTGCCGCTCCGGCTGCCGTGGTCCCGCCGCCGGCCGCTCCGGACTGCACCAAGCTCGACAGCGATAACGACGGCGTCAACGACTGCGACGACAAGTGCCCGAACACCCCGGCTGGCACGATCGTCGGTCCGGACGGCTGCGCGCAGAAGGTCGTCATCGACCTGCGCGGCGTGAACTTCAAGTTCGATCGTCCGAAGAAGGGCGAGAAGGACATCAAGAAGGCACTGGCCGAGCCGAGCGCTGACTCCATCGCCATCCTGGATCAGGCCATCGACACCCTGAACCGCTACCCGCAGGTCAATGTGACCGTTGCTGGCTACACCGACTCGGTCGGTAAGGACGCCTACAACCAGTCGCTGTCCGAGCGTCGCGCACAGATCGTGTACGACTACCTGACCGCCCACGGCGTGTCGGCTGCTCGTCTGCAGGGCCCGATCGGTCACGGCAAGAACGACCCGATCGACAGCAACGACACGGACGCCGGTCGCGCTCGCAACCGTCGCACCGAGCTGCAGGTTCAGCAGTAATCAGCCGCAAGGCTGTACGGAAAAGCCCGGCGCAAGCCGGGCTTTTCTTTTTTGCGAAGGGCCATCGCGTTATCGTGCCCGGCAGACCACACCCGACACCTCGTGAAGCCACCGATCCGACCAGCGACATCACGCAGCAAACAGGCGCACACGCCGCGCCATGGTCTCGCGCGCGTGCTGAGCAAGCTTGGCGTGTGTTCGCGCAGCCAGGCGGAAAAGGCCGTGCGGGAAGGGCGTGTCAGCGTGGACGGGCGTGTCGTGCTCGATCCCGAGCGCAGCGCAGATGCCGATCGGCAACGCATCCTGCTCGACGGCAAACCCGTGCAGGCGGCTCGTCGCGTCTATATCGCGCTCAACAAGCCGCGTGGCACGGTTGTAAGCGCCGCCGACGAGCGTGGCCGCGATACGGTGTATGACCTGCTGAAGGATGCGGGTTTGCCGTGGCTGGGCCCGGTGGGGCGTCTGGACAAGGCCAGCGAAGGCCTGCTCCTGCTCACCAACGACACCGTCTGGGCCGCCGGCCTCACCGAGCCCGAGTACCACGTCGACAAGACCTATCACGTGCAGATCGATGCGATTCCCGACGAGGCCATGCTGGCGCGGCTGACCGAGGGCGTGGTCGATGAGGGCGAGCGACTGGTCGCCCGGGCCGTCAATGTGCTGCGGACCGGTGAAAAGAACGCCTGGCTCCATATCGTGCTCGACGAAGGACGCAATCGCCACATTCGGCGACTGCTCGGCGCGCATGACATCGGCGTGCTGCGGCTCATCCGCGTCGCCATCGGTTCGCTCCCGCTGGGCGAACTGGCGAAAGGGCAATGGCGGCACCTGAGCGACGCCGAAGTCGCGATGCTGTCGGCTCGAAAGCCGAAGAACTAGTCAGCAACCAGCCAGTCCAGGTGCCATGTGGCCGGGCGGTCGCGGGAAAGCAGCTGCGCCATGGCCAGCATCGAATCGCGCAGTACCTCGTCGAACTTCCATGGCGCGTTGAGGATCACCATGCCGGTGCCATTGAGGCGCAGCGGAGAATCGTCCGGTGACACCAGCACCTCGGCACGCAGCACGCGTTTGGCACCGCTGCGCTGAGTCCAGCGCAGGAACGGCTGCACCTGGCTGCGCAGCTTGATCGGATACCACACGGCATACATGCCCGTCGGCCAGCGCAGCAGAGCCGCCTTGAGTGCCTGCTCGATCTGTCGATATTCCGCTTCCTGCGCTTCGTAGGGTGGATCGATCAGCACCAGGCCGCGCTTTTCGCGTGGCGGCAAAAGCGCCTTGAGCGCCTCGTAACCATTGCGCTCGTGTACGTGCACGCGACGGTCCTGTCGAAACAGTTCGCGCAGGCGCAGTGCCTCTTCCGGATGCAGTTCGCACAGCTGCGCGCTGTCGCCTTCGCGCAGCGCCCTGGCCGCCTGAAGGGGTGAGCCGGGATAAAGATGCAGCGAGCCATCGTTGCCTGGCAGCGTCAGGATGCTGTCCAGCCAGCGCCGCAGCAGCGGCGGCAGCGGCGCGGTGCGTGCGGGCGTGTCGTGCAGGTCCGGGAAGAGCAGGCGGGCAATGCCATCCTTGTATTCGCCGGTCTTGCCCGCCTCGGGGCTGTTCAGCGCATAGCAGCCGCTACCGGCGTGCGTTTCCACGAAACAGAACGGCGTGGGCTTGGCCTTGAGCGACTCGATCAGCGCAAGCAACACCGCGTGCTTGAGGACATCGGCGAAATTGCCGGCATGATAGGCATGGCGATAGTTCATGGCGGCTCTCGGGTGGGGCAGCGCATTGTAGCGGCCTGGACGTCCACGTCGGGAAACGGAATGCGCCCGCAGTCCGCTTGAAGCCATGTCCAGAGTTGAGTCGCACCCTGGCCTCTGGCTAAGCTCCGGTCATGGTCCGCTCCCTTTTTCCCCGTCTTCGTCGAAGCCTGCTGCTCTTGCTGCTGGCCATCGGTGCGTGGACGGCGATGACCGGATCGGCATGGGCCATGGTCGATTGCTGCGGTCCCACACAGGCGATGGCAGGCATGGCCGATATGCCATCACATGGCGATCACGCTGACCACGGCGATCGCGCCGGGCATGCCGGTGTCGATGCCTGCCCGTGTGCGCATGCGTGCGCTGCCATGCCGCGCATGGACGTGTCATTCATGCCGACACCCATGCAGGGTGGCGCGTCCTTCGTTCCCTCCGCGTTGGAGGCGCCGCAACCACCCGGCTCTCCGCCTTTAAGGCCACCTTTGGCCTGATCGAACACAACGTCACCGCTCACGCATGAGTGAGCCCTTGGTGTGCGCAGTCATCCGTCCGGACGTCAGCCTTGACGCTCCCATCCGCTGCGCGACGTTCGAGGCCTGCACCCGCAGGCCACATAGTGTTGGAGCAAGACATGAAGCAAGCAGATCCGCGTGGCATCCATTTGCCGCGTCGTCGATTCGTCCAGGGACTGGCGCTGGGCGGCGTAGCCGCCGGGCTGGGCCTTTGGCGCGGCAATGCCTTCGCGCAGGCGCTCACGGCGCCACGTCGCGAACTGAGTGGCAACCATTTTGAGCTGGAGATCGGTGAGCTGCCGGTCGATTTCACCGGACGCAAGCGCATCGCGACCGTTGTCAATGGCCAGCTGCCGGCACCGCTGCTGCGCTGGCGCCAGGGTGAAACCGTGACCTTGCGCGTGCGCAATCGCATGGCGGTTACCAGCTCGATCCACTGGCATGGCATCATCCTGCCGGCCGATATGGACGGTGTGCCGGGCCTGAGTTTCGAAGGCATTCCGCCGGGCGGCGAATTCACCTATCGCTTCTCCGTGAATCAGGCGGGCACGTACTGGTATCACAGCCATTCGCGCTTCCAGGAGCAGACGGGCCTTTACGGACCGATCGTCGTCGAGCCACGTGCAGGCGAGCGTCATCCGACGCAGCGCGACTACACCATCCTGCTCAGCGACTGGACCGATACCGATCCGGAGCGCATCTACGCCAACCTCAAGAAGCAGGGCGACTACTACAACATCGGCAAACAGACGGCCGGCGATTTCTTCCGTGAGGTAGGTCAGCAAGGCCTGTCACGCGCGCTCGCCGAGCGCCGCATGTGGCAGCAAATGCGCATGGACGCCACCGATCTGGCGGACGTCTCGGCCATGACCTACACCTACCTCGCCAACGGTCATGCGCCGGCCGGCAGCTGGACGGGTCTGTTCAATGCGGGCGAGAAAGTGCGCCTGCGCTTCATCAATGGTTCGTCGATGACCTTCTTCGACGTGCGCATTCCCGGCTTGAAGATGACGGTGGTTGCGGCTGATGGTCAGCCGGTGGAGCCGGTCACGGTCGACGAATTCCGCATCGCCACGGCTGAGACCTACGACGTCATTGTCGAGCCCAGCGCCGATCGCGCCTGGACCATCTTTGCGCAAAGCATGGATCGCACCGGTTATGCCCGCGCCACGCTGGCACCGCGCGAAGGCATGACGGCAGACGTGCCCGCACTCGATCCGCGTCCCTTGCTCAGCATGGGCGACATGATGGGCAGCATGGGGCATGGTGGGCACGACATGGGTGGCATGGACCATGCGGCGATGGGGCATGAGATGCCGACGCTGAAAACCAGCGTCGAAGTCGACATGCGCGTACCGATGCCGCGGACCAACCTCGACGATCCCGGCGTCGGCCTGCGCCACACCGGGCGCCGCGCGCTCACCTACGCGGACCTGCATGCCGTCGATGCACCCATCTCGCCACGCGTGGATCGCGAACTCACGCTGCGTCTCACCGGCAACATGGAGCGCTACCTCTGGTCGTTCGACGGCACGCGCTTTTCCAACGCTGAGCCGCTGCGCCTGAAGTACGGTGAACACGTGCGCATCACGCTGGTCAACGACACGATGATGACGCACCCCATCCACCTGCATGGCATGTGGAGTGAGCTGGAGAATCCGCAAGGCGAGTTCCAGGTGCGCAAGCACACCGTCGTGGTGCAACCGGCGCAGCAGGTCAGCTATCGCGTCAGTGCCGATGCGCTGGGACGCTGGGCCTACCACTGCCATCTGCTCTATCACATGGAAGCGGGCATGTTCCGCGAAGTGGTGGTGGCATGAAGCGGCTTCTCATCAGCAGCCTGTGCCTGGCGCTCGCATCACCGCTGGCAATGGCGCAGGACATGGATCACATGCATCACCATGGCGAGGCGGCAACAACGGATAAGCCCGCGAAGCACGACGAGCACGCAGGTCACCAGGCCGCGCAGAAATCCGACGAGCACGCACATCACCAGGTCCTGCCGAAGACCGACGAACATGCCGGTCACGACGTGTCGACGATGTCGAGCGCGTTGCCGCCGAATGATCACGTGCCACCGCCCGCGCCGGCCACCGAGCTGGCACCGATGTCGCCAGAACACATGGCGGACATGATGCAGATGCACGACCTCGCCACGCGCGGGATGTTGTTCTTTGATCGCCTGGAGCGCACGCGCAGCACGCGAGGTGACTACGCCACGTCATGGGAAGCGCAGGGCTGGTATGGCGGCGACATTGATCGCGTCTGGTTGCGCACCGAGGGCGAGCGATCGACCGGCGGCACGCACGATGCACGCGTCGAGGTGCTGTGGAGCCATGCGGTCAGCACGTTCTGGGACGTGCAGGCCGGCGTGCGCCATGACTTCGGCCAGGGACCATCGCGTGACTGGCTGGCTGTGGGTGTGCAGGGGCTGGCGCCGTACTGGTTCGAAACGCAGGCGACGTTTTACGCTGGCGATGGTGGCCGTACCGCCTTGCGGCTTGAGGCCAGTTACGACCTTCGCTTCACCCAGCGGCTGATCCTTGCGCCGGAACTGGAGGCGAACTTCTACGGAAAGGACGATCCGCTGCGCGGCGTTCGTTCGGGCTTGTCGGACGTCGAGGCGGGCCTGCGTCTGCGGTATGAATTCAGCCGCCGGTTCGCACCTTATGTTGGCGTGAACTGGACGCGTCGCTTTGCCGATGCCACGACACGTGGCGGTGAGCCGGCCCATGAAACCACTTGGTTGCTTGGCCTGAGGATGTGGTTCTGAGTGAAGACGGCGGGCACCGGAAAAGTGCCCGCCGTTGGTTGATCAATACGCCACGGTGATGCGCTTGTTGAGCTCATCGTGCTTCTCGACGCGGTCGAGCAGGGCAGCGGCGTAATCGGGGACGGTGATGCGGCTGTCGCCGTTGCCGTCGGTCAGCAGCTTGTCGCCGCCGACGCGGTAGGTGCCGGAACGTTCGCCATCCTCGATCAGCGCAGCCGGACTGACATACGTCCACTCCACCGTCGAATGGCTGGCGCGGAACACGTCGAGCGCCTTGCCCTGGCCCTCGGCCTCAGGCTTCCACGCTGCCGGGAAGTTCGGGTCGTCCATCACGCGGATGCCTGGCGCCGCCTCCAGCGATCCGGCGCCGCCGACCCAGATCAGGCGCTTCACGCCTGCCTTGGGCAGGTTGTCCAGCAGCACCGCGGCGTTCTTCGCCATGGAGTCCTGGTCGCCATCGCGACGTGCCGACAGGCTGGCCACCACGGCATCGACGCCGCGCACCGCCTCCAGCCACGTCTCAGGCTTGCCCGCGTCGCCCGTGACGACCGTGAGCTTGCTGTCTTTCTGGGAGAGTCTCGCCGGGTCGCGCACCACAGCGACGACGCCGTAACCGCGCGAAAGGGCTTCTTCGAGGATGCCCTGGCCGATATGGCCGGTGGCACCGAACAGGGCGATCTTCATGGTGGAGTTTCCTGCTTGGGGAGGGGTATGGGCGGCATTGTGCGCTGCGTGATTGATCGGATAAACGCGACTTCACGCAAATCAATGTAAAGTCAAACTAAACAATGGGCGAGGCGCCACGGCATGGAGCGGGACATCAATCTCAACAGGCTTGCCGTCTTCGTGGCGTTGGTGCAGGCCGGTTCGTTCACGGCCGCCGCCGAGCAGTTGGGCATGACCAAGGCGATGGTGAGTCAGCACGTGGCGCGCCTTGAACAGGAGCTTGGCGTGACCCTGCTGGTGCGCAGTACGCGTCGCATGTCGCTCACGGAAGCAGGCGCCGCGTTCCATGCGGACTGCGTTCGCATCCTCGCCGAGACGGAAGCGGCCATCGAGCGCGTCAGCGAGAATCGCGATGCGCCGCGCGGCACCTTGCGGCTGACCGCATCGCTGGATTACGGCACCGCGGTGGTGGCGCCCGCGCTTGCCAGTTACATGCTCACGTACCCGCAGGTGCAGGTGGATCTGGTGCTGAGCGACCATCTCAGTGATCTGATCGCCGAGCGCTTCGATCTGGCCATTCGTGGCGGTTCCCTTCGCGATTCCACGCTGCGTGCGACGCGCCTTTCCGGCTTTCGCCAGCTCGTCGTGGCGTCACCGTCGTATGTGGCGCGCGCAGGTACGCCGAAAAGGCCCGAGGATCTGGCGACGTTCGCCTGGGTGGCGATGTCGGCATTGTCGTCGCCACTGACCTGGACGTTCACGCACGCAAAGGGAGGACGCACCACGGTGCGCGTCCGTGCCGTGGCACAGGCCAACAACGCCTCGGCCGTGCGTGCACTCGTACTCGCCTCGGCGGGCGCCGCGATTCTCCCGGACTACCTTGTCGAAGACGATGTGCGCGCAGGGCGACTGAAGGTCTTGTTGCCGACGTATCGCTTGCCGGAAGGCGGCATCCACGCGGTCTACCCGGGGCAGCGGCCGCCGGCCAAAGTGCGTGCCTTCATCGATCACCTGGCGGCGAGTATCGCCGCCGGCTGAGGCGTCAGTCGACGACGCTGTGGCTCTCGGAGGTGCCGAGCAGTTCGGTTTGTTGCGGTTCGCCGCGGCGGCGCGTCAACAACGGCTGCATGAACACCGACGAAAGAATGATCACCACACCGATGTAGAACTGCCAGTCGAGTTCGCGTTGCTCGCCGAGCAATATCATCGCCAGCACGATGGCGTAGACCGGCTCCAGGTTCGTCACCATCTGCGTGCCGAAGGCGCTCATATGGCGAAGCGCGACCAGGGCGAGCGCGAAGGGAAGCAGCGTGCAGCCGAAGGCGAGCAGCAAGAGCAGCATCGAGTCGTGCGCATTCGGGATGACGAACGCCGGCCCGGTGTGTGGAAGCAGCGGAGCCAGCAGGGTGAGGAACACCGCACCCGTGCCCAGCTCGATGCAGGTCACCGTCAGCGGATCGCCATGCTCGACCAGTCGCTTGTTCAGTGATCCGAACAACGCCACCAGCAAGGCCGACAGCGTGCCGACCAGAATGCCCAGCCGCATGTCGGACGGTACGCCGCCCACGACCATGGCCACGCCCGGCACGACGGCCACGCCAATCAAAAGCTCACGCGGATCGAACTTGCGCTTGGCGATCCACGGTTCCACCAGCGCAAGAAACACGGGCCCCAGGGCGATGCACGTGGCGCCCACGGACGCATTGGCCAGCTTGATGGCACCGTAGAATGTCAGCCAGTGCAGCGACACCAGCGCGCCAATCCCCGCATACGCCCAGCGCAGGCGAGCTGGCATGGCCCGCAGGCCACGCCACACTTTGGGCACGAACAGCAGCGCCACGGTGACCAGCAGCATGCGCCACCACACGAGGGGCAACGCGGGCAGGGTGATCAGCTTGCCCAGGATGGCCGTGAAGCCCCACAGCAGGACGCAGAAATGGATCTGGAGGCGGGCCTTGTTGACGGCTTGCATGGCGGGCAGGGCAGTGGGCGACCCGCCATTCTAGTGTCGAACGGCTCCCGGCGTACGGACGTCTGAACGTCCGGGTCGGTCAGTCTTCGTCGCCTTCCTCTTCCTCTCCCCGCACCCAGTAACCGGTGGCCTTGAGCCATTCCTTGGGGACGTTGCGTTCGTCGCTGAGATACCGGCGCATGGCACGGGCGCGATGCGATTCGGTCGCGATCCACCAGAAGGTGTCGCCCTTGGGGGATTCGAATTCCGAGAGCGCGCGTTCCAGCAGGCGGCTATCGGCCGGATCGGCACCCTTGCGGTCTAGCCACTGCACGTCGAAATAGGCGTTGCTGGACAACGTCTGGCGATCCGCCAGCTGCGGGATTTCCGCCAGTACGGTCGCCGTGGCGGTGGCCGGCAATTCCTCCAGCCAGCGCCCGATCGCCGGTAACGCCGTTTCGTCGCCAATCATCACGTAATGATCGAAGTCACTGGCCACGACATAGGAACCACGCGGACCACCAGTGCCCAGGCGCTGGCCTGGTTCGGCCTGCGCTGCCCAGGTGGAGGCGGGGCCATCGCCGTGCAGCACGAAGTCGATGACCAGCTCGCCCGCCGTCGCGTTGTAGCGGCGTGGTGTGTAGTCGCGCATCGGCGAGCGTTCCTTGTCCGCCGGGTAATCCAGGCCGTTGGGGCCGGGCGTGGGCTGGACGATCTCGCCGTGGCGATTGGGGAAAAACAGTTTGACGTGATCGTCCGGCGCGGCGGACACGAACCCCTGCAGTTGCTCACCGCCAAGCACGATGCGACGCATATGCGGGGTGAGGTCTTCGACGCGCAGCACGTCCAGCTGACGCATCACGATGGGATGCCGGACCATGCGCGATTCGTGTGTCGACATAGGCACACTCCTTGACGTGGATCGAGCCGGGCCGCGTTCGCGCGACCCGGCCGTGGGGCATTACTCGCGATGGCGGCCCGTGGCGATTTCGCCCGCGGCGCGCTCCAGGATGTCGGCCACGCGCTGGGTTTCCGTGGCATTCCACTCCCCGCCGCGCATAAGCAAAGCATGCTTGAGTGCGTGCATGGCGTGACGAATCGACGTGGGCAGCGACATGCGTGCGGCCATCCGTGCGCTTTCCTCGGTGCGGTTCATCACCGCGTCCACCGCCGGGCGGTTCTGGTCCAAGAAGGCACGGCCGTCGTCGGTGATCGCGTAGAGCTTGCGGCCACCCTGTTCATTGTCGATCTTCGCGTGGCCCAGCTCCTCGAGCATGGTCAGGGTCGGGTAGACGGCGCCCGGGCTCGGCGAGTACTGGCCGTGGAACATCTCCTCGATGGTGCGGATCAGCTCATAGCCGTGGCGAGGCTGTTGCTCGATCAGGGCAAGAAGGAGCAGCTTGAGGTCGCCATGGCCGAACATCCTGCCACCGCCCCGTCGGCCGCCGCCGCGCAGTCCATCGGCCCACTCGGCGAAGAAATCCGCCCCGCCCATGCGGTCGAACGGGCCGCGGCGACCCCCGAAAAACGGCATGTCGTCGCGCTCAGGGCCGGCCTGGGGGCCATGCCAGTAGCGATGCTGGCCATGGTGATCGTGGTCGCGGAAGCCGCGCCCCATGGCGCGGAAAAAGAAATGATGGCGATGCATAGATAGGTTTCCGATATATCGTTTAGTGACAAGTACGATATATCGAAAGACTATCGAGAGTAAAGCGCCCGCGGGGCGGGCGTTGGGGCGCGCCTGCGGCGCTGTGAACGGTGAACGGTAAGAGCAGAAGCAACACCCTCGCTTCTACTGTTCCCCGTTCCCCGTTCCCCGTTCCCCGTTCCCCGTTCCCCGTTCCCAGCCTGCAACGCGGGCGCTCCTCACCGCTTCACTTCCGCCGTGCCCTTCATCTGGGTGAGGACCTCGCGACACGTGTTGTCGTTTTCTTCCTTGCCGGTGGCGATGAGCGGGATGAGCGCCGCAGCCGGAGCCGCAAAGACTGCCAGAGCCACCGCGCCACCACCGCGCAGAATCAGCGGACCCGCTTCAACGCCGACATCCGGATTCTTCAGCGTGCCTTTGACGTAAAGCGGCGAGCGAAGCGAGATGATGCGCAGTCCCTTGCTGCTCGGCTTGACCTTGAGGTCGAGCTTTTCGTTGGCGAAGTTCACCGTGCCATTGACCACGATGATGGCGTCCTCGGTGTCCATGACGAACATGCGCGTGGAGAAGAGGCCATTCGTCGCGCCCAGGTCGGCGGCCGCGCAGTTGATCTTCACCACCTTGTCGCCGAACAGGCGCGCGATGATGATGTTTGCCACGTTGAGGCCCGCCGTTTCGAGCAGCGCCTTGCTGACGGCGCCATCATTCATCAGCAGCTTCAGTTCACCGTCGGCGGTCCCCAGCAGTGCCGCCACCGAGTTGCCTTGTGCGGACAGGTTGGTGCTGCCGTTGATCTCACCGAAGCTGGTCTTCATCACCTCGAACTTCGGGAATAGCTGCTTGAGCTTCAGCTGTCGCGCGTGCAGATCGAGCTTGCCTTTCATCGGCGTGGTGCTGCCGTCGAGCATGATGTTGCTGACCACGGTGCCGCCGGCCATGCCGAAATTGAGTGGCGTGAGTTTCAGCACGCCGTTGTCCAGGATGATGTGCGTGCTGAGCTTGTCGATCGGCAGGTCGGCGTCGCGCACGATGCGCGCACCGGTGAACTGCACATCGGCATCCATCGCTTTCCATCGATCGGTGCGGAAGGGCTCCACGGGCAATGCCTTGTCCGCCGGCTGCATGACCGCATCGCCGCGCTCCTGCTTGTCCGCATTCGAATCGGCGCCAATTAATGGCGCGAGATCGGAAAACTGCAACAGTTGCGAGCGCAGGGTGCCGGCCAGCTTCGGTCGCGCGCCACCGGTATCGAACGTCAGATCACCTGCCAGGTCGCTGCCTCCGACGCGACCCCGAAAATGCTTGTACTCAAAATGACTGCCCTGAGGGCGAAGCTGCGCTGTCAGCCTGCCTTCGGTCGCATAAGGCGGGGTATCCGGCAGGGTGATGCCGGTCAGCGGATACAGCTTGGCCATGCTGCGGCCGGAGAACCACAGTTTGAGGTTCAGCGCACCCATGTGCATGGGATCGGTCAGCGTGCCGACGAAGGCGATATGCGTGTCCTGGACGTGGATATCCGCCTGCACGGGGAAGGGCGTGTTCGTATCCTGCAGCGCCAGTACGCCGCCAGTTTTGCCCGAGCCTTTCACTGGCGCGCCGTGGTACTTGCCCTCTGCCTGCCAGGCGAACTGATACGGCAGGCGTGGACGAGGTCCCTTGTCGTCATCTTTCTCGCCCGATGCGGCAAGCGTTTTCTTTGCCGCGGCGCCGGTGGTCTTCGCGGCCTGATCGCGTGCATCGTCCGACTGTTGCGCCACGATCTGGTCGAAGGGAATGGCCTTCTCGAGCGGGTCGACTTTCACGTCGAGTGTCAGCTGGTTTTGCACATCGCTCAGGCTCGCCTGTCCCTGCGAGAAACCGATCGAACCCAGTTCCAGTTTCCACGGCGAGGGCTCGCTGTCCTGCGGGAAAGTGAAGTCCCATGTGGCGCGCCCATCCTTGTCGCGTTCGAGTGTCAGCACGGGATGGTCAAGCTGGAGCATCGGCACCTTGATGCGATGAGCGATGAGCGGCAAGGGCGCCACGCGGAACCGCAGCGCATCGAGCTGCGCAAACTGAGGCTGCGACGCCCACTGCGGATTGGCCACGCGAATGTCGCGTGCTTCCAGCTCCGGCCAGGGCACGATCGATGCCAGCCAGCCAGCATCCGGCTCCCGTCGCCAGGTCACGCCGAGATTGCCCTGGATCACGAACGGTCGACCGATGGCCTGGCTCACCTTGTCGTTGATCATCGGCTTGAGGCGATTCCAGTCGTACGTGGCAATCACGACGATGGCGATCACGATCAGCGCGACGAACGCGCCAAAGATGCCGACGATCACTTTGCCTTTGCGCTTCATGCGGTCTCCCTCGTTATCCGCATTCACGAATAGCCCGCGCCACGAAAAGATTCCGTGTGCATGGCGCATATGCGCTCAGGGCCGATTCACGCTGTCGCAGGCGAATGACGTGGATCAGGTCGTCATGTGCACGTTGCGTGCACACTTCGTGAGTGAGTCATGGGGAATCGCAGTGAATACGAAGTACGACGCCTTGCAGGTGAGTTTTGGACGCTGTCTGCGTCGACCCGGTTTCATCGAGCGCTTCTACGAGGTGCTTCTCGCCAGTCATCCCTCGATTCCCCCGATGTTCGCTCGCACTGATTTTCGCGGACAGCGCCTGGCACTTCGTCGCGGCATCAGCATGGCCATCTCGTGGGCGGCGGGAAGCACGATGGTGCGGCGTCCGATGCAACAGATGATCGACGTGCATTCACGTACCGGACGGGCACCGGTTGAGCCCGCGCTCTATGCGTGCTGGGTTGACTGCCTGCTGCAATCCATCGGCGAGTACGATCCGGAACTGACGCCGGATCTGGCGCGTGAGTGGCGCGATGCGATGAACAAGGTCGTATCCAATTTCGCCGAGCACTATTAGCGGGTGGAAGAGCGGTGAGTTCGCTCGCTGTAAACGGTAAACGGTAAACGGTAAGTGCGAGGTCAGGTAACCTCAGTCGGCTCTTACCGTTCACCGTTTACTGTTTACAGGCGGCGCCAGCCGCCGACCTCCCCGTTACGGCGCCTTCGCTTCGCGCACCGGTACGTTGATGCTGCATACGTCGATCTTGCCTGCCGGCAGGCGATAGAAATCGTCGCGGCGATTGCGCTTGGCCTCGATCAAAGCGGCGAACGTCGGGCTATCCGTGCGGAGCACTTCAATCTTCGCGCGTTCGCTTTCCGGCAAGTCAGACGCCAGGCTCACCGACTCGATCGTCGTGCGCTGCGAAGCGTTCTCGTAGAAGCCCAGCGGGCCGGTGCCGCGCGGATAGGCGGACAGGAACTCCATGCCCTTCAGGACACGGCCGGCGATCGCCAGGTTGCGATCGAGGCCGCGTGGTGCCTGACCAATGACGGCATACAGCGAGCTGCCGTTGCCGCTGTCGGGGCTCACGTCGCGTGCCACGCCCACCGCACCGTAGCAATGCGTGATCCATTCCTGGCCGCTGGCCTTATCGCGTGCCACGGGGAAACCTTCGGAGAAGCCGACTTCCGGGGCATACACGTCGCCGTCCGGAAGGGCCGTCCACGGCAGCTTGCTGTCGATCGGACGCGTGTATTCCGGCGGCAGCGTCTTGCGCGCCTTGCCCAGCGAGCGGAGCTTGCTCTTGTCGCCCTTGTCGTCGTCTTCCGGGTCGGCCCATTGCGTGACGAAGTTGTCCTGCACGCGCACGATGGCCAGCTTGTCAAAGTAGTGCTGCTTCACCAGCGTGCGGATATTGGCCGCGTGCTCGGGTGTGAAGTCCGGTGCCAGCTCGATCAGCACCGTGCCCTGCGGGAGCTTCATCTGCAGCAGGTTGTTCGGATCGGGCTTGCGCCACTCTGCGGGCTTGGACTGTTCCAGCAACTCCTTCGGCGTCGGGGACTTGCCGGTTGGCGTATCGGCATGGGCAAGCGGCAGGGCGAGAGCGATGGAAAGACCGAGCAGGGCGGGAGCGAGACGCATGGCGAACCTTGGCAGTGGGTACATGCGCCGAACGTAGCAGAGGAAGTGCGCACCATGCACGTGGCGGGAGTTGGGTGACGGGACTATGCTGGCTCGCCGGGGGGCGAAGGGAAGCGCACATACGCAATACGTCCTGGACCGGCGCCTTGTCGCCCGGACTCCCATGAAATGTCACCTGCTTGCTCTTGCCTGTCTTTCACTGTCGTTGGGCGTAGCCGCCGCGGAGGTGCAGCACTCCGGCATCGATGCCTCGGCCCATGATGTCGCCATACGACCCCAGGACAACTTCTACCAGTACGTCAACGGCGGCTGGCTCCGCGCCGCGCAGATCCCCGCCGACGGTGAGCGCATCACGCCTTCGTCCGAACTGGATGCCATCATCCGTCAGCGCTTGAAGGGGATCATCGAAGGTCCTCAGCCGGAGGCGGCCGAACTGCGTCCCGACTGGCAGAAGATGACCCGCCTCTATCGCAGCTATCTCGATGAGTCGCGGCTGGAATCGCTTAGATCGACGCCCCTGGCCGATCTTCGCCAGCAGATCGCCCAAGCCGACACGCCTGAGAAACTCTGTCTCGCCATGGGCGAGCTGGGGCGTCTGTGGGTGATGAGTCCGTTCTCCAACTCGGTGCTCAACGACGCCGACGATCCGTCGATCTATGCCGTGACGATTTCCCAGAACGGCCTGGGCTTGCCCGATCGCGATTACTACCTCGAAAAGGGCGCGCCTTTCGAACAGGCGCGCGCCGCCTACGTCAAGCATCTCGCGACGCTGCTGCGACTCGATGGCGACACCCGGGCCAAGGAACACGCCCCTGCGGTCATGGCGCTGGAAACTCAGCTGGCCAAGGCGCAGTGGAGCGGGGCGGACAGCAGCGATCCGACCAAAACCAACAACCGGATCCGCATCGACACGCTTGCGCAAACGATGCCGTCGCTGGATTGGTCTGCGTATCTCAAGGGTGCCGGCATCGCGGGTCGCATCGACAACATTGTCGTCGCGCAGCCCGGCTATTACGAGGCCGTTGGCAAACTGCTTCACAGCGTGCCCGCCGACACCTGGCAGGCCTACCTGCGCACGCAGATGCTGACGGCCTATGCGACCTATCTCAGCCGTGTTTTCGTCGAAGAAGACTTTGCTTTCAACAGCAGGGTGCTTCGAGGCATCAAGGTGAACACGCCGCGTTGGCAGCGCGGCATGGATCTGATCGAGGCATCGATGGGCGAAGGGTTGGGCCGTCAGTATGTCGCTCAGTACTTTTCGCCAGCCTCGAAAGCACGACTGCAGCACATGGTCGACATGCTGGTGCTGGCGGCGCGCGAGGAGATCGATGAGGCCGATTGGATGGAGCCGCAGACGCGGGCCAGGGCGAAGGAGAAGCTGTCCACCCTGCACGTGAAGATCGGTTATCCCGATCGCTGGCGCGACTACAGCCAGCTCGATATCCGGGCTGGTGATCTCGTGGGCAACGTACGTCGCGCGCGATCGTTCGAATACAACCGCAACATCGGCAAGCTCGGCCACGCGGTGGACAAGGACGAGTGGTACATCACCCCACAGACGGTCGATGCCTACCAGTATCCGCCGCAGAACGAGATCGTCTTTCCCGCCGGCCTGATGCAGCCGCCGTTCTTCGACGTCGACGCGGAAGACGCAGCGAACTATGGCGCCATCGGTGCGTCGATCGGCCATGAGATCAGTCATGGCTTCGACAATATCGGCAGCCAGTACGCGGCGGACGGTCGCTTGCTCGGCAAGCCAGGCTGGTTCACGACCCGGGATCAGGCGCGGTTCGACGAGCGTGCGCATGCGATGGCCGTGCAATACGACAAGGTCGAGGTTCTGCCGGGCCACTTCATCAACGGTCAACAGACGCTCAGCGAGAACGTAGCGGACAACACCGGCCTGGCCATGGCGTATCGCGCGTATCAACTGTCGTTGGGTGGCAAGCCTGCGCCGGTCATCGATGGCCTGACGGGCGACCAGCGCCTTTACATGGCATGGACGCAGAAGTGGCGAGCCAAAGTGCGCGACAACGAAACCATCAGGCTACTGCGCAGCAATCCGCATTCGCCTCGCCAGGTGCGCGGGCAGGAGGCCTTGAAGAACCAGGATGGCTTCTATCGGGCCTTCGACATCAAGCCGGGTGACGGTATGTACCTGGCGCCCGCGCAACGCGTAAAGCTCTGGTAACGCATGATCAGAACGTGCAGGTGAATCAGTCGGCGTTGGCGGCCGGGGCAACGTGGCCCTGGCTGGCGACGGCGGCGGGAGCCGAGACGTCGGTGGTGACCATGGCGCCCAGCGTCATGACACACAGCAGCAGGCAGGCGGCGAAAAAGCTCTTGAGCAGGATGTTTTCAAGTTTCATGGCGATGTTCCTTTCGTACCGATGAATCAGCCGGTTCAGCCGGCGGGAGCGGAGGCAACGGGTGCGGCGTTAGCGATCGTGGTGGAGGCCGGAGCCTTGGCCGTGACCATCGCACCAACCGTCAGTGCGCAAACCAGCAGGCAAGCTGCGAAGAGACCCTTGAGCATCAGCGATTCGAATTTCATGTCCTTTCTCCTTGGATGAAGTGGTTGGGCTTTCACTGGATAGATGGCAAGGGTCGTGCCAACCGCATCGTTGCCTGGAAACCCGCGCCGTTGAGCCGTTTCTTCAAATCGTCATCGACGACTTGCGGTGTCCGCGGACGCACGTCCGACCGCGTCCGGACAGCACGGACAACGCACGTGCGGACGGTTTCACGTTTCGTGTACGCTCGCGCTTCTCTCTCCCCGGGTCAGGCAAATGGACGGCTATCGCTTTACATCGCCGCTATTCAGGGTCGAAGCAGGCGAAGACCTCGCGACTAACCCGGGTATATATGGCAAGCAGCTGGCGCACTGGCTGGGCGAGCGCCTGGCGCGCGAAGGCTACGACCAACCCGTGGTGATCGCCGAGGATTGGGGCTGGTGCGTGCAATGCGCTGCGCAGCCCGTACCCGTGTGGGTGGGCTGCGCGAATGATGAGGATTCGGAAGAGGGCGCCGCCATGCCGGATCACCGGCGCGTGTGGCGATGCTTCGCTGTCGTCGAGCCCGGTTTGCTGGCGCGTCTGTTTGGCGGTGCGGTCGTGAAGGAGCAGACCTTGCGCATTCGTACGGCGCTGGAGCGCGTGCTCGCAGGCGAACCGCTGATCAGCTTTGTCGACGAGGCTTGATCAGCTCGCCACGCCACTGTGCTGCGAGGCGATATACCCGGGTTCGTGACTGCTCAGCGCCATGCTGGCGACGGTGAGGACGGAGACCAGCACGCCAAAGGCGAACAGGGCGGCGAGCAGGGTGGATTCGAGTTTCATGACAGGCTCCTTGCAGTGTCGGGCTCAATGGCCCGGACCATCAGCCACTCAGGGTGGCGGCGGCAGCGGGTGCGGCGTGGGCAATGACCTGGGCCGACGACGGCGCCTTGGCGAAAACCATCGAACCCATCGTCAGCGCGCAGACCAGCAGGCAAGCGGCGAACAGACCCTTCAGCATCAGCGATTCGAACTTCATGACCTTTCTCCTTGGTGGGGAAGTGATGTTGCTTTCATGGGTTAGATGGCAAATCACGTGCCAGGGTTGAAAGGCCTCGCAAATGGCGTGGCTGCGCCATTTGTCGGCGATGGATCGCTAGCCGGGGCCTGTCCGCGGACGAAACGGGTGTCTGTCCGGACACGCGCGCCGGTCAGTCCACAGAAAAAAAAGGGAGGCGCAGGCGTTTGCTCTTGCCTGTGCCTCCCCAAGTCCTTCCGCGAGCGCTCAGGCGCTCGTCATGACATCGATTCAAACACCCCAGAGCTTGCGCGCCTCCTCGGCGATGACGTCCGGGTACTCCTCCTGGAAAAACAGCTTGCCTTCCGCAAGGCGACGCACGCCCTTCGATTGCGGGAACGTGCGATCCAGGTATTCCGCATCCGTCTGAGCGAACACCGTGTCTTCGCCACCCCAAAGCACGCGCATCGGGACATGGCTCTGCTTCAGCTTCGACTCGATGCCCGCCAGCGGATTGGGCTCCATCGCCAGGTGGATGTCGTGGTACTGCTTGCGGCGAAGCTCCGAACTCACCACTGGGCTGACGTAATAGGCGATGTGCTCGCTCGTGAGTACGGAAGGGTTGTGGTAGACGGCCTTGCCAAACGTGGCTTGCGCCATGGCCGTATCGCCAAGCCACGCTTCGGTGGCATCGGCCAGCTTGCCTGCGCGCGCCAGTTCGATCGCCGGCTGCGCGCCGGCGGGCGGGCTGTCGCCTTCCACATCGCCATTGGTCAGCAAGAGGCTGCGTACGCGCTGGGGATGGTTCACCGCCAGCAATTGCGCGATGCCGGTACCCGAGTCACTTGCGACGAAGTCGGCCTTGTCGATGTGCAGTGAGTCCATCAGCGCGACGATCATCGCCATCTGCGCGTGCGCATCAAGCGGCTGCGCGGCCGGCACTTCCGTGTAGCCGAGCCCCATCCAGTCCGGCGCAACACATCGGCGATAGGGCGACAGCCGGGCGATGGCGCCGCGCCACTGAAAGCTGTTGAGCGGTATGCCATGCAGGAAGATCGCAGCCGGGCCGTGACCGCGCTCGATGTAAGCGATCTTGCCCATGCTCAGTGCTGCGTAGCGGCGTGATGCCTTGTATTCGGCGGCGGTCAGGTCGGGCGTGCCGAGGGCGGCCCAGGCGCTGCGCATGGTGCCGGCACCTGCCACGTAAAGGCCCAGGACGCCCAGTGCGGTGGCTCCTGATGCCTTGAGGAACTGCCTGCGCTGCATCGTGATGCTCCATCGGTGGGGATGGGGCAAAGGATGCGGCGGGCAGGTAAACCCGGCGAGCACAAAAGGATGATGTTGAGCACGCCGGGATGATGTTCGGCACGGGTTACCGCGCCGCCGCAGGTGTAGCATGCGCCCCATGACCGATCGGCCATCGTGCTACCCGGATCCTTCCAGCCAGCTCGCGGCGCCGGGCGCCTTGCCCTGGCTGGATGTCTTGCAGACACCTGTGCCCACGGGCGTCTTCCAGTCTCCCGTCGATCATCGCCACGTGCTCTGCCTGCATCTTGGAAAGCCTGTGCCGGTGACCTGGAAGGATGGCCGGATGGAGCGGCAGGGCACGCGCCTGCATGGACAGTTTTGCGTCGTGCCGGCCGGGTCGAGCACGCGCTGGATCGTGTCGCAGCCGGCGACGTCGCTGCTGTTGCGCCTGTCGCCCGATGTCCTTGCCGAGAGTGGTGCCAGGCGTTTCGAGGACCTGGCGCCCGCCATCCATATTCGCGATCCGCACATCGAACGCATCGGCTGGATGATGCAGGCGGAAGAGCGCGACGGTTATCCCGGCGGGCGGCTTTACTCCGACAGCCTCGGCACCGCGTTGGCGGCGCGCCTGCTGGCGCTGCAGCAGCACGACGCACCGTCCGACCTGCGCACGCCTGCCTTGGCGTCATGGCGACTGCGGCAGGTCTTCGATTTTGTCGACGCCCATCTCGACCAGGACCTGACCCTGGCCGAGCTGGCCGCGATTGCCGGTTACAGCGTGTCGCATTTCAAGCCGATGTTCCGTCAGGCTGTCGGCATGCCCGCGCATCGTTTTGTCATGGAGCGTCGCGTGGAGCGGGCAAGAGCGTTGCTCAAACAGGGTGGGATGTCGTCGACGGACGTCGCGCTGGCGACGGGCTTTACGCACGGCAGCCACATGGCGCGATGGTTGCGTCGCAGCTAGGCCGCATTCAGGGGCATTTGCATCGTTGTCATGCGAGGTTGTGCGACGTGCGTATGCCTCAGGGGCGATGAAGCAGCAGGCGAACCACGGATGCTTCCAGCTGACGTGGCCGTGATAGCACCCGTTCGCCAACGAATCGCCTGAGCGTCCCGCGCTCCCAATGCACCTTGATGTCCGGGTGCACATAGCTCTTGCGGCATATGTTCGCTGTGTTCTGCAGCACATCGGCCACCGCTTCGAATACGCCATTTGCCGTTTGCGTTTGCTGCCGCTGATTCATATCCGCATTCGGCGGCGCTTTCGCAAATTGCCTGGCTGCCTCGACGGTGGCTGCCCAGGTGCGGAAGTCCTTGGCACTGAAATCATCGCCCATATGCCTGCGGAGATAGTCGTTGACCATGCCTGACTCCAGCGAGTGGATGATGTTCTGGTCATCGCGGTACTGGAACAAGCGTTGCCCCGGGAGACGCTGCATGCCTCGCAGCAACCGAAAGACGCGCGCATCGGTCAGGGTGACCGTGCTCCGCCGCCCGCCTTTGGCCGGAAAGCGCAGCTCAAGGCCTTCAGCATGTTTGCGAAGGTGATGGTTGCGGAGCGTGGTCAGGCCATAGTGGCCGTTATTCGTGGCGTAACTGTCATTGCCGATGCGCAGCGACGTCTGGTCCAGCAATCGCACGATCAGGGCAAGCACTTTTGCCCGTGGCCATCCGGGCCGTCGCATGTCGATACGCAGCTGGCGACGCAGGTGCGGAAGTGCCTTGCCGAACGCAGCGAGTCGTTCGAATTTTCCCTTGTCGCGAGTACGTCGCCACTGCGGGTGATAGCGGTACTGCTTGCGTCCTCGACTGTCCTTGCCCGTCGCCTGCAGATGCCCCAGCGGATCGCGGCATATCCAGACCTCTTCGTAAGCCGGTGGTATGGCCAGGGCGCGAATGCGCGCCAGCACCTTGGGGTCGTGAATGGCCTGGCCGCGGGTGTTCTGGTAGGCAAAGCCCCGGCCGCGCCTCACCCGGTGGAAGCCGGGCGCGTGGTCGTTGACGTAGTGCAGTCGGGGCATGGCGACGTCGTTTGACCTGTGAGGGAGGCTCGGGGCGCGGCCATCACTTCAAGCGCCTTATTCCGCTTCGTCGGTTTCCCGCGGGTTGCGTGAGGGCCGGCCCGGCGGGTTCGCCTGGTCCGGTTGCTTCGGCTGCTGGCGGTGCGGCTCGCCGCGAGGCTCCTGCCGCTGCGAAGACGTGTGGTTGCCGATCATCGGTTCGTTTGGAATCGGGTTGTTTGGAATCGGGCGCGGAATGTCGGGCGACGTTGGGTGGTTCGACGGTGCTTTCACAGGCCGCTCATGCGATTCGCCGAAGGTCCGTGGCGCCCGCTCAGCCATCGACTCCGTTCCGCGGCGGCTGGTGTCCTGCTGGGTGGCGTGATTCATGACGTGGCTCCTGTCCATGGGGTCACCGGTCCGGCACGGGCCCGGTGTCCGGACGTTGCCCATAAGTCAATCAAGAGGAAGTACCCAAGTCATCAACAAACTCGTGCACAAGTGGAACCGGCACCCATGACTTCCCGCCCATGTACTAGTGTGAACTTCACACTAACCTTCACTCACGGGTAAGTTGCCGTGAGGGTATGTCCATGGACGAAGTCTCCGGGCTATTGAAGAAGTTCCAGAAGGAGCTGTCGGCGGGCACGGTATCGCTGGTCTTGCTGGCGGTCCTCGGGCAGGCGCGGCAGCCCATGTATGGCTACCAGATCGCCAAGCGGCTGGAAGAGGTGGGAGAGGGCGTCCTGGCAGGCAAGCAGAGCGCGCTTTATCCGGTGCTGCGCAATCTGGAAGGCGGTGGTCTGCTCGACAGTGAGGTCGAGCCCTCGGTCAGTGGGCCACCGCGAAGGTATTACCGCATTACCACATTGGGTCGCGACGTTCTGCGTGAGTGGAGCGCGGCATGGCATGCCACGCGCGATTCCGTCGATTCCGTGCTGTCAGGAGGGGTGATATGAACACGCCGCGCACTATCGCGGAGTACCTGGAGCAGCTTCGCGCTGCGTTGTCCGGCGCCGATCCGGCCTTGATCCAGGACGCCTTGTACGACGCCGAGGAACACCTGCGTGCGGAATGGCAGGAGATGCCCGGCAAGTCCGAAGCCGAGCTGGTGGCCAAGGTCGTGGGGAGCTACGGCGCCCCCGAGGAAGTGGCCGAGATCTACCGCGACCAGGAGATCAAGATCCAGCGCGCCCTGCGCACGCCGCCACCGCCGCGTCCGCGCTCGCTCGTAGGCCGCTTCTTCGGCGTGGCCGCCGACGCACGCACCTGGGGCGCCATGTTCTACATGCTGCTGTCGCTGGCGACGGGCATCGTGTACTTCACCTGGGCCGTCACGGGCGTGAGCCTCTCGGCGGGCCTTTCGGTGTTGATCATCGGCATTCCTTTCATCGTGCTGTTCTTCGCAACCGTGCGGGCGTTGTCCCTGATCGAAGGGCGCATCGTCGAGGCGATGCTGGGTGTGCGCATGCCCCGCAGGCCGCCCTATCCGGCGATCAAGGGCCTGTCGATCATGCGTCGCATTGGTCGCATGTTTGGTGATCCGCGCACGTGGACGACCATGCTCTACATGCTGCTGATGCTGCCGCTGGGCATTCTTTACTTCACGCTGACCGTGACGCTGACGGCGGTTTCGGTGGCGCTGGTCGGTGCGCCCATCAGCTACGCGCTGGGCGAAGAGTGGACCCGCTGGATGACGGTCGACTACGGCTTCGGCGGCCACACGCCCACGGGTTGGGACGCGGCGGCGCTGTTCGTCATCGGTGTGCTGCTGCTCTTCGTGACGCTGCACGTGGTGCGGGGCCTGGGCAAGATGCACGGCCAGCTGGCCAAGGGGCTGCTGGTGTCACGCGACAATTGATGGACGGCGCGGCTACAGTCGCGCCTTGCCATGGATGAAGGTGGGGTCGGTATGCGTCGTAGCGAACGGTGGATGGTCGGCCTGGGGCTGGCGATGGGCGTGGTGAGCGGTGGCCTGGCACAGGACGCCAATGACCTCACTCCGTCCCGCGCCAGGGCGCTCTTCGACGAAGCGAAGCAGCAGTGCGACGCCGACGGCGGCAAGCTTTGGGGCAGGAGCCTCTGCGGGCCGATGATGATCGTCGAGCCGGCCACGCGCCGTGTCAGCGCCAACGCGCCTGACCGGTACAACGCGTTGGTGGAGGAGCACGGCGTCTTCATCGGTCGCCTCCCGGAAGGCGAGACCATCGCCAATACGTCGGTGGAGTGGTCGGGCGTCAAATGGGTCCAGGTCCAGTGGCCCATGCCGACCGACGCCGTTCAGCAGCGCGTGCTGATGGCGCATGAGTCCTTCCATCGCGTGCAGGCCGAGCTGGGTCTGGAGGCGAAGGGGGAGCAGAGCAACGGGCACCTGGACGAACTCCAGGGTCGCTATCTCCTGCAGCTCGAATGGCGCGCCCTGGCCGCGGCGCTAAAAGCGAATGACGATGCGACGATCAGGGCACATGCACGCGATGCGCTGATGTTTCGCGACAGGCGCTACGCCACGTTCCCGCAAGCCCGCGCCGCGGAGCGCTCGCTCGAACGCAACGAAGGCCTGGCCGAATACACGGGCATCATGATCGGCGGCTCGGATCCATCGGAGCGCACGGCCCTCGCGCTGCACGACCTTAGCTCGCATGTGGCCGATCCAAGTTTCGTGCGTTCGTTCGCTTACGCCACCGGACCGGCCTATGGCCTGCTGCTGGATCGCTACGCGCCGGACTGGCGGGTGCAAATCCGCGAGCAGGCAGATGAGACGCCAGCCTCGTTGCTGGCCATGGCGTTGAAGGTGTCCGCTTCGGCAACACAGGCCGATGCGCAACTGGCAGTGCGCGCCAAAGCCTACGATGGCGCCACCCTGCTTGCCGGCGAAACGAAACGAGCGGCCGAGCGCGAGCGGGAGCTGGCGACTTATCGAAACAAGTTCGTGCAGTCGCCCATCCTGGTCTTGCCGTTGAGCAACCCCAGGGTCATGTTTGATCCGCGCAATCTGGTGGCCATGGGCGCGGCGGGAACCGTATATCCAAGCGCGAAGTTCGTCGCCGACTGGGGATCGCTTGAGGTGCGCGATGGTGCGCTGCTCGCCGGAGACTGGTCGAAAGTGCAGGTGCCCCGGGCGCTGGCAGCTCCGGGGCAACACGGCACCATTGGCGACAAGGGCTGGACGCTTGTGCTGGCGGATGGATGGCAGATCGTGCCCGGTGAGCGCGATGGCGACGTCACCGTGAAGCGCGTGGCGCAGACACCCTGATCATCGCGCCGTAGTCACACCAGCTGAAGGTCCACGGCCTTCGCGCCCGGAAACACATCGCCCACCTGGGTGGGCGACAGGCCCCAGACACGTCCGAACAATCCGCCGAGGACGCTGCGGTAATTGTTGAGCACCGGGTAGTCGCGGTTTTGCAGCAGATTCTGCGCGGTC
Source organism: Dyella terrae (assembly GCF_004322705.1). Lineage (NCBI taxonomy): Bacteria > Pseudomonadati > Pseudomonadota > Gammaproteobacteria > Lysobacterales > Rhodanobacteraceae > Dyella > Dyella terrae. Next base: position 1,467,967 of record NZ_SIZZ01000001.1, on the reverse strand, counting down.
ACGGCGACCTGCTCGCCAAGGACGCGTCCGCCGCGGACCTGCCCGCCGAGCACCCAGTAGACGGTCCCGTGCCCGTGATCGGTGCCTTTGTTTCCATTCTCCCGAAAGGTGCGGCCGAACTCGGATACCACCACGACGACGGTGTTGTTCCATTCCTCGCCCAGTGCATCGGCGTAACTGGCCAGCCCCTCACCCAGGCTCGCCAGATTATTGGTCAAGGCGCCATTGGCGTTGCCTTGATTCACGTGCGTGTCCCAGCCACCCACGTCGACGAAGCCGAGGCGGAACTGCGCTTGCATCAAGGTCGCCATGCGTCGCGTCTCATCAGCAAAAGCGCGTGCGTTGGCCGCGCCGCGATTGGCCTTGGCCATTTCATCCTGCAGTTCGGCTGAGACCTTCTGGCGAAGCTCGAGGCCATCGGAAGCAGCCGATGCCAGGGGCGTGCCCTTGTACATGCCGGCCAGGATCGACGATTGCCGGTCGTCGAAATTCGCCTTCGCGTTGCCGCGCAGGGACACATTGGGAATGTCGTGCTTGCCGCCCTGGAAACTCAGCGGCAGGGCATCGGTGAATGCAATGGGCGGCGCGTTGGTCAGTTCGCCGGAGAGCCTGGCCAGGAAGCCGCTGCGATAGTCGGACCGCTGGCCCGTGGCCTGGCCTGCTTCGATGTTGTCCTGCGTTTCAAAGTGGCTGCGCGACATGTCGTCGGTGCCGGCGAAGGGGATGAAAGCCAGCTGCTTGCGTTGCCAGAGCGGATACAGGGAGTCGCGGAGCGCGGGATTCAGGCCCCAGCCGCCGTCGAGTGCGATCGCGCTCTGGGCATTCGTGGCGTCGGGCTTCGCGATGGCAAGGTTGGGTCGTGATTCGTAGTAGAAATCGCTGCCGCAAGGCACCAGCAGGTGATTGCAGTCGTACCCGCCGCGCAGGAAAACCACCAGCATGCGCGGCGCGCTTGCGGGCGCCGCGAAAAGGCGAGAGCTGAAGCTCAACGTGGGGGCGGCGATGGCCGCGGCGGTCAGTGAGCGAAGGAATTGGCGGCGATGCATGGTGCGCTCCGGACGATCAACGGTAATTGAAGTCAGGCGAGGCCAGCAGGAACGTATTCCATTCTTGCTGCGACGCAGCCTTGCCAAGGGCATCGCGCGTGGCAGGCGCAAGATGCGGCTCGATGGCGGCGTAGTAGAGCTTGCTGGTCAGCATGGGGAAGCCAGGCGCAACGCCCTGCGAACCTTCCGGCACGAACAGGCGGTTGGTGCCCGTGCCGATGGCGCGGGCGATATCGAAACGCTTGGCCATCTGTCCGGAACTGGACCAGCCCGTGGCATCCAGCGGCCAGCCATCGGGCGTCAGGCGACCGTACAAGGGCTCACCCAACTGGTTGAGCCAGTTCAGCATCGGACGGGCGTTCACGACGGGGCGACCGTCGTAGGCGAGGCGCACGGCCGATACGACGAACTGCGTGGGGTCCTTTAGCTTGCCGCCTTTAGCGGCGACCAGCTCCTTCGATTCGAATAACGTACGCAGCACCTTGGCGATGTCGCCGTCCGTGCGCAGGAACGTTTTCGCCATGCGGTCGACAAGCTCCGGCGGCGGTTCGTCGGCGACGAAATAGCGGGCGAGCTTGAGCGAGATGAAATGCGCGCACGCCGGCTGGTGCGTGATCAGGTCTACGGCCTGTTCGATCTCCGTGAAGCCGCTGCCCTTGATGGTGTGGCCGAGCAGGACCTTGTCACTGAAGTCGTGTCGCATCGGGTTGAACTCGAACAGGCCCTTGCGCACGTAATAATTCGCATAGCGCGGATTGACGCGAGGTGGCCGATCCTGGCGGAGGGCGAGGCCCGCGCCCGTGAGGATCAGCGCGAGTTGCTGGACGTCTTGTTGCGTATAACCCGCATTGACGCCCAGCGTGTGCAGCTCCATCAGCTCGCGCGCGTAGTTTTCGTTGACGTGGCCATTCGCGTTCTGGGCGTTGTCGAGGAATTCGAGCATGGCCGGGCTTTGCAGCGTCGCCATGACCAGATCCCTGAACTTGCCCAGTGCGTAGGGACGGATGCTGTCGCTGGCGTAATGCCCGATGACCAGGCGGACGCGTCCCTTGGCGCCATACACACTGAAGTGGTTCAGCCAGAACCACACCATTTGTTCTTTGAGCTGATTGGCGCCATAAACCGCGCGCAGCAGCTCGGCCTGCTGGGATTCCTGCAGCAGCTCGCCGGCGTGTTTCTGTTGAGCCTTCTTTGCCTCGGTCTTCGCATCGCCGTCCGGCATGTCCTTGATGCGTTGCTGTTCGGTCTGGAACGTCGTCAGCAGTTGGTCCGCAGGCGTGTTGACGACCTCGTAACTCTGGATCAACTGGCTGATGGCCGGCGGTAACGCATCACCGAGGCGATCATCCAGCTGCGCGTCGAGATAGCGCGAACGTCCCATGGCGGCGTACTGGGCGACGCTTGCGCTGTCGAGGTCGAAACCATCGCGGCGCAGCCAGGCGATGTCTTCGCTCGTCAGGGTCGGGTTATCGCGCGCCCAGGCAGCAGGCGCGCCCGCCAGCAAGGTCAGCGCAAGGGTTGCAAAGGCGAAGAGGGGCGGGTGACGTCGTGGCAGCCAGGCTCGTGTGCGCATGCGAAATCGCTTCCGGTCGTGGGCATGTGCGCCGGCGCTGGGCGCCGGACATGGCCTGTGAACGCGGGAGCGGGCGGGAGGAATACAGCGCACGGCGCCTGGGGTGGTCCCGTTCGGGATCGATTCATGCCGGCAAGGCGTCAGAACTCTTCCACGAACTCCGCCACAGCGCCCAGGTTGAACGCCTCGTACTCCACGACGTCACGCACCGCGCCGGCGTGGCGCTGGTCGGATGCCTGGACTTCGATACGGAAGAGCCCGCCGCCTTCGTCGTCAACCAGATCGCTGGAGCTGGAGTCATCACGCATGTCCTGCATCAGGTCATCCACTTCCTCCACGTGCTCGATGCCGTCAATGCCGTGCAGCGCATTGATGACCGTGTCGGCTTGTTCGCGGCTTCCGATCAGGCGAATGCGGATCATGGGCATGGCAAACCTCGCGGGCGGATGGACGGGGTCATGGTGGGATGGCCAGTGTGTGCATCCAGTGATGCATGCGTTAGCGCGGTACACTGCGCGCCTGCATGCCGGAGCGACTTCATGAGCAAGGCCTACGACCGCGCGTATTTCGACAAGTGGTATCGACATCCCGATCACGCGGTGGCCTCGCCAGCCGAGCTGCGCCGCAAGGTGGCCATGGTCGTGGCACAGGCGGAGTACTACCTCGCGCGCCCCATTCGCAGTGTTCTGGACGTGGGTTGCGGCGAAGGCGTATGGCGTGCGCCGCTGCGCGCCTTGCGCCCGGATATCCACTATCGCGGGCTCGATGCGAGTGAGTACGTCGTGTCGCGTTTCGGGCGCAGTCGTAACATCGGGCTGGCGCGGTTCGGGCAGCTGGCGCAGCTGCGTTTTGATCGTCGGTTCGATCTGATCGTTTGCACCGACGTGCTGCATTACCTCAAGCCAGCGGAAATTCGTGCCGGCCTGGAGGGCATCGGGGAGATGCTCGAGGGCATCGCTTTCCTTGAAGTCTTCACCACGAAAGACGACGTGGACGGTGATCGGCAGGGTTTCTGTTCGCGTTCACCATCGTGGTACCTGCGCGAATTCAGCAAGGTCGGTTTGCTGTCCTGCGGATCGCACTGTTACCTCGGGCCGCGGCTGGAGCGTCACGTCGCCGCGCTGGAGCGTGCGCAGGTGGCGGCAGGCTGAGGAAGGGCGCCGGGCGTGAAACCCGGCGCCCGATCCGCTACGGCAGGTTGCCCAGATCCACGTCCGGCTGCTTGCCGGATGCCGGACGCGTGAAGGTCTGGCCGGATGACACCGACTGGCTGAAGAAGCCGTCATTGCGCAGGTAGAACTGACCGTCCTTGCTGCCGCCGGCAAAATCGAGGCGCTGGCGGTTGAGGCCGGTGGGATCGACGTCGTACCAGGCCGAAGTCACTTCGGTCCATTGGCCGGTGTTGCTGACAGCCCATTGATTGGCGAAGCGGCCCTCGCGACCGATGTAGCCGCGGTCCGGATCGAAGGATTCCAGGAACGAATAGACGCCGCGCATATACGTGGCTGTATTGGGGTATTTCCACGTTGCGATGAAGTGCCAGTCCTTGCCCTTGCCGCTTTTGCCGCGTTCGGTGCCGAACCACGCAGAGAACAACGTATTGCCCTGGCCATCGGGCTGGGCGCGGGTAAGGAAACGGTAGGTCTCGCCGGCCTTCCACGGGAAAATGAGATGGCTCTGGCCACCCGTGCCTTCGCCACCGAAGCCGTTGACGATCACATCCGGGCCCTGGCGCACGAGTGTCGTGGATGCGTCGGGCGCATCCCACACCGAGAACAGGACCCAGCGCTCCGTCGCCGAGTTCACCTGCATGCCGAAGTAGCCGGTGCTGAAGCCATTCGCCATGTAGTACGAACCGATCGGGTCCTGGCCCTTCGGTACCGTCACTTCGCTGTAGAAGTATTCCGTGTTTGCCGGCACGTTGAAGCCAAGGTGCACGGAGGGGCCGCGGCGTGACCAGTAGAAGTTGTCCGGGTCGTTGGCGAAGGTGGTGCCGGCCTGCGTGGCGGAGCCGCCGATCTGAAGATCGGTGATATCGCCGAAGTAGCCGCCATCCGTCTGGATGCCCTGCAGGTCGACCTTTACGTAGCCGGGCTTGTCGATGGTAAAGCTGCCCACCGGCGTGACCGGCGCACCGGTACTCGACAAGTCGACCAGGTACGACTGCCGGCCGACCGAGACCTGCACTTTGCTGTGGCTGGCGCCATTGAGCGCGCCGACCAATGACACATCGAGCGTGCCCGCTTGCTGTACGTCGAAGTACACGCTGACGACGGCTTTGCTGGAATCCCAGTTGTGCAGGCCCGTGTCGGAAATGACTTCGTCCTGGGCCTTCGACGTCTGAGTGATGAAGGCGTTGCCGCCCAGGGGAACGGTGGTAACGGATTGCGCGGTGGCGCAACCGCTGGCAAGCAGCGTGGCAAGTGCAAGAACACGAAGTGCGTGATGACGCATGACTCCTCCCGCGTGACGGTGGGTACTGCGAAGGGGCGAGGCGCCGGTCGGAGCGACGAGCGCGCGCCGGTCAGCGTTTCCCCACGCGTGGCCGGTAAACGGAGGATATCGAAATCAATGAAGCTTGCAATTGTTTTCGATGATACTTTCGAAAACTTTCGAAATGAAAATCAAAAGTGAGAAGTGCGCGTGGAGGCCACGCCAGGCGACTCAGACCAGTGTGATGTCGACGCCCGCATTGCGCAGCGCATCGACCGTTTTGGCGTCCGCACTATTGTCAGTAATCGCCTTGTGCAGTTGCTGCACAGGCGTGATGACGGACAAGCTGCGCTGTCCCAGCTTGCTCGCATCGAAGACGGCAATCGTTTCGCGCGACACGCGGATCATCAGTGCATTCAACGAGGCTTCCAGCGGATCGGGCGTCGTGACGCCGACCACCGGATCCAGTCCGTCAACGCCGAGGAACAACTTGTCCGCGGAGAGCTTCGCCAGCGCCTGTTCCGCATCCGGGCCCACCAGTGAGTACGACGTTTCGCGCAGCAGGCCGCCCAGCATCATCACGCGGATATGCGGCAAGCCCGACAGCTCCAGCGCAATGTTCAGCGCATTGGTAATAACGGTGAGCGAGTCGAACTTCATCTGGCGGATCTGTCGCGCGATCTCCACGGTCGTGGAGCCCGAGTCGAGGATGACGGTTTCGCCATCCTGGATCAGCCGCGCGGCCGCCTGGCCGATGCGCAGCTTCTGCGCGTGATGGCGCGTTTCCTTGATGTTGAGCGGCGTGTCGTGCGAAGTCGGCGGCGTGGCGGGCAGGGCGCCGCCATGCGAGCGTGCGATGGCCGAGTTGCGCGCCAGCGCCTCAAGATCGTTGCGGATGGTGACGGTGGAGGTGCCGAAGCGGTTCGCCAGCTCGTCCACCGTGGCTCGGCCCTGGTCCTCGACGTACTCGACGATCAGCCGCCGACGCTCTTCCACGAGCAGGCGACGGGAGGGTAGGCTGGCTTGGGATTCACTCATGGTCACAGGCTCGGCAGGCGCAGGAGTCGGGCAGCGTTGTCATGGTATACCTTGCGCAGAATAGCGTCTGGCAGGTCCAGCCCATAGATGGCCCAGCGACCCTGCGGCGGTACGTCCGCCGGCGCGTAGTCAAAGTACTCGTCGTCCGTTTCCAGGAAACGGTAGTAGATCTCGTAGAGCGCGTCCCCGAACAGCTGCTGCGGCACGTCATTGCCAAACGGCGCCGGCACGGCATCGGTGCCGAACAGGATGCGGTCCTGGTAACGATCGAAGAAGCGACGCGCGGTGCGCGGCTGGCGGCCCAGTTCGCCGATGCGCGCGCTGATGTCGACGACGGTATTGGGGAAGCGATCCAGGCAGGCGGCGACCGCGTCCAGGTTCTCCGCGCCGTTCCCGACGTGCATCAGGGCGAAGGTGGTTTTCGGATGCCGGGCGATCATGCGATCGCGCGCGGCGATGATGTCGGCGTTGCTCGGGAACTCAGGGCCGTAGAACGACCAGTCCGGGTGCTGGCTCAGTTCCTCGTAGCGCTCGTTGTTCTCGTCGGTCGGCAGGAAGAAGGCTTCCGGGTCGGAGACGTGGAGAAACACCGGCATGTCATGCGAGGCGCAGGTCTCCCACATGGCATCGAAGCGCGGGTCGTCGACGGCGACCAGCGGGCCGCTGTCGATGTTCTCGCGCAGGTACAGGCCAAGGGTCTTGAGCAGTTTCAGGCCGCGCGCGCCGACGTGGTGGGCTTGCGCGATAGCGTCGGCCTGACGCTGTGAATAATCGGGTTGATCGAACCAGGCGAAGGAGGGCTCGGTCAGCGTGACGAAGCGTCCCGGCGCGGCATGGTCGAACGTGCGAATGGCCTGCTCGAGGCCGGCACCGTTGCCGCCGGTGAGGTTGACTACCGTGCGGATGCCCTTGCGGTCCATCACCGGCAGCAGGTCTTCCGGCTGCGCGAAAACGGTAATCTCCTCGCCGATCGACACGCCGTTGCGGACGTTGGTCGTCCACGTCAGATGCGTGTGCATGTCGATCACCGGGAAGCGCGGGCGCTCGATGCGGGTCTGCTTGACGTGCAGCATGCTGCGCGGTTTGAAGTCGCGCAGGCGCAACGTGTCGGACGACGGGTCGTGCGCCGTGCTCAGCTGGTTCTTGCTGCTCTCGATGCGCACGGTGCCCTGGCCGGTGGGTGGCGCGCAGCACAGGCAGGATGGTTTGGTCATCGGTCGACTCGGCAAGAAGGCCCGGCGCAGGTTGCGATGCCTGCGCCGGGCAACGGGGATCAACGCGGGTAGCGGGCCATGATCTTGTGCACTTCGTGCACCAGAGCGACGGCCTGGTCGAGCGGGCGCAGCCACATGTTGCGGCCGAACATCACGCCTTGTGCGCCGGACTGCATGTAGAACTCGACCTTGCGCAGCACGGCCGCGTCGTCGTCGTTCTTTTCGCCACCGGAGAAAAGCACCATCGTGCGGCCCGCCGAGCGGACGACGCGCGCGCTGCGCGTGGCGGCATCTTCGTCGAGCGTGTTGTAGGGTGCTGGCGCCTTGTCGCGGCTGTCGTTCGGCTCATGCAGCTTGACGATGTCGGCACCCATTTCCAGTGCGACGCGCGCGGCATAGTCCTGCGCGAACAGGCTGTTCTTCCCGCCCTTGGCCTCGATCGCCTCGCCGCGCGGGTAGGACCACATCACCAGGGGCATGCCGTAGCGCTCGCAGTCCTGGCGCACTTTTTCGAACTGGCGAATCTCATCGTGTTGGCGCGGTGAACCTACGTACAGGGTGTAGCCCACGGCGTCGGCACCCAGGCGCACGGCGTCCTCCACCGAAGCGAAAAGTGGTGAAGTCGCTTCAGCGTCGCTGGGGATATTGGTCTTGCCGTTGAGCTTGAGAATCAGCGGGACCTGGCCGGCGTAGTCAGCCATGTACTTCTCGGCGAGGCCCACCCCCAGGGCGATGGCGGAGAAGTTGCCTTCCACCGCCAGCCGGAACTGATAGTCGGGATCCACGGCCGGCGGGTTGGGGAAGAAATCGGTGGGGCCGTGCTCCAGGCCCTGGTCCAGCGGCAGCACCAGGAGGCTGCCATTGCGCGGCCCGTGGCCGTAGAGCAGGCGCCACAGGCGGGCGCGCTTACCAATCGAAAGCGACAGTTTCGAAAACTTTTCGGAAGCTTTCGAAAGGGGTTGCAACGGCAGATTCATTTCGAATACCTTGGGTTTCGTGACCGAACGGTTTCACATTCGAGCGAATCGGGCCAAATGTCAATACTTGAAAAGAATTCGAAAGCGGAAATGACCCTGTCTGCCTTGCGCGCGGCCTCCCCGCAGCAGCAGGCCGAAGCGGGTTATGCCGACACCTTGCGGGAGATCCTCCAGCAGCCGTCGACCTGGCGCGCCACGGCCGCCTTGCTGCGTGACCCGGCCACGCGCGAGACGCTGGCACGGGCCCTGACGCCCCGTCCCGCGCATATCGTCTTCACCGGTTCCGGCAGCTCGATGTACATCGGCGAGTGCGCTGCCCCCGCCGTGCGCCAGGGCACCGGTATCGCGACGCAGGCCATCGCCGCCGGCACCCTGCTGACCCATGCCTCTTCGGTGCTGCCGCCGGGCCCGGGCCTGCTCGTGTCGCTGGCCCGCTCAGGCGACAGCCCCGAAAGCTGCGGCGTCGTTGATCGCCTGCTCGCGGACGCGCCGGACTGGCGTCATCTGGTGATCACCTGCAATGCGAAGGGCAAGCTCGCCACGCGCTACAACCACGATCCGCGCGTGGCCGTGGTGGTGCTCGACGACCGCACCAACGATCGAAGCCTGGTGATGACCAGCAGCTTCACGAACCTGCTGGTGGCCTGCACCGGCCTGCTGATCGGCACGTCGCAGGAAGTATCGCTTGCGGCCATCGATGCGCTCGCCGCCTCCGTGGAGCGCATCTTCGAGCAGCAAGCGGACACCCTCGCGGCGATGGCACAACGCGATGTCGAAGCGGCGGTGTATCTGGGCAGCGGCGGTGGCATCGGCGAGGCGCACGAAGTCGCGCTGAAGATGGTGGAGATGACCGGCGGCAAGGTCATCACCATGGCCGAAACCTACCTCGGTTTGCGCCATGGCCCGATGTCGAGCATCCGTCCCACCACCTTGATCGTCGGCGTGCTGTCGTCGGATGCCGATGTGCGTGGCTATGAGCTGGATCTGCTGCGCGAGCTGGCACGCAAGCAGCTCGGCATGGGACGGCTGGTCATTGGCGAGCGCATTCCGGCCGATGCGCTGGTGGCGGGCGATGCGGCGATCGAACTGGGTGACATCCACGGTGGCGACGTGCCGGTGCTTCTGGCGGGCGTGGTCACCGGGCAGTTGCTTGCGTTGTTCCGTTGCCTGCAGCTTGGCGATCGCCCGGATGCGCCGTCGGAAGGCGTGCTCACCCGCGTGGTGCAGACCTTCACCCTGCACGGAGCCGACGCGTGACCTCCGCCGGCAAGCGCGTGCTGGTGGTTGGCGAGATCAACGTCGATCTCGTGCTACGCGGTCTGCACGCCGCGCCGGTGCCTGGCCAGGAAGTGCTGGCTGACGACTTTCTGATGACGCCGGGCAGCTCATCGATGATTTGCGCGATGGGGCTGGCCCGTTTGGGTACGCCCGTGTCGTTCCACGGCAAGCTCGGAGCGGATGCATGGGGGCAGTACTGCGTCGATGCCATGCGCGAAGCGGGCATCGATGTTACTTCCCTGGAGCCCGATCCCTCCCTGCGTACCGGCGTCACGGTGTCCTTGTCGACGCCGAGCGATCGCGCGCTGGTGACGTATGCCGGGGCCATTGCAACGCTTACGGCGGATGACGTCGGCAGTGACCTCCTGCGCCATGCCAATCACCTGCATGTCTCGTCCTATTACTTGCAGAAAGCGCTTCGCGCCGGTTGTCGCGAGCTCTTCGCGCGTGCGCGCATCGCAGGCCTGACAACGTCGCTGGATCCGGGCTTCGATCCGGATCGGCGCTGGTCACGCGACCTGATCGACGCACTCTGGCATGTCGATGTATTTCTTCCCAACGAAGAAGAACTCAAGTCGATCACCGGGCGCAAGGATCTTCGTGATGCCTTGCTGTCGCTGGAAAACGGGCACACGACAACCATCGTGAAGCGCGGCCGCGAAGGCTGCGCCACCCTCAAGGACGGCCAGCTGCTGGAAATGCCAGCCTACGTGGTCGATGCCGTCGACAGCACGGGGGCGGGCGACTCTTTCGATGCTGGCTTCCTTCACGCATGGTTGCAGAAGCAGCACCTGCGCGAATGCATGCGCTGGGGTAGCGCCTGCGGCAGCCTTTCGACCCGTGGCATGGGCGGTACCACTCGCCAGGCGACCGTCGACGAAGCGCTGGCACTGATGGCGACGATGGCATGATCACCGTCGCGGGATTCAACACCGCCATCGACCGGCTGATGACCGTGGACCGGTTTGAGCCCGGTACCGTTCAGCGCGCTTCATCCGTTCGCTCGTATCCCGGCGGCAAGGGTGTGCATGTGGCACAGACCATCGCCGCGCTGGGTGAGGCAGTGCAACTGGTCGGTTTGACCGACGGCATGCATCGCAACCTGATTGCGCGCCGCATGAGCGAGCGGGGTGTGCTGTTCCACGGCGTCGAGATCGCCGGCGATATGCGTTGTTGTCTGGCGCTGCGTGAACGCAGCGGTCGCATGAGCGAAGTGCTCGATCCCGGCCCGGAACTTCATGTGCGCGAACGCCAGCAGCTGCTCGATGCGCTTGGCCGATGCATCGAAGAAAGTGATGCCGTCGTCATGTCGGGCAGTCTGCCGCGCGGTTTCGACCCGGACACCTATGCGCAATTGGTTGAGTCGGTGGACCAGCGCCGCACGCCATGCCTGGTGGATGCCAGTGGTGAGACGCTGCGCCTCGCCGCGAAAGCGCAACCGTATTTGCTCAAGCCCAATCGCGATGAAGCCTCGCAACTCGCCGGGCGCGATGTGCAGACGTTGGACGAAGCGATTGCGGTGGCCGTGCAGCTTCATCGCCAGGGCATTGCGCTTCCCGTCCTCACGCTCGGTGCGCTGGGGGCGGTCGGCTTCGACGGCAGCGATACCTGGCATGCAGCGATCGATATCGGCGAAGCAGCGAATGCCGTCGGTTCGGGCGATTGCCTGCTCGCCGGCATGACGGTTGCGCTGGTGCGCACGGGCGATCTTGGGCAGGCGCTGCGGCTTGGCGTGGCTTGTGGTGCTGCCAACGCGGTGCACGAAGAAACCGGCTACGTGCAGCGCGCGCAGGTGAATGCGCTGCTGCCGATGGTGAAGCTCGACAAGATCGGCGGGTAACGAAAACGAGACGCGTCGAGGGAGCGGGGCGTCGTGATGTTGAGGAATCGAAGCTGCGGGGAGGGAAAGTCCGTGGCCCATCTCAGACCTGGAGAAAGTGGCGCATGTCCATGAAGACTCGTTCGATCTCATCCTGCGTCGGCGCGACGCATTCCGGCCTGTCCATGCGGGCACTGGCCGTGGGCCTTGCATTGGCCGGGCTTTCCTGTGGCGCCATGGCCAGGACGTCGGATCCGCAGGCCAGCTTCGGCAATGACACCGTGGCGGCGAACTGGAACTTCGTCGATGGCAAGCTCGACCAGCTGGTCGTCCGGGACAAGATCAACCAGCAGCGGATCGACATCACCGCTCCATTCCAACTGACGCTCGCCGATGGCACGAAGCTCCTCACTTCGGATATGCGTGCCGCAAAGGCACCCAAAGTGTCCGCCTTGCCCGTGCAGCCCAAGGCACCGCGCCTGGCCGATCACCTCAAGGGCAAGGCCGTTGAAGCGCGTTTCGTCGATGCAGGGGGGCGCTTCCAGATCGACTGGAAACTCGAGCAACGCGAAGGGTCCGACTACCTGCGCGAGATCGTCACGATCACCGCATTGAAGCAAGACGAGGCGATCAAGCGCGTCGATCTGTTGCAGTCGAAGGTGGCGGATGCCGCTGTGGTCGGTACCGTTTCCGGTTCGCCCGTCGTCGCCGGTCGCGACTACCTGGGCTTCGAGCACCCGCTCTCTGGCAGCGAGGTGCGTGGTTCCCGCGTCAACCTGTGGATCGATCGTGAGCTTCCCCTGCGCAAGGGCCAGTCGGTCACCTATTCGGCGGTGGTGGGCGCAACGCACGGCAATCAGTTGCGCCGCGATTTCGCCACTTACGTCGAACGCGAGCGCGCGCGTCCCTACGCGCCATTCCTGCACTACAACTCCTGGTACGACATCGGCTACTTCACCCCGTATACCGAATCACAGGCGCTCGATCGCATCCACACATTTGGCGAGGAGCTGACCACCAAGCGTGGCGTGAAGCTGGATTCGTTCCTGTTTGACGATGGTTGGGACGATCGCAGCGGCAGCTGGCATTTCAGCAAGGATTTCCCGAATGGCTTCGCGCCGCTGCGTGATGCGGCAGCCAAATACGGTGCCGCACCGGGTATGTGGCTCTCGCCATGGGGTGGCTATGGCCCGCCGAAGAAGGAGCGTGCCGAGCGTGCCGCCCAGGCCGGCTACGAGATCATCGATGGTGGCATGGCGCTGTCGGGTCCGAAGTACTACCAGCGCTTCCACGACGTAGTCCTGGACCTGGTGCGCAAGGATGGCGTCAACCAGTTCAAGTTCGATGGCACCGGCAATGCGGACAAGGTTTTCCCGGGCAGCGTGTTCGACAGCGACTTCGGCGCAGCCATTGAGCTGATCGAAGATCTGCGCGCGGCCAGGCCGAGTCTCTTCATCAACCTCACGACCGGCACCATGGCGTCGCCATTCTGGTTGCGCTACGCCGATTCGATCTGGCGTGACGGCGAGGATGACGATCTGGCCGGCGTGGGTAGCAAGCGCGAACAATGGGTCACGTACCGCGATCGTGAAACCTACCGCAACATCGTCGAGAAGGGACCGCTGTTTCCGCTCAATTCGCTGATGCTCCACGGCATCATCTACGCGAAGGAAAACCGCAAGCTCAATGCCGACCCGGGCCACGACTTTGCCAACGAAGTGCGTTCGTACTTCGCCACCGGCACGCAGTTGCAGGAGATGTACATCACGCCATCGCTGCTCACCGCAGCCGACTGGGACGTGCTTGCTGAAGCTGCACGCTGGTCTCGCAGCAACGCGAAAACCCTGCGCGATACGCACTGGATCGGTGGCGACCCGGGACGCCTGGATGTCTATGGCTGGGCGGCGTGGTCGCCCGACAAGGCCTTCGTGACGTTGCGCAATCCCGACGCGCGTGCCCAGGTGGCCGTGATTGACCTGCAGCGTCAGCTCGAACTCCCCGACGGCGCAACGCGGCGCTTCACGGTGAAGGACGCCTGGAAGACGGCGAGCGTGGCGCTACCCGCGCAGCTCGATGCCGATCAGGCAGCAACCGTGACGCTGGCGCCATTCGAAGTGCTGACCCTGGAACTGACACCGACGCGATAACGAGATGCGCGGCCGGCGTGGGGACGCGGGTCGCAGCACCGGGGAGGAAGGGCATGACTAGATTCAATGGAACGCGACGTGGACTGCTAAAGGCCGCAGCCTTGCTGCCCCTGGCAAGCGTGTTTGGCGCGCGCGCTCAGACGGCAAGCAGCGCGGTACCTGTTGCTGAATCCACGCTCGCGATTCTCCCGGGGAATCGCGGCAAGGTGGTGAGCGAGTCGCTCGCCAGCCTCAGTTATGAAACCGGGCAGTTGGCGGACCCGACGTTCTTTTCGCCACGCAACCGTTCGTTGATCGCACTGTTCCGGCAGCTCAATCCCAAGGGCATCCTGAGGATCGGCGGCAACACCAGTGATTACACCGTGTGGAGCGAATACCGCGGCACACTGCCTGAGCAGAAGACGCGCAAGGGTGGGCCGCAGCAGCCGGTCGTACTGCATCCGGAATCCCTGCGGGAGCTGGCGGGGTTTCTGCGGGAAACCGGCTGGTCGCTGGTCTTTGGCGTGAACCTGAAGATTGGCGTGCCCGACATGGCCGTGGCGCTGGGACGGGCCGTGCGCGATGCGGTGGGCGATCGCCTGCTTGCCATTCAGATCGGCAACGAAGCCAATAACTACGAGAAAGACTACGACGCCTTCGACGCCGCGTGGTCGCCGAACGCACGCGCGCTGCAGATTGCCGGTCTGCCGTTAGCCGGTCCCGACACGGGGGCCAATACGGATTGGGTCGCCCAATACATTCAGCGCCACGGCAAAGGGCAGGCATTTGCCAGTCGCCATTACTACCGCGATGCGGCGCCACGCGGTTCGATCGGCGATGTACTGGGCAGCGACCCCGGCATGATCGAACACATGGAGGTATTGGCGTCCCTGGCGGAAGCGCAGGGCTTGCCATTGCGGCTGACAGAGGCCAATTCCTACTACTTCGGTGGGCGCGACGGTGTCAGCAACGTGTTCGCGTCGGCCCTGTGGGGCGCGGATTTCATGCTGGCCATGGCGCAGTGCGGCGTGGTGGGCATCCACTTTCACGGTGGGACGCTGGCCTCGGTCGAGGCATCGTTGGGACGTGACGCGAAGTCGGATCTTTCGGCTGATGACATCGTAGCGCGCCGTGATGCCGTGAGCTCCCGCTACTCGGCGATCGCAGGTGACGTTGCGCTGGGCTTCCAGCCGCGCCCGCTGTTCCACGGCCTGGTGTTTGCCCAGCAGTTCGCGGGTGCGCGTCTGATGGATGCGCGACTTGAGACCGCCGGAGCGAACGTCACCGCATACGTCGCCGACCGCGGCGATCAGCGTCTGGTGGCGCTCGTGAACAAGGACATGGCAACCGATGTCGCCATCACGGTGAGCGGCATGGCCGGCTATGGCCGTGGCCAGACGAGGCGTCTTCACGCGCCGTCGCTGGACAGCAGGACGGGAGTGGTTTTCGACGCAACGACAGGTCGTGAGGGCGATATCGCTGTCGATGCGTCAGGTCAGGCACGGGTACACGTGCCGCGTAGCAGCGCCGCTTTGGTGCGATTCGAACAACACATCTGAGAGGTCGGGCAGCGATGCCAGGCCCGCCGGCGTGCGCCGGTGATTCGGGAGAAATGCAGCAATGGTCCAGCGTCACATTCACAACCTGGGGAGTGTTTTGAACATGAGCAAGCATGAGTTGTTGCGTCAAAGCCGGCTGAGCCTGCTGATCGCGCTGGGTCTCGCCAGCGGCGGCCTGCACGCACAGTCCACCACCGCAAGCATCGTCGGCCAGGTGCCGGCGGGCATGGGCGATACCGTGACGCTGCAAAGCGACAGCGGCCTTCAGCGCGAAGTCGCCGTCGACGGTCGCGGTCGCTACGTGGCGAGTCAGCTGCCCATCGGCAACTACACCGTCACGCTGAAGAACCACGGTCAGGTCGTGCAGACGCGCGACAACGTCGCCCTGCGCGTGGGCGTCGCCACGGATGTCTCGTTTGGCGGTGCCCCGGCGAATGCGCAGAACCTTTCGGGCGTGCAGGTGACGGCCAATGCCTTGCCGGCCATCGACGTGACGAGCGTCGACTCGCGTACAGTGATTACTTCTGAGCAACTGGAGCGACTGCCGCTGGGCTTTTCGGCCGAAGCGATCGCGCGACTGGCACCGGGTGCCGTGAACAATGGCGGCGGCTTCACCAGCCCGACGGGCGGTTCGCTGGTGAGCTTCGGCGGTTCGGGTGCAAACGAGAATGCGTACTACATCAACGGATTCAATACGACGGACCCGCTGAAGTCCGAAGGTGGCCTGACCTTGCCGTACGGCTCGATCGAGCAGCAGGAAGCCTATACCGGCGGTTACAGCGCGCAGTACGGCCGCTCTGACGGCGGTGTCATCAACATGGTGGGCAAGCGCGGCACCAATGAGTGGCACTTCGGAGGCATGGCGAGCTGGGAGCCGGCGGCGTTGCGTTCGTCGGCGAAGAACTTTTACTACCAGAACGGTCAGCCTAATCCGCCGCTGCCCAC
The DNA here is from genome assembly GCF_004322705.1 of Dyella terrae. Classification (NCBI taxonomy): domain Bacteria; kingdom Pseudomonadati; phylum Pseudomonadota; class Gammaproteobacteria; order Lysobacterales; family Rhodanobacteraceae; genus Dyella; species Dyella terrae. The sequence goes on along the minus strand of NZ_SIZZ01000001.1, from coordinate 1,451,959 downwards.
CGGCACGCTGTATTCACTGCGCAGCAAGAACGATTACTGGATCACCACTTACGACGCGTATATCGGCGGCCCGATCATCAAGGACAAGCTGTTCTTCTTCGCGTCGGCGGAGATGCAGAGGCAGCAGGGCAGTTCAATGGGTGCCGTGACCAGCACTTCGCCGCTGCAGAAGTACACCTACGACATGCCCAAGTGGTACGCCAAGGTGGACTGGAACATCAACGACAGCAACATCATCGAGCTGACCGGCGCATCGAACAAGCGCTCGTACCAGGCTGATCTGTACCGCTACAACTACCAGAACAACACTACCGGCGTGCAGACGGGCAGTGCCGACAGCACCAAGAACGGTGGTGATCTGTGGACCGGCAAGTACACCGGTTACCTCACCGACAACCTGACGGTGACGGCGCAGTACGGCAAAATGCAGACGCAGGCGTTCCAGCAGCCGGTGGGCTACGATCCGAACCTCACGTATGTGACGGGCGTGACCGCGCAGAATCCGGCCATCGTCGGTTCGCAGCCGCGCTTCAATAGCCAGAACACTTCATCGCTTTACGATCCGGGTCGCGGCAATACCACCACCAATCTGCGCCTGGCGCTCGAGTACAAGCTGGGTGATCACACGCTGACGGCCGGCATCGACAACCTCGTGGCCGAAGCGCTGAAGCAGGGCAAAGTGACCTCGGGCCCGGGTTACAGCTGGACGTACTATCACTCGGATCACCCGACCAGTCCTGTCGACCCGGGCCTTGGCGTCGGTCCGACGGCCGACTACGCCAACGGCGCCACGGGCTACTACGTCACGCGCAACGTCAACAGCCAGCTCGCGAACGTCAAAACGGTCGAGCACGCGCAGTACATCGAGGACAACTGGCAGGTCAACGACAAGCTTCTGTTGCAGCTGGGTATCCGCAACGACCAGTTCACCAACTACAACGCCGATGCACAGCCGTACATCAAGCAGACGGCACAGTGGGCACCGCGCCTGGGTTTTGCCTGGGACGTCAACGGCGATTCGAGCTTTAAGGTATTCGGCAACGTGGGTCGCTATTACCTCGCATCGCCGCTGGAACCGGCGCTGAGTGCGGCCGGTTCGCAGACGAGCACCACGCAGTACTTCACCTATAGCGGCATCAATGCCGATGGCACGCCGACCGGCCTGACGCAGATGTCGCCGCCGGTGTCGGCCAACAACAACTTCGGCGTGTTGCCCGATCCCAAGACGGTGACGGCCAAGGACATCAAGTCGATGTACCAGGACGAGTACATCCTGGGCTTCACCAAGATGCTCAACAGCGACTGGCTCTACGGTGCGAAGGCAACCCGTCGCCTGTTGCGCAGCGCCATCGACGATTTCTGCGACGTCGACCTGATCACCGCCAAGGCACAGGCCCTGGGCTACAACGTCAGTTCGCTCAACAGCTGCTACCTGATCAACGCCGGTCGTGCGAACACCTTCGTGGTGGTTGACGACGCGGGGCAGCACCATGACGTCAAGCTTAGCCGCGAGGAGCTGGGCTTCCCGGATGCCAAGCGCAAGTACTACGAACTGGAGCTTTTCATGGAGCATCCGTTCAATGGCACGTGGTACGGCAAGATCGACTACGTGTTCTCGCGCAGCTACGGCAACACCGAAGGCTGGACGCAAACCAATGTGCAGTCCGACGGCCCGAGCGAATCGGCCGACTGGGACAACGCGCCGATCATGGTCTACAGCAATGGCGATCAGGGTAACGATCATCGCCATCAGCTGAAGATGTGGGGCTACTACCAGATCACGCCGGAATGGCTGGTGTCGGGCAACATTTCGCTGATTTCCGGCGCACCGAAGACCTGCCTTGGCCTGTTCCCGGGCGATAACCCGGATCCGGCCGGTTACGGCTCGTCCTACCACTTCTGCAATGGCGTGCCGGTGACGCCGGGCAGCATTGGTCGGCTGCCGTGGCAGCGTCAGGTGGATCTGGGGGTGAAGTACACGCCCTCGTTCGCCAGGCAGCACCTCGGCCTGCACCTGGACGTCTTCAATGCGTTCAACAACCAGGTGGTGGTCAACATGACGCCGAGCCTGTACGCCCGTCCGGATGGCACCGCCAATCCGCTGTATGGCACGCCACGCGTCATGCAGTCGCCGCGCTACGTGCGATTCTCAGTGACGTACGATTACTGAGTCGACGCCACCCGCTGCCGGCCCGGTGCCGGCAGCGGGCTCGATGTTCGCAACAGGAGAGGGGAACACGATGACGTATCGCCACTGGCTGGCCGCTTTCATGATGGGCGTGGCCTGCGTTTCGATTGCTGATGCGGCCGGCGACAAGCCGCGCAAGGCGGTCGTGGTTGACGATGATGACGCCAACGCACCGTACAAGACGTTCGACAGCACGCCCGCGATCACGATGGGGCCGTTGCTTCTCGATGTATCGGAAGACTCGGTCATCGTCGAGTGGATGACCGATTCGCCGAGCGACGCCAAAGTGCTGTACGGCGAGGCAGGGTTGACGGAGGAGGCGCTGCCGCAAACGGACGGACTCGTGCCCGTCGGTAATGTGCACCGGGTGATCCTTCGCGGACTCAAGCCCGGGCACACGTATCAGTACAAGGTGGCATCGCGCCGCGTGGTGAACCTGCGGCCGTACTGGCCCGATCGCGGGCGCACGGTTGAAAGCCCGGTGTCGCAGTTCACGACCTTTGATGCCACGCGCCCCAGCACCCGCTTCGTGACGATGACCGACACGCACGAGGACGTCGGCAGAGTGCGTGCCTTAATGGACATGGCGCGTCAGGCCAAGGTCGACTTCGTCGTGCACACGGGCGATGGCGTGCATTACGCCGTCAACGAAAACCAGGTAAAGGACAAATTCCTCGGCCCCGTGGCGGATGGGCTGCAGGGTTCGATACCGCTGATCTATGCGCGCGGCAATCATGAATATCGCGGCGAGTTCGCGCGATCGCTCGGTGACTACCTGCATGAGCAGTCGGGCCGGTACTTCTATACCCGGGACCAGGGCCCGGTGCATCTGGTTGTCGTGGATACGGGCGAGGACAAGCCCGATGCCACCAACGTCTACGCCGGCCTGAACAATCTGCGCGAATACCGAAAGGATGAACTGGCGTGGTTTGCCCACGTGCTTGCTGCCGAGCCGCGTACGAAGTCAGCGCCATTTACGGTGGTGCTTGGGCATGATCCGGAATGGGGTTGGTCGGACGGCCAAAACGCGGAATGGACGCGTGCTGCCAATGCGGCAAAAGTCGATCTGTATATCGCCGGACATCTGCATCGCCTCGAACGCATTCCGCCTGGCAAGCAGGGCAACGATTTTCCGATTCTGGCGTTGGGGCAGGATCAGGTGGCGCAGGTTGACGCTACCGCCACGGAACTGAAAGTCAGGGTGATCGATCGCACCGGGAAAATCTTGGATGCGTTTACCGTGGCGCGAAAGGCCAAGTGAACCAGTGCGCGCGGTAAGGATGGGCCGCGCTCATGAGGCGCTAAGGCGGCGAAAGGGATACGTGACAGACAATTCATCGTCTCCATCACGATCTCTTTTCCCATGCCATCCATCGCCCCTGTAGCCACTTCATACCCACACGCCATGCCGTTGTCGACATCGGCGCGCGTGCCCATCGCCACGGCCCGCAATGAGGGCGACACCGGCCCATTCTGGCTCAATCGGCGGGCGTTGGTGGATGAGGCTGATGCAGAGGTCCAACGCGCGTTGCGTGCCGTCCACTTTGACAGTCGAAAGTCCGTTGCACCGCACGGAACGTTCGCAGCTGAGGCATTTGGCGCTATCCGGAGTTGGCTCATGCCGGATAGCGAATCCACATCGAATGCCATTTCCAGGGGCAGGGGAGTGGACCCTGCGTCAGAAGCGCGCGCCCGGAAAACGAGATCCGCCGACGTGCTACCGATGGGCCCCGGCGAATCGCCGAGTCCGCGAGTGGCGTGGGTCAACTGCACCGATCCGGTCATGGCCTATTTCGATGACACGCCAAGATTGAAGCATTTGGTCCAATGCAGCCTCCTGACCGTTCCCCTCGATCACGGCAATCGCGAAGATACGAGGACATTGACGTTGCCGTTAGTGCGAATCCGGGCCCTGGGCAGCGGTCAGGCGCCCCGGCCGCCGCTTTTTTTCAATCCTGGCGGGCCCGGAGGGATGCCTTTGGAGGGCATGGCCCAACTGCGTGACATGTGGGAGAAGAATTTTTGGAGCCTCGCTCAGTCGCTCCCCAGTGCATACGATCTCGTCAGCGTTCATCCACGCGGATTGCCCGGACTTGGGCTGACGGGCGACGTGGGTTTGAAGTGCCGATCAGATGTCGTCGTGGAGGCGCATAACGATGTCATGGATGATCAGAGTGCCGATAACCTCAGGCGTGCGGAACGAGCGACGCAGCGCATCGCCGAGGCTTGCGAAAGCCAGCCGTTGACGCCCTACGTCACGACAGCCCAGATGGTGGGTGATCTGGAAGTGGCGCGCCGGGCGCTTGGTTACCATCCCCTCAACGCGGTGGGTATTTCCTACGGCACGCGCCTGTTTGCTTCCTACGTGGCGACCTATCCGCATTCCGTAGGAAGGGTTCTGTTGGACTCGAACATGAACTTGCTGGCGGATTTCGACGCCAACATCCTGGCTATGGCACCCGAGCGCCAGTTGCAGTTTGAGACGATGATTTGTCATCTGGCTGCATCCGATGAGCAGAAATACCATCTGGGTTCGACGATTCAGGACGTTGCCGGCGTCTTTACCCGTCTGGCGCCTGCGGTCAGAAGTGTGGTTCGACCGCTTCTTTTCGAAGGGCCGGAAGCTCTGATGATCGGGCGTTTTATCGATCGGACCATTAAGCAGTTTCCGTCCATCGACGAGCCTGACCTCAAGCGCATGGTGAACCGCCACGTCCCCCATCATCCCGAACTGCAGGAAAATCTCCGGCATCTTGGGCACGCGATGGTCGAGGCGTATTTTGATCCGCTCGTTGATGATGTCGTGCGCATGGAGGCCGCGCAAAGTGTGTACGTCGCCGTGCGCTGCGGCACGACGCCTTCCATTCACGATCTTGGGTACTGGCGGCAGCAGTTGGATCATCAGGTGACCCACTATCCGACTGCGTCCGCAAACACGTTGTTTTCCCCTTGCAACTTTTGGTCGGGGCGGACCGATAACCCGCCTGACTTTGTAAGTGCCCTGAGTAATCGATCCAACGTCATGTACCTTCAGGGGGAATATGACCCGAGTACGCCATTTTCAAATGTTGTCGCCATGAACGAGAGAATTCCCGGGATGGATCTCGTCGTCCTGGAAGGCGGTCCGATGCATGGCGTGCTGGGCGAGGGCTCGCTCTGTGTCGACAACTACGCGGCCAGTTTCTTGCTGCATGGACGTCAGGCCAATCCAGGCGGTGGCATGACGATCTGCCATCCGGATGCGCCTTCGGGTGCGCGTTCTCGCCGTGATGTGGCTGCTAACGTCGTCCCCCCGCGAGCGCGGGGCCTGGTCGATGCAGCAAGGAGGGCCGAGTACGAAAGCGCGCGTCGTCGATTCTCCAATGCGCTGCGCCGTTCTGCCCTGGCCTGAATCGGGTCACCGGGGTTGCGGGTCGTGGAAATGCAAAAGGCCGCCAGAAGGCGGCCTTTTGCTTGCGACAGGTATCGACCATCAAGCCGAACGCGAGGCCTTCTTGCGGTCGTTTTCCGTCAGGTGCTTCTTGCGCAGACGGATTTCCTTCGGCGTGATTTCAACCAGCTCGTCGTCATCGATGAAGTCCAGCGCCTGCTCCAGCGAGAACTTGATCGCCGGCGTCAGCTGGATCGCATCGTCCTTGCCCGAGGCGCGCATGTTGGTCAGCGGCTTGGGCTTGATGGCGTTGACGGTGAGGTCGTTGTCCTTGGCGTGGATGCCGACCAGCTGGCCTTCATACACCGAGTCACCTTCGGCGGCGAACAGCTTGCCGCGTTCCTGCAGCGGTCCAAGCGAGTAGGCCGGGGTGGTGCCGGCGGCGTTGGCGATCATCACGCCGTTCAGGCGCTTGGCGATCTGGCCTTCTTCCTTCGGACCGTAATGGTCGAACACGTGGAACAGCAGGCCCGAACCCTGGGTGAGGGTCTTGAACTGGTTCTGGAAGCCGATGAGGCCACGCGCCGGGATCATGTACTCAAGGCGCACGCGACCCTTGCCGTCCGGCTCCATGTTCTTGAGCTGGCCCTTGCGGATGCCCAGGCGCTCCATCACCGGACCCTGGTGGATCTCTTCGACGTCGACCACCAGCTGCTCGATCGGCTCCATCTTCTGGCCGTCAACTTCCTTGATGATCACTTCCGGACGCGACACGGCCAGTTCGTAGCCTTCGCGACGCATGTTTTCGATCAGCACCGACAGGTGCAGTTCGCCACGGCCCGACACGAGGAACTTGTCGGCGTCCGAACCCTGCTCGACGCGCAGTGCCACGTTGTGCACCTGCTCGCGCTCAAGGCGATCCTTGATCTGGCGGCTGGTGAGGAACTTGCCGCCGGACAGATCCTTGTTACCGGCGAACGGCGAGTTGTTCACCTGGAAGGTCATGCTGATGGTCGGCTCGTCCACGGTCAGCGCCGGCAGCGCCTCGGGCGCGTCCAGGGTGGTGACCGTGTCGGAAATGGTGAGCTCCTGGATACCCGAGATGGCGACGATGTCACCCGCCTCGGCGGTGTCCTGCTCGATGCGCTCCAGGCCCATAAAGCCCAGCACCTGCAGCACCTTGCCCTGGCGCTTCTTGCCGTGGCGGTCGATGACGGCCACCGGCATGTTCTTCTTGAGCGTGCCGCGCTGGATGCGGCCGATACCGATGACGCCCACGAAGTTGTTGTAGTCGAGCTGGCTGATGCGCATCTGGAACGGGCCTTCCGGGTCGACGTCCGGCTTGGGCGCGTGCTGCATGATGGCTTCGTACAGCGCGGTCATGTCGCCGTCGCGGGCGTCCTGGTCCAGCGAGGCATAGCCATTGAGCGCCGAGGCATAGACGATCGGGAAATCCATCTGTTCCGGCGTGGCGCCGAGACGATCGAAGAGATCCCACACCTGCTCGACGACCCACTCCGGACGGGCGCCCGGGCGATCGATCTTGTTCACCACGACGATCGGCTTGAAGCCCATGGCGAAGGCCTTCTGGGTCACGAAGCGCGTCTGCGGCATCGGGCCGTCCATCGCGTCGACGAGAATCAGCACCGTATCGACCATCGACAGCACGCGCTCCACTTCACCGCCGAAGTCGGCGTGTCCGGGGGTGTCGACGATGTTGATGCGGTTGCCCTGCCAGGTGATGGCCGTGTTCTTGGCCAGGATGGTGATGCCGCGTTCCTTTTCCTGGTCGTTGCTGTCCATCACGCGCTCGGCCAGCACCGTGCGCTCATTGAGGGTGCCCGACTGCTTCAGCAGCTGGTCGACGAGCGTGGTCTTACCGTGGTCGACGTGGGCGACGATGGCGATATTGCGCAGATTTTCGATGGACATGGGCTTGGCTCGGGCGGGCCGCTGAGGACCGTCACGTGGGTTTTTGAAAGGCGAATCGGTCGATTATACATAGGTGAGGCGCCGTTGGCGCCCTTGCGCGTGCAGCGCGGGTGCGGAGATTAGAGGGCGGGGATGACAGTTGTGCGGAAATCGCAGGGGAATTGCGACGCCGGGTACGTCAGGACTCCGCCCGGCCGCGGCCGGGGGCCTGAATGGCCATTCAGGCTAAAGGGCGGGAGCACCGCGGCGCATCAGGCCGTCCGGGCCCGGGTTACCCGCGACGCCGTTTCCTTGTGGAGCTGTGCGGCGAGCCACGCGCCCGTCGCCACCAGCAGGTCCAGGTCGATCCCCGTGGGCATGCCCATGCCGTGCAGCATGTAGACCACGTCTTCGCTGGCCACGTTGCCGGTGGCACCTTTGGCGTAGGGGCAGCCCCCGGTGCCCGACACGGCACTGTCGAGAACGCGGACGCCTTCCTCCAGGCACGCCAGGATGTTCGCGAGGGCCTGGCCGTAGGTGTCGTGGAAGTGGACGGCGAGAGCGGTCATCGGGACCTCCCGCGCCACCGCGCCAAGCATGGCCCTGGCCTTTGCCGGCGTGCCGACGCCGATCGTGTCTCCCAGGGAAATCTCGTAGCAGCCGAGCTCATGCAGGCGCTTTGCGACACGGACGACGTCGCTGACCGGGACCTCGCCCTGGTAAGGGCAGCCAAGCACCGTTGAGACATAGCCCCGCACTTTCACGCCGTCCGCAGCGGCTCGCTCAAGGACCGGCCGGAAGCGCTCGATCGATTCGTCGATCGACGCATTGATGTTCTTGCGGTTGAACGCCTCGGACGCTGCGGTGAACACCGCCACTTCCGTGGCACCGACGGCACGGGCACGGTCGTAGCCTTGTTCGTTGGGCACCAGCACCGGATAGCTCACCCCCGGGACCTTGCGGATGCCTTGGAAGACTTCGGCGGCATCGGCCAGCTGCGGCACCCATTTGGGGCTGACGAAGCTGGTGGCTTCGATGGTCTGCAAACCGGTGGAGGAAAGGCGATCGATCAGCGCGATCTTCACATCGGCCGGCAGCAGGGTCTTCTCGTTCTGCAGGCCGTCGCGGGCGCCGACTTCGACGATGCGGACGTGGTTGGAGGCGGTCATGTGAGCAAGCCTGGCGCGATGGGTGTGGAGGTTCCGGCGATTTCCGTCGCCCTCGATGCACAGATGGGGTCAGGAGGCGAAACGCACCAGTACCGAGTCGGCTTCCACGAACTCGCCCTGGACGGCCGAGACGCCGTCGATCGTGCCGGCGCGGGGTGCCTTGAGCGCCAGCTCCATCTTCATCGCTTCCATGACCAGCAGCTCCTGGCCTTCCTCGACCACGTCGCCGGCCTTCGCCTTGACCAGGACGATGCGGCCCGGCATGGGGGCGATGATCTGGTTGCCACCGCCCGCCTTGCTTGACTCCCAGGCGAAGGCGGCGGCGCGCGCGAAGACATGCCGCATGCCGTCAGCACCGTGCAGCAGGATACGCTGCGCATCCGCACGCAACGGCAGGCGCAGCGATTCGCCATCGAAACGCGCGCTCAGCGCCTGTTCGTCGATGCGAGCGCCGCGCACCTGTGCGCGTGCATCGCCATGGGCGAGGTCGTAGTTGCCGTCATGTCCGTGGGCTTCGACCTCGAAGCGCTGGTCGCGCAGGGTAAGCGCGACGATGCGCTTGCCCGCGTGCCCGACGCGCCATGCGTCGGCACTGGACCACGGCGACCAGGGGTCGCTGGCCGGTGCGGCGAGATGACTTCGCGCTTCGTCGACAAGCAGTGCAGCCGTGGTGGCGGCAAACAGGTTCGTGTTCGAGGGGGCCGTGTCGCCCGCCAGAAATTCATCGAGGTGGCGATCGAGGTAACCGGTATCGATGCGCCCTTCGACCACCACCGGGTGACGCGCCAGGCGCTCGAGGAAGGCGATGTTGGACTTCGGTCCCGTGATTTCGCACTGCGCCAGCGCGTCGCGCAAACGCTGCAGCGCCTGCGGGCGATCGCGATCGTGCACGATCAGCTTGGCGATCATCGGGTCGTAGAAAATGGTGACGGTATCGCCTTCAATGACGCCGCCGTCGAGTCGAACGTGTTCCGTTTGGGCGGGCAATTGCAGTCGCATGAGCTTGCCCGAACCCGGCAGGAAATTCTGCTCAGGATCTTCGGCATACAAACGCACTTCGATGGCGTGACCGTGCGCCCGTACCTGCTCCTGCACCAGTGGCAAGGCGTCGCCGGCGGCAACGCGTAGCTGCCATTCCACAAGATCCAGTCCCAGGGTTTCCTCGGTGACCGGGTGCTCCACCTGCAGGCGCGTGTTCATCTCCATGAAGAAGAACTCGCCGTCCTGCCCGACGATGAATTCCACGGTGCCGGCGCCGACGTAGTCCACGGCGCGCGCGGCGGCGACGGCGGCCTCACCCATGGCCTGGCGACGTTCGGGCGTAAGGAAGGGCGAGGGCGTTTCTTCCAGCACCTTCTGGTAGCGACGCTGCGCGGAACACTCGCGCTCATTGAGATGGATGATGTTGCCGTGCGTGTCGCCGAACACCTGGAATTCGATATGGCGCGGGTGCTCGACATAGCGTTCGAGAATGACGCGCGTGTCACCAAAGGCGTTGGCCGCTTCTCGCTGAGCGGATGCCAGGGCGTCGGCGAATTCCGCATCGCTGCGTACGATGCGCATGCCCTTGCCGCCGCCGCCGGCCGCGGCTTTGATCATGAGCGGAAAGCCGGTGCGCTGGGCCTCCTGCTGAAGATACGCAGCGTCCTGGTTCTCGCCGTGGTAGCCGGGCACCAGCGGCACCGCGTGCTGCTCCATGAGCGCTTTCGCTGCTGCCTTGGAGCCCATGGCATCGATGCTTTCCGGTCGTGGTCCAATGAAGGCCATGCCGGCATCGGTGCAGGCGCGCGCAAACGCTGTGTTTTCCGAAAGGAATCCATAGCCCGGATGGATGGCCTGAGCACCGCTGCGACGCGCGACGTCAAGGATCGTGTCGCCGCGAAGATAGGAATCGGCCGGACGCGGGCCACCGATCGGCCATGCTTCGTCGGCCAGGCGCACGTGCTGTGCATTTGCGTCGGCTTCCGAATACACCGCGATGGTGTGGATGCCCAGTCGGCGGCATGTGCGTATCACGCGGCAGGCGATTTCACCGCGGTTTGCGATCAGGACGCGCTCGAACATGGGGCAGTTCCGGAAGACGGGACGGAGCCGTTAAAGCTAGCAGAATGCGCCTTGTTAGCCGATGCGCAGCGCAGCAAGCGATCAGGCTGGCATGTGGCAAACCGCCTCGATGTTGTGTCCGTCCGGGTCGGTCACGAAGGCGCCGTAGTAGTTCGGGTGATAGTGCGCGCGAATGCCGGGCGGGCCGTTGTCCCGGCCGCCGGCCGCCAGGGCCGCGGCGTAGAAGGCATCGACGGCGGCACGGTCGGGCGCGACGAACGCGCAATGAGCGCGACCCACGCCAGCGTCCGCGCCGCTGATCCAGAACGAAGGCTTGCCCTCGTGGCCGAAGCCGGCATGTGCCTGATTGCCGGTTTCCTCGGCGGAGACTTCCATCACCAGACCTGCGCCCAAAGGCGCGAGTGCACGCGTGTAGAAGGATTTGCTGCGTTCGTAGTCGGTGACGCCTATACCGATGTGGTCGAGCATGGGAAGTCTCCAGCAAAGTGGTTCAGTTCGCGTCGATCCATGCCGGCGCGCGTTTGTCGAGAAAGGCACCCAGACCTTCCTGGCCCTCCATCGACACGCGCAGCCTGGCGATCAGTGCTGCATTGTCGCGGTCGATCGTTTCGGCGCGCTGCAGGTCCGTACCCGCCACCTCAAGTGCCAGTTGCTTGGCGGCGGCCTGTGCCTTCGGGCCCGCCTTGGCGAGCAGCGCCAGCGCACCCTCGACTGCCTGGTCCAGATCATCGGCGGCAACGGTCTGATGGAGCAGGCCGATACGCAGGGCCGTCGCCGCATCGAACAGTTCGCCCGTCAGGAACAGGCGGCGCGCCTGGCGCAGGCCGATCGCGGCGATGACGTAGGGCGAGATCACGGCGGGCACCAGGCCCAGCTTGACTTCGGTGAGGCCGAATTTGGCCGAGTCGACGCCCACGGCGATATCGCAGCAGGCAATGAGCCCCACGCCGCCGCCAAAGGCCGAGCCGTTGACGCGGGCAATCGTCGGTTTGGGAAGGTACTGGAGCGTACGCATCAGCCGCGCGAGCCGCAGCGAATCGGCGAGGTTGTCGGCCTCACTCGCTTTGGCCATGCCGCGCATCCAGTTGAGGTCGGCGCCGGCGGAAAAACTTGCGCCATCGCCGGTCAGCACCACGGCGCGCACATCCGCGTCCTTGCCGGACGACTCCAGTGCTTCGGTGAGCTCGGCGATCAGGCTGTCGTCGAACGCGTTGTGCAGTGCCGCCCGGTCCAGGGTAAGGGTGCGGACGCTGCCTCGATCGGCGATCTGGATGCTGCTCATGCATGGTCTCCGGGAAAAGTCCGTCATCATAAACATGCTCTGCGGCCATCCGGGGGGTGTGCCGCAGGGCGGGGCCGCGCCCGTTCCAGGTGCGGCAAGCCGCCGGGCTGCGCGCCATAAAGGCTTAATGTACAATGCGAACCATTCTTATTTGAGTGGTTGCCGTGCGACTGTCCGACTTGCCGAAGGGTACTGCTGCCGTGGTGGACCGAGTGGACGATGCTCACGCTTCCGACCCGATTGCGCAGCGACTGCGCGACCTGGGTTTCGTGGAAGGCGAGCCCGTGCGTGTGGTTGCGCATGGGCCGCTGGGCGCTGATCCGATCCTGATCCAGATCGGCTCCACGCGTTTCGCCTTGCGCAGGGCCGAAGCGGCGCGCATCACCGTGCGCCAGGAGCAGGCCGCATGAGCACGGGAACGCTTCGCATCGCCCTCGTCGGCAATCCCAACTGTGGCAAGACAGCGCTGTTCAACCAGCTCACCGGCGGCCGCCAGAAAGTGGCGAACTACGCGGGTGTCACGGTGGAACGCAAGGAAGGTCGCTTCACCGCACCGTCCGGCCGCCTGCTGCAGCTGCTCGATCTTCCGGGCACCTACAGCTTCGATACCACCAGCCCGGACGAGCAGATCACGCGCGACGTGCTGGAAGGCAATTATCCGGGTGAAGCCGCACCGGACCTGATCGTCTGCGTGGCCGATGCCACCAATCTGCGTCTGCATCTTCGCTTCGTGCTCGAAGTGAAACGGCTCGGTCGCCCGGTGGTACTCGCACTGAACATGATGGATGCGGCCCGTCGTCGCGGCATCGTGATCGACGTGCCTGAGTTGCAGCGTCGACTTGGCATGCCGGTGGTCGAAACCATCGCGGTGAAGCGTGGCGGCGCGAAGGCGCTGATTGAACGCGTCGATGGCGAGATTCCCGAGGCGGCGCCGGCGCAGCCGGACGATGCGGTCAGCCGCGCGAGTCTTCATGCGCAGGTGCGCGAGATCCTTGCCGCCACGGTCACCATGCCACGCGATACGTCGGCCATCGACGACGCCATCGATCGCTGGGTGCTGCATCCGGTGCTGGGCTTGGGCATCCTGGCGGTGCTGATGTTCATGATCTTCCAGGCGGTGTTTTCCTGGGCGCAGCCGATCATGGATCTCATCGAAGGCGGCATCACCGACCTGGGTGGCTGGGTCGCGGCGGCGGTGCCCGAGGGCAGTGCGCTGCACAGTCTGCTGACCGACGGCATCTTCGCCGGCCTCGGCGCCGTGCTGGTGTTCCTGCCGCAGATCCTGATCCTGTTCCTGTTCATCCTGATTCTCGAGGAATCGGGTTATCTGCCACGCGCGGCGTTTCTGCTCGATCGGATGATGTTCAAGGCGGGTCTCACGGGCCGTGCGTTCATTCCGCTGTTGTCGAGTTTCGCCTGCGCGATCCCCGGCATCATGGCGACGCGCAGCATCACCGATCCGCGCGACCGCCTGACCACCATCCTGGTGGCACCGCTGATGACCTGTTCGGCACGCCTGCCGGTGTACACGTTGCTGATCGCCGCGTTCATTCCGCAGCAGACGGTGTGGGGCATCTTCAATCTGCAGGGCATCGTGCTGTTCACGCTCTACGTGGCGGGCGTTGTCAGCGCGCTGATCGTCGCCTTCGTCATCAAGCGCTTCCGCAAGGACAAGAGCGAGCATGCGCTGCTGATGGAGCTGCCGTCGTACCGCATGCCCAACGTGCGCGACGTGGCGCTCGGCCTTTGGGAGCGCGCCAAGATCTTCCTGAAGCGCGTCGGCGGCATCATTCTCGCGCTGACGGTGCTGCTGTGGTTCCTTTCGAGCTTTCCGGCTCCACCGGACGGCGCAACTCAGCCGGCCATCGATTACAGCCTCGCCGGCCGTATCGGTCGCGCGCTGGAATACGTGTTTGCGCCGATCGGTTTCAACTGGCAGATCTGCATTGCGCTGATCCCGGGCCTGGCCGCTCGTGAAGTGGCGGTGTCGGCGCTGGGTACCGTGTATGCGATGTCCGGCTCGGATGACACGCTCGCGACGCAGCTGGGTCCGGTCATCGCCAACCAATGGTCGCTGGCGACCGCGCTGTCGCTGCTGGCCTGGTATGTCTTCGCGCCGCAGTGCATGTCGACGCTCGCTGTGATCCGCCGCGAAACCAACTCCTGGCGCAACGTCGGCATCGCGGCCGGTTACCTGTTTGCGCTGGCCTACCTGGCTTCGCTCATCACGTACCAGGTGGCGAGGGCGCTGTCGTGACGACCTTCGCGGTGGTGCAGGCGATCATCATCGGCGCGCTCGTCCTGGGCAGCGCGATCTTCGCCTTCCGCCGCCTGCTGCCGGGTACCAGCACCCGTTGGATGGCATCGGCTTCCGCGTCGCTCAACAAGCCCTGGCGAAAGCCGTGGGTGCAGGCCATGGGCCGATGGTTGCAGCCAGCCAGCGCCACGGGGAACTGCGGCGATGGCTGTGGAACATGCGGTAGTTGCGGGCCGAAGCCTCCCGCCAACGCGCGGCCGGATGTGCAGCCGCTGGAATTTCGTCCGCGCAACAAGGGCTGAGCGTTCGGCCCGGCATCATCGAGTCCGTGCGCGTCGCTTCTGGCGAAGCGTCTTGATCAAGTCCGTCGTCCAATACCCCATCGTCACCAGGTTGACGGCCGTAAGCGCCCACCACTCGCCCCAGCCGATGGCGCTGAATTGCGATACGGGCAGCTCCAGGATGAACACATAAACGTAGGGGCGAATGCCCGACACGGGCTTGCCGGCCGGATGGCGACGGTGGAGACGGTGGAAAGCCAGCCAAAGCGCGGCGATGGCCACCGAGGCCACGGGAACCGGATTGTCCCCGAGCAGAAGGAGCGTGAGATAGCTCAGGCAGCACAGCAGGGGGATGAACGCCCAACGTGCGGGCGAATCCCTGGCTTTTTGTGGCGCGGCCTGCCAATGCTGGAGTGCCATCGCGCCGGCGTAGGGGAGCCAGAGGCTTGCCGCCATGACACACAGCAGCACCCACCCTCCGTAACCCGACCACTCCAACGGGTTCTCGGTGTTCAGTTGGTTGACAACCAGCACGAAGCCCCCGGACACCACGACGACGAACAGTAGCGCCAGGAGCACGCGAGCCGTACCGAGGATGAATCGTGGCTGCGCCATGCGCGAGTGATCGTCGGCGTCGAACAGAAACTTCAGGGACTTCTCATCGAAGAAGTTCAGCAGCAGGCTCAGGCGTCCGCGCGAGAAAGTTCGCAAGAAGTTGGTGATGTGGTCGGGGCGGCCGCGGGGAACCAACAACCAGAGCATCGGCCAGAAACGAAAGCTCCCGGAGAGTCGTTGAACGATGCGCTGCGCAAGTTTGGGCTCGGGCTGTCGCTTGCCAAAAATACGCGTATGTCGCGCAAGCTCCCTTGACTGCGCCGGCAGGAGCTCCCACGCCATGATGCCTCGGGTGCGCTGATCGTCAATGACATACGGGTTGTCGAAACCTCGTATGAGATCCAGGTCGAAGAATGCCAGCAAGGTTTCGAAGCAGCTCGATGGCATGGGCGGAGATTTGTTGAACTGTTTCATCAGTAGCTTGCCGACTTGCGCCTTGGCCTCGATCGACCAAAGTTCCTCGCGTTGCTTCAGCCAGGCGAGCAGGCCGTCGGCATTTCCCTCAGCGGCCACGTCGAGCACGAGTGGCAGCAACTTTGCCGGAGAAAGCAGCGTCGACTTGGGTGTTCGCGTCGACGAGCGGGGCTTGTGCCGGGGCCGCTCGGACAAATGTGACGGTGGGTTCGACGCGTGTTCGCTCGTCGCGAGGTCGACCGATAGTTGCGTCGGTGGCGGTGATGTCGCCCCCGCTGCCCCGGACGGCTGCCTGGCCGATGCCTTCAACGCTTGCTTGTACGCCTGGTTGAGTCGCTGGAATCCTTCAGGATCTTCGTCAGGTCGACAGCTGCGCATGCGCTGGGCATAGGCGCGCTTGATCGCACGCTCATCGGCGTCCGGTTCGATGCCAAGGATCTTGTAGATACTCATCCGTTCTGGCTTTCGAGCTGGTCGAGCGCACCCATGAACTGCTTGCGATGCTCACGAATCACCAGTTCGTCCTGGGAGTCGAGGGTCATCCGGAACTGGGCGATCCAGCCCTGCACCAGGTCGCGGTGGTGCAGATGCTCTTCGTACATGCGTTCCGCGCGCGCCAGCACGGCGATGTTCTCCTGCTTCTCGCGCGGATGGATCTTGATGTGTTCAAGCTCTGCCAGGCGACGACGTATCTCTTCCTGGCTCAGCAAGCCTGGATTCTGTTCAAGAATGAGTTCGAAACGCTGGTTGGTGCGCAGGACCAGCGCCTCGGCCTGAAGCACGCCGTTGATGTCATACGTGAAGCGAAGGCGAACGCCGTTCTCGTCCTTGGGAATCCCGCGCTCCAGTGGCACGAGGATCTCTCCCAGGAGAATATTGCGCTCGACCATTGGGTTCTCGCCCTGGTAGATCCGCAGCCTGACCTGAGGCTGGTCGTCGTGCATGGGGGAATAAACTTCTTCGCGACTGACGGGGACCGTGCAATTGCGATGGATGATGGGCGAGAAAAAGCCGTTCTGAATCTGTCCGCGCTCATCACGGCGCGAAATCTCCACGCCAAGCGTGTAAGGACAGACATCCGTGAGGATGACTTCTTCGAGGCGTGCATCGCGCGCCTTGAGCCCGGCGGCGACGCAGGCACCCATGGCAATGGCCTGATCGGGATTGACATGCCGCAGGGGCAGTCGACCAAACATGCGCGAAACGACGCGGGCGACCAGTGGCATGCGGCTGGCGCCACCGACGAGGACGATCTCGTCCAGTTGGCTGGGTTGCAGCTGCGCGTCGCGCATTGCACGCTCCAGCGGCGCGCGCAGGCGTTGTACCAGGCCGTCGCACCGTCGCGTGTACGTCTCTTCATCGATGGACCAGACGATCTGACGTTCGCCCAGGCTGACATCGACGGATGCCTGGGCGGCATGGGTGAGTTCGCGCTTGGCACGCTCAAGGCGACGACGCAGCTGGCCACGTTCGCCCGGGGCGAGCTTGTTGGCCTGGATCTGGTTGTCGGCGCAGAACGCCTCCTCCAGCACATCCAGGAAATCCTCGCCACCAAGGAAGTTATCGCCCGCGCTGGCGTGGACTTCGACGACGCCATCGAAGAGCTCCAGGATCGACACGTCAAAGGTGCCGCCGCCCAGGTCGAAAATCAGGAAGCGGGCACCATCGCGCTGCGCCTGCAATCCGTACGCCAGGGCGGCCGCGGTCGGTTCGTTGATGAGGCGCTCCACCTTGATGCCGGCCAGCTCGCCCGCGGCGCGCGTCGCTTTACGCTGGGCATCCGAAAAATAGGCGGGCACGCTGATCACGGCTTCGGTGACTTTCTCGCCCGTTGCGGCTTCCGCGTCGGCGATGAGCGAGCGCAGGACCAGTGCGGAAAGCTCCTCGGGCCGGAAGTTGCGGGTCCCCAGGCGGGTATCGCGCGCGGAACCCATCCAGCGCTTGAAGGACGCAACGCTGCTGGCCGGATGAGAGACCATGCGGTCACGGGCCGCCTGCCCGACAATGATGTGGTCTTCGTCATCCACGCTGATGACGGACGGCGTCAGGAACTCGCCCAGGGCATTGGGGAACAGGCGAGGACCTTCCGCGTCGAAGCGGCCTATGAGCGAATGGGTGGTGCCCAGGTCGATTCCGACGATCATGCGGGTAGTTCCTGTTTCGACGTATGGTTGAAGATAAGGCGCGTGCTGAGCGGTGCGATCACGCCGCTGGTGCGTCCGGTGATGCCGACGGTGGGCGAGGGCACTGCAACCAGAACACGATCGCCACGGCGGCCAGGCAGAAGGGCTCGAGCGTCCACTTCAGCAGGGGAAGGTCGACGTCATTCAGAAAGTGCCTCGAGCGCAGGAGGTACTCCGCGAGGAACGGCATGGCGATCAGCACGATGGCCCCGACGCGCCGTTCTGCATCGCCTGAGACATAGCGGAGCGCGGCAAAAAGGAGCACCACGATGGCGGCGCCCTCTGTCGGTGCATACCAGGCGGGCCATGCCAGGCCAGCAGCGGCCGTGATGCCTGCGAGGAAAGGGATGAGCGCCGCATGCGCCACGCGGCCGGCCGGATGGGCCGGCGGCGGGCGTCGCTGCCAGAAGAGCAGCGCATCGAAGGTGTACCAGGCGATGCCGCATGCCAGCGTCGCAAGCATCACAGGTGCCCACCGTGAAATCGCATGCAACGGAACGCCGAAGAACGGGCCCAGTGACAGCAAGGCGATGGCTTCAAGCAAGAGCACGAACTGGGTTCGCGCCAGATACATCAGCCCACGCGCGGCACTCATGCGGCGGGTGTCACCCGCGTCCGACCAGAACCGCACAGCGCGCGCGTCGAAATACCGGTCGAGCACCGAGGCTTCCGAGGGGCCGATGCCGCAGGCCTCTCTCAGGCGCGACAGAAACACATGCAGATGTCCCGGGATATGCAGTGAGAGGCAAAGCCAGAGCGTGTATGTCCAGGAGAATGGCCGCTTGAGCAACTGACAAGCTTTTTGTGCGAGCTGGACATCGACGTAGCGGTCCTTGGGCGGCCTTACCGTGCGAGCCAGTTCGTTTCTTTGGCCGTCCGACATCAGCCACGCGAGGTGGCGATCGCTTTTTGCCTGCGCGTGCGTCATGTCATGCGTCGCGAGTGCGTCGCGTGGCCAGTCAAAAAACGCAGCCATGACGTCGTAGCTCGCTGATGTCATGGCTGGTCGCTGGGTGCGCACGATCTCCAGGACATCGCGACTGGCCTGCGTGGTGTCGAGCGCATCCCAAAGCAACGTGGTGAGGGTGAGCCACGCACCGAGCTGACTGGCGTTGCCTGCGCGAAGCATGTCAGCCCAGGTGCTGAGGAACGTCCTTGCCACGTAGTGCGGGCTGAGGGTGTCGGTGGGCGTGCGCGACACTTGCTGGGCCAGAAACAGACCGACCGGCGCATAGGATGTCTGGCAGCGACGACGAAGCAGCACCACCAGTGCGGGATCGATGCCGCGCACCAGCTCGTCGAGCCCAAAGAAAGCCATCAGGGTATCGAAATTGGCGTTCGACAGGGGTAACGGCTCTTCGGTCATCGCCAGCAGCAGGGAGCGGCCGGTACTTTGCTTCGTGTCCAGCGACCAGAATTCCGGTCGTCCATCCAGCCAGCGGCGCAGGCGCAACGGGTCGTCGAGGATGCCCTGCACGGATAGCTCGCGCATGAAGGTCGGGAAGTCGAGCGGCGCACTGGCGGCCAGGGGCCCCGATGAGGCAGGAGCGTCGGGGCCTGCCGGTGATGTCGTCGGCGGCGACGGCATGCGGACGGCCCGCCCATCCGGCTGGCGGGCGCGGCAGATGGAAAGCGCCGACTGATAGTCGTCGTGGAGTTGCTGGAAGGCGACCGGATCCTCGTCGGGCCGACATGCCTTCAGTAAACGAGCATACGCGCGCTTGATGTCCAGCTCGCTGGCGTCGGCGGCGAGGCCCAGTCGCTCAAACGCGTCGTGCATCGCGACGCTTCCTGCGCGTGGACAGTTCGGTTCCATACCGAACGGCAGCCATCCAGGTCTGGATGGCCGCACGAGTAGTGCTGGCGTACAAGCTTCTTCCCCCTGTTGAAGAGCGCTTTCTTGCCTTACATGCGGAAAACACCGAAGCGTTGCGGTTCGATCGGCGCATTAAGGGAGGCCGAGATGGCCAGGCCCAGGACGCGACGGGTATCCGCAGGATCGATGATGCCATCGTCCCACAGTCGGGCACTGGCGTAATAGGGGTGGCCCTGGCGCTCGTACTGATCGCGGATGGGGGCCTTGAAGGCCTCCTCGTCCTCGGCGCTCCAGGACTTGCCGCCGGCTTCCAGGCCATCCCGGCGGACGGTCGCGAGCACGGACGAGGCCTGTTCACCGCCCATCACGCTGATGCGCGAATTCGGCCACATCCACAGGAAGCGGGCGCCATAGGCGCGGCCGCACATGGCGTAGTTGCCAGCACCAAAACTGCCGCCGATCACGACGGTGAACTTGGGGACGTGTGAGCACGCCACGGCGGTCACCATCTTGGCGCCATCCTTCGCGATGCCGGCGTTCTCGTATTTCTTGCCGACCATGAAGCCGGTGATGTTCTGCAGGAACACCAGCGGCACGTTGCGCTGGTTGCACAACTCGATGAAATGCGCACCCTTGAGCGCGCTTTCGGAGAAGAGAATGCCGTTGTTGGCGACGATGCCGACCGGGTAGCCGTGAATGTGGGCAAAGCCGCAGACCAGGGTCTTGCCGTAACGCGCCTTGAACTCGTGGAACTCCGAGCCGTCGACGATACGTGCGATGACTTCGCGAATGTCGAAGGGGCGGCGCGTATCGAGCGGAATCACGCCGTAGAGTTCCTCGGCGCTGAATTTGGGTTCGACCGGCGCGCGCAGGGCGAGCGGCATGTCCTTCTTGCGATTGAGGCTGGCGACGATGTCGCGCGCGATCGACAGGGCGTGCGCATCGTTCTCGGCAAAATGATCGGCGACGCCGGAAACCGACGTATGGACGTCCGCGCCGCCGAGTGCTTCGGCGTCCACGATTTCGCCGGTCGCCGCCTTCACCAGCGGAGGACCGCCCAGGAAGATGGTTCCCTGCTCACGAACGATGATGGTTTCGTCGCTCATGGCCGGAACGTACGCGCCGCCGGCCGTGCACGAACCCATGACGACAGCGATCTGCGGGATGCCCAGTGACGACATGCGCGCCTGGTTGAAGAAGATGCGGCCAAAGTGCTCCTTGTCGGGAAACACTTCGTCCTGGAGCGGCAGGAAGGCGCCGCCGGAATCCACCAGGTAGATGCAGGGCAAGCGGTTCTCCAGCGCGACTTCCTGCGCCCGGAGGTGTTTCTTCACCGTCATGGGGAAGTAGGTGCCACCCTTGACCGTCGCGTCATTGGCGACCACGAGGACTTCCTGGCCATTGACCCGGCCGATACCCGTGATGATGCCGGCGGCGGGCGCGGCATCGTCGTACATGCCATGGGCCGCCAGTGGCGACAGCTCGAGGAAGGGCGAGCCCGGATCGAGCAGGGCGCGGATGCGCTCACGCGGCAGCAGTTTGCCGCGCGACGTGTGCTTCTCGCGGGCCTTTTCGCCACCTCCTTCCGCACTGCGCGCCAGTTCGCGTCGCAGGTCATCCACCAATCCACGCAGGTGCGTGCTGCTGGCCTGAAACTCCGGGGCGCGGGGATCGATCTGCGAAGCGAGGACGCTCATCGTGCTTGGCTGCCATCGTGTGGGAATGCACGATGATAGCGGCGGGCGCGGCGCATTCGAAATGCACTGCAGCGATGCACGGAAAATCCGGTAACGCAGGCTTCCGACGATTATGCGGCGCGTCGTTCGCCGCGTTGCAACAACACCATGCAAGATTTACACGCGCCCATAAAAAAACCGGCCGCGCGAGGCGGCCGGTTTCCTGGAGCAAACAAAGGGTATTAGTGACCCTTCATCGCGTCCTTGGTCTTGTCAGCTGCGTCCTTGGCGGCACCAGCAGCGTCCTTGGCAGCGTCAGCAGCCTTGCCAGCCTGGTCGGCGGCGTTGGAAGCAGCGTCCTTGGCCTGGTCGACGGCGTCGGCAGCAGTCGGAGCAGCAGCAGTGGTGGCGGCAGCAGCAGCCTGCTGAGCCTGGCCAGCAGCCTGGCTGGCAGCGTCAGCAGCAGCCTTGGCCTGATCAGCGGCCTGGTCGGTCGCCGTGCCCGGAGCCTGCGCAGCAGCCTGCTGCGCCTGGTCAGCCGACTGCTGAGCCTGGTCAGCCGACTTCTGGGCGTCCTGCGCGGAATCCTGCGCGCCGTTGCTGCAAGCCGCCAGCAGCGCGACGAGCGCGGAGGCGAGTAGGGTACGCGTGAACTTCATTGTGAATCTCCTTTGCCGTGGAATGCCGTTTGGCGGGCGTATTAATAGCGCTTTCGCGGAAATTGCGCCAGATCTTTATTTAACAACGTCATCTCCGGTTATCCCCCTTTCATAAGCGGGGGATAATCGGCCAACCCGGGGAATCGTCAGTCGAGGCGTTCGATGGCGACGGCCGTGGCCTCGCCACCGCCAATGCACAGGGAGGCCACGCCGCGCTTGAGGCCGCGGACCTTCAATGCATTCAACAACGTAACGACGAGACGCGTGCCGCTGGCACCGATCGGGTGACCCAGGGCGCAGGCGCCGCCATTGACGTTGAGCTTCTCATGCGCAATGCCGAGCTCGCGCATCGGTGCCATGGCCACCACGGCGAAGGCTTCGTTGATTTCGAACAGGTCCACGTCCTCGACCTTCCATCCGGCCTTGTCCAGCACCTTGGTCAGCGCGCCGATCGGCGCGGTGGTGAACCACTCCGGCTCCTGCGACTGGGTGGCGTGGGCCACGATGCGGGCCAGCGGCTTGACACCACGTGCCTTGGCGTCATCGGCGGACATCAGCACCACAGCGGCGGCGCCGTCGGAGATGCTCGACGAGCTGGCGGCGGTGATGGTGCCGTTCTCCTTGCGGAAAGCCGGCTTGAGGGTCGGGATCTTGGCCACGTCCGAACGACCCGGCTGCTCGTCGGTGTCGACCTTCACTTCGCCTTTGCGGCTGGCCACGGTCACCGGAACGATTTCGTCGGCGAACGCGCCGTTCTGCTGCGCGGCCTGCGCACGCTTGACCGACTCGATGGCGAAGGCGTCCTGCTCTTCGCGGGTGAAGTGGTACTTGTCGGCGCACAGTTCGCCGAACACGCCCATGGCTTTGCCGTCGTACGGGTTGGTCAGGCCATCCCACGCCATGTGGTCGACCAGGGTGCCGTCGCCATAGCGGATGCCGGTACGGGCATTGACCATGTGCGGGGCGTTGGTCATGGACTCCATGCCACCTGCGACGACCACCGCGGCCGAGCCGGCCTTGATGAGGTCATGGCCGATCATGATGGTCTTCATGCCCGAGCCGCACACCTTGTTGACAGTGGTGCAGCCGGTGGCGACCGGCAGGCCGGCCTGCAGCGCTGCCTGACGAGCGGGAGCCTGGCCGAGGTTCGCCGGCAACACGCAGCCCATCAACACTTCGTTGACATCCTGGGCGGCGACACCCGCCTGCTCCAGCGACGCACGAATGGCGGTGGCGCCCAGCGTGGGCGAGGGCACGCCGGTGAACTGGCCGAGGAACGAACCGATGGCCGTGCGCTTGGCACCGACGATGACAACACTGACGTCCGACATGAGGATCTCCGCAGGGACTGATTCGGGCGCAGGCGCCCATGACTGATCCCTAGGATTATCGCAGCCGTCCGTGACAAGCGGCAAATTGGCGTTATAACGATGTTTACGGCGGCCTGGGGAGGCGCCGGGATCACGCGGCCGGATTCGCTGAGGGGCATTCTGGGGGCAACGATCATGAGTATCTGTGCGCTCTGCCGGGGGCGATGGCTTCCGGTGATCGGTCTGGCACTTGGCCTGGCAGCCTGCGGCGGGGGAGGCAGCGGGGGCACGCGTCCCACGACGTCGCCGCCGTCTGCGCCGGTTACGCCACCGGCGGCTGCGGCCCAGCAACCGCCCATCGATGCCCAGCTCGCCATCACCAACACCTATGCGGCCCATGCGGCGGGCTACACCGGCGCCGGCGTCACCATCGGCGTGGTCGACAGCGGCATCATGCGTAACCATCCCATGCTGGCCGGGCGCGTGATCGACGAGCTGATCTACGTCGATCCCCAGACCAACAACACCAGTGTCGATGACGTGGTCGGACATGGAACCTGGGTCAGCGAAGTGGCCGCGGGTACCGCCTTCGGGGCGCTTCCGGGAGGCATCGCACCGGCGGCAAAACTGGTATCGGCGCGGCTGATCGATGACGTCGCGCCCAAGGACGACGGTTCCGGCCAGGGGAATCACGCATCCAACGCCGATCCGCTTGGCGCCATCAATGCGGATTTCATGGCGCGCGGCGTCAAGATCGTCAACAACTCCTGGGGCGGTGTGTATTGGAGTGCCACCGATACCGCCACGACACTGAGTTTCCGCAATGCGTACTACCCGTTCGTGCACGACTGGAGCGGGTTGGTTGTGTTTGCCGCAGGCAATGACAGCGCGGCCAACCCCAGTGACGCGGCCGCCTTGCCCCTGCGTGTCCCGGAAGTGATGCCGGGCTGGCTGACGGTGGTGGCCGTGGACAGCAATCATCCCGATCAGCTGGCCAGTTACTCCAACAAGTGCGGAAGCATGATGTCCAGTTGCCTGGCGGCACCGGGCGACGTCATCGTGAGCAGCAAATCCGATACGACGACCAGCCAGAACCTGCTCTGGGTCAGCGGCACGTCATTCGCCGCACCGCAGGTGTCGGGTGCCGCGGCGCTGGTGTGGCAGGCCTACCCCTATTTCACCAATGACCTGGTGCGCCAGACCTTGCTTGGAACGGCGACGGATCTGGGTACGCCCGGCCCCGATGCGACATTTGGCTATGGCCTGCTCAACGTCGGCAAGGCGGTCAACGGGCCCGCGCGTTTCGATTGGGGCGATGTCACGGTGAGCTTCGATGGCACGTCGCAGTGGAACAACGCCATCAGCGGCGCGGGCGGACTGACCAAGCAGGGCAGCGGTACCTTGCTGCTCACCCAGCCTTCGACGTACGCCGGTGCCACGACGGTAGCGGCCGGGGTGTTGTCGGCGGTGTCGTTACTGGGCCGTGTGAGCATCCTCCCGGGAGCGACGCTCTCGCGGACGGCCACCGTCTCGAATGCGGTCGACAATCAGGGCGTGCTCGTTGTGGCCGGCGGGAACACCACCATCCAGAATCAGTACACGCAGTACGCCGGCGGGCGTCTCGCCCTCGAGCTGGGTTATGTGCTTCATGTCGGCGTGGCCAGCCTGCTCGGAGGCGATCTCTATGTCATGGGGGCGGCAAGCGGTTACGTCGCCAGTTCCCATACGTCGGTCATCCAGGCCGATACCGGCGTCTCCGGTACGTTCAACGCCTTGAATCTCGCGCCGGGCGTGTTCCTGACGGCGACGCTCAACTACGGCAGCAAGGAAGTGTGGCTGAATGTGTCGCAAGTGCAAGCATCGGCGGTGCCGGGCATGCAGTACACAGCGACGACACTCGCCGCGGCGCAGCGCGTGGACGGCGCGTTCGCGACGCTCAACAGTACGGCTGCATCGGCTGCGAGCGGATCGACACTACAGGCGGCTGCCAGCCTCCAGCAGTCGAGCGGCTTGTCGATGGCGCAGCAATCCCTGCATTCGCTTGCGGGGCAGCTGCATGCCGCCAGTCTGTCGATGACCCTGCAGGCTATCGACGCGGGATCGCGCGCGGTGTCGGACCGGTTCATGGCGCTGTCGGGTGGACCGGCAGACAGCATCTGGAGCCAGAGCCTCGGCTATCGCGGCAACCTCACGCGGAACGGTTACGACAGCGTCGGTGCGGACATGGCCGGCTGGATGGTTGGCAGGGATCTTCACCTCGACTCAGAAGTCGTCGGATTCAGCGTTAGTCAGACCCGGGGCATGGGCCGCCTCCATGCCAGCGACGACTGGCAGAGTCAGCAATCCGTGGAGGCGAGCGGCTACGCGGGTACGGTATCCGACCGGTGGTATGGATTCGGGCGCGTCGCACTGGGCAGTTATCGCCAGACGATGCATCGAAGCCTGATGCTGGGCGCAACCCCGATGAGTGTCGGCGACGATGGCGGCGGCAGCTACAGCCTGGGTTATGGCGAGCTGGGCGCGCCGTGGCGGTGGGATGTGTTTGACCTCACGCCCTACGCGAGCCTTCAGTACACGCAGGTGCACGACCGCGGGTTCGATGAGCTGGGCGGCGCGGGTTTCGGTCTGAAGGCGGGTGCCAGCACGAGTTCGCGCTGGCTGGGCGGTATGGGGCTGCGAATGTCGCGAGGCTGGAACTGGCGAAGCAACCGCCTGGTACTTGAAGGCCATTCCTTGTGGCAGCGCGCCTTCGGGATGCACGGCGAAGTGCAGGATGCCAGTTTCCAGGCGTTCGACCAGTGGGCCCCGATTGGCGGCATCGGCGTCGCACGTCGCGGCACGGTATTCGGCGGCAGCCTCAGGTGGGATGGCGTGGATGGCGCACAGCTGAGCGCCGGCGTCGATGAGGTCACGGGCGATCGCGAGCACGCAGGTGTTGTCTCGATGACGCTGGCGTTGCCTTGGTAGCTGCAGAGGAGGGACCGCGACGGCGGCCCCTCCCGGTACTCACGACTTACCGTGGAACAACTCGCGCCCGATCAGCATGCGGCGGATTTCGTTGGTACCTGCACCGATTTCGTAAAGCTTTGCGTCGCGCAGCAGGCGGCCGGCCGGAAATTCGTTGATGTAACCATTGCCACCCAGTGCCTGGATCGCTTCAAGAGCCACCTTCACGGCGTTCTGCGAGGCATTGAGGAGGCAAGCGGCCGGGTCGATGCGCGACTTGAGGCCGCTGTCGAACTGCTGCGCCACCATGTATGCAAATCCACGCGACGACTGCAGCGCGGTGTACATGTCAGCCACCTTGGCCTGCATCATGCCGAACGTGCCGATGGGCGCATTGAACTGCTTGCGCTCGCGCACGTACGGCAACGTGAGGTCCATGGCGGACTGCATGATGCCAATGGGGCCGCCCGAGAGCACCAGGCGCTCGGTGTCGAGGCCGCTCATCAGTACGCGCACGCCTTCGTTGACTTCGCCGACGATGTTTTCAGCCGGGATTTCGCAATCCTCGAATACCAGCTCGCAAGTGTTCGAGCCGCGCATGCCGAGCTTGTCGAGCTTCTGCGCGGTGCTGAATCCCTTCATGCCCTTTTCGATGATGAAGGCCGTCATGCAGCGGCTGCCGGCGACACGGGGCGCGGTGCGCATGTAAACCAGCAGCACATCGGCGTCCGGTCCGTTGGTGATCCACATCTTCGAACCGTTGGCGACCCACACGTCGCCCTTGAGCTCGGCGCGGCAGCTCATCGAGCCCACGACGTCCGAACCGGCACCCGGTTCGCTCATGGCCAGCGCGCCGACGTATTCGCCGCTGCACAGCTTGGGGATGTACTTGCGTCGCTGGGTTTCGTTACCGTTGTGGTAGAGATTCTGCACGCACAGGTTGGAGTGGGCGCCATAAGAAAGGCCGACCGAACCAGACGCCCGGGAGATCTCTTCCATGGCGACCATGTGGGCCAGGAAGCCCATGCCGGTGCCGCCGTACTCTTCCGGCACCGTCATGCCAAGCAGGCCCATCTCGCCGAATTTGCGCCACAGGTCGGCCGGGAAATGGTTGTCGTGATCGATCTGGGTGGCGCGCGGCGCAATCTCCTTTTCCGCAAAGGCGTGCACGCTGTCGCGCAGCATGTCGATCTCGTCACCAAGGGGAAACGGGCGCATCGCTCACTCCGGGGGATGGGGTCCGCTATCGTAGCGCAGGGCGACCCTTCCCCCTTGGCGCGGTGCATCAAGCGGAGCGGAGCATCCAGGTAAACGTTATCGTGGCGCGGCTTGTGGACGGCATCACGCGGCAAACGTTGACCCGTTCATGGCATCGGCGCCCCCCGAAACTGTCCGATTGCGCAAACCCTTGCCAAGCCTCAAGCTTCGGCGCACCAAGAGGTGGGGACCCGGGGAGTATGGACACCAGAGGCCTGCTAGTGCTTCCGAGCTTGCTCGGAGGCCTCGTTACCCTGTTTGGATTTCGTGACACGGAGCCCGCGACGGGTTCCCGTGACGCCGTCGCGCATCTGGTGGTCACCCTGGGTGGCTTCAACCTGTCGCTGTTTGGCCGCGCGGCGCCTCGTGCGGCGGATGCCTGGCAACGCAACGCACTGCTGGCCGACGCCAGCTGCGTGACGGGCATGGGCGATATGCATGCCTGCGGAAGCCTGCTGTCGGCCGTGGATCTGCTGGCCTGGCATCGCAAGTTGTCGATCTACAGGGACGAGCGTCACGACGAACTGCGGCTTGGCAGTACGGGCGACTGCCTGGGCATGCATCTGCAGCGGTTGGTCAGCGACGATTGCATTGCCGTCACCGTCGTGATGGTCGCGCCGGGTTCCGGCGTCAGTCTCCACGCCCTTTCGGATGCGATGCGAGCGGTTAGCACATTGAAGTTCGTCGTGAGCCAGCAAACGCTGGAGCACTTCTGCAACGACGTGGCGTTGGCTTCGCAGCGCTTTCCCGTGCAACACGGGCACGCCGTGCTGCCGATCTGAGTGGCGAAGCCGCCGCGCGATGCGGCGGCTTCGTGGACCGTCTTACGGAATCTTGGCCAGCTTGGCTTTCATCTGCACGCCGGACATCAGGAAGCCCGCGTGGCATTCGTAGTTCTCGGCATCCTTGTATTCGACGTCGTCATAGTTGCTGACGATATCGATGACGGCATTGGCGCCCGCTTCCTTGGCCTCGTCCTGTAGCGCCGTGAGCACCGACTGCAAAACCCAGGCACACGACACGGCGTCTTTCTTGCCGAAGGCGTTGGTCTTGCGATTGGCCGACACGTGCTCCTTGACCACCTTGACCGAACCCTGCGGGGTATTGCCCGCGAGGTAGAACTTCACGCTACCGTCGATGTTGCCGTTCTTTTGCGCCTCGGCGACGACGTCGGCAAAGTTCAGATGAACGATGCGATCGGCGGCCATGCTGGCGACCGGCAAGGTGAGCAGCAGGGCGGCGAGAACAGTCTTGTGGACAGCATGCATGCGGTGGATCTCCTTAGGGTGGGTGCAGATGAGGCCCGTCCCTGCGAGACGGGCCTGAGGGAAAGCGTTTCAGCAGAGTCCGCCGTTGACAGCCAGCACCTGGCGCGTGATGTAGCCGGCCTCCGGGCTGACCAAAAAGGCGACGGCGGCGGCGACTTCGTCGGGTGATCCCATGCGCTGCATCGGAATCATGGCGAGGATTTCCTCCATGGGAAGGTCATCGCTGAGCATGTCCGTATCGATCAGGCCGGGGGCCACGCAGTTGACGGTGATCTTGCGCTTGGCCAGCTCGATGGCCAGGGCTTTGGCCGCGCCGATGACACCGGCCTTGGAGGCGCTGTAGTTCACCTGGCCACGATTGCCAATCAGGCCCGACACCGAGGTGATGCATACGATGCGTCCGGCGGCGCGCCGCCGGATCATCGGCATGATGAGGGGGTGCAGGACGTTGTAGAAACCATCGAGGTTGGTGCGCAGCACCTGGTCCCAGTCGTCGCTGGTGAGCGCCGGGAACGCGCCATCGCGGGTCAGCCCCGCATTGCAGACAACCCCGTAGTAGGCACCGTGCTCAGCCACGTCGGCTTCGAGCGCCTGCGCGGCAGCGGCCCGGTCGGAGATGTCGAACTGGAGGATGCGGGCTTCGCGCCCCAGTGCGCGGATGTCGGCCTCCACCGCCTCGGCTTCATCGCGGCGCGAACGGCAATGCAGGACGAGGTCATGGCCCGCATGCGCCAGGCGCAGTGCGATGGCGCGGCCGATGCCGCGGCTGGAGCCGGTGACCAGGATGGTTTCAGACATGGCGGATTTCCGGGTGGTCGGACTGGGCGAACAGCGTCGTGTCCTGTGGGCTGAATACGGTAAGACGGGCCTGGGCCCGGGCGCCAGCACCCGTGATTTCACAGGCGAATACGCCCATGCCGTCATCGTCGTTGAATTGGCGGGTGGCGGCGATGCGAAGCGTCGCATCGGCAGGGAAGGTGTCGGTGGTGCACTGGTAGCTGCGCGAACCCAGGAGAAAGCCCAGGCGCACCGGCTGGCCGGCATCGCGCGACTGGCAGCCCGACCATGCCGCGATCGCCTGGGCCATCAACTCGACACCCACCCAGGCAGGGAGGCTGCCATCCGGCGAGACAAAGGCGTCGCCCGAGCGCACGGCGCGGGTGCAGACAATGTCGTCCGGACCATAGGAAACGATGTCATCCAGAAGGATCATCTCGCCCGAATGGGGCAGCACGTCGCTGACCTGCCAGTGGTTCACGTCGCGTCTCCGAGGATGACGGCGGCATTATTGCCACCGAACGCAAAGGAGTTGCTCATCAGTCGGCGCACGCCTGTCGCGGGCAAGGCGCTGCCCACGTGGGTGAACGCAAGCGGTGGCAGTGTCGGATCGGCCTGGCCGTCCCATCGCTGCGGAGGAAGCCGGCGTTCATCCTGGCCATCGTTGAGGCTGAGCCAGCAAAAGGCGGCTTCCAGTGCACCGGCGGCGCCGAGCGTATGGCCCGTCATCGACTTGGTCGACGAGCAGGGCAGCGCGGCATCGAACAGGCGTGACACGGCCAGGCTTTCCATGGCGTCGTTCTGCTCGGTGGCCGTCCCGTGGAGATTGAGGTAATCGATGTCGCTGGCATTGAGCCCGGCATCGTCGAGCGCCGCCTGCATGGCCGCCTGCGCGCCACGCCCCTCCGGATCAGGGGACGACATGTGCCATGCATCGGAACTCGCGCCGCCGCCCAGCAACGCGATGCGGAAGGGTTCGCGTGTCATCAGGAAGACCGCAGCGGCTTCGCCGATATTGATGCCGCGACGATTGCGCGAAAACGGTTGGCATCGTCCGGAATCCATCGCTTCCAGCGCATGGAATCCGTTGATCGGCAGGCCGGCAAGCGTGTCGACACCCCCGCAGACGACGGCATCGCACAGGCCCATGCGCAACAGGCGTTGCGCGCTGAGCAGCGCGCGCGCGCCCGACGTGCAGGCCGTCGATATGCCGAAGCACGGCCCGGAGGCCCCAAGCCATTCGGCCAGGCATGCGGCCGGCGCACCCAGTTCCTGGTGGGCGTAGCGATAGTCGTCGGGCCATTGTCCCTGGGCGCGCCAGGCGGCAATACCCTGGCAGGCCTCATGGATGCCGGTGGTACTCGTGCCGATCACCACGCCGACCCTTGCCGGGCCATAAGCGGCGACGGCAGCGCGCAGTGGCGCTTCAATCTCCTGCGCGGCCGCCAGCAGCAGCCGGTTGTTCCGATTGTCGCGTGAGCCCGAAAGGTGCGCCGGCATCGCGGGTAACGGCACGCGCACCGCGCCCAGCGGCAGCTGCCGGCCCGGAACCCAGCCCGTCTCCTGACGGATGCCGCTGTCGTCACCGGCGAACAACGCCTCGGCCACGGCGCGCTTGCCCTCGCCGAGGGTGCAGATCACGCCGAGTTCGTTGAGGTAGGTCTGCATCAGGCGGCCTGCGGTTTCCAGGCAGCCACGTTGACGAGCGTTTCTTCGCGCTGGCCGGGCGGCGGCGGCGCGCGCAGGCCCCAGCGTTCCAACAGGCCGAAGTCGCGCGAGCGGCTCCACCAGAGGTACGGCAGCGACACGTGCCGGGCCTCGAAGCGGAATCCCTGTTCGCGAATCATGTCGAGGTATTCGTCGGCGCTCTTCTGGACTTCCATCGGATGGCGGAAGAACCAGCGGATCACCCAGGTATCAATATAGGCCCTGGTCGATTCGGCAAACAGCAACAGGCCGCCTGGCTTGAGGATGCGCCAGAACTCGGCGAGCGCACGTTCCTGCTCCACGAGATGATGGAACGTCTGGTGGCAGAACACGATATCCGCCGAGGCATCAGGCAGCTGGATGTTCGCGCAATCGGCAACCATCAACTCGACGCCGATGTTTTCGAGCGCGGCTTCGGCGCGCGAGAGTTCGATGCTGTGCGGGTCGGCGTCCAGGCCGATGAGCTTGTCGGGGGCGAAGGCTGTCGTGAGCCCTTTGAACGATCGACCCTGGCCGCAGCCGACATCGACGAGCGTGCCACCCTGGGGCAGGGGCTCGCCGATCAGTCGCTTGAGGTCGTTGATGGCGACGCGAAGGACATGGTGCTGCCAGGTGTGCGTGCGCAGGAACTTGAAGCCAAGGCGTGTTTCGGGGACGTAAGTGGGGCTGGCGTAGCGCATATCAGGCAGTCACTGGCGAGCCGTGGACCACGGCATGGGATGTGGAGTCGAGCAGCGAGTGGAGCTTCAGGCAATCCTCGACCGCATCGGTGAACACGCGCGGCGAGACCAGCTGCATGTCGCCGGCAAGGTTGACGGCGACCTGTACGGTGCTGGCGCGCGTCATGCGTTCGCCCGTGGCGACGTCGCTGATCAGGTAATTCACCTTAAGGCGGTTATGCCACTCCACCAGTTCGGCGCGCACGACGATCTTCTGGCCGAAGCGCGCAGCGCGTACGTAGCGCAGTTGCACGTCGATGACCGGCCACACGTAGCCGGCTTGCTTCATCTGCGTGTAGTTATGGCCGATGTGGTCCAGCAGCGCGCAGCGCGCGACTTCCAGGTACTTCACATAGTGTCCGTGCCACACCACATCCATCGAATCGACATCGAAGAAGGGCACGAGCACTTCGGTGTCAACGCTGATTACGCCGTTAGCGCGCATCCTTGTTCTCCACGTGCGGCGTTTGCCAATAGGGATAAAAATTGAACCACTGCTGCGGCGCTTCGAGGCACTGCGCCGCGAGTCGCTGTGCATAACCGGCTACCCAGGACTGGATCGCCTCATCGCGCTTGCCACGCGCCCATGCCGGCGCCGCCAGGTAGGGTTCCAGTTCGATGCGATAGCGACCGTCCACCTTGAGGCAGCAGATCAGGTTGACCGGGCATCGCAGCAGGCCTGCCATGAGCCACGGACCTTGCGGGAACGGCGCAGGATGGCCCAGGAAATCGACCGTGACGCAGCGTTCGCCATGCAACGGTACACGGTCGCCCGCAATCGCAAGCCATTCGCCGCGGTCAATGCGCTGGGCCAGGTCCATCATCAGTGCCGTATCCAGCTCCGTCACCTGGATCAGGCGCATGCGATGCTCGCCGGCCTCGCCCAGCAGTCGATTGAACTGGCTCACATGCTGGTTATGCACCAGTACGTTGAGTGGCACCTGTTCACCCAGCTCGGCCATCGCGCGACATACGTCGAGGTTGCCAAGATGAGTGCACACCAGGATCTGGCCGCGTCCTTCATGCTGGCTGGCCAGCAACTGCTGACGCACGCCGTGGGGGTCGCGCATATCGACCTGTTCGAGGCGCAGCGTTCCGTTCCAGACGTCAAGTCGATCGAGCAGGCATTCGGCGAAGGCCATGAACTGGCCGAAGACACGCCGGGTGGTCGGCTGAAGTTCCGGACGCCCGCTCCAGGTGGCCAGGCGCGTCTGATACTCGCGGATGGCGGCCCGGCCGCGCCGGCTCGACGCAAAAAAGTACAGCACGATCACATGCAGGAGGGGCGACAGCACGCGGCGTCCCAGCCGACGCGCGATCACCGCAGTGATCTTCATCAGGACAAAGCTGCCGCGCTCCTTCTGGCGGGCCCAGTGCGGCGCCGTGCTGGCGGCTTCAGTCATGGTCCTGACTCCAGGCAAAGCGACCGGACGCAAATTCCAGCTCGCCCTGCCGATAGGCGAACTGCAATCGCCGGCGCTCGACATGCCAGATCAGGTGAAGCTGCACGCGATCCTCCGGGCGGAGCAGGCGCTGGAACTTGAGCATCTCAAGCTGGCGGCAGGCTTCGGGCGTGCCGAGATGGCGTGCGCCGAAAGCGAGCGCCCACTGCAACTGGACAACACCCGGCAGCACCGGGAAATCCCTGAAGTGGCCAGCAAACCACGCCAGTTCGCGCGGCAAGTGAAGGTCGAGCGTACACGTCGAGCCGTCCGACTGGACGCCCAGTACGCGGGGCTCTCGCATGCCTTCGCCATCGTGGCGCTCTGAGGTCGTCATGTCGTCGTGCGGAGCCTTTTGCGCAGCAGCCATTCGCCGCCGAACAGCACGCCCATGATCATATAGACGATGAAGCCGTTATAGAGCGTCCACCAGTGCAGCGGTGCCCACAGCGTCAGTGCCGTTGACATGAGGCCATTAAAGATGAAGAAGCCGACCCAAACCCACGTGACCTTGCGCGTGTACGGGATGGCCTCCGGCGGCAGGTTCGGTTCGCGCACGCGTGCAATGCGTTCGACCATGGGCGGGCCAAAGCGAAGGCTGATGCCAAAGGCGAATAGCAGGAGCGCGCTGATCAAGGTCGGGTACCACTGCAGCATTTCCGACTCGCCGGTGAAAGCGAGCAGCGCGCAATAGGCGAGGGCGGCGGCGACCATCCAGCGACCGCCCGGCTCCTTCAGCAGGCCCGGTGCGCGGATCAGCCAGATGATGCCCAGCGCCACGGCAAAAATCGGCGTGGACACATGTTCCATGCCGAAGTAGACCAGGAACGGATACAACACCCCGATCATGGGAAGCAGCAGCTTCTTCATCGGTGAGCGATCCGTTGGTGGTCGAAGCGAGGCATCAGTTTGCGCATGCGGCGCGTTGCGATTCGACGAACGCGGCGAGCGTGGCGACGGTCGCGAAGTGCTGGCGGGCATCACGCGAGTCCGAGGCGATCTGGATCTCATAGCGCTTCTGCAGCGCCAGCGCCAGTTCCAGGGCATCCACGGAATCCAGGCCAAGACCCTCGCCGAACAGCGGCTGTTCCGGCGGAATGTCGGTGGGCTGGAGGTCTTCCAGGTTCAGGGTATCGATGATCAGTTGCGCGATATCGCGTTGCAGGTCGTTCATGGCGAAGCGAATTCCTTGGCGTAGAGGTGGTGCAGGTGATCGTTGAGACGGCGGGAGGCTATCGGCATGGGTCCCTCGGCGCTGAAACGCGCCGGATCGATGTCTGCGCCCACGCGAAGGCGCACATGGAAACGTCGGTCGGGGATGCGGTACCAGGGTTCGGCCTTGGTCAGCGTGCTCGGCGTAACGGAGATGAAGACCGGCGTCACGATCTTTGCGCCGCGCATGGCGATCGCCGCCGCGCCGCGATGAAAGACCGGCGTCTTGCCGGGTGTCGTACGGGTGCCTTCGGGAAAGACGATCAGCGTCTGGCCCTCGCGCAGCACGTCAGCCGCCTCCTCAAGCATCTCCGGGCTGCCGCTGTTGCTGATGTACTCGGCGGCATGCACCGGTCCGCGCATGCAGGGGTTGCGCCAAAGGCTCTGTTTGACGATGCAGTTGGCATCGCGCATCTGAGAACCGAGCAGGACCACGTCGATCAGCGAAGGGTGATTGGCGACGACGAGCTGGCCAGGGCGACCCAGCCTCTCCGCGCCCACCACCTCGAAGGTCAGCACGCCGGTGCGGTACATGAACTGCACGTGCATGTGGAAAGCCAGGCGAATCACCGCGCGCACACGCTTGCGCCGAACGATGTGATCACCAGGCAACAGTGAAATCACAGGGAAAATCAGGACGCGCAGGACGATGCCGCCCAGTCCGAAGAACAGGAAGCTCAGCGCCGTGGCGATCAGGCGCCACAGGTAAAAGTCAGTGCGCCTGACCTTCAGGCGATCGGCTGCCAGATCCATTGACGGGTTTTCCATGGGTGTTCCAGTACGGAAGGCGAAGTGAGCAGTACGCGAAGCACGTTAAGTGCATGGGGCCACACTGGCCTGGTTGCGTCGCTCGTCGATGTTCGAAGCGCCAGTCGCCAATGCCCCTCGGGTGACTGGCCGGCCTTTTCACGGCGAGTGACGCGCAGGGCGACAGCGTAGGAAAACGGCACGTCATCGATCCAGCCGTCGTAAGCGGCAGGTGGCCGCTCCTCGGTCATGATGACAATGACGGACGGCGCACCGGCGTCGATCATGAGGGCGGCTTCGAGCATGGCGTGCTCGAACGTATCGCCTTCCCCGGCAATGGCACTGGCCTCGGCATGCTGTCCGCGTAGCAGCGACCACTGGCCGGCGATCGCGTTGTGCACCGAAAGGCCGAACTGCGTGGGTGAAAGCGGCTGGCCGTCGCCGACGTCTGAAAGCAGCGCGAAGGTGCGTTGTGTTTCGCCGTGTCGCGATGCAAAGACGAGCGGCAATTGCTCATCTTCGCCGCAGAGCGGCCACGCGACTTCCAGCGCCATGCGTGCCATGCGGCTCAGGCGGCGGCGCTGCATGGGCGGCAGGAATTCGCATGCTGGCTGCTCTCCGTTGTCCTGCGGTGTCCACGGTCGATGGGCCCAGGCCTGCCACCGTTCGCTGCTGTCCAGGGATGGCGCCCAGGCTCGCCACTGCGCGATATGCAGATCGATCATGCGTCCGCCCCACTCGGTGCGCGCAACAACAGCGAAGCGCAGCTGCCGCCGAAGCCGAAACTGTTGGAAAGCACGCTGCGCGTAACGCGCTCGACGTTGGCAGCCAGCAAGGGGGCTTCGGCAAAGGTGGGATCGGCGTGGATGACGGGCGATCCTGCGCTGAGAAATCCATGCCGCATCATGAGCAGACTGGCGATGGCGTCGATGGCACCGGCGGCGCCGGGCGCATGGCCCACGAGGCCTTTGATCGACGAAAATGCGGGAACTGCCTGGCGGCGTCCGGCGAAAACCTTGGCCATGGCCTCCCACTCCACCCGGTCGCCCTGGGGTGTCGAGCAGGCGTGCGCGTTGATGTACTCAGGCGCATCATCATGGCCCAGCAGCGCTTCGTGCATGGCCTGGGCGAGACCCTCGATACCGGGTCCCACCATGTTGCCCGCATCCGTGGCGGCGCCATAACCGGCGATCTCTCCAAGAATGCGCGCGCCACGCGCCTGCGCATGCGCCTCGGATTCCAGCACGAGCACACCCGCGCCGGCGGCCAGCACGATGCCGTCGCGAGCGAGGTCATAAGGGCGTGAGGCGCGTTCGGGGTCATCGTTGCTGGCGACGGACAAGGCGCCCATGGCATCGAACCAGAGCGCAGTGGTGTCGTGCAGCTCTTCGCTGCCACCGCAGATCACCACATCCTGCTTGCCGAGCTGGATCAGTTCCATGGCCTGGCCAATGGCGTGTGCACCACTGGTGCAGGCGGCGCTGATCACATGGCTGCGGCCGCCGATGCCGAAAGCGTGCGCAAGGCCGGCGGCCAGCGCGCTGCTCATGCCGCGCGGAACGATGTACGGGGAAAGCCGATGCGCACCGCGCTCGCGGAAACTGTCGAGCGCCGCCTCATGTTCACTCAACGCCGCTCCGCCACCCATGACCAAGCCACAACGAGGCGACCGCAGGACGGCATCGCCGAGTTGCGACTGGGCCAGCGCTTCGCGCGTCGCCTGCCAGGCATACCACGTGTTGGCGGGGACGAAGCGACGCAGCTTGCGGTCGGGGTCGTCCAGCTGATGCGTATCGACAGGGCCGCCGACGTGGCAACGCATGCCCAGGTCGGCGAGTTGCGACATGTAGCGAATGCCGCTGCGGCGCTCGCGCAACGCCGACAGCAGGGCGTCGTTGCCGACACCGGCGCACGACACCGAGCCCGTGCCGGTAACGACGACGCGGGGCAGGGTGGCCGTGGTGCGGTTCGAGCTCACGCTTCGTGCGCCTTGAAGATCAGCGAAGTGTTGATGCCGCCGAACGCAAAGTTATTGTTCATGACATAAGACGTGCGCAGCTGGCGGCCTTCGCCAGTGACGTGATCAAGCGCGGCGCATTCGGGGTCAGGATGGGTGAGGTTGATCGTCGGCGCGAACCAGCCATCACGCATCATTTCGATCGCCCACCACGATTCGAGGGCGCCGCAGGCGCCGAGCGTGTGGCCGACGTAGCTCTTCATTGAACTGATCGGTGTCTGCGTGCCCATGACGGTCGCCGTCGCGTGGCTTTCGGCCACGTCGCCGCGATCGGTCGCCGTGCCGTGCGCGCTGATGTAACCGATGTCGCCTGGCGCCAGGCCGGCGTCGTTCAGCGCCATGCGCATGGCCATGGCCATCGTCTCGGCCGTCGGCTGCGTTATGTGGCTGCCATCGGAGTTGGTGCCGAAACCCACGATCTCCGCGTAGATGCGCGCGCCGCGCGCCATGGCGTGTTCGTAGTCTTCCAGCACAAGCGTTACGGCACCTTCGCCAACGACCAGGCCATCGCGCTTCGCGTCGAACGGCCGTGGTGTCATCGCGGGATCGTCATTGCGCGTGCTGGTGGCGAACAGCGTGTCAAACACCGCTGCACCCGGACCGGACAGTTCCTCCGCGCCGCCGCAAAGCATCAGCGTCTGCTTACCTTGCTGGATGGCCTCGTAGCCGTAACCAATGGCCTGGCTGCCCGACGTGCACGCACTCGACGTGGGCACGATACGGCCCTTCAGGCCGAGGAACACGCCGACATTCACGGCCGTCGTGTGCGCCATCATCTGGATGTAGCTGGTCGCCGTCACGCCCTGCATCGAACCGGTCGCGAGCATGTTGCCCATGGCGCGGAACGGCTCGACGCTGCCACCGGACGAGCCATAGGCCACGCCCATGCGGCCATCGGTGACGGATGCATCGTGGCGCAGACCGGCATCGTCCAGCGCGCGTTCGCTTGCGGCGACCGCCAGTTGCGCAACGCGGCCCATGGACCGGACCTGCTTGCGCGGCCAGTTCGGCAGGACAAAGTCGTCGACCGGACAACCCAGTCGACCATTGAGGGCATCGAAGTAATCCCATTCGTGCATGTAACGCACGGCGTTGCGGAACGTCTTCAGGCGATCGCGAATCGTGGCCCAGTCATGACCGAAGGGCGTGACGCCACCGATGCCGGTGATCACCACGCGGCGTGGCGTCTTGATGGGTGCAGGGAGGATGGGTGTGGTCATGCGTTCGTGTCGTGTTCGGTGACGGGCGTGGCGATCGGTACGCAGATCACCGTGAAGCCGATGCCCAGCAAAAGTGTGATGCCGAAGTGTTGCAGCGCTGGCAGCGTGCTCAGGGAAAGCAGGCCGAACGACAGCCACGCCGTCAGCGCCGAAAGCAGTACGCCCGCGAAGGACGCGCCGGGGCGGTGGCGGACATGCGGCTCGCCTTCACGCAGGAAAACGGCGTAGTTCGCGCCGACGCCGAGCACCAGCATCAGGGCCATCCAGTGGAACAATGTCAGCGGCTGTCCCAGATAGCCCAGTGCCGAAAGGCTCAGTCCCATGCCCAGGACGGACGGCGCGAGCACGCGCCAGGCACCGCGGCGATACCGCCAGGCAAAGACCAGCCCGA
Organism: Dyella terrae; assembly: GCF_004322705.1. Lineage (NCBI taxonomy): Bacteria > Pseudomonadati > Pseudomonadota > Gammaproteobacteria > Lysobacterales > Rhodanobacteraceae > Dyella > Dyella terrae. The sequence continues at coordinate 1,413,061 of NZ_SIZZ01000001.1, read as the reverse complement.
CCAGGGCAGTCGCGGCGAGCAGCCAGCCGCTGGCCAGGCGGCGATAGCGGCCGAACAGGTCGCTGACGCTCGCCGGCTTGTCGACCAGCTCGACGCCTTCCAGCCCATCCGCTGCGGCGCCCAGCAGAGCGACATCCGTCGCTCCCTGGGGCAGCACGATGCTGGCCACGCCTTCGGCGCCGCCATCCAGCCAGAGATCACGGAAGGGGACGGCAATCGGCCACGTCAGCCAGTCGCGCAGGCGCAGCGACGTGCCGGGCCACGCGGCCAGATAAGCATCAACCACACCGGGCTTGAGGCCTGCCCCGGTGAGCGTCGTGCGCAGGTTGCCGGTATCGACGAAGAAGGGCTTCAGCAAGGCGTGATCGGCGCGCTGGCGCTCAAGTGACGGAACCATGCTGGCAAGGCCGGTCCAGCTCTCGAGCGCTCCTTGGTTCACCATGGCCTGCAAGCGCACAGCCAGGGCTTCCTCGCGCTGCAGGACTTGTTCTTCATCCAGGCCATGGACCAGATAAAACTGGCTGCCATTGCCCAGGCCGGTGATGTCACGGATGTGGCTTTCCTGCGCCTGCAGTTCAGGGGGAGGGGAGACCAGCAAGTGGATGTCGTCGTCGTGACCCAGGCGCCACCAGCCCGGCGCAGCGACCACCAGAAGGATCAGGGCAAGCACCCCTCTGCGCTTGCCTGAGGTCAGCGCGACGACACGCCGTTGAAGATGATGCGCCAAGGTCACCAGACTGACGGACATCGGACGTCGCGCCGGACCTTGCAGCAAGGCCGGCAGCAGCCAGAAAACGCTGAGGCAGGCGGCCAGCATGCCGACGACCGCGAAGCAGGCCATCTGGCGCAGGGCCGGGAAAGGCATCGCGGCAAGCAGGCTGTAGCCCAGTACGGAGGTAGCCAGCGCCAGCCACAACGCCGGGCGAACCTGGCGAAGTCCGTCGAGCGGACGCCACGTCGCGCCGGCATGGGAGCGCGCGCACAGGTACTGGATGGAATAGTCGACGGCCTCGCCCAGCAGGGCCGCGCCGAAAACCAGGGTCAGCAGATGGATCTGCCCGAAGACGAGCAGCGTGACGGTCAGCGCGCAGACCACGCCCATCGCCGTGGAAAGAAAGGCCACCCACAGCGGACGGACTGAACGGAAGGCCCAGAGCAGGAGCAGGGCAATGCCCGCCGTGGAGACCACGCTGACCAGATGCACGTCACGCTCGGCACCGGCGCGCGCTGCAGCGGCGTAGAACACCGCGCCCGTCCGCGACATCGTTACGTCCGGGAACTGCTGGCGCATTGCGATCGAGGCGCGCTCCAGGGCGGCCAGCGATGCACGCTGGATGCCATCGTCGTACGACGAGCCATGCAGGTTGGCCATGACCAGCACGTAGGTCAGATCGCCGCGATGTGCCGTCAGCAGATCATCCTCGGGCATCAATGGCGAGCGGGTCCAGGGCGCGCCGTCGAGCCAGTGCTGCATCCAGCCGAAGGGGTCGTCCTGCAGCCGGATGCCCACGCCCGCAAGGAAGGGCTCGTTCAGGCGCTTGGCGAGTGCTTGCGCGGGATCAAAGCCGGCCCGGACCAGCGAGGCGCGATCCTGGTCATTCAACAACTGGAACCGGTGCGCGAGATAGGGCGCAAGCATGGCTTCCAGATCAAAATCCGGCAATTCAGCCACGACCGACGAAAAAGCCGGGTCGGCACCAAGCTGCTTGCCGAGCAGGCGCGCCGCCGCCCTGGCGTGTTCGTCGTCGGTGCTTTCCAGAAGCAGCACCATGCGATCGCCGTTGGCGTGTGCAAGGCGATCGACCGCCATCTCCGCCATCGGATGACGTTCCGTCGGTGGAAGCATGGCCAGCAGATCCGTCTGGATCGGCGACTCACCGCGCCCGAACAGCAGCCTTCCGCCAAGGCAGGCCACCATCATAACGGCGACCGCAAACACGGCGGCCCGCACGCGCGGCGACACGACGTTCACGGGGGCATACCCAGCGCGCGCTGTTCTGGAACCGTGAGGGGGCCGGCGTCACGCGTCTCGACGAACTGAATATGCGTGGATTCGCCGCTTTGCATATCCACCTGGATCTTTTGCAGGAACGTGTCGCCGCGCAGTTCGATCTTGCGCAGCACGCGCGCCATGCGCGATTGGCGTGGGGTGAAACGCAGCGTCCATTGCTGGAGACTGCCTTCTGCTTCCACGGAAAACTGGCGCAAGGCATCGTCGGGCTGGCCGGCGAGCAAGCCATCGAGCATCTGCGACACCTGCGCCACGCCCCGATCGCTGCTCGCCGAGAGCGGGTGGCCCTGCTCGTCGACGCGCGACGAGCGCCCGTGAGTCAGGGCTATGGTTTCAACATAAGGCGCCTGTACTTGCCAGAGCATGCCCTGGCCCGTCACGAAGAGCAGCTGTCCTCGGCTCACCTGTGGCTGCGCGAGGGCCGGGTTTTCGCGTGTCTGAGTGAAAGCCGCGCGTACCTGCGCATGCTGGCCCAGTTGCGCCACGACCTGGTGCAGCAGGTCCGGTTCGTTGGCGTGGGCAACGGCAACCATCGCCAGCAAGGCGAAGACGATGGCGATCAGGTGGCGCATGCGGGCTCCGGTCGGCGCCACTTGCGCCACAGCAGCATCGGCATGCGCGCAAGCATGCCCATCAACAGGCGCGTATGCATGGCCGAGATGCGTATGTTGTCCCGCCACATGCGGAAATGGGAAAGGCCGTTTTCGGGATAGATCACCCGGGTCGGCAGGTTCCGCACGGGTACGCCGCGCCAGATGAGGCGCACCGCTGCCTCGGTGTCGAAGTCCATGCGCGCGGGAAACGGCTTGCGGCGGATTTCGGCGCAGGTGGCTTCGAGCGGGTACAGGCGATAGCCGCACATCGAATCGGCGAGCGCCGTCGACAGGGTTTCGATCCACACGCACACGTGCGTGACATAGCGCCCGTACAGTCGTCCTTTGGGCACCGAATCATCGTAGATCGGCTTGCCACAGATCATGCCGGCGGGGCAGGCGCGCGCTTCGGCAAGAAAGCGGGGCACGTCATCCACCTGATGCTGCCCATCGGCATCGATCTGCAGCGCGTGGGTGTGGCCGCGTTCCTGCGCTGCCAGCAATCCGGTTGACAGGGCACGGCCCTTGCCCTGGTTGTGCGGGAGACGCAGCAGGGTCATGCCCTCGGTGCGCCGGGCCAGGTCATCAAGGACGATGCGCGTGGCCTCGTTGCTTCCATCATCCACCACGATCACGGGCAGGCCATGCGCGCGCAGTGACGTCACCGTCTGCGCGATGGTGTCCTTGTGGTTATAGATCGGGACGATGGCGCAGGGAAGGATGGATCCCGCCAGCGATGTGTACGACGACATGGGAGAGGTCCGCCGCTCAGCGGTCGAGCAGCGCCTTGACGGTGTCGACCACATCGCTCACCGTGCGTACGCTCTTGAAGTCTTCAGGCTTGATGCGGGTGCCAGTCATATCCTGGACCTGGATTGCCAGGTCCACGGCATCGATACTGTCCAGCTCCAGATCCGTGAACAGGTGGGCCGACGTGGTGACACGGGCCGGGTCGATCTCGAAGGTGTCGTGCAGCACCTGACGCAGACGGGCAAGGATCTCCTCGTCGCTGATGCCGTTAGCCATGATCGTGCTCATAAATCCCTGTTCTCATGCATGGGGTACGTCCGTGTCGCGTCGGTTGAGGCTTCCAGCGTTCTTGTCGACTGGATGGCCCTCCCCGCCACAGCCAACAGCGGGGCCCGACGGCGTTTCAACGAACGCAGCCGTTTGATCGTTGTTTCCTGGAGCTTCAAGCCGCCGGGGCGGCTCCCCTTCGGGTATCGCCTTTGTAGGCAAAGCCTTACAGCGTTCACATACCGTGGACGCAGTTTACCAGAACTGTCCTACAGGTAAGTCTGACGAAGGCGATGCCCGGGTATCGGCCGATCCGGATAAAACCGTAGGCCAGGGATGGGTCCGTTTCGTGACGGAATCCGGTAGGAGGGGGGCGAATCGGCGTTCCCTTTTGGCCCGGGCTGCGAGCCGGGCTGCGGGCCAGGAACGGGTGATGGCGTCGATTGCGGATGAGAGTCACTCGCATTAATTCGGGGGCTCATGTGGGGCTCTCACGGATCTGCTCAGACGTTGTCCGTCAGCCTGTCGGTTTAGACGCACACACCAAGGCACTTTGTCCGATGGCGCGAAGGGCTCGCGCTTCGATGGATGATCGACGTCGCCATGCGAAGTATCTCCGTCGAATCGTCGGATCGAAGAAGTGTCGCGGGACGGAAACGCGCCGGCAGCGCGAAGGCATCTCGACATCGCGTAGGCATGCAGTGATGTAAATCAACGTCGATCCGTTTCCACGGATCACAATCGTCCGGCGACAGAGCGCGCGCAGACCGTCACGAAACTTCACAGAGCGATGTGGAAAGCAGGTGCTTTCCGCAGCTCTGTCGTTTTTTTCTGCGTTCGCTGTTTGCCGTCAACGATGCATGGCATCGCGATTCAGTATTGGCTTTTGGAGAGATCACTCGTGCACACGCGGAAGTGCGACATACAACCTTTGGAAGAATCGACCATCACGATCTACATCGATGACCAGCCGGTAAGAGCGGCGGCCGGCGAGATGGTACTGGGCGTGCTGAGCGCCATGGGCCGGCGCAAGATTTCAATCAATGCGAATGGGACGGCGATCGGAGCGTATTGCTTCATGGGGGTCTGTCATTGCTGTCTTGTGGAGATCGATGGCAAACCGCGACGACGCGCATGTCAGACGCCCGTCGCCCCGGGTATGCGCATCGTCACCTTGCGCCGGCCGACCTGGCTCGGGGTGTTGCGATGACCGCCCCGGTGGTCATTGTCGGGGCCGGTCCGGCTGGCATGGCAGCCACCGTGACTCTGGCGCGACACGGCGTGAGGAGCGTGATCGTCGATGAAGCGCCACGCGTGGGAGGCGTTGTCTATCGCGGACCGCTGCGCGAAGGCGTCTCACTGGACTACCTGGGCGCGCGTTATCGCAAGCGCATGCAAGCGTTGCATGCCGAGTTCGGCGCATCGTCCGATTTCGTCGACGTGCGTCTGGGACGGCGCGTAATTGGTGGCCACGCAGGGCGCGATGGCCATGGTCACCTTCAGGCATGGAGCCGCAGCAACGACTGCATCGAGCATCTGGCCTTTTCGCAAGCCTTGCTCAGTCCGGGTTGCCATGAACGCAGTGTGCCGTTTCCAGGCTGGACGCTTCCCGGTGTCATGTTGCTGGGCGGCATGCAGCTGCAGATCAAGAGCTTCGTCACGCGACCCATGGGTTCGACGGTGCTGGTCGGCACGGGTCCCTTGCTTCCGCTGGTTGCATGCCAGCTCGTGCGCGCCGGATGCAAGGTCGAAGGCATTTTCGAATCAAGCCCATTCCATCGCATGGCACGCCAGGTCCGCGCCCTGATGCAGCAACCTCAGACCATGCTCGACGGCATGACCATGCTCGCGTATCTCCGCATGCGTGGCGTGCCGCTGCACTATGGCTGGGGCATTGTCGATGCGCAGGGGGATGCTTCGTTATCGGCGGTACGGGTGGCGCCCTATGACCTCCAGTGGCGTGCCGACCTGACGAAGGCGGTAACCATCGAGGCGGCCTCGCTGGGCGTCGGCTACGGGTTCATTCCGCGTACGCAGATCACGCAACAGTTTGGGCTCGATCACGGCTACGACGGGCTTGGCGTATTCCGACCTGTGGTCGACGACTGGCAACGCAGCAGTCAGTCGGCGGTCCACGTCGCCGGTGACGCTGGCGGCCTGCGCGGGGGCGATGCTGCCCTGCTGAGCGGGCGCATAGCAGCGCTATCGATCCTGTGCCAGCGGGGTGTGCTGAGTGACGAAGAAGCTTCCGCGATGCGCGCGCCCATGCTTCACAAGATGAAAGCCATCGGGCAGTTCCGCGAAGGCATTAACGATTTCACGCGCCGCGGTGCGGGGCAGCTTTCGCTGGCGCAGGCGGACACGATCATCTGTCGCTGCGAAAACGTGACTCGTGGCGATGTCGATCGCGCTATCGACCAGGGTGTCACGGATCTCGTCAGTCTGAAAATGCGCACGCGCGCCGGCATGGGCGACTGCCAGGGAAAAATGTGCGTGGGTTATTGCAGCGACCGTTTGCGGATGCATTCGGGAAAGCAGGACGTCGGTTGGATTCGCCCGCGCTTTCCGCAGGATCCCGTGCCGTTCTCGGCGTTTGCGTCGCCGGTGGGCAAGGGAGCCGTCGCATGAATTTCGACGTGATCGTCGCGGGTGGCGGCGTCATTGGCGCTTCGTGTGCCTACCACTTGTCACGTCGGCGCGACTTGCGCGTTGCACTGGTTGACTACAAGCGACCGGGCAACGCCTCGCGCGCATCGGCGGGTGGGCTTTGGGCCATTGGGGAATCCGTCGGCCTGGGCTGCGGAGTCATTTTCTTTCGAAAACTGCGAGCCGGGCTGCACGCAGCGTCGGATCAGTCCCGTCTGGTGAGCGCCGATGCCCCGCATATCCTGCCGAAGTCGTTCTTCGATTTCGCGCTGGCGTCCAATGCGCGCTACCCGGCGCTGTATCGCGAGCTCAAGGACGAGCACGGGATGGATTTCAAGTTTGAGCGCACGGGCCTCAAGTATGTCATCTATGACGATGAGGACCGGCGCTATGCGGAACATATCCACGCCAGCATTCCCCATCTCTCCGACGAAGTGTGCTGGCTGGATCAGGTGGCGTTGCGCACCGAGGAACCCTTCATCAATCCCGAAGCCCAGGGTGCGCTTGAGTTTCTTTGCGATCATCAGGTCAATCCGTTCCGGCTGACCGATGCCTATACCGAAGGTGCGCGGCGTCAGGGCGCCACGGTGCTGTACCACACGGATGTCGTCGACGTCCTGAAAGTGGGGTCGCGTGTCACAGGCATCCGGACGGCATCCGGCAAGACGCTCTCGTGCAACGTGCTGATCAATGCGGCCGGTGCGTGGGCATCGGACCTGTCAGTGATGGCCACCGGGGTGCCGATTCCGGTCAAGCCGGTGAAAGGGCAGATCGTGTTGTCCGAACGCCTGCCGCGCGTCATTCGTGGCTGTCTTTCCACCAGCGACTGCTATATCGCGCAGAAAGACAATGGCGAAGTCCTGATCGGCAGCACCACCGAGGACAAGGGTTATGACGTCTCGACGACCTATCCGGAAATTGCCGGACTGGTACAGGGCGCGCTGCGTTGCCTGCCTGGATTGAGCGACCTGCACGTCAAACGCACATGGTCGGGCCTGCGGCCCGGGACGCCGGATGAGTTGCCGATCCTGGGCAGGGCGGATGGCGTCGATGGCTACTTGCACGCCTGTGGTCACTTCCGGACGGGCATCCTTACGTCGGCCATCACCGGGGAGATCATCGACGCTCTGGTGCACGACGAAATGCCGCCTGTGGACATCGACGCCTTTGCTGCCAGCCGGTTTGCCTGATGGCATGAGGGCACAAAAAAACCTCCCCGACTTTCATCGGGGAGGTCTTCAAGACGCTTGCAACAGGCGCGATTACTGACCGCGCATGCGACCGGCAAAGCGCGGAGCGCCATTGCCCATGTGCGGCAGCTTGATCTTGCCGATGGCCGAGATGCGCTCTTCGGCCAGGCGATCGGCGGCCTTGTAGGTCGGCACGTTCTGGGACTTGGAGATCTCGAAGATGCGGCCGAGGTTGTAATAGATCGTGCGCATCATGCGCATGGCGCGCTCGCGATTGTAACCGTCGATTTCCAGCGACACGTTCATCACGCCACCGGCGTTGACGGCGTAGTCCGGTGCGTAGAGCACGCCACGACGGGTCAGTTCGTCGCCGATCGAGTCGGTGGCGAGCTGGTTGTTGGCGGCGCCGCAGATGATCTTCGCCTTGATGCGGTCGATGGTCTGCTCGTTGAGCGTGCCACCCAGTGCGCAGGGCGAGTACACGTCGGCGTCGACGTCGTAGATTTCGTCCAGGCCCACGGCTTCGCAGCCCAGCTCATCGACGCAGCGCTGCACGGCGTCCTTGTTGATGTCGGTGACGAACACCTTGGCGCCCTGTTCGCGCAGCAGCTTGATGAACTCGCTGCCCACGTGGCCGCAGCCCTGCACGGCGTAGCTGTACTTGCCCACGTCTTCGTTGCCGTGCTTGACCTGCAGCGCGGCCATCAGGCCCTGCAGCGTGCCGAACGCGGTGAACGGCGACGGGTCGCCCGAACCGCCATGCACCTGGTGCACGCCGGTGACGTATTCGGTTTCACGGAACACGTATTCCATGTCGTTGACGTCGATGCCCACGTCTTCGGCCGTGATGTAACGACCGTTGAGCGAGTTGACGAAGGTGCCGAAAGCGCGGAACAGCGCTTCGGACTTGTCCTTGCTCGGGTCACCGATGATCACGGCTTTGCCGCCGCCCAGGTTCAGGCCGGCCACGGCGTTCTTGTACGTCATGCCGCGCGACAGGCGGAGCACGTCGTTGACGGCATCCTGCTCGGTCTTGTACGGCCACATGCGCAGACCGCCGAGTGCCGGACCCAGCACCGTGTTGTGGATCGCGATGATGGCCTTGAGGCCAGCGTCCTTGTTGTGGCAGAAGACGACTTCTTCGTGACCCGTATTGGCGATGGTTTCGAAAATCATTGGAACGGTGACTCCACGTTTGGCGTTTGCCCTGGGGTCGGGCAGGCGCGGGATGGAGGCGGGGAGGATCCAGTGCGACCCCGCCAGGGGCGAACTCAAGGCTTTCAAAAGTCATCGCCCCGACCGAAGGCGGGGCGATGAATCAGTCCATAAGTTTAGCCAAACGTTGGGTGAGTCGCTGTTGCGGCGCAGCAGGGCGACCTTAGCGGCCCCAGTACCCGTCGTGGAAGCGCCAGTCGTTGCCGCGGTGCTCCCAGCGCGCCGGGCGATAGACGTAGCCTGGGCGGGCGCCCGCCCAGCGACCCGGAACCCAGACATGACGGTGCGCGTAGGGGCTCCAGTTCCAGTAGCCCTGGACCCAGACATAGCCCGGACGCGGTGGCGGCACCACCTCGTAGCGCGGCGGCGGCGGGGCGACGCCGATCTGCACGGAGACACTGGTGCGCGCACTGGCAGCAGGTGCATAGGCGGCGCCCGAGGCGGCCAGGGCAAGGGCGGCGAGGACAGCGAACTTCGATGCAGACATGGGCGTTTCCCGTAGCGCCGCGGAATGCGGCGGTTGCACGGGAAAACGGTCGTTCCGACCGGCGTGTTGACCGCTCGCTTCCGCGGCGTTTAGCCGTGGGATGGCAAGGCGAGGGGAGCGGTTCAGCCAGGGCGCTTACATCTTGCAGTCGGGGGCGTGTCCGTTGGCGCGCGCCGATTCATAGACCGGCATCAGTTGCTGCGCCTGCTGGTTCAGGGCCTGCGCGCGATTGCCGGAGGATGGGTGCGTGGAAAGAAAGGCCGGTGGCTTGCTGCCACCCTGCGCACCCATCTTGTCCCACAAGGTGACCGCGGCGCGCGGGTCGAATCCTGCTTGCGCCATGTAGCGCTGGCCCAGCGTGTCGGCCTCGCTTTCCTGGATGCGCGAGAACGGCAACAAGATGCCGACTTCCGCGCCGAGCCCGAGCGCCGCCGCCGTGTAGCCGGCGTTCGTGCCCTGGCTTGCGGCGTAGGCGGTGCCGGCGACGACCACGGCCTGGGTGGCCATGTTGTCGGACACGCGTTCGGCACCATGGCGCGCGACAACGTGCGAGAGCTCGTGTCCGAGCACGACGGCGAGCTGGTCCTGGTCGGTGGCCACTTTGAACATGCCGCGATTCACGCCGATGCGGCCGCCGGGCAGGGCGAAGGCATTGGCCGTGTCGTCGCCGACGATCTGCACTTCCCAGGGCTGGGTATTCCACGGCGGCGGGAGCACAGCGATCAAGGCGTTCGCCACGCATGAGGCGTAGGCGCGTTCGCGAGGCGCATCGACGAACTTGCCTTCCTTGCGCATGTCGTTGAATGCCGCAAGCCCCATCTGGGACATCTGGCCGTCCGACACCATCATCAGCTGCGACCGCCCGGTGGGCGAGGTGGCGCAACCGCCCAGGCTGGCGAATGCCGCGGCGAGGAGGGCGAGTTTCAGTCGCATGATGCTTCCTTTCGAGTGACCCGTGGCCGCAAGAATACCTCTCGCACACGTCGCGAGACGGTCGTGGCGACGTTTGGCGTGTCACGGTCCCGGGGCGCTTGGCGGGGGTCTTCGAGAGGGACTATAAAAGAACGAACGGTCGTGCTATTTTGCCAACCCATGAGCGAAACCGTCTCCCCCGGCAAGCGCGCCGTTACTCGCGACCTGATCCTGGACCAGGCCTATGCCATGGCCTGCCAGGACGGCGTCGAAGGCCTGTCCATTGGAACCCTGGCTGCTGCCGTGGGCATGTCCAAAAGCGGCGTCTTCGCCCACTTCGGTTCACGCGAAGACCTGCAACTGGCGGTCCTGGAAAGCGGTGCGCGCCGTTTCATGGCGCATGTGCTCGTACCCGCCCTGACGCAGCCCCGGGGCATCGAGCGCCTGCGCAGCATGATCGGGCACTGGTGCGAGTGGGGTCACAAATACAAGCGCGGCTGCGTCCTTCTTTCGGCCACCAGCGAATACGACGGGCGCGACGGCGCCTTGCACGACTGGGTGGTGCGCATGCAGGCGGGCTGGCGTGGCGAGCTGGAGAAGGCCATCGCATTTGCCAAGGCCGAAGGCCACCTGCGCGGCGATACGGATGAAGGCCAGCTCGCCTTCGAGATTTACGCGTTGATGCTCGGCCTGCATCACGACGCGGGCCTGTTCGGCATTGAGCAGGCGCGCAAGCGCACGGACGCTGCGGTCCAGCGCCTGCTGGCCAGTTACGAACCCTGATCGGAGCCATCCCCATGCCACGTACGCATCGCTCCACGTCGAAGTCCCATGCCTCCATGGCACTCAAGCTTGGCGCCATTCGCGCCACCTTTGCCGTCGGCGGCCGGCTGGCGCCCAAGCGCACGGTCAATCGCGCGGCCCGGCTCTTTGCCACGCCCTTTGCCAGCAGTCGTGCGCGGGCACGCGCCGCCAGGCCTGATGCTGACATGCAGCGCGGGTCGATCCGTCGTGATGGCGAAACGATCGCGACCTACACCTGGGGCGATCCTGCCTCGCAGCCCTACGTCTTGCTGGTGCACGGCTGGTCGAGTTTTGGACTGCGCTTTTTGCCCTGGATCGGGCATTTGCGCGCCCTCGGCTACGCCGTCGTCAGTTTCGACCAGCCCGGCCACGGCAACAGCACCGGTCGCCTCTGCACCCTGCCGGATTTCATCGCCACGATTCGTGCCATCGGGCAGGCCTTCGGGCCGGCGGAGCTCGCGATCGGGCATTCGCTGGGTGGCGCCGCGCTGGCGCTGGCGCAGGATGAGTCGTGGTCAGCGCGCCGGTTGATCCTCATCGCGCCTGCGGCGGACATGGAGGCGGCAGCAGGGCGTTTCCTGCGCTTCGTACGGCTGGGTCAGCATCTGCGCAGCTCGTTCATGGCCTGGCACGAGCGCCGCACCGGCGTGCGCGTGGCGGATCTCCAGGTACATCGGCGCCTGCCGGCATTGGGGCAGGAAGGTCTCGTGATTCATGACCTCGATGACACTGACGTGCCTTGGGAAGAGGGCGAGCGTTATGCGCGCTACTGGACAGGCTCGCGCCTGCTGACCACCCAGGGGCTGGGTCATCACAAAGTGCTGGATGCACCGGAAGTCATCGAAGCCACGCTGGCCTACCTGCGGGGTGAACGGGTGGGCGACCGGGTCGTGGCATCACCCAATCTGCCGTTCGGCGTGGCCTGACCAGGAAGGTTGAGTCGGCTGATGCGGCGCCAACCGCGCCGCGTCGGTGGCCATGTCGATCTGGCGTCGGGCCGTTCGTCGTTGAGGCGAGAGATAACTCTATTGCCCTCACCGAAGGAGTGGACCATGTTCGCCAAGCCGTACACCGCCCTGCATGCCCTGGGGCTGTCATCGATGCTGCTGGTACTGGCCAGCGGTTCGCACGCCGACAGCGCCACCTACGTCATCGATCCGATGCACACCTATCCGAGTTTCGAAGCCGACCACATGGGCGGCCTTTCGGTATGGCGCGGGAAGTTCGACCGCACCAGCGGCAAGATCACGCTGGATAAGGCTGCCGGGACGGGCACCGTGGATATCGACGTGGATACGACGAGCATCGACTTTGGGTTGCCCGACATGAACAAGTCGGCGAACGGCGACGAGCTGTTCAATACCGTGAAATTTCCCAAGGCTCACTACAAGGGCACGCTCGCGAATTTCGTGCATGGCGCACCGACGCAAGTGAAGGGTGAGCTGACCATGCACGGCGTCACGCGTCCGCTGGACCTGGAAATACGTTCGTTCAAGTGCATGCCGCATCCGATGTATAAGCGCGAGGTATGCGGTGCGGATGCCTATGCGACCTTCAAGCGCGATGCATTCGGTTTGGACGCGGGCAAGGACTATGGCTTCAGGATGGATGTGCAGCTGCGCATCCAGGTCGAAGCGCTTGCGGAAGAGACAAAGGCGGCTGGCAAGCAAGGATGATCGCGATTCCCGTCGGGGCTTGATGCATCGACGGAAATCGCGCGTCAGTCGGTGTTTCGCCATCCCGGGCGAAACACCGGCGACCTTCGTCAGGAACCCTGCGGGGCGGGTGTACGCAGGCGCGGGCCGGCACCTCGTGTCTGTACGGTGTAATCGGGCAGGGCGTCCACCGTGTCGCCGTTGCCGGACTGGGTCTCGTACTTGTGCAGCCAGGGTACGTCGATGCGCGGGCCCGGAATATACGTCTGCCAGAAGTCCTTTTTGTTCATCTCGCTAAGCTCTTTGATCGAGTACACGATCGATGTGCGGATGACCCAGCCGTCCTCGCTGGCCAGCGGTCCGGTCGTCGGTACGCGATACGTCCACTGGCGCGCTGCCTTGACGGCACCGCTGGCAAATTGCTTTCGCCATACCTCCATGGTGTTCTCGGGCCCGAATACATTCAGATTGACCTGTTCGGCATCGGCGTCGGTGACCTTGCCTTCCCGGTCGATATGGAGCACCAGATAGACCGTGCCCGTGACATTTCGCTCGATCGCGGACATGGGATAGCGCGGCGGCATCTGCTGGTTTTCCGGATTGTCGCGGACCTCGCCGGTGGTGGTGCCATCCCCGAAGCTCACGCCCCGGATGACCACGTCATAGTTGCCATTGGCGGCCTTCTTCGCGATGAGCCGGACGGTCATGCGATACCTTTTTTCGTCCGTGCCGCTCTCGGGCACGACGGGGTCGAAGTGCCATTTCATTGCACTGTCCTGGACGAACTTCACCAGCGTCGGCCTCGCCGCTTCCGGGTCATCGACCGAGACCCTTCGCACGGAACCATCGGTCGCAATGACGATGGTTCCGCTCACCAGTGCGGACGATTCGAAGTCTGTTCGCATGGCTGCGTGTACTTGCGTCGTTGCTATCGAACAAACCAGGAAACCAAGAAGACTTCGAATCATGCGAGCTGCCCTCAAAAGTGTGGTGCGTTGGATGCGCAGGCGAAGCAGTTACCTCTGCCGGAGAACGTGTCAGGTCAACCCGCGTCGAGCGCAGTGAGTAAGTTCGGGCCAACGCCATCGGTGAGTACCGCCGTGTCCGCGACCGCATCAACGGCGCGGTGCACATTGGGTTGGGGTTCGTACGCATGGACCCAGGGGATGTCATTACGGGGGCCGGGCATATAGGTTTGCCAGAACGTGGGTTCGGGCTTCTTGCCATCGACCCAGAGGTCATAGGCGACCGGAACGCGAACGATCCAGTCGTTCCTGTCAGCCAGCGGGCCCGAAGTCGGAATGGTGTAAGTCCAGGTGCGCGCGGCCTTGATGGCGCTTTCCGCAAAGTCTTTTCGGAATGCGGCAAGCAGGCGCTCGGGCCCCATGTTTTTCAGGTTTACCTGCTCTGCATCGATGTCAACTACCTTGCCTTCGCGATTGACGTGAAGGACCAGATAAACGGTTCCCTGCACGCGAGACCGGATGCCGGATTCCGGGTAGCGCGGCATATGGCCCTTTGCGTAGTTGGCTTTGTCGGATCGCAACTCTTCCGATGTCGTGCCGTCACCGAAAGTTGCGCCATTGATGCGCACGTCGATGTTCCCGTCCTCCTTCCGCTTGGCAACGATCCGTACCGACATGCGGGACTTGGCAACCACGGCCGCCCCGTCGCGGATGACGGGTTCGAAGCGCCATTGCATGGCCGCCTGGAGCACCATGTGGCCAATGGGGGTTCCCGCGACTACCTGGTCGTCGATCGCTACCTCTTTCACCGACCCGTCGGTGGCGATGACAATGTTGCCCTTGATCACTGCTGAGGACTCCAGGTCCCGAGAATCGCCAGCGTGGACGTGAGGGACGATCAGGCATGAGGCAAGCCACATTGCCCAAAGCATTTTTTTCATGTGTGTTCTCCGCGGAAGGAAATCGAGACGCGTTGGTAACTGACGGACGGCCCGGGCTCAGCCGTGATCGGTCGGAGTGAGAAGGTTAGGGCCGTCGCCTTCGATGGCGATCTGTCCGTCCGGCAGGGCGTCGGGCGATTGGGCGAACGCACCCCTGGCCGGCTTGCCCTCCAGCCACGGAATGGGGTCGACGGGTCCGGGGACATACGTTTGCCAGATCGAACGGGTTCGGCCGGTGTGGAGGTTGGTGATGTGGAAGACCACCGGAATCCTTGCAGTCCACGTGTCCGCGTTGAGGGGCGGCGCATCATCCGGGCGCTGGACGGTCCATTTGCGTGCGGCAGCAAGCGCCGCCTTGGCGAAAACGTCGCGCCACTCTTTCATCAGGCGCTCAGAACCCCACTGGGACAGGTTGACCTGCTCGGCCACGGCGTCGATGACGTGGCCATCCTTGTCGAGGCGAAGGGCAACATAAGTCGTGGCCTCCAGTTGCGCCGAGACAGCAGCCGGCGGATAGGCCGGTGAAGTCAGGTGCGGCAGGTTGCGCCGCTTGGTGGCATCGACGCTTTCGCCGAACATGGCACCCTTGACGCGCACGTTGTAGTCACCCGAATCATTCTTTCGCGCCACGAGGCGGACAGACATCCTTGCCTTGGCGATCACCGGTTCGCCGTTCTGCATCACCGGGTCGAAGCGCCATTGCGCTGCGGTCTTCCGCACGACATCGGACAAGGCATTGCCCAGCACATTTTCATCGTCGATGGACGTCGAGGCGACGGTTCCATCCTTGTTGAGCACGATCGTTCCCTTGACCAGCGTGGACGACTCCACCACGGGGCGGAACTCAGTGGCCTGGGCAACCGAAACCGTCGCCAGGGCGGCAACCAACCATGTCTTTCTCATGCGTCGAATCCTTGATGCGTTGAAGTGTCTGTCGGTGATGGGGGCATGACAAACCCGATGAATCTGCCGCTGCCGCGTGTTGGACGCCCGTTCATGGGTGCGAGGCAGTCAATAACTTCGGGGCGGTGCCCTCGACAACCATGGCGCCCTGAACGAGGGCATCGGGCGCGGCCGGATTGATGAGCGCGCCCTTCAGCCAGGGCACGGCATGAATGGGTCCCGGGAAATAGGGTGACCACGCGGACCTGGACGGATCTGACATGGCCTTCATGGCGCGCCGGCCCCCGATGTTCACGCCCAAATGGACCGTCCAGGTGGCCTGTGAGGCCAGGGCCCCGGTCGACGGGGGAATGAAGGTCCAGTTTCGCGCGGCGCCGAGCACCGGACGAGCCAGTTCGTCGCGCCAGTACGACATGTAGGTTTCATTGTCGCCACGCAACAGGTTGACCTGTTCCACGAACGCATCGTCCACGCGGCCTTCGCGGTTGATGCGAAGCGCCAGATAAACCGTCCCACCCACTTCGTCGAGCCCGCGTGGCGGTGACGGTGCTTCCAGCCTGAGCGGTTGCGGATAGTCAGTGGCGTTCATCGACGGGTCGGCACCAAACGTCGTGCCCCCTGCGAACACCTTAAAACTGCCGTCGTCGTTCGGCCGGGCAACGAGGCGGACATGGATGCTGGTCTGCGATGGCACGGGCTTGCCATCAGCGGTGGCCGGTGCGAAGCGCCATCCCGACACGATCTGCCTGATCATGCCGTTGATGGATTCATCGACTGGCCTCCCGGGCATCACATCCAGTGCCGTGGACTGGACGGCGCCTTTTTCGGAGATGACGATGCTTCCGGTAAGGATGGCCGACAGATCCGGCTTGGCGGGCGAGCCGGCAAGAGCCAGGGGTGATAACAGGGCGGCGTGCAACAAGGTAAGCATGGCCCGGAGCATGGGTTTGCCTGGACGGGCCCCGAGGTAACCCGGGTCACGGTCGCCTTGGATGGCAAGCGGGCGCGCGACAGGGGACCGCCCATCGAAGGCACAAAGCCTCCCTGATCGAGGCGCAAGCGCCACGGCGCCGTCCGCATGGTTTCGTTGCACTCCATCCCCCATGGCATGCCCGGCGGTTTCCTGGCCGCCTTCACGCAAGTATGAGTGAAACCGGGCCTGCTACATAACGGGGGCAGGTGACGCCGGAGGGTCCCCGCAGACTCGTCCATACGCCAACGTACGCGCAACGCAGCAAGCTCTTAACGCCGTTCCCCACTAGAATTGTCCGGTTCACCGCACACGATGTCGGAGTAGCCATGAGTTCCACCGCCCAGAACGTCCCCGTTAGTGCAGCGCAGCATGAAACGCGTCCCCTGCGTTTCGTCACCGCCGCAAGCCTGTTCGACGGGCATGACGCCGCCATCAACATCATGCGCCGCATCATCCAGTCGCAAGGCGCCGAGGTCATTCACCTGGGTCACAACCGCTCGGTGGAAGACGTGGTGCGCGCGGCATTGCAGGAGGACGCCGACGCCATCGCGCTGTCGTCTTACCAGGGCGGTCACGTGGAGTACTTCAAGTACATGGTCGACATGCTCAAGGAGCATGGCGCTGCCCACATTCGCGTGTTCGGTGGAGGTGGCGGCACGATCACCCCGGAAGAAATCCGCGAGCTGCAGGCCTATGGCGTGGAGCGCATCTACCACCCGAACGATGGCATGAAGCTCGGCCTGACCGAGATGATCCACGACGTCATGGAGCGTACGCGCGCCGCCGCCAACAAGCGCAGCGAGCAGACGCCGGTGCCGCCGCGCGCCGACATCGATGATGAAATCTCCATCGGCCGCATGCTGTCGGCCATCGAGGAAGCCGAGCTTCCCGAGGCGGAGCTGGAGCACCTGCGCAAGCAGTGGAAAATGGCCGGCAAGCAGACGCCGGTGCTGGGTGTGACCGGCACGGGCGGCGCGGGCAAGTCGTCCGTGGTAGACGAGCTGCTCCTGCGTTTCCTGCACGCGTTCCCGGAGATGCGGATCGCCGTGCTCGCCGTTGACCCGACGCGTCGCCGCAGCGGCGGCGCCTTGCTCGGCGACCGCATCCGCATGAACTCCCTGCGCAGCCATCGCGTGTATATGCGCTCGATGGCCACGCGTCGTCAGCATGCCGCCACCAGCGTGGTGTTGCATGACTGCATCGATTTCCTCAAAGCGCAGCCGTATGACCTGGTGATCGTGGAGACGGCCGGTATCGGCCAGAGCGACTCGGAAATCGTCGACCTCGTCGATTTCCCGATGTACGTGATGACCAGCGACTACGGTGCGGCCAGCCAGCTGGAAAAGATCGACATGCTCGATTTCGCCGAGCTCGTCGTGCTCAACAAGTTCGACAAGCGTGGCGCCGAAGACGCGTTGCGCGACGTGCGCAAGCAGTGGAAGCGCAACCGCACCGCCTTCACCCTCAAGGATGAAGACGTGCCGGTGTATCCGACCATCGCCAGCCAGTTCAATGATCCGGGCGTGACCTGGATGTTCAGCAACCTTTGCCGCCTGCTGCGCAGCAAGTTGACGCTGCCGGAGCAGAAGTGGTCGCCGAACCTCGACACGTCGCTCAAGGAGCCGCGCGCCACCGTGCTGATCCCGGGCTCACGCGTGCGCTATCTCGCCGAGATCGCCGAGCAGGGGCGCGGCATCAATGCGCAGATCGAGCGCGAAGCCGAGTGTGCGAGCAAGGCGCAGCATTACTTCGAGTCGCTGAAAGACCTGGGCGACGAGCGCCTGCCGCGTTCGCTGGAGCGCTACGAGCATGATGACCTTCACGCCGACGGCGCCGATCGCACGCTGCTGACGCTTCGTCAGCGCTATAACGAAGCCCTGAAGGAGCTCAGCCACGAGGCTGTGCATCTGCTGCGTGACTGGCCGGCGCGCTACAAGTCGGTGACGGCGGACGTCAACGAATACAAGGTGCGCGACAAGGTGATCCGCGTGGACAACTACCGCGAATCGCTGAGCCACCAGAAGGTGCCGAAGGTGGCGCCGCCGAAGACGAAAGACTGGGGCGACCTGCTGCGCTTCCTCATGCGCGAAAACCTGCCCGGTTACTACCCGTACACCGGCGGCGTGTATCCGTACCGCCGCACGGGTGAGGATCCCACCCGCATGTTTGCCGGCGAGGGCACGCCGGAGCGCACCAATCGTCGCTTCCATTACCTCAGTCAGGGTGGTGCGGCGACGCGACTGTCGACCGCATTCGACTCGGTCACGCTGTACGGCGAAGATCCGGCGCCGCGCCCCGATATCTACGGCAAGATCGGCAACTCCGGCGTCAACGTCGCCACGCTCGACGACATGAAGAAGCTGTACTCCGGCTTTGACCTGAGCGCGCCGACCAGCTCCGTGTCGATGACCATCAATGGTCCGGCGCCGATCATCCTCGCGATGTTCATGAACACCGCGATCGACCAGAACATCGAGAAGCATCTCAGGGCAGACCCGGCGCGCTGGGCCGAGGCGCAGGAGCGCATCGACGCCATGTTCACCGGTCGTGAACGCCCGAGCTATTCGGGTGAGCTGCCTAAGGGCAACGATGGCCTCGGCCTGGCGTTGCTGGGCGTCACGGGTGATCAGCTGGTGGACGCCGATACGTATGCGCGCATCAAGGCCGAAACGCTGCAGACCGTGCGTGGCACGGTGCAGGCGGACATCCTGAAGGAAGACCAGGCGCAGAACACCTGCATCTTCAGCACGGAATTCGCGCTGCGCATGATGGGTGACATCCAGCAGTATTTCGTCGACCACAAGGTGCGCAATTTCTATTCGGTGTCGATCTCCGGTTATCACATCGCCGAGGCCGGTGCGAACCCGATCAGCCAGCTCGCCTTTACGCTCAGCAACGGCTTCACCATCGTGGAGTACTACCTGGCGCGCGGCATGAATATCGACGATTTCGCGCCGAACCTGTCGTTCTTCTTCTCCAACGGCATGGATCCGGAGTACACCGTGATCGGCCGCGTGGCACGCCGCATCTGGGCGCGCGCCATGCGCGAGCGCTACGGTGCCAGCTCGCGTTCGCAGATGATGAAGTACCACATCCAGACCTCCGGCCGTTCGCTGCACGCGCAGGAAATCCAGTTCAACGACATCCGCACGACCTTGCAGGCCCTGTACGCATTGTTCGACAACTGCAACAGCCTGCATACGAACGCCTATGACGAAGCGATCACCACGCCGACCGAAGAAAGCGTGCGTCGCGCCGTCGCGATCCAGATGATCATCAACAAGGAACTCGGCCTCAACTTCAACGAGAACCCATGGCAGGGCAGCTACGTTGTCGACGCGCTGACGGACATTGTCGAAGAGGCGGTCTACAAGGAGTTCGAGGCGATCAGCGAGCGCGGTGGCGTGCTCGGCGCGATGGATACGATGTACCAGCGCGGCAAGATCCAGGAAGAGTCGATGTACTACGAGCAGAAGAAACACGACGGCAGCCTGCCGCTGATCGGCGTGAACACTTTCCTGCCCAAGGATCATGGCGGCGAGATCGCCACCGAGATCGAGCTGATCCGGTCGACCGAGGAAGAAAAGGGGCAGCAGATTGACAACGTGCAGGCCTACGGCAAGTCGCGTAATGGCTTGCTGCCGGAGAGCCTGAAGACCCTGCAGAGCACGGCGCGCGAACGCCGCAATGTGTTCGAGCAGCTGATCGAGGCCGTGAAATACAACTCGCTCGGCCAGATCAGTCATGCTCTTTACGACGTGGGTGGCGAGTACCGCCGCAACATGTAAGGCGACGGTCGACCACGGTGGTGTCCTGGAAACGCCCGGTGCAAGCCGGGCGTTTCCTTTTGCGTGGCTACTTGATCGTCAGGTAGTAAGTGAACGTATTGGTGATGCCCTTGGTGTCGGTCGTCTTGCGCACGATCGTGTGGCTGCCCGGCAGGAGAGGGCGGAATAGCAGGTACGTGCCGTTCATGATGGCCGGTTGCCAGGATGATGTGATGCAAGGATCGAAGGTGCTTTGCAGGCTCGGGTCGCCCTTGATGGAAAGCAGGTTCTCCGAAATGTATGAGTAGTCGGAAGGATTGAAGATCGGCCAGCCGTCCAGCGTGACATTAAGCTTCGACATCATGATGTACGTCTTGCTGTCGGCCACCAGGAAGTCGTACAGCGAGACGCCCGGCGGTGGCTGAAAGCTCGGGTCGGGGCAGGGATAGGTATCGCTGACGAACATGGCGGCCAGCAGGATGGCCTTGCCGCGCGGGATGGTGCAGCTTCGAGTGAAGTTGCCCGGTGCCATCGACGCGATGGGCGCCAGGTACCACACGGGCCCACTCTGGCCGACCGCGCAGTCAGCGCCGGTCGGATCGAAGAAGGGGTTGTGTGCGAAGGGCTGGGCATAGATCCATTGGACCGATCGTTCGCCCCAGCCCTGGACGCTGACGCCGAACGGATGCGAGTCCTTCGGGTATACCGCGAGGTTCAGGTCAAAACCGGGGAGCGGGGCTTGCTGGGCGCTGGCGGCCGACAGCACGCCGCAGAACGCCATCAGTGTGCAGAGTATCTTGCGCATGGTGTCCTCCTTGAAGTGAGCGATGGGCCGGAACCGGGTGGGGACGGTGGGACTCCCGCGGGTCGCTCAGGCCGTCGGGGTGCGCGCAGATTGCGCGTCCACGGGGCGGGCCTGCTTCCAGAAACTTGCGGCCATGGCCCGTCGGGCGGCGCCGCACAAGTAATCGTTCCGCGCTTCCAGAAACGTGCGCCATGGCGGGTGCGCCGTGCCCCTCGCGCGGGCGTATGATCGGGCGGCAAAGGTGGAGGCGACGCCATGTCGATCATGCAGACCGTGCTGCAAACACCTCACTTCATCGTGATCAATCACGTGTGTCAGTTTCCGCGCGTGGACTGCGGCTATGTGCAGGGCGATCAACCGGCCCGCATCATTTTCACGCGACGCGGCTCATTTGCCTTGCACGTCAAAGGCAAGACGCGACTGGCCCGGCCAGGGCAGGCCGTCATGATCGACAAGCACATGGAGTACCACGTCACCCATCCCGATACGGATGGCTGCGACTGTTGCACGGATATCTGGATGGACGATGCAACGCGCGATGCGCTGCGAGAGGAAGGGCTCGCGTCCGAAGCCAGTCGTGCATTGCCCCATGATCTGCAGTTCCAGCGCCTGCACGTGGAGTTGCTGCAGGGCATCCGCAAGGAGAGTGGAGCGACCTCCGACGCGGAAGACGCACTCTACGATGCGCTGGCCTGCCTGTTGCAGGTTTCATCGCAGAGCAGCGTTGAAATGCGCCAGGTGTCGCGTGCCGAGGAAGCGATCGTGGGGCATGCCGACGAGAACGTGGATATTGCGACGCTTGCGCGGCTGGTGGGTTGCTCGCCCTTCCATCTTTGCCGCGTCTTCAGGGCAGCCACCGGCCAGTCACTAAGACAGTTTCGCCTCCAGCAGCGACTGGGCGCGGCGGTAGGGCGGCTGGGGGATGGGGAAGACGATCTCGCTGCCATGGCGTGCGATCTGGGTTTCAGCAGCCATAGCCATATGACGGATGCATTCCGGCGTTTCCTCGGACTCGCACCGGCGCAGCTGCGGGAGCAGCTGCGCCAGAGCGACCTCAGGCATTGGCGTGAGCGTCTGCAGGCCTATCCGCTGCGGCTGGCATCATGGACAGGCCCGCCGGCTCAATGACGCGACGCGTGCAGGGCGTGCTTGAGTTTGCTCATCTCATCGTGGCCGCTGCGAATCGGACCGTAGGCCTGCTCGATGGCGGAGCGGGTAACGGTCGAAAGATCATTGTCATTGATCGCCTTCTCGAAACGGGCCTTGATGTGGTCTTCACCGCGCTCGACCTCATCAACCACAGCCGTGTCGCCCTTCGTCATGGATGCACGCAGATTGGTGAACATGCGATGGGCGCCCGCAAGCACGGTGCCATCGTCCTGGGGTTTGCCGCCGGCCTGTCGCACGGCTGACTGAAGTCGATGCGTGATCTCCACGCGCTCCTTGGCGCGACGCATGAAGATGTCCTTGAACGCCTCGTTATTGGCATCCTTTGCTGCTTCCTTATAGCCGTCGGCGCTGTCGATGGTGGTCTCGATCAGGTCGTTGAGCACTTTGATGTCGTGATCCTGGGTCATGGCGTTGCTCCTCGTGCGGTGAATGTGAGGAGCGACCCTAGCCACGCAAAAGTGAGTGGCAGGCGAAGCCGTTGTCAACAGGAAGCAGATCAGTTCATGTGTGTGGCGGGCTCGTGCAGCCATGTATGAACGCTTGATGGAGCGATCACGCGCGTGAGTCATGGATTCACGCGCGTCGTACATGCAGTGGACGCCGGACCACGCACGGTGGCATCTGAAAACAGGGAGCCATCAAGGAGATGACATGACCCTTTCGACCATCCTGCTCATCATTCTCGTGCTGCTGCTGATCGGTGCATTGCCGGCGTGGCCTTACAGCCGCAGCTGGGGTTATCGGCCGGTCGGTGGCCTGGGCATCATTGTGGTGATCCTGATCATCCTGTTGTTGCTGGGGGCGATCTGATCGAATGCAGGGCGCCTGCGATGCGCGCGTCCTTTCAACTCTGCATGGCCTCGCGCCTGTCGTGCGATGCAAAGGCAGTACGCATGGCGCGAATGGCTGCGCGAAACGCAGCTGTCGAGCGAAGGCGCAGCCATCGACTTTCCAGGAAACTCAGTCGATGCGCGGTGCCAGCCACCAGCAGCCTGACCTCGTGCGCCTCGTCGCGCGCGGCGTGGCTCAGGATCGCGGCCAGGTCATTTTCGCGATGACGGTAGAACCTGGCCACGCCAGCGGAAAACATGACCCAGTCACGCGCCTGGGCTTCCGCGACGCTCATGATGTCGCCCGGGTCTTCCTCGAAATCGATAAAGCCCACATCGTCGCCCCGCAGCGTGATGTTGCGCGGGAAAGCCTGGCCGAGGTATGCGCCTCGCCGGTGGACGTCTGCAATGGCGCGAGCCACGCGTGCGACCATGGCGTTGCGGTGGTGCTCATCGGGGTTCTGGCGCAGCTGGCTCGCGAGCGTGCTGCCCAGATCGGTAAGCAGGAGGGTGTCTTTGCCCTCACCCAGGACGGATGGCACGCGCGCGCCATGTCGTTTGAGTTCGGCCAGGCGCCGGCGTTCGACGGTCTTGGCGTCGGCGCCCGCATGATGCGCGGGTGAGCGAAGGACGCCAATGCCTAAGCAGTGGGTAAGAAAATTCCAGGCGGCGTTAAGCCAGATCCTGACGCGCCCCGTGGGGCCGTAGAGCTTCAACCAGGCATTGTCCTGGGCAACTTTCAGTTTGCGAACCATTTCCCGCGCTTCCTGACACGAGCCACCCCCTTACCTTCCCTAAGCAAAGACTAAGCTATTTCTAAGATTCGCGTGTGAATCAGGTGGGGCAATCGGGCAACTCACCGAAACTACAGAGAAAACTCCTTGCCGGATCTGGCGCAATTTGTCGCAGATGCCTAAGAAATCGACGTCTCAGCCAAGGCGGGCGGTCCCGTCGACCTATAATCGACGGTTTCCCGGAGCGACCCGTCGATGAACGACCTGCCTTCCTGTCCTCAGTGCGGCATGGACCACACCTATCCCGACGGCGAACTGCTGATCTGCCCGGATTGCGGTCACGAATGGTCGCCGACGGCCACATCGGGCGACGAGGAGCTCGTGGTCCGCGACGTGAATGGCAACGTCCTGAAGGCCGGCGACAGCGTGGTCGTGATCAAGGACCTCAAGGTCAAGGGTTCGTCGATTCCGCTCAAGCAGGGCACGGTCATCCGCCATATTCGCCTCGTGGACGGCGATGCCGAACACATCGAAGGCAACTCGGACAAGATCAAAGGGCTGGTGCTGAAGGTGTGCTTCCTCAAGCGTGCCTGATGCCGAATCCCGCGCCTGGCTTCGCTGCCGGGCGCGATTATGTGACTCAAGTTTCACTTCGGGGTGCCGATATTCCATCAAGGCACCCCGTCCGCCGGTCTTCCGACATGGCGGGACATGGATGTGCGACTGATCTGCAGGTACCCATCATTCATGCACAAGCCGTCCTCTCCCCGAAACGTTGTCGACTGGAGCGATCCGCGCCTCGATGCGCTGCTCAAGAAGACCGAAAGCTGGTCGCTCGATAACCGGGGCGCCTTTCCCGAACAGAACGTGCAGATCCACGTCGGCTGGGGTGCATCCACGGGCAAGCCGGCGCGCCTGGTCTGGGAGCGCGATCAGGCCGTGGTGATCATTTCGGACTACACGCTGCCGAAGGGCGAATCCGTTCGCGTCGATCGTCATCTTGGCGATCGACTGCAAAGCGCCTGGGGTGCCGTCGTCGAAAGCCGGCCTGGCCAACGTGACGAGGACCAGGCCGGCGGACTTTACGTGCACTGGGTGCACATGCGCTGATCAGGCAGCGGCTTTTTCCAGCGCGGCGATATCGATCTTTTTCATTTGCATCATCGCTTCGGTCACCGGTTTTGCTTTTGACGGATCGGTGAGCAGCTCGATCAGTCGATCGGGTACGACCTGCCACGACACGCCGTAGCGGTCCTTCAGCCAGCCGCATTGCTGCGCGCGCTCATCGGCGCCGCGCGTCAGCTCATGCCAGTAATGATCGACCTCGGCCTGCGACTGGCAATGGATGACCAGCGACAAGGCTTCAGTGAATTTGAAGATCGGGCCGCCATTGATGGCCGTCAGACGCTGTCCATCCAGCTCGATGTCGATCGTCATGATCGAGCCTTCGGGCCGCCCCGACGCCTGGGCCGATTCGGCCGTGTAGCGTGTTTCCTTCACGACGCGGGAATTCGGGAATACCGAGACGTAGAAGGTCGCGGCCTCCTCAGCCTGGTGGTCAAACCACAGGAACGGCGTGATGCGCTGGAAGCGTGAACTCATGACGGTTACCTCGCGGGTCAGGACGGTCGCCGGATTTGGCGTGTTGCCTGTCATTGACGGATGGGCAGGGCGCAAATCGACATGCTGCCCGCGGGGAGGTGAGCATGAAGGCTATGCCCCGGACGGCACCGGGGCATGCCAGGTCATGGAAGCGTTCGTTACGGCTGGTCGGCGAAGTCGAAGCGACCCAGTCCTTGCTGCCTTGCCATGGCCAGAACCCTGGCGAAGTCGTCGTAGGGCGTGCCGTCGTCGGAGCTAAGGACGAGCACTGCATCGCCCGACATGTGTGCCAGCACGGCCATCTGGGCTCGCAATTGATCGGCGTCGACGGGCGTGCCGTTCCAGTAGACCGAGCCATTCGCACGGATCTGCAACGGGACGCGCTCCGCGTCGTCAACGGTCGTCGTTCGGTTTGGCGTGGGCAGGTCGATGCGTGTCCGGTGCGTGATGACCGGGGCCGTGATCATGAAGATGATGAGCAAGACCAACAGAACGTCGACCAGCGGCGTGACATTGATGTTGGCGATGGGATGGCTGTCGATGCGGGCAACACTTGCCATGGAACCTCCTGCTTCGGTTTGCAATGGCGGGCGCCGGGGTGGGGGCTCGGCGGCTTGGCGCTTCCTGCGCGTGATGCATCCATGAATCCGAATCTGGAGCGGTGACGCTGCTCGCGCTGGCGAGCTGTAAAGTCTCGTGGCCAGCTTACTCCCGGCACCGGCCTCATCCGCAAGGGGGCAAGGAGGCCACCGCTATCGTGAGGGGACGCATGCACGACGCCACCCGTCAAAACCGTTTCCGCCTTTTCATCGCCATGGTGCCGGATGACGACGTTCGCGACGCGATGGCCGAACGCGTCCGGTCGCTCCGTGCCAGCCATGCTTCCCTGCAGGCAAGCTGGGTCGCCCCCGCGCGCTATCACGCAACGGCGTTGTTCCTTGGCGAGTTTGCTGAAGTGCCTGACGCAGGGT
Organism: Dyella terrae; assembly: GCF_004322705.1. Lineage (NCBI taxonomy): Bacteria > Pseudomonadati > Pseudomonadota > Gammaproteobacteria > Lysobacterales > Rhodanobacteraceae > Dyella > Dyella terrae. Next base: position 1,386,870 of record NZ_SIZZ01000001.1, on the reverse strand, counting down.
TCGACGTGATCCGGCACACCGTGCGCGATGTTCCGGCACAACCCGTCACGTGGGTGCTGGATCGATTCGCAAGCTTTCCCGGGCGCCGTCCGCCGTGCTTCCTGACCGGCAGCGATTCACCGCCGGCGTTTCGGGCGTGGTGGCGTTACCTTGCGGAGGCGGTGAAGCATGTGCCGGGCGTCAGGCATGAGCAGCACTTCGTCCCGCATGTGACGGTGGCCTATGCAAAGGCAAAACGCCCAGACGCATCGGAGATCGCACCCATCCGCTGGCAGGTGGGTCGCCTCGCCTTGTTGCGGAGTTTTCCGGGTGAGTCGGCGTACGAAATACTGGTCAGCCGGAACCTGGCCGACTAGCCGATGCCGCCCGTCATGGCAACGCGATAAGGTCGGCGCGCATCTGATTTACCGTTCCCTTGCCGCGAGAGTCCATGGATGAACCCCCAAATCACGACGCCCGTGCGGCGCCCTGGCTGGCAATGGTGGTTTGCCTTCGTGCTTTTGATTCTCGTGGTGCATGAAGCGCACGAACTGGCCCATACGATCACGGGCCGGTTCCTTTGCGGGCAGTGGGCCGTGCGTGATTTCAACAGCTGGAACGTGCCCGGTTGCGACAGCCTGTGGCCCACGGCAGCGGGTCCGGTCTTCTCGTATGCGCTGATGTGGCTGGGCCTGGTGCTCATGGGTGGGGCAGGGCCTTCGCGCGGCCTGCTGGCCCTGGCGCTCATTTTCGCCGCCAACCCGTTTGCGCGGCTATTCACGGTTGCCATGGGTGGCGGCGACGAAATGGTGCTTGTCCGCCTCCTCACCAGCGGAGCTCCCGCCTGGCGAGTGGCTGCTGTCTGCACGGTAGTGGCCTTGACCTTGCCGCCGATGTGGGCGGGCTGGGCTGCGACACGTGGGTGGTCCCGGCGCTGGGTCTGCTGCATCGCGCTGACGCTGGCGGGCATCGGTGTCACCGGGGTCGTGCTCATGCTTGGCTTCAATCGCTTGCTGCGTGCCGGCGTGATGACCGAGGTGGTGTCCGGAGCGCCGATGCTCGTCCACGTGGTGACCTTGGTCGCCGTGGCGGGCCTGCTGGCCTGGATGCCCTGGCTCTGGCGCAGTCGGCCCGTTTGATGCGGTGCAGCGATGACGGCCTCGTGCCGAAGGTCATGGCCGCGGCGCACGGGCATTAGGCGCACAATGCCTTTCCCCCCAAGTGCCACGGAGTCCGTCCATGCGTACCACCGTACTTGCTGCACTGATTGCGATCTCGTTTTCCGCCGGGGTTCTTGCCAAATCGCCGGAGGCCGCACCGAAGATTCCTTCGTTCGTTTCCGCAGCCGTGGCCGACCCGGCGCGCAAGGATGACGCAGCCAACGACGATCGTCGAAAGATCGCCCAGCTCATGGCCTTCTCCGAAGTGAAGCCGGGGCAGAAAGTCCTCGAGCTGATTCCGGGGAGTGGTTACTTCACGCGCGTGTTCAGTGCGGTCGTCGGGCCGACCGGACACGTTTTCGTGGTGTGGCCGAATGAGTACGCCAAGGAGTCCGAATCCGACGTCGCCGCATCGAATGCGCTGAGCAAGGATGCGCACTACGCCAATGTCAGCGTGGCGACCCAGCCTGCCAATCAACTCAGTGCGCCGGAAAAGGTCGATCTGGTCTTCACCTCGCAGAACTACCACGACTATCCGGACAAGTTCATGGGCAAAGTCGATCCGGCCGTCCTGAACAAGCAGGTGTTCGATGCGCTGAAGCCGGGCGGTTTGTTCGTGATCGTCGATCACGTCGCCGAAGCGGGATCGGGGATGCGCGATACGGATACCCTGCATCGCATCGATCCGGCGATCGTGAAGAAACAAGTCGAAGCGGCGGGCTTCAAGTACGAAGGCGAAAGCAGCGTGCTGCGCAATCCTGCCGACCCGCACAACATCAAGGTCTTCGACAAATCCATCCGCGGTCACACCGATCAGTTCGTGTACCGCTTCCGCAAGCCGGCAGGTTGAACCATTGAGCGATTCCGATACACCGCGTCCGCCAGAGGCACACACGCCTCCGGCGGACGATCCCCGACCGCAACGCCCCGTTGAACCCGATGCCATCGATTGTTGCGGCGAGGGTTGCGTGCCGTGCATTTACGACTTGTACGACGAGGCGCTGGAAAAGTACCGGGAGGCTCTCGCGGCGTGGCTGGCGAGGCATCCCGGGGAAAGTTAGCTCGCTGCGCTCGCTGTGAGGCCGCCTGCTGTGCGTGCTGTGAAGTCGCTCACTGCGTTCGCTGTAAAGCCGGCCGCTGGCGCGGCCTGTAAACAGGGAAAAGAGAGGGCATGACAGCCTGCTCTTCCCCGTTCACTCTTCACAGCCCGCACAGCGGGCAGCCTCACAGCGTGCGCAGGGAGCAGCTCCCCTCAAATCGCGTACTTCGACGTCTCCGCATGATCGAACTGGTGCTGCAGATCCTGCTGGCACCGCGCCACTTGCGTCGGTGCGAATTGATCCGGCCACACCTGACTCAGGTCCGGGCAGGATTCGAGGATGTGGTGGTCGCCGAGCAGTTGCGCCATCGCGAGGCGATTAGCCACGTAAAGCGTCTTGCCCAATGGCGAGCGCTTCGTGTCGCTTTCGCCCTGTTCGGACAAGGCGCGAATGACGTTTTCCGGCAACTCCCAGTGCCGGGCCGCCCGCAACGTCAATCGATGCGAGAGCCCGGCACAGGCGTTGAGGAAGTCCGCGCTCAGCAGCTCCGGCATCGTCACTTCTTCCGCGTCGAGCAGATGGATGATGGCGCCGGTGCCTGTGTTGCATACGATGCCTGCGAGGTACGACTCGAACGGATCGCATCCGGCGTATTTGCCGAGAAAGGCGCTGGCGTGGGCGCAGCGTTCGGCGTGGTCCCACAGGCGCTGGCCCGCCACCAGCCCGCGCGCACCGGCGCTGGCCTGGAGGATGGGTTTCATCATGTGTTGGGTGGCAACGCGGCGCAGGCCGTCCTGGCCAAGCAATACCACGGCGTGTTGCAGGCTCTGGATGGAGTGCAGGGTGCGGTAATAGATGCTGCGGCTGACGCGCATGACTTCGCCCACCAGCATCGGGTCACGACCGACCAGGCGTGCCAGTTCGGCGCCGGCCACGTTGTCGTTTTTCAGTGCGTGGAGCAGTTGCGGAAGGACGGCAGGCAGGCGGGGCAGGCTGCGGACGTCGAAGCGTTCGCTGACGATCTGCATGCGCCGCAACAGTGCCGGTTCACCGTTGTCGATGCCGCGGTCGACGTAGTCGGGCAGCCCCAGCATGAAGCGGTGGAAGCGGTCTTCCAGGTCGCCCATCAGCGCCTGCGCCGATGAGACGCCGTCCCCCGCGAGGCCCGACTGGGCCGCCTGCGGCGCGCGCAAAGGTGGGCGCGGCCGCCGCTCGGGCGCCGCGGGTTGCGAAAAGAGTCGCCGCCAGGACCAGATCATTGTTTTTATTCCCCCCGTGCCGCGCGGACGCGGTCTCCCAACGGGGTTATCGGCAGGGGTCCGCAGATATTTAGGGTCGGGTTTCGACCGAATTCTGAACTTGCGAAGTCTCCCACGTTTTCGCTTTGGTGGGGTGGGGGCTGGTGATCCGGCGGGGCGACCCCAGATGTGTTGGCTTGTTACCGAGGACGAAAGCATGATTCCCTTTTCTGTACTCGACCTGGCGCCGGTCACCCAGGGGTGCACCCCGACCGATGCGTTTGCCAACAGCCTCGATCTGGCGCGCACGACCGAACGCCTGGGCTACCACCGCTACTGGCTGGCCGAACACCACAACATGCCGGGCATCGCCAGCGCGGCCACGGCCGTCCTTATCGGGCATATCGCAGGCGGTACCTCGACCATCCGCGTGGGTGCCGGCGGCATCATGCTGCCGAATCATGCGCCGCTGCAGGTGGCCGAGCAGTTCGGAACGCTCGCGTCGTTGTATCCCGGGCGTATTGACCTTGGACTGGGCCGTGCTCCCGGCACTGACCAGCCCACGGCTCGCGCCTTGCGTCGCTACTTCGACAGCGCCGAGCAGTTCCCGGAAGACGTCACTGAACTCCTTGCCTACTTCGAGCCAGCGACGGCCGACCAGGCCGTTCGCGCCGTGCCGGGCGCCGGCATCGATGTGCCTGTGTGGCTGCTGGGATCGAGCCTGTTCAGTGCACGGCTCGCCGCCATGCTCGGCTTGCCGTTTGCCTTTGCGTCCCATTTCGCGCCGGATGCCATGGACGAGGCGTCAGCGCTTTATCGCCGTGACTTCCAGCCTTCCGAACGCCTCGCACGCCCGCACGTGATGCTGGGACTCAACGTCGTCGCGGCCGACAGCGATGCCGAAGCGCGGCGCCTGTTTACCACGCAGCAGCAGAGCTTCATCAATCTGCGACGTGGTCGCCCCGGTCTGATTCCGCCCCCGATCGACGACATCGAAAGCTACTGGACGCCGCCGGAAAAATTTGGCGTGGAGCGAGCGCTTGCCTGCGCGGTCGTCGGTGGCCCGTCGACGGTACGCGATGGCCTGGCGGCTTTCATCGAGCGCCATCGACCGGACGAAGTCATGGTGACCGCCAACGTATTCGACCACCAGGCCCGCAAATACTCGTTCGAACTTGCGATGCAGGCGCGTCGCGAACTGGTGCCCGTGAGCTAGATGCGCTCCTGCAGCGCCATGGCTGCTGCTGGGTTTCGATGTTTCGCCGCGCCGATGAAGAAGACGAACACGTCCATCGGCGCGGCATGCTTCGCCATGTTCGTGACATGCGGAAGCTCGGCGACGTCATCGCCCCTGGCCCACGTGTGCGCATGGGCTGCCCAGGCATCGAGTGCTGCCGGGGCATAGCCCGTCGGCGCATCGTCCACGCTGCGCATCAATCGCGCGTAGCGGAAATCGCCCGTGCTGTCGGCGATCGAAGGGTAATCGTCCGAATCGGTAAAGACCGTCGGTATCGTGTGCGCTCGCGCCAGGGCGACATAGCGTTCGTCGAGGAAGCTTGGATGCCGCACCTCAAGCACGTGGCGCAAGGGCGTGCCATCCAGCTTGAGCGGCAAGGCGTCAAGGAAGGCTTCGATATCGTCAGCGTCGAAGGCCCGGCGTTCCGACAGCTGCCATAAGAGGGGGCCGAGATGGGGGCCCAGCTCGGCCAGTCCACCGTCAATGAAGCTCTTTGCTCCCTTGGCGGCCGCCGCCAGTGATTTGCTCTCGACGATGTAGCGCGGCGCCTTCAGCGAGAACACGAAATCATCGGGCACCGTCGCCGCCCAGCTTGCATACGTGGCTGGTTTCTGCGCGCGGTAATAGGTGCCGTTGATCTCGATGGCACGCAGATGCCGGCTCGCGTACTCGAGCTCCTGCTTTTGCGGCAGCCTTTCGGGATAGAAGTTGTTGCGCCACGGCGCGTAGGTCCATCCGCCGATACCGGTGCGAATGATGCCTTGCTGTTTTGCACTACCGGCCATGGCGATGCTTCCCTGACGGAAAGCGCCATGATGCCATGTGGTCAGCGCAGTTTCGTGAGCGAGCGCAAGCGCAGCCAGTCGGCGCAGGCCATGCACAGCACCAACCACGCCAGTCCCAGCGCGAAGCCGGCCATCACGTCGCTCAGATAGTGCACCTGGAGGAGGATGCGGCTGATGCCGATACTGCCGACCAGTGCCACCGTGACCGCAATGATGGCGCGGTGCCAGCGCGACGGCACGATGCGCAGCAGTACGTAGGCGAGCATGCCGTAGAACACGATCGAGCTCACGGCGTGACCGCTGGGGAAACTCCAGCCCTGCTCGACGACGAAGCCATGGCTATGGAGCGGTCGGGGGCGCTCCACGAGCGACTTGATGCCGAGGCTGAGCGGCAGGATCCCGATCTGGGCGACAGACCAGACGAGTGACAGCCACCATTCGCCGCGTAGCAGCAAAACGAACAGCACCAGCAGCGATCCACCCACGATCCACGGCTGGCTGGCCAGGTCGGTGAACGTCGCCAGCGCCTGAAGCAGGGTAGGCGAGGCGCGCTCATGGAGCTCCTGTGCAAGTGCGGTATCGATCCCCGCCATCGTGCCCGGATCACCCAGGGCAACCGCAAACGCCAGCGAGGCGAAGACCACCGTGCCGGCCACCATCAGCAGCACGCCCGTGCGCCAGCGCATCACTCCGGCATGGCGTCCACCTGCCATGGCCGCCACTTTCAGTCGCGCGCTGCGCTGCCAGGCCAGGTCGCCGGCCAGTACGCCCAGCAGCAGGAGCAGGGAGGCCACGGTGGGTGCGTGAAGGGCGGTCCAGTCGATCAGGGTCGAAGTCATGCGGTCGGAGCGTGGGTCGAAGCTGCGCATTCTGGCAGATGCGCCATCCCGTGCCGCAACAAAACCGTTGCCAGTGACTTCCGTCGCTGGAAAACGCCGCGGCCTGCGGCGATAGTGGCCGCTATTTCGACCCATGGAGTTGCCCATGTTTTTGCGAGCCCTGTCACCGCGTGCGCTGAGCTGCGCCGTCCTCATGGCCCTGGCCACGGCCGCCAGCGCCCAGCCGGCCGCGTCGCCGGGTGCGGCGGCACCCGAGCAGGCCGTCACGAGTCGCGCCGACGCGTTGCCGGAGCAACTGCAGGACTTCCGCGCCTACGTGGACAGCGTGCGCAAGCAGTTCGACGTGCCGGGCATCGCCGTGGCCATCGTCAAAGATGGCAAGGTGGTCATGGAGCAGGGCTTCGGCGAGCGCGAACTGGGCAAGCCCGAGCCGGTGGATGCGCGCACGATGTTCGCCATCGCGTCCAACACCAAGGCCTTTACCGCCGCCGCGCTGCAGATGCTGGCTGAGCAGGGCAAGCTCAAGATGGACGATCGCGTGATCGATCATCTGCCGTGGTTCCAGATGTCCGATCCGTATGTCACGCGCGAGATGCGCATCCGCGATCTGCTGGCGCATCGCAGTGGCCTGGGGCTTGGCGCGGGCGATCTCCTTTACTGGCCGCCGACCGGCTACACCACCAAGGAAGTCGTCGAGCGCCTGCGCGACGTTCCGCTCGCCACCAGTTTCCGTAGCGCCTATGCCTACGACAACATTTTGTTCGCCGTCGCGACGCTGGTGATCGAGCAAGTCTCGGGTCAGACCTACGCCGATTTCCTGCGTACGCAGATCTTCAAGCCCGTCGGCATGGACGACGCCCTGGTCGACAGCACCTACCTCAAGCCTGGCATGAACATCGCCATGGGCCATGCGAAATTCAACTTCACCGAGCTCAAGCCCGTGCCACCCATGGCATGGAGCAACAACCCGGGCGCCGGCGGCATCTACGCCAGCGTGCATGACCTGGCCAAGTGGATGAATGTGCAGCTGGCTGGCGGCAAGCTTCCGGATGCGGGCGATGGCAAGGAGCATCGCCTGTTCAAGGAAGACAGCCAGAAGCAGATGTGGTCGATGCTCACGCCGATGAAAATCGGCGAGCCGCCGGTGCCGGAGCTGGCACGCACCAAGCCGAACTTCGCCGGTTACGGCGAAGGCTGGTTCCTCACTGATTACCAGGGCCAGCGACTGGTGTGGCATACCGGCGGTTGGCCGGGCATGGTCTCGCGCCTGACGCTCGTGCCGGAGCTGAAGCTGGGCATCGTCGTGCTGACCAATCAAGAATCCGGCGCGGCCTTCAACGCCGTGACCTATCGCGTGCTCGACGCCTATCTCGGCAAGACCAAAACCGACTGGGTTGCCGCTTATGCCGCCGCGACGAAGAAAGCCGAAGGCAATGCCGACGACAGCTGGAAGAAGCACGAAGCCGCCCGCAACAAGGGCAGCAAGCCGTCGCTGCCGCTGGCCAAGTACGCCGGTACGTACCGCGATCCCTGGTACGGCGACATCGCCATCAGCCAGGAAGGCGGCAAGATGCGCATGAAGTTCTCCAAGACGGCGCAGCTGGTCGGCACCATGGAGCCGTGGCAGAACGACAGCTTCGTCGTGCGCTGGGACGATCGCTCGCTCAATGCCGATGCTTTCGTGACGTTCTCGCTGGACGCCGACGGCGGCATTCGCGAAGTGCGCATGCAGCCGATCTCGCCGATGACCGACTTCAGCTTCGATTTCCAGGACCTGCGCCTGACTCCGGTCAAGGGAAGCTGATCGCTTCGACGTTTCACGCGCCGCACCAGGGGCCTGGTGCGGCGTGACTTCTTCCACCACGAGGAACACCGCTCATGCGTCTTCGTCGTTCGACCTTGTCAATGTTGCTGGGACTTGCATTCGTCGGATGTGCCAGCCTGGCGCAGGCCGACAGTGCGGCCGTCCATCCGTTCGTGCAGGTCAGTCTGTCCAGCCAGGCCGATGCCTCGGGCCGGCTGCTGCTGTTCGTGCTTGACGCGAAGACCGCCAAGGCGCAAGCCCGGGACGGTGTCGTCAGCGAGGTCGACATCGACCAGCTCGATCCAAGCAAGACCTGGATCGCGGGTCGCGATGTGAGTCATCTTTCGAGCGCGCAGCCGGCCTCGATCGACGGTGACGGCTTGAGTTTCCCCGTGCCGATGTCGCAGTTGCCGCCAGGTGACTATTACGTGCAGGCGGTGCTCGATACCAATCACAGTTACAACTACACCGGTCGCAATGCCGGCGACATCGTCAGCGACGTGGTGCAGGTGCACCTGCCGCTGACCAAGACGCCCACGCTCAACCTGGCCACGACCATTCCGGCCATGCAGCCGTGGACGCTGCCACCTTCGGCTAAGCCGGCCATGCGCGATGGCTTGCCAGCAGCGAAGGAGCATGCGCAGCTGGTCGACTTCGTCAGTCCATCGCTGTCTGCCTTCTGGGGCCGCCCCATCCACATGAAAGCCTGGGTGCTGACGCCGCCCGGCTACGACGCAAAGAGCAAGCAGCGCTATCCGGTGGCGTACAACACGCACGGGTTTGGTGGCGGCATCGATCGCTTCACACCCGCGATGATCAACACCTATGCCGCCATGAATAACGGCCAGATGCCTAAGATGATCTGGGTGTTTCTCGACGAATCGAGTCCCACCGGCACCCACGAATTCGCCGATTCGGTGAACAACGGTCCCTGGGGCAAGGCGCTCACCGAAGAGCTGATCCCGCACCTGGAATCACAGTACCGCATGGATGCCAATGTCCGCGGCCGTTTCCTCAACGGGCATTCCTCCGGCGGCTGGGCCACGCTGTGGCTGCAGACGACTTACCCGAAAGTGTTCGGTGGCACCTGGTCGACGTCGCCCGACCCGAGCGATTTTCACGATTTCACGGGCATCGATCTTTACGCGCCCAAAGCCAATGCTTACCGCAAGCCCGACGGCTCGGCGATTCCGCTGATTCGCGACAAGGGCAAGGTACTCGCCACCTTCGAGCAGTTCTCCAAGGTCGAGCGCGTGCTGGGAAGCTACGGTGGACAAATCACCTCGTTCGAGTACGTCTTCTCGCCGCGTGGCGAAGACGGTCGCCCGATGCCGATGTTCAATCGCGATACCGGTGACGTCGATTCGACCGTGGTCGCGTACTGGAGCGAGCACTACGACATCGCGCGCCGTCTGCAGGCAAACTGGTCCAAGCTGAAGCCGGACCTTGATGGGAAGATCCATGTCTACATCGGTACCGCCGATACCTTCTACCTGGACGGCCCGGCCCATCGCCTGAAAGACGTTCTCGACGGCCTGCACGCCAAGGCGGAAGTCCGCTTTATCCCCGATCGCACGCATTTCGACGTGTCCACCATCGGTGACGATCGCATGGGTCTGACGAAGGAAATTGCGTGGCAGATGTACGGTATCGCCCGTCCTGGCGAGGCGCAGAAACCTGCGGCGGCAGCCGCCCCGTAATAGATTGCGAAACAGCTACACCGTGGATGAACGCGCCGGGCTCGACCAGCCGGCGCGTTCTTTTTTTGCGCGCATAGTGGGCGCGCACTGCGTCCACGTCGCCATCGAGGTTGCGTCGAGAACGGCTGCGCTTGCTGGGGCCATCCAGCGCACGATCCGGAGGGAGTCATGAAACGTCATCTGATGTATCTGGTTCTTGATCTCGCGTTGCTTGCAACACCTGTCGCCTTTGCACAGCAGTCTGCCGCACCCGCCGGCTCCACCGGTCAATGCAAGGACGGCAGTTACACCGATCACGCCACGAAGAAGGGGGCGTGTTCGGGCCACCAGGGCGTGAAGGAGTGGTACACCGCGGCAGCCGCTGCGCCGGCGGCTGCGGCACCTGCAGCGGCTCCGGCGGCTCCTGCAAAACCCGCCGCTGCACCGGCAGCCGCCGCGCCGCAGGCGAGCGCACACAGCAATGCGATGCCGCCGAAAGACGCCGCGCCTGGTGGTGGTCCCGGCATGGTGTGGGTCAATGGCAGCAGCAAGGTGTATCACTGTCCGAACGACAAGTGGTACGGCAAGACCAAGCAGGGCTCCTACATGAGCGAGGCCGATGCCAAGGCCAAGGGATTCCATGCCGATCACGGCAAGGGTTGCACGGCAAGCTGATTCGCATTGCCGCGCGTGCATGCACCGCGGGGCGGTGCATGCACGCGACGCGATCACTTCTTCTCGTTCACCACCGGCAGGCTGATGAAGCTTGCCGTACCCGGCGTGCGCCAGATGCGCTGCGTGGCCTTCTGATAGTCCGCCGGCTTCGCATTGAAGATGTTCGGCACGAAAGTCTGCGGATTGCGGTCATACAACGGGAACAGCGACGACTGCACCTGCACCATGATGCGGTGACCCGGCTGGAACACGTGGTTCGCCGTCGGCAGGCCAAACGTGTAGAGCAGCGGCTGGTTTGGCGTGATCGCCTGCGGATGTTCGAAGCTGGTGCGATAGCGGCCGCGGAAGATATCCAGAGACACGGCCAGCTCGTAGCCACCCATGGTGGGCGTGGTCGCCATCGTGTCGGGATAAACGTCGATCAGCTTCACCACCCAGTCGCTGTCCGTGCCGCTGGTGGAGGCATAGAGATTGACGACGGGCGCGCCGCTGATGCGCAGCGGTTCCTTCAGCGGCTCGCTGACGTAGGTGACAACGTCCGGACGACCGTCGACGAAGCGCTGATCCCACACCAGCCACTTGGTCCATGCATCGCGGTTGCCGAAGCTCACTGGACGAGGCAGGTAGGGGACGGGCTTGGCGGGATCGGACACGTATTCGTCGAACTTGCTGGCACTGTCGGTCGGTGCCGTGAACGACAGGCCGCCGTCGGCACCCAGGTACAGCGCCCTGGGCTTGCTGGCGCAACCCTTGTCGCAGCTCAGGGGCCACGACTTCAGGCGATCCCAGTGATTTTCGCCCGTGGTGTAGATCAGCACCGGCGGCGTGTTGGCCTTCGGTGCACCGTCAACGAGGTACTGATCGAAGAACGGCTTGAGCACGTCGCGGCGGAACTGCAGCGCGGTATCGCCATCCCATTCAAGCGGACCGAGCGAGGTGCCGTCGTAGTTCACCTGGCTATGGCGCCACGGGCCCATCACCAGGAAGTTCTTGTCGTTGCCCTTGTCCTTGGGTTCGGTGGCTTCGTAGCTGTGGATGGCACCCCACATGTCTTCCTGGTCCCACAGTCCCTGAAGCCACATGGTTGGGACCTTCAGCGGCTGCTCCGCCATGATCTTGTCCAGCGCCTGGCCCTGCCAGAAGGCGTCATACGCCGGGTGTTCTTCCAGCTTGCGCCAGAAAGGCAGCGCGTCCAGCCCGTTGGCGCGGGCGTAATCGCCGGCCGAGCCGGCGCTCAGGAAATTGGTGTAGTCGTCGAAGCCGGTGCGTGGGAGGGCCGAGCCCTTGCCGCGCTGGCTGGTCTGACCGGTGATGTAATCGAAGTTGGTCTGGCGGAAGGCGCCATAGTGGAACCAGTCGTCGCCCATCCAGCCGTCGACCATCGGGCTTTCAGGCGCAGCTACTTTGAGTGCCGGATGCGGATTGATCAGCGCCATGACCACGGTGAAGCCTTCGTACGACGAGCCAAGCATGCCAACCTTGCCGTTCGACTCGGGCAGGTTCTTCACCAGCCAGTCGATGGTGTCGTAGGCATCGGTCGAGTGATCGACCTCGCTGGAGTTGAGCGGGCCACGCAAGGGCCGGGTCATGACGTATTCGCCTTCGGAGCCGTACTTGCCGCGCACGTCCTGGAACACGCGAATATAGCCACCCTTGACGAAGACTTCGTCGCCCATCGGCAACTGCGAAACCATGTCCGGCGCCTCCATGCGCGCCGCGCGTCCGCTGGCGTTGTAGGGCGTGCGGGTCAGGAGGATCGGCGCATGCGCGGCGCCCCTGGGAATCACGATGACCGTGTGCAGCTTGACGCCATCGCGCATCGGGATCATCACTTCGCGTTTGACGTAGTCGTAGCTGGCGGTGGGCGGTGCGTATTTCGTCGCCGTGATGTCCGGCGTCATGGGCGCCGTCTGGGCCTGGGCGAAACTGGCGCCCAGCGAGGCGATGAGGGTGGTGGCAAGCAGGGTGCGACGGAACGACATGAAACCTCCAGGCAGGCAAGCCGCATGCGGTCCCTCACCGCGGCGAGATGGATGTGACAAAGGGTTTGCGTTCCGACTTTAAGCGACGTGCCCCGCGCGACAAGCATGACTTTCTGCACGGGGTGGTTGCGGACATGTGTTCGGGTCAATATGCGCAAGATCGGAAACGCGCCGCACCGGGGTCTCGGCCACAGTGGTCCCACCCCAAGCAGGAGGCTCGACATGAAGTCCCGGACCCGCCATGCGTATGTACGCCGGATTGATCTGGCTATCGCCCTGCTGCAGCAGGCCATCGATCGCAATGAGGATTTGCCCGATCCCGCGCAGCTGGCGGAAGTGGCGCATTTGTCGCCGTTTCATTTCCACCGGGTGTATCGCGCACTGACGGGAGAGACGCCCGGCCATACCGTGGCTCGCTTGCGCATGCTCAGGGCCATTCGCCTGCTGATGACGGAAAGCTCGGCGGTGACCGAAGCGGCCCTGTCCGCCGGCTATGAAACGCCGCAGGCATTTTCGCGGGCGTTTCGGCAATGGTGCGGCGCCTCGCCATCGGAAGTGCGCGCCGACCCGTCCCGGCTCCGCGCGATCGGAGAACGGCTGGAATGCGGCTCGCAGGGCCCGGATGCGCCGGTGATGCCGCTTCAGGTCCAGATCGTATCCGTCGAGCCCATTCGCCTGATGGCGATTCGCAATCGCGGCGACTACGCCGATCTCGACCAGGCTTACTCCCGACTGTTTGCCTGGGCCGCCGGGCGCGGCGTCGTCGAACAGATCACGGGCATTTACGGCCTGCCCTGGCAGGACCATCGCGATGTCTGTGGCGAAGACCTCGAGTACGAATGCGCCGTAGCCATCGCCGCTGACGTGAGTGAAAGTGACGGCGTCACGGCCCAGGCCTGGGGCGGCGGCCTGTGGGCCAGGGCGCACCATGTGGGCCGCTACGAAGATCTTGAAGCCTTTACCGATGTGCTGATGACCCACTGGCTCCCGGAAAGTGGCTACATGCTCCGCAACGTACCGATTTTCCACCACTACTTCGACGACCCCGAGCAGACCCCCGCCAATCTTTGTCGTGCGGACGTTCACCTGCCGATCGAGTGATGCCCTAAACGTCCAGCGGTATGTGGTTTCGGTACTCGCCACGCGCGGCTTCGTAGGTGCCGGGTGTCATGCCCGCAAAGGCACGGAACTCGTGGGTGAGATGCGACTGGTCGGCGTAGCCGTTGTCGGCGGCTACGCTTGCCCAGTCGATGCGTCGCTGGTCAAAGGCATCGTCGACGACGGCAAGGAAACGCATCAGTCGCGAGTACTGCTTCGGCCCCATGCCTACCTGCGCGCGAAAGCGCCGGTTGAACGTGTACGCCGAAAGGCCCGTGTCTTTCACGATGTGCGCGATGCTGCAGACGTTGGGCGATTTCCGCAGCCGGTCCAGTGCGTGCAGGACGCAGGCATCCGGTGATCGCGGCGTCACCCGATGGACCAGCCAGGATTCGAGGATGGCGATGCGATCGACGCCGCGGGTCGTATGCAGCAGTTGCTCGCGCAAGCGGCGTGCACTTGAACCGAACAGGTCCTCCAGCGCCACGTCTTGATGAACCAAGTGGGTCTGGTCTTCGCGCGTCAGCACCCACGCACCGGCAGGCCGGAATACGACGCCCATCACGCGAACCTGCTCGGAGGTGTCGATGACCTGGCTGCGCAAGGTCGGGCCGCCGAGCACGGCTGCCGCCGCGCGCGTGCAGGTGCGCAAGGCGTCATCGGTGTAGGTACGCGTTTCGTCTTCGTGCAGGTTGATGATCAGCGAAGGTGCTGGCGAGGGCAGTACGCGCTCAAGGTGATGGGCAGCCTGCGGCATGTCCCAGTCCCAGATGCGCTCGATGAAGGTATCGAGCGGCGCGCCGGGCTGGATGGCATGAAAGCCCATGGCCTCAGGGTACGGGCTTCGATGAATCGGTTGATTCGACTGGCGCGGCGGGACGCCGAACCACCATCTCCGTCGGGCTGGTAAGGGGCAGGCCAGCGCCGCGCAACTGGTCGATGACCTCGAACAGCAGGTCGCTCTTCACCGTGCCGGCATCGCGCGGATTGCCGACGTAGGCCGTGCACACGAAGGTCATGGTGCCGCCTTCGAGGTTGTCCAGCTGCACGACGGGCGAGGGCGCATCCAGCGTGTTGGGATGCTTGTTCATCACCGAGAAGATGATCTTGCGCGCCTTGCTCGCATCGGTATCCAGCGGCATCGGCAGGCGGAACTGCACGCGACCCTGCGCGCCGGTGAGCGTCACGTTGCGCACGTTCTGCGTGATGAACTGCGAGTTCGGCACAATGACGGTCGACTTGTCCCACTGCTGCACTTCGGTGGCGCGCACGTTGATGCGGCGGATATCACCTTCCACGCCGCCGATGCTGACCCAGTCGCCCACTTTCACCGGCCGCTCTGCCAGCAAGATCAGGCCGGAAATGAAGTTCTGCACCACCGCCTGCAAGCCGAAGCCGATGCCAACCGACAGCGCACTGGCTACCCAGGCGATGCTCTGCACATCGACCTTGAGCGCGCCAAGGACCAGGACGAACACCATGATGCCGCCGACGTAACCCAGCAGGGTCACGATCGACATCTGCATGCCGCGATCGAGCGAGGTCTTGGGAAGGAGTTGCTGGCCGAGCCAGCGTTTGATCACGCGCACCGAGATCCAGCCCACCACCAGCACGACGAGGGCGGTGAGGATGTTGCCGGGGACAATGGACAGCGTGCCGATGGCGCGCACGGCGAACAGCCGCGAACCGCGATCGAACAGTTCGACCGTGCCGGCACCGTAGGGCGCCAGGAAAATCGGAATGGCGAAAAGCAGCAGGAAGGTACGGCCGATGCCCGACAGGATGATGCCCGTCTGCTCAAGCCGTTCGGGCACCATGCCGAACGATTCCTGCAGGCGCTTGCCGGCGCGCGACTGCGGTGAGAACAACGTGGTGAAGACGTCGTTGAACAGGTGCATCAGCAGGTACAGCGTGCTGAGCACCACGATGCCGCGCAGCATCTGGCGCGCGACGAAGAACCCAAAGGCGATGTAGCCGCTGAAGACGCCAAGCGTCGCGCAGAACACCCCGACGATAAGGCTGGCGACGGCGAGGCCGACCCACAGCGGCCGCTTGGCGGGTGCCGTGCCGGCTTCGATCAGCCGGCGACGCGCCTGGCCGATCATGATCAGTGCGGCGGTCACGAGCACCACGACCATGACCGTCAGGATGCCGTAGACCGCGACCGTGGTGGTGAGGCCGGCACCGATGTCGGTGACCGTGTGCTCGGCCACGCTCAGCAGCACGATCATCCAGGCCAGCAGGCCGGGGAACATGTGCAGGTTGCGCGCCAGATCGTCGGACAGCTGCGGAATGCGCCAGGACGGGCGTCCCGTGCTCAACAAGGCGCGGCCAATGCCGGCGATGCCCGCCGACACGAAGATCGCCAGCACGAAACTGTGCAGCAGGTTGCCCAGGTCGTCGGACAGCGAATCGTTCCAGTCGAGGCCGCTGTAGATCAGGCGCGCGGCCAGGCCGTAGGTGACCATCGTGCTCAGTGCGATGAACACGGCCAGTGCGCTGCGCCGCAGGTGCCCGGCGGGCATGCGGTTGCTGGTCATCATCAGCAGGGCGCGCTCCAGCCAGCGCCGGCCGACCACGACCAGGGCGACCGCCACGACCAGACAGATGATCAACGGCATCCGCTGGCCTGGCTGCCACGCCGCGACGACTGCACTGCGGAACTCCGTGGCGAGTCCGCCGAGCCGACGCATGTCATCGGGCACGTTCTGCGCCAGTGATTTCCAGAAGGCGCTGCTGAGTGGCGACGCCGTGCGCTGGCTGATCTGCGCCTCGAACATCTGGCGTCGCAGCGCGGCGATCTGGGTCAGGATTTGCTGGGTTTCCAGGCTGATCGTCTGCGCCTGCTTCACCTGCGCGTCGACGTCGGCCTTGTCCTTGTTCAGCTGCTTGCGCTGCGCGGCGACTTCCGGCGCTTCGGCGGGCTGGCCTTTTTCCGGCACGGGACCCAGGACATCGAGCTTGGCCTTGAGTCCATCGGCCTGTGGCGTGAGGCTGGCGACGAACTGGTCGGCATCCTGTTGCAGGGACTGCGTCTTGCCGCGCAGGTTGACCAGGTCGGCATCGCCGAGCTTGTCCGTATTGGTCAGCCCTTGCTTGATCTGATCGAGGCGCCCATTGAGCTGGTCAAGGGTGACGGCAGGCTGCGTGGCCGGTGCGGCGGGGAGATTGTCCTGACCGAACGCCACCACAGGTGCGCCAAGGAGTACCAGCAGGAGCAGGAAGGAGCGGAGCAGGGTCGACATGGCCGGCATCATCCCGGCGTGCCCGTGCAGGGTCAATCAATCCTTGACGTGCCATTCAGACGCAGGAGGCGACCGTAACGGGATGAGCAACGCATTTCGATGGCCCGCGATGCCGCCCTGGGACGGCGATACGGCGTCGGCCCGGGCGCTTCAGCTGGCGCTGGCCCGGGAGGTGAGGCTGCAGGATGAGCTTCCGGACGTTCACTATCTGGCCGGCGTGGATGTCGGTTTCGAGGCCGGTGGCAGCATCACCCGGGCGGCGGCGGTCCTGCTCGATGCCGCAACGCTGCAGCCGCTGGCTCAGGAGGTTGCCCGGGTGCCGACCGCCATGCCTTATATCCCCGGTCTGCTGTCGTTCCGCGAATTGCCCGCGGTGCTTCAGGCACTCGCCCTGCTGCCGCGCCTGCCCGACCTGATCATGGTCGACGGGCAGGGCATTGCCCACCCGCGCGGCCTCGGCATCGCCGCACACCTGGGCGTGATGACGGATCTGCCGACGATTGGCGTCGCGAAAACCATCCTCGTCGGCGAGCACGAAGCGCTGGGGCCATCCCGCGGCGATCATGTGCCGCTGCACTATAAGGGTCGCGAGATCGGCGCCGTGTTGCGCACGCGCGAACGCGTAAAACCGCTGATCATTTCACCCGGGCACCGCGTCAGCGTCGACACGGCCGTGCACTGGGTCATGCAATGCTGCACGCGTTACCGGCTGCCGGAACCGACGCGACTGGCGGATCGCCTGGCGTCGCGTCGCGACATGTCGAGCGAAGAGCGACGTCGCTGAGTCAGCGTTCGGCGACGATTGTCACCCGCTACACATGCGCTTCGCGCACAATGCACGCTTGCCCGTGGTCCGCAGCATGGAATGGTCATGATCTTTCGCTGGTTCGAATCGCTGATCGATGCGTTCAAGGAGCCCGTCGACAGCATGCCGCCGCAACCGGTGTGGCGCTTCTACGTTTTCTATCTGCGCCAGGTCTGGCCCGTTTTCGCCGCGGCCATCGTGGTGGGTTTTGGCGTGGCTATCGTCGAAGTGTCGCTGTTTGCCTTCATTGGCAAGATCGTCGACCTCGCCAGGGGCGCGCCGTCGACGGACTTTTTCCGACAGCACGGGAATGAGTTGCTGTGGATGGGCTTCGTCGTGCTGATGGCGCGACCGGTCCTGATCGGCTTGCATGATCTGCTGGTCAATCAATCGATCGTGCCGAACCTCACCAGTCGCATCCGCTGGCAGAATCATCGCTACGTCATACGGCAGAGCCTGAGCTTCTTCCAGAACGATTACGCCGGTCGCATTGCCAATCGCATCATGCAGACGGGGGCGTCGCTGCGTGAGTCGGCGGTGCAGATCGTCGATGCGATCTGGTACGTCACCATCTATACCGGCAGCGCCATTGTCATGTTCGCTCACGCGGACTTCTGGCTGGCTGCGCCGCTGGTGGTCTGGCTGGTGCTGTACGTCGGCACGCTCGCGTATTTCGTGCCGCGCACCAAGGAGCGTTCGTGGCGCTCGTCCGAGGCGCGCTCGCGCCTGATGGGGCGCATCGTCGACGGCTACAGCAACATTCTCACGCTCAAGCTTTTTGCGCATACGCGGCGCGAAGAGGCGTACGTGGCCGAAGCCCTCGGTGAGCAGATCAACCGCACGCGGGCGATGACTCGCCTCACCACGGCCATGGACGCGACCATCACCACGCTCAACGGCTTCCTTATCGTGGGCACGTCGGCCTTGGCGATCTGGCTCTGGAGCCAGGGCAAGGTCACGGTCGGCGCCATTGCGCTGTCAACTGGCCTGGTCATTCGCATCAACAACATGTCCGGCTGGATCATGTGGGTGGTGAACGGCATCTTCGAGAATGTCGGCACCGTGCAGGACGGCATGGAAACCATTTCCCGCCCGCGCGTCGTGCAGGATGTGCCCGATGCACCTGATCTGCAGGTCAGTCGCGGCAAAGTGCATTTCGAAGACGTGCACTTCCACTACGGCAAGAAGGGCGGCGTGATCGCCGGGCTGGACCTCATCGTGCGGCCGGGCGAAAAGATCGGCCTGGTCGGCCCGTCCGGAGCGGGCAAATCGACCCTGGTGAACGTCATGCTGCGCCTGTATGACCTCGAAGGCGGACGCATCCTCATTGACGATCAGGACATTGCCCGGGTCACGCAGGAAAGCCTGCGCTCGCAGATTGGGGTGGTCACCCAGGACACCTCGTTGCTCCATCGCTCGATCCGGGACAACCTGCTGTACGGCCGCCCCGATGCTACCGACGCCCAGGTGTTCGACGCGGTGCGCAAAGCGCGCGCCGACGAGTTCATCCCCCAGTTGAGCGATGGGGAAGGGCGTGCTGGCTATGACGCGCTCGTCGGCGAACGCGGCGTCAAACTCAGCGGCGGCCAGCGCCAGCGCATCGCCATTGCGCGCGTGCTGCTCAAGGATGCGCCCATCCTGGTCCTCGACGAGGCCACCTCGGCGCTGGATTCCGAGGCCGAGGCGGCCATCCAGGAAAGCCTGGAGGTCCTCATGCAAGGCAAAACCGTCATCGCCATTGCCCATCGGTTGTCGACCATTGCCCGGATGGACCGGCTGGTCGTGATGGACAAGGGTGA
Source organism: Dyella terrae (assembly GCF_004322705.1). NCBI lineage: Bacteria > Pseudomonadati > Pseudomonadota > Gammaproteobacteria > Lysobacterales > Rhodanobacteraceae > Dyella > Dyella terrae. Next base: position 1,367,505 of record NZ_SIZZ01000001.1, on the reverse strand, counting down.
GATCGTCGAGATGGGCTCCCATGCCGAGCTGGTGGCCAGGGGCGGACTCTATGCGCGGCTTTGGAAGCGGCAGACCGGCGGCTTCGTGGCGGCCGATGACGAAGTGGTCGCCTGAGCCCGACCGCCCCCCGCAACTTCCTGATTTCAGTCCCGGAGGCCTCCGCAAGCCGTTGCGACTCTGTGACCCCCTTCAGCTTTTCGCAAGGTCGCAAAGCCGTTTGTCGGCTTTTTGCTACCGCTCGTCTCGCAATAGCTTGATGCGCTAATTTACGATCCTAGAGTCGACGGGGGACTCAAGGGGAATCATCACATGCACATTCGTTCGCGCCAGCGAGGCATCTCGCTGATCGAAGTGCTTGTCGCGGTTGTGGTTTTTAGCGTTGGCGTAATGGGCTTGGCCCTCATGCAGGCCAAGGGCGCCCAGGCGACCAAGCAAGCCGGATCGCGAGGTTATGCGGTGGCCCAGGTGCGCAGCCTGATGGATGCCATGCGCGGCAACAACGCGGCCGCGGCGCTCCCGCGCACGGCGGTCGATCCGGCCAACCCGACCTCCGCCGAATGCCCGTATTGCTTCGATGGCAAGACGGCGCCCACCGTTACCGATTGCTCGTCGGCCACGTGCACCTCACAGCAGATGGCTGCCAACGACCTGGCCGAATGGCTGGACCGCCTGCGCGCTGCGGCGCCGGGACCGGTATCGGGGGTCATGGCGAACGTGGTGTGGAACGGTTCCCTCGGCATGTACACGATCACGGCGCGCTGGTCCGGCGGCGCGATGGATGGCAGCGCGCCCCAGGCGGGCGACGACCTGACCTACACGCTTAATTACCTGCCACCCCAGAACTGAAGGCTGGCCATGATTCGACGTCGACGTTTTTCGAGCCACGCCGGGCAGGGCGGTTTTTCGCTGGTGGAACTGCTGATCGCGGTTGCCCTTGGCCTGATCGTCGTGGCCGGCCTGATCAACCTGCTCATTTCCAACCGCAAGGCCTACCAGGTGCAGCAGGGCAACAACTACCTGCAGCAGAACCTGCGTTTCGCCAGCGATCGCATCAACTGGTCGCTGCGCATGGCGGATTTCTGGGGTGGCGTCGCCGCTCCCAACGTGGCCGGCGCCATGACCGATGGTACGGGCACCAGCGGCTGTAACGCGGCGTGGATCCTCGCAGGCCGTTCGGGCAACCTCGGCGGCGGCGTTTACGGTTATGACGGCGGCTCAAGCTTCCCGGTGGGCAGCTGCGTCGATACCCAGGACTACGTGAAGGGCAGCGATGTCCTCGTCGTTCGCTACGTCGATACCGATCCCTGCGCCGTCGACGACACCTCGGCCGTACTCGATACCACCGGGTGCCTGCCGGCGTCCTCCCATTACCTTGCGGCCAGCGCCGGCCAGATCGGCAACCTCTTCGCCAAGACTGCGGGCGTGCCCACGCTGACCGGCGCGAGCACGCGTCGCTACGTCTATCCCTATCGCGTCGAGATGTACTACCTCCAGCCGTGCAGCAATCGCGGCACGGGGCATTGCTCGTCCAGCAGCGACGGTGGCTCGCCGCAGTTCACGCTGATGCGCATGCGCCTGACCGACACCGGCATGCAGCGCGATGCCATCGTTGAAGGCATCGAGCAGTTGCAGTTCGAATACGGCCTGGAAAACACCGCCACGTCGAACGGCATCGTGCAGGAATATCGCAGCGCGACGGACATGGGTGCCGGTGACTGGTCGCACGTCGTGTCGGTACGTGTTTCGATGATCGCCCGCAGCCGCGAGCGCGACGTTGCCGTCCCGCACGGGGGCACCTTCGCCCTGACGGCGAACTGCAATTACGTCATTGCCAACGATGGCGCATTGACCCTCAACAGCGACAACACCGATTGCGATGGCTTCACCCTGAGCCAGACCGTCAAGCCGCAACAGTTCACGCGCGCACCGCTGACCCAGGTGGTGCAGGTGCGCAACCGAATCCGTCGACCGGGATAAGCCATGCACCGACGTCACATCTTCCCGCACCGCAGCGCGCAACAGGGCATTGCCCTGTTCGTCGGCCTGGTGTTCCTGGTGGTGCTTTCGCTGGTGGCCGTGGTCGCCATGCGCGGCACCTTGCTCGAACTGCGCATGGTCAACAACGTCGCGGCCCATGAGCGCGCGTTCGAAGTGTCCGAATCGCTGCGCGGCATTCCCGTGGCCATGTTCGACGATCACACGTTCAACCGTGGCTGGCCGACCGCCCTGATGGGCGGCAACGTCGCCGACACGGGCTTTGGCACCTTCCCCCATTGCAGTGGCACCAAGGCCGTCGGCTCCAAGGGACTGAGCTGCGACATGCTCGATGGCACCACGGTGCGTTCGGACGACAGCGGCCTGGTCAACCTTTACGAAATCGCCTTCAAGGATGGCGAGCATCCTTACGATCCGGCGACGTGGACGACGTCCACCGAGGACCTGACGGTCGAAGTCTGCAATAGCGGCGAGTGCACGTCGGGCGGCAAGGCACAGATCTGGATTCGTCCGGACGGCAGTGCGCTCAGTGCGGGCAATGGCGCCGCGCAGGCGGCCGGCTACCGCGGTGAGGGCAGTGGCTCGGCGACCGGCGGTGGCTCCATGTACTTCCAGATTCTCAGCCGCGGCAGTGCCAATGGCATGACCGCTACCACGCTGGCGCAATACCGCCAGCGCATCAGCAACTGATTTCATTGAGACGGAACCGCCTCATGATCCGACAGATCCGACATTCCTCCTGGCAGCGCGCACGCTCGGTGCTGACGCGCCTGGGCCTTGGCGCCCTGATCGCGTGTACTGCCACGTCCGCGCTGCATGCGCAGACGGTGGTGCCCGGCGATGCCATCGGCCTCAACAAAAACGGCAAGGTCGCAAGCGCGACCGACTACACCGCCTATCCCGCGTTGAATGCGAGCGCCGTAGCGCCGCTGGTAATGCTGGTGATGTCGCGCGATGAGCAGCTGTTCATCAAGGCGTATACGGATTACACCGACCTCGATGGCGATGGCCAGGTCGATGTGACCTACAACGACAACTTCAACTATTCGGGCTATTTCGACCCGAACATTTGCTACAAGTATGGATCTTCCCAGTTCAAGGGGAGTGCCGCGGCAACCGGCACCGGCGCCATCAAGCACAAGTGCGACGGCTCGTCGTGGAGCGGCAACTTCCTCAACTGGGTCACCATGAGCCGCCTGGATCTGGTGCGCTATGTGTTGTACGGCGGTTATCGCAGCACGGATACCGCCGCCAAGACCGTCCTTTCGCGCGCCGTCATTCCCAATGACTTGCACGCCTGGGCCAAGGTTTACACCGGTAGCGACGTCAACAAGTTCACGCCTTTCACCCAGGATGCGTCCAAGCCGGGCATCGCCTTCTGTAACGCCAGCACCGCGGCCGATGGCACGCCGCAGATGCGCGTGGCCAAGGGCAACTGGACGGAGTGGGCATCGACGGCAAGCCGTCAGTGTGACTGGAACGAAGACGCCGGCACCGAAGCCAAGCCGGACGTAGCTTCCAAATCCTCGGACGGCCTGGGCGACAAGAACTTCAACGTCGTGGTCGAAGTCTGCGATCCGTCCACCACCGCAACCGTGCGCGAAAGTTTCTGCCAGCGCTACGGCACCAGCACGACGAGCTTCAAGCCGGTGGGCCTGCTGCAGCGCTACGGCGAAAACGGCCAGATGCGTTTCGGCCTGATGACCGGCAGCTTCTCGGCGCCCCGTTCGGGCGGTGTCCTGCGCCGCAATATCGGCAAGCTTGCCGCGAACGGCACGCCGGGTTCGGACGGCACCTATTCCGGTTGTGTCAGCGGCGACGAAATCAACCTGGCCGACGGCACCTTCTGCAACCAGGCGGCGAGCAACGAAGGCATCATCAATACGCTCAATGGATTCGCGCTGACGCAGTGGAACTGGACGAACAACTGGACCGATTGCAACAACTACAGTATTTACAACCGCCAGGTTTCCGGCGAGTCGTCCAAGTCCTGGCTCAGCAATCCCGGCTCGACCACGTCGCTCAGCGGCTACAGCGGCACGCCGCAGAAATGCAGCGCCTGGGGCAATCCGCTCTCGGAAATGTACGCCGAGGCACTGCGCTACATTTCTGGCCAGGACAAGACCGCCGGCTTCACCGCGACGGGCGATCTCAGCGCGCTTCCCACGCCCGCCTGGCTTGACCCCTACGGCAAGCTGACCGACACCAGCGTGCGCAATCCTTATTGCGCCGGTTGCAGCATCATCGTGTTGTCGACGGGCCTGAACTCGTTCGACAGCGACGAAATTCCCTCGGTGTCGGCTTTCGGTACCACGACAGCCGAATCGGCCACCGATGATGTGGCCACTGCCGAAGGCATCTCCGGAAACTACGTGGTGGGTCGCGTCGGAACGACGCCCGTGGGCACGGCCATCAATACCCACGAAGACCTCTGTAAGTCGCAGGCGGTTTCGAAGCTTTCGCTGGTGCGCGGCATCTGTCCTGACATTCCGTCCATGGAAGGCAGCTACATGATCGCGGGTCTGGCCAACAAGGCCTGGACCCTTGATATGCGTCCGGGCCTGAAGACGCCGAAGGGTCTTGATCGTCCGCAGGTGTGCGATTCCGACGGCAAGAACTGCGTCGGCTACAAGAACAGGATCCAGACCTACGCCGTGGCGCTGGCGGAAAACCTGCCGAAGTTCACCATCCCGCTGGGCACGTCCGGCAGCATCACGTTGGCCCCGATGTGTCAGGCAAACAACTCTGGCACCGCAGCGATCAGCGGCACGGGCTGGCGTAGCTGCTACCTGGGCGCAGTCGGCATCGGCCCCAAGACGGCGACGGTGTCTCCGAAATACATCTACGGCCGCGATCTGCGCAGCGACGGCCTTGCAGGCAGCTTCTCGCTGGTGTGGGAAGACTCATTGTGGGGTAATGACCACGATAACGACGTGGTCAGCATCATGACCTACTGCGTGGGTGCGACCTGCAAGGACCCCCAGCAGACCGGCCGCAAGAACACCAACGGCACGGCCTATACCGGCTACGACATCTGCTGGCGCTCGGATTCGACCGTGTGCACCGGCGCAACCACCAAGAACCAGCCCGTCGTGGGTGACGACGAAGTGCTGGTGCGCATCGAAACGCTGTCGGCGTATGCAGGCAACGCGATGCTCTCCGGTTACTCGGTCACCGGTTCGAACGACGACGGCGTCAAGCGCCTGATCCTTCGTCCGGGTGACAAGAACGGCAGCTTCCTGACCGTCAATGGCGAGCCGACGACCAGCAACAATGAAGGCAAGTGGACGCTGCCCCAGGTGGCCAAGTACAAGGTGGGCAGTGGCGCGTCGGCGAAGCAGCTGGAAAACCCGCTGTTCTATGCCGCCAAGTACGGCGGCTTCACCGATGTCCTGATCAAGGGCACCAATACGATTGCCACCGGCCCCTGCGACCCGCCGAAGTGCGAAGTGTCGAACTGGGACCGCGTGGACAACAACACCGGACAGCCGCGCGCGGATGGCAAGGGCGACGGCCTGCCCGACACCTTCTTCGCCGTGCGCAACCCCGGCCAGCTGGGCGAGCGTCTCGCCGACGTGTTCAACAAGATCCTTGCCCGCTCCGGCTCCGGTACCTCGGCGGCGGTGGTGTCAAGCAGCGCCAACGGTGATGGTCTGACTTACCAGGCCTTGTACCAGGCGCAGCAGCAGAACAAGAGCGGTAGCCAGAAGGTGGGCTGGACCGGCTCGCTCAATGCCTTGTGGACCGATAACCAGGGACGCATGCGCATTGGCGGCTACAGCGTGAATGGCGTGCCCACCATGGGCGACATCACGCAGAGCAAGATCGTCATCTTCTGTACCACCACGGCGGGCGATTCGCGCTTCAAGACGTACGACAACGAAGGCGACCTGCCGCCCAACGGCGTCATTGCGCCGGCCGCCTGCGCGGGTGAAACGCTGGACAAGCTCACCCCGGTCTGGTCGGCCCAGAACAGTCTTTCCTCCACCAGTTTGGTGACCGACACGCAGCGCACCTACTCGGATGTCGCGAACAATGCCAATGGTCGCTACATCTTCACCTGGGTCGACGCCAACCATAACGGCGTCGTCGACGACGGCGAGCAGATCCCGTTCCTGTGGGGCACCAGCGCGTTCACCGGCACCGGCGATTGCTCGGTCGGGTCCACGGCCACCGGCAACTACCGTTTCCTCAATACGTGTAGCGCCGCGGGTGCGCAGAAACTGGTGAGCTGGGTTCGCGGTACCGAACCGGCTGCGGCCGACGCGGCCGCGTGGCGCACGCGCACCATCGATACCACCGTGCTGCGCCTGGGCGACATCATCAACTCGACGCCGCTGGCCGTGGGCACGCCGGCCGAAGCCTTCGACCTGCTTTATGGCGACAAGAGCTACGGCAGCTTCCGTCGCGTGTACCAGCAGCGCCGCCAGATGGTGTACGTGGGTGCGAACGACGGCATGCTGCATGCGTTCAATGGCGGCTTCTACGACGCTTCGGCGCACCAGCTCAATACGCAGCCGAAGACCTGCGATACCAAGGGTTGCAAGCTCAACAACAAGCTCACTGCACACCCGCTGGGCAGCGAAGTGTGGGCCTACGTGCCGGGTAATCTCCTGCCGCATCTGCGCTGGATGGCCGACCCCGCGTACGCGCACATGTTCTATGTCGACGGCTCGCCGATTTCGCAGGACGTGCGCATCTTCACCGGTGATAACAACTGCACCCTGGATGGCACCACCCAGTGCCATCCCGACGGCTGGGGCACCATCCTGATCGTGCCGTTCCGCTTCGGTGGCGGCGCCATTGGCGTGGATACCAAGCTGAAGGCGGGCACCACCAATATCACGGCGCAGAACTCGTTCTCCGCTTATGTGGTGCTGGACGTCACCAATCCCGAGGCGGCGCCGCGCGTGCTGGCCGAGCTGACCCAGGTCGACCTCAGCGGCACGACATGCAGCGCGAGCGTGGTCTCCTGCTCGGATATCACCAAGCTGGTGGCGACGTACACGTCGTCGGTGCCGGCGGTGGCGATGTTCCGTCCGAAGAACCAGACCAACCCGGATCCCAGCAAGTTCTTCCTGTTCACCGGCTCCGGCACCACCGACAACGGCGGCGTGGGCAAGGTGGAAGGCGGTTCGGCGGCCTCGACGGTGTCGGTCAAGATTCGCAGCTACGATCTCGCCAGCGTTGGCACGGCAGTGCCGGCCCGCACGCTGGACTTCGTCAACACGGGTAGCACCGGTGCGGGTGATACGAGCTTTGCCGGCGACCTGATTGCCTCCGACTTCGATCTCGATGGCGTGGCCGAATCGCTGTACTTCGGTAGCGTGAAGGGTGCGGCTGCACCGTTCGGCGGCAGCGTCTGGGCGATCGATTTTGGTGGCTCCGTGAAGCCCACCGACTGGACGCGTCGCTCCGTGATCAGTGGCCTCGACCGCCCGGTATCCGTGCGACCGACCCTGGGCATCAACGATGCGATGCAGAAGATGGTCTTCTTTGGCACGGGCCGCGCCTATACCAAGGGCGACATGGCCGACACCCAGCGTCAGCGTGTCGTGGGCGTGGTCGACAGCACGACGGCCGCGACTTATACGGGCCTGTTCGACGTGACCAACGTGGTGGTGGACACCAGTGGCAACGTGACGGGCCTGGGCTCCGATTCCACGATCAAGACCACCTTCGACCTGCAGAACAGCATTGGCTCGGGCCGCGGCTGGACGTATCAGCTGAGCAACACCAGCGGTACCACGACGATCCCGTCCGAACGCGTGATCAGTGCGCAGGCACTGTCGGCGGGTGTCTTGCTGACGACCAGCTACATACCGGGCACGGATACCTGCACCGATCAGGGCGATGGCTTCCTGTACGGCATGAACTACCGTACGGGTTCGCCTGACCCGGCGCTGGTGTCGTTCCTTGGCACTGTGTCCAGCACCTCCAACAAGCTCAACCGGAATGTCTCGCTTGGCGCCGGCCTGCCTTCGCAGCCCAGTCTGCATCGTGGCGGCACGGGTGAGGGTGGCAAGGACAAACTGCGCGTCTGCGTGCAGACGTCCAGTGGCGCCATCATCTGCTACGACGTGAAGGGCCTGCAGGGCGTCAACAGCGGTGAAATTTCCTGGCGCGAGCCCCTGACCAAGTGAACGGATATCCCATGAAGCGCCAGCAAGGTTTCAGCCTGATCGAATTGATGGTGGTGGTGATGATCATCGCCATCCTCGTCGCCGTCGCATTGCCGTCGTACCGCAAGTACGTCGTGCGCACGCATCGCACCGATGCCCAGCGCGCCTTGCTTGATCTGGCCACGCGCCAGGAGCAGTACTTCTACTCGCACAACGCCTATGCGACGGCGATCGCAGACCTGGGTGCATCGTCGACGGTGCAGGGTGGCCTGTACCAGATCACCACCCCGATCGCCGCTTCGAGCACCGACTACACCATCGTGGCGACCGCCGTAGGTACGCAGCAGCGCGATGACGCTCCATGCCAGTCGATGTCCATGAACCGTGCCGGTGTGCAGACCTCGACGGGCACGACAGCCAACAATCCCGTGTGCTGGGGGAAATAAGCATGCGTAGCCTGGCGCGAAGCGGTGCGTGGTTGATCGCCATGGGCATGGTGACGGCAGTGATGACAACGGCGGTATCAGCGCAGGAGGTCTACAAGTGGACCGACGCCGCCGGTACGGTGCATTACGGCCAGCAGCCACCCCCGACGGGTGCATCCAAGATGACGCTTCGTGGCGGCGTGACGACCACGCAGCCGGCCCAGGTTCCGACCCAGGGTGACGAGCCGAAGAAGAGCATGGAAGAAGTCAATTCGGCGAAGCTCAAGGAGCTTTGCCAGACGGCGAGGCGCAACCTGGAGCTCGTGGACAGCCAGTCGATGATCGTGGGGCAGGGGGACATCGGCAACGCGACCCAGGTGAGTGGCGAAGCCAGGACCAAGGCGCGGGCAGATGCCCAGGCTAACATCGGGGAGTACTGCCATGGTTAAGGTAATGGCCGGGCGTCACTCGCGAAGCCATCAGTCGGGCTACACAGTGGTCGAGCTCATGCTCGGCATCATCATCCTTAGCATCCTGTCCGTCATTGCCTTGCCGAACCTGCGCGACTTCATGCGGCGCAATGCTGTCATCGCGCAATCCAACAGTCTCCTTGGTGATCTCCAGTACGCGCGCAGCGAGGCCATCACCCGCCGCGGACTGGTTTCAGTCTGCCCCCGCGCTTCGGATGCCGGTGAGGCAGCAACGGCTTGTGCGACGGGTGGCAGCGCGAGTTTCGATGGTGGCTGGCTGATCTACGTAACGCCGACGGCCAATACGGATTACAACGCTGCGAATGCCGCTTATCAGCTTCTGCGCGTGACGTCGACCAACGGCACGGTGTCGCTGAGAGCCTCGGGCAATACCATGATGACTTTCAACGCACGCGGGGAACTGACTCCCCTGGCCGACGCGAGTCTTTCCGTCTGCACCAAGGCCGGTGGCAGCAGCATGAGCAACACCAAGGTGCCAGGCAAAAACCTGACCGTGGAGAGCAGCGGTCGCGCCGCGATCAGCAACCTCGACGGCGGTTCGTGCACGCCCTAGCCCCGGCGCGAGGCCCATCCCGGATGCAAGAGAACGAAAAGAGCGGCCCAGGCCGCTCTTTTCTTGTTTGGGTGAGGGGCCACCCACGGGTCAGTCGTCGCCTGCCAGGCGTTCGGCCAGTCCGGAATGCCGCGACACCCTCTGCCGGATGGTTTCGCCCAGCATGGCCGCAGGTGCGATCAGGCTGAATTTCGAGCGGGCACGGGTGATTCCGGTATAGAGCAACTCTCGGGTGGCGACGGCACTGCGTCGTCCGGGCAGGATGAGAGCGGTGTGATCGAATTCCGAGCCCTGTGACTTATGGACGGTCATCGCGAATACCGATTCGAGCGCTCCCAATCGCGAGGGCAGCACGCATCGGATGGTGTCAACGCGTCCCCGGCGAGGGTCGCTGACCAGGAAGACCACGCGCAGCACCGTCTCACCCTCGTCATTGGGCATGCGCAGCGTCAGGCCGACATCGCCATTCATCAGGCCCAGTGCGTAATCATTGCGGGTGACCAGGACGGGACGCCCTTCGTACCAGGCATGACTGGCATCGACGAGGCCTTCGCGTTGCAGGATTTCCTCCACGCGCTGGTTGATCCGGCCCGTGCCCTCCTCGCCGTGGCGCACCGCACACAGCAATTGGAACCGGCCAAAAGCATGCAGTGCTTCGCGAGCCCAGGCTTCGAATGCGTCCGGGGCGGCGCCGGCCGGAGGACGGTCACGATGTATGACGTCGAGATAGGCGCGGTAGCCGGCCCCGCTTTCGCCAAGTACGAGTTCGCGCAAGGTCCGCAGGTCGCATGCGCCATCGGTCCATGCCAGGCCGGCATGCTGGCTTTCCAGCAAGGATTGCGCATGGCCTGCATCGCCCGTATTCACAGCGTGTGCCAGTCGACCGATGCCGCTGTCGGCGTCGAAGCGATGGCTGTGCCTTAGCATCACGATGTGCTGATCGAGCGGGCGCGCATCCTCGCTTACCCAGGGCTGGATATCGTCGCCCGTCGTCGCGGCGATCCAGCGTGCGGTCGTCGTCGTGTAGTGCCCCGCATCGGCGCGACGGCACAAGTCACCCAGGACGGCGCCGGCCTCCACGGACGACAGCTGATCTTTGTCACCCAGCAGGATCAGGCGCGCGGTGTCGGGCAACGCCGCCAGCACGGCGGCCATCATCTCCAGGTCGACCATCGAAGCCTCGTCGATGACCAGCACATCGAGGGCGAGTGGACGTCGTGCGTGATAGGCAAACGCACGCGTGTCAGGACGCGCGCCCAGCAGGCGATGCAGCGTCTCGACCTGCGAAGGGATCGCGGCGCGCACCGAAGGGTCGACGGGCAGCGTCGACAGCTGGCCCTCGATGGAGGCCGTCAGTCGTGCGGCGGCCTTGCCGGTTGGGGCAGCGAGCCGAATGCGCAGCGGTCCCGTTCCGGATGCGAGCTGCCGGGCCTGCAAAATCGCGAGCAAGCGAACGACCGTGGTTGTCTTGCCGGTGCCCGGGCCGCCCGTGATGACCGTGAAGGCGCCCTGGCATGCAATGGCAGCGGCGACGCGCGACCAGTCGGGCGCCCGCGCATCGGTAAACAGTGCGCCGATGGTCTGTTCCAGTGCGGCGGACGAATGGGTATCCGTGCCCAGTCGCAGCCCGATCGCCCGTGCGACGGTACGCTCGTGATCCCAATAGCGACGCAAGTAGAGTCGCGTGCCGTCGCGAACCACCGGAGCGTGGCCGGTCCCGTCCGAAAGCCAGGCCGGCGCAGGCTGCCCGCTTGTACGCCTTATGGCATCGCGCCAGGCGGGCGGCCAGGCCTGTTCCTCGGCCGCGCGCATCCATTGAGCCAGATCCATGCAAAGGTGCCCGTCGGCCAGCTGCCTGCTCAGAAGGGCAGCGAGCAGCAGCCAGTCCGCGCTCGCCGCGGCATCCATGGAGGCGAGGAAGCGGGCGAAAGCGAGATCGAGCGCGCGCAGATGCGTTTTTGCTTCATCGCTGAGGGTCCACTGGAGGCGTGCATCGTCATGCATGCGTCGGGGCCTCCTGTCCGGCAAACAGTGCATCCATGGCTTCGACCAGTGCATAAGGCAGGCGCTCCTGGTGAATGCCGCCACAGGGGCCATCGATGCCGCGAAGGTACAGGTACATGACACCGCCCACGTGCCGCTCGTAGTCGTAGTCCGGCAGGCGCACGCGCAACTGTCGATGCAAGGCGAGGGTGTAGATGGCGTACTGGAGATCGTATCGTTCGCGCAGCACGGAGTCGCGCACCGCATCGGCGGTGTACGACGTCGCATCGGCGCCGAGCTTGTTGGATTTGTAGTCGACCACGTAGTAGCGGCCTTCGTGTTCGAACAGCAGGTCGATGAATCCCTTGAGCATGCCGTTGAGCTGGTCGCGCAACAGCGGGACGCGAGGTCGTGCGCCAAGCGTATGTGCGCAGACGAGTCGGTCCAGGGCGAGCGTGTCGACATGATCGACGCTGAACCAGAATTCCAGCTCCGCGCGATAGGCAGGAGAGGGTGGCAACTGCCCGAGACTTGTCGGCTCGCCGTGAACGGGCAGCGGCGCATGGAGCCAGTCTTGCAGCCAATGGCGCAGGGTTTCGACATGGAGGCCATAATCACGGCGCTCCGCGCGACGGGCGATTTCTTCTGCCGCGAGCGCCGGGTCGGCGGCGACTGCGGCGAAACCTTGCGCAGCCACCCACTCCAGCAAGTCATGCAGGAACGTGCCCGGCACCGCACCGGCAGGGAAAGCGTGAATGCCCGCGGCTACCGCAGGCGACGGCTCGGGCGGCGCGGGCGCCAGTTCGGCGATACGGGCCTGCGTTGCCGTCTCCGGTGCCGGTATGTCGGTCGGTAGGACCTCTTCGCTGTAGCGCAACGCGGTATAGCTGGCGATCCACCAGCGTGACTGCGGTTTGCCGGCATAGTGGCGTGCCGTCCGGGCGTTTGCATGGGCATCGCGCGCCGGCGGAAGCGCAGTCGTTGAAGGGTCGCGTGGCAGTGCGCGCACGCTGGCGTCGGGGGATCCGGCGGTGGCCTCGGAGAGCAACGCCGGCAACTGCGCGGCATCGATCGACTCGCCGCCGTGGAGCAGGTAACCCACCGCCGTGTCGTGCAGGCAAGAGGACTTGCTGCGGTTCTGGTTGATGGCGGCGACACCAATCCAGCAGGCATAGCGCGGACGGGTCAGTGCCACGTAGAGCAGGCGAAGGTCTTCCTGGAGGCTCTCGCGAGCGTTCTTTAGTCGGGCTTCGTCGCTGGGCAACAGATCCATGAGCGTACTGCCATCGTCGGCATGCCAGACGACGGTGTCCGAAGCCCTGGCCGGCGCGCTGGCAAAAGGCAGCAACACCAGCGGGTATTCGAGACCCTTGGATTTATGGATGGTGACGACCTTGATCAGATCGGCCTCGCTTTCGAGTCGCACGATCTGTTCCTCGGCCGTGTCCATCTGGCCGGCCGCAGCATCAGCGATCTGTTCGGCGAGGTAGCGAATCAGTGCATGCTGCCCGTCCAGCGTAGTCGATGCGTGCTGCAGGAGCTCGGCCAGGTGGAGGAGATTGGTCAGCGCGCGCTCGCCATCGACGCGGGCGAGCCATCGCGCCGGCACATCGAAGGCATGCAGGACATCGTGCAGCATGGCGAGCACGCCGTGATGCAACCACGTGTCGTGGAAGGCCTGGAAGCGCTGACCCATCGCCTCCCAATGCGCCTCGTCGCTGTTGAGGCGATCCAGCCCGGCGTAATCCATGCCGAGCCCCGGGGTTGCCAGCGCCGCGCGCATGGCGCGGTCGGAGGCGGGCTCCGCGCACGCACGCAGCCAAAGCGACAGGTCCTGCGCTTCGGCGGCGGCAAACACGGAATCGCGATCGGACAGGTAGACGCTTTTCAGTCCGCGCTGCGAGAGCGCATGTCGCATCGCCGATGCCTCGGCGCCCTTGCGCACCAGGATCGCGATGTCCGATGGCTGCAAGGCGCGCAAGTCACCTTGCTCCGACGCGAAGCCGCAGCGGCCCTCACGCGCCGCCGCCAGAAGTTCGACCAGCCAGGCGGCCGCGTGGGCCGCCATGTGTTCGCGATAGCGCGTGCTGCCGACCAGTTGACCCGGTTCCAGCAACGCCCACTGCAGGGCTGGCATGTCCTCGCCATCCAGGGTCAGGCGATCGTCACGTCCGCGCGCAAGCGCCGGCTGGAAGGGCAAGCCCGATGCGCCGTGACCGAAACCGAAGGCGCCTGCCGGAAACGCATCCGCGCGCGCGAAGACGTGGTTGACCGCCTGCACGAGGGAGGCTGTCGACCGGTAGTTGGTCTGCAGTGTCCACATCGGTCGGTCAGCGTGTTCGCGCGCGCGCAGGTAGGTGTGGATGTCCGCACCGCGAAAGCCGTAGATCGCCTGCTTGGGATCGCCGATGAGCAGGAGACCGAGTTCGGGCCGATCGGCATAGAGACGGCTGAAGATGCGCCACTGCAGGGGATCGGTGTCCTGGAATTCGTCGATCAGTGCGATCGGATACTGGGTAGTGACCGTTGCGGCCAGACGATGGCCGCTGATGCCCTGCAGCGCCTGGTCGAAGCGCTTGAGCATGTCATCGAAGCCCAGCTGCGCGCGTCGCTGCTTGGTGTCATCGATGCGATGGGCGAGCCAGGGGATCGCGTGGGCGAGGATGCGTGGCGCCAGATCGCCGAGCGCCTGTTCGCATTCAAGCAGGGCTTCGATCCGTGCGAAGGCTTCGTGCTCCGGCGTCGTCGCACCCTTCCGGGTGGCGCGGGCCAGTTTGGAAGACTGGAAACGCTCCAGTACCGACGCATCGATTGGCGCGCCTTCGCTCCAGTTCGCCATATCGCCGAGATCGGACGGCAGGCGCGCTGGTTTGTACGAGTTGGCGTTGAGTGACGACTGCTCCGTGGCCTGCCACATAAGCTGTTCGATCGAATGACGATGCTCGCGCCAACAACCCCGCGCCTGCGCCTCGGCGGCGGTGCGCGCGTCGATGGCGCTCGCCAGCAGCTCCCGAATGCTCGCCGATGCCGGCAATGGCTTGCCATCCAGTCGCCACTGGGCCTCCGGTTTACGGACCCAGTCACGCACGTCCCGCTGCAAATCTTCCGGTGACGCCCACCAGCGCTGGAGTTGCGCGGCGCTGTGGCGGTCGAGCGTCAGGCATTCGAGGCGCCAGTAGTCGCGTACGGCTTCGGCGAGCAACTCGCTTTCGTCGATATCGGTGTCCTGGTCGAAGGCGTGGCCGCTGTCGAAAGCGTGCTGAACCAGCATGCGCTGTGACCAGCCGTGGATGGTGTGAATCGCCGCCTCGTCCATCCATTGCGCCGCCAGTTCCAGCTGGCGCGCTGCCAGGGCGCGGGCCGCGGGATCCGGATAAGCGGCCATCAAGTCGCGCAGGAAGGGGTCGGCATCTTCCGGATGGCGGAACGCCAGCGCCGCTTCCGCCAGTCGCGCGCGAATGCGATCACGCAGTTCGGCGGTGGACGCCTTGGTAAAGGTCAGCACGAGGATCTGGGACGGCAACAGCGGCATCGCCGTGCCGTGGCCAAGCACCAGACGCAAGTAGAGCGCGGTGATGGTCCAGGTCTTGCCGGTGCCGGCGCTTGCTTCAATGAGCTGGATGCCACGCAGCGGCAACTGCAGTGGGGCGAGCGCTTGCATGCTCATGCCTCGCCTCCCTGACGCCATGCCGCGACGAGCGGTCGATACAGCGGGAGCCAGGCGTCGAAGCCGGCGGATCGCATCGCCTCGAACTGCGGCCACGCCCGTGCAAGGTAGGGGTCTTCGTCGATCTCCGCGCGGTGGTAGCGATCCCCTTCGTTGCGGTCAAACTGCTTGCGTGCGGCCTCTTCGGCGTCCTTGCCCTCGCTTTCGGCAAGCAACCAGGCGATGGCTGTCTTGCGGGCGACAGGCAGTGGCGCATCCAGGCCACGTCGCAAGGCACGCAGGAGATCGTCCAGCAGGGCCCGTGCATGCCCCGCGGGTAAGGGTGCGAACTGCGACAGGCCGTCGTGCGCCACGATGAAGGTGTGCATGCGCACGTCGCAGGCATGCGCCAGGAGGTGAGTGACCCAGGCCGGAATCAACTTTTCCAGGCGTGGTGATTTCGCCTTGGCAAATTCGCCCTGGATCAGCTCGACGCGTACAAGTTCGCCCGCTTCGTTACGGCGCAGGTCGGCCAGCCATTCCTCGACCACCAGGCCGTGTGCTTCATAGCGCAGCTCGAACTTGTCGTTCACGCGCGGGCAGTCGGCGGTCACCGCCGACCAGGCGCGCAAGAGGTGCTGTGCTTCGCGCGCGATCGCCTCCGCCCACAGCGGTCCGAACCCGCCGGGTGGCAATCGGCCTTCGGCGATCCAGCGCTGCGCCGAAGCGGCCACCCTTGCCGTGGTGTCGTCGCCTTCGTCGGCGCCCATGGCTTCGTCCAGGATCTCCCGCACGGCGGCGTACGTGGAGAGGCGATCCAGGGTGAATGGCTCGTCGTTGACCGTGTCCGCCTGCTCGCCGCCAAAGTTCACTTTCAGGCGCTGACGGAAAAAGAAACGCACCGGGCGCGCCAGGAAATCCTGGAGATGGCCCAGGCTCAGTGCGGCTTCCGGTTGCCAGGGCTCCAGCGGGGACGGCGCCGTTACGTCGGGCGCAACATGGGCGCGTTGCCACTCGTGCGCATAAGTGAAGATGTGCGGGTCCGCACTGGCTTCAAAATAGCGTGCACTGAATGGCTGCAACGGGTACTCGGTCGTCATCGCGGAGAGCAGGTCACCGTCCGGTTGCCCTGCGAGGAACCAGCCCGCGCCCAGGTAATCACGCAGCTGGCTGACCAGCACCGACGGCGGCAGCACGGCGTTGTCGCGCGCGCTGCGGCCCACCCAGCTGACATGCAGCGCATCGCGCGCTGACAGCATGGCCTCCAGAAACAGGTAGCGGTCGTCTTCGCGCCGCGAACGATCACCGGGGCAGCCGTGGCCCGGCAAGGCCATCAGATCGAAGTCCGCCGGCATCTGGCGACGCGGATAATCGTCATCGTTCATGCCCAGGAGGCAGACCACGCGGAACGGGATCGCACGCATCGGCATGAGGGTGCCAAAGCTCACCGCGCCGCCCATGAAACGCTGCGACAGGCGCGCTTCGTCGACGGTCGACAACCAGTGCTCGCGGACGATGTTGAGCGGCAACGGCTGCACCAGCCTCGCCTCGTCGCAGGCGTCGAGCCAGGTGTCGAGGGCGTCGTCCAGGCGCACCAGCCGGTCGCTGTCGCCCTGTTCCTCGGCATCGAAGAAGTCGCGCAGCAGGCGGCGCAGTCGTTCCACCCAGGCGTGTGGCGTCGCAGGTTCGCCCAGGTTGCGCCAGCTGGCTTCCAGCGCATCGATCAGCTGGCTCAAGGGGCCGAGCAGGGCCGCATCCAGGCCGCCCACATCGCCATGGGGCGCGATGCCTTCCCAGATGTCGCCATAGCCGGTGGCGTAGCCCAGCAACATGCGACGCAATCCGAAGCGCCAGCTGTTCTGCGGCTCGGGCGGAAGTCCCAGTGTGGCCTTTTGGGCGCCATCGAGTCCCCAGCGGATGCCGCAGTCCTCGATCCAGCGGCGCAGGGTCGGAAGGCTCGCTTCGTCGAATCCGAAACGCTGGCGCAGCGATGGCACGTCGAGCAGATCAAGTATGTCGCTCACCGTGAAGCGCGATTCCGGCAACGACAGCAATTGCTCCAGCGCCACGAGCAAGGGCACGGTGCCCCGGTCGGGCTGGTCGGCGAGCGAGTAGGGCAGGTGGCGTGGGTCGTCGCGCGGGATGCGACCGAACACCGCCTGCACATGCGGCGCATAGGTCTGGATGTCAGGCACCATCACGATGACGTCACGTGCGCTCAGCGGGCTGCCCTCCCGCGCGGCGCGCTCGAACATCGCCAGCAGGTGATCGTGCAGGATTTCGACTTCGCGTTGCGGACTGTGGGCTATGTGAAAGCGGATCGACGGATCGTCCGCATGCCATGGCTGCCGCTGCGCGGGATCACGCGGCAGCGGTTCGAGGTCGAGTACTGCCTGCTGCACCTGTTCGAGCAAGTTGGCGCGCCGGGTATCCTCAAAAAGATCGATGCCGCGCTGCCAGGCGGCGAACTGCGGGCGATAGCGCTCCGGTCGATCGAAGGCATCGAGCAGGCGAATGTAGTCACGGCCTTGTTTGCCCCATGCGGCCAGCAAGGGGTTGGCATGAAGATGCATCTCTTCGAAGTTGAGCGCGGCGGGGAGGCCGGGTTTGCCGGCATGACGCTTCTGATCCGCACGCAGGAGTTCGCGATCCTCGATGATGTCGGCCCAGTAGTGGCGGCAGGGATTGGCGACCACCAGGAAGATCTGGCAGTGATCGGCCAGCGCGGTCAGCGCCTCCAGCGTCTGTTGCGGCAAGGACGAGATGCCGAACACGACCACGCGTCGCGGCAGGCCCGCCGGTCGGCTCCGCAGTTGCCGCGCCGCCTCCATGAAGCGCAGGTGCACCGCGGCGCGATGGGTGTCGCGCTCACCGGGCCCGACGTCTTCGAGCAGCAGGCGCCACAGGGCAGGTTGCCAGCGCTGGTCGTCGGTCAGCGGCGTGCTGCGTCCGCGCCAGTCATCCGGAAGTGCATCCTCGCCACGTTCCCATGCATCCAGCCAGTGCGATCGGTAGACCTGGTACTGGTCGAACAGGTCGGCGATACGCGAGGCGAGCTGGAAGCGTTTGCGCCAGTCAGGATCATCACCAAGGAAGTCGCACAACGGCCGAAAGGCGGGTTCGTCCCGATGCGCGGGGATCAGGCGTAACAGCCGCCAGGTGAGGCGCGCCTTGTCAAAGGGCGACGTTGGCGGCACCGCGTCGTGACCGAGCACGGCGCGGTAGGCCAGCCAGAGAAATCGTCCCGGCAGCTCGACATCGACCGCCGCGCTGATGCCCAGGCCACCCTGTGACGCCGGTCGCGCCAATGCCAGCTTCAGCCACTGGGCGATGCCGTTGCTTTGCACGAGCATCAGTTCGCTTTCCAGCGGGCGCAGCGGTGCGCGCGAAAGCCAGGCGGTGAGCAGGTCACGCAGATCCTCCAGGCGATTGCCATGGATAACCATCAGGCCTGGTTCGATCGGCGTCGTGAAGGGGAGGGGCAGTGACGATGTCACGGCGAAAGGAGGGCGGTTGCGCGCATGGACGGATTGTCCATGACTGGGAGCCGGGTGGCGAGGGGAGGTCCTCCGACCGTGCCGCCGCATGTCGAAACATGCGGCGGCAGGGGCTGGTCGGTGCCGATATTTCCGGCGGGGACAAGCGGTGTTGCTGGCAGTGGGCCGGACGCCTTGAAGCGTTGGGCGCGCCATTTGTTGCATCGTAAGAGCTTCATGTCAATACTTCGCGCGTCGAGGGACTCCGCAAATGGACGTCCAAATGCGTACGGGGGGTCACGAATGCAGCGGATAAGGCACGCTTTGGTGGTGTTCGTGATGCTGCTGATAACGGCATGCGCATCGTCTGCGCCAGCATCGCGCAGCACGCTCTCAGCGGTTGATACAGCTTCCGGGGGTGGCGCGCCGATCTGGTTTGAGACCCGCCTTTATTTCGGCGTGGGTCCGGCAGACGGTCATTCGGCGGCGGACGACGAAGCCCGCTGGCGCCGCTTCCTGGACGACGTGGTCACACCGCGCTTCCCGGCCGGACTCAGCGTCGTCGACGTTTACGGACAGTGGAAGGAGCCCGGCGAAGCGTCCCCCGAACGCCTCCGTTCCAAGGAATTGCTGATCATCCATCGCAACACCCCCGCCGACCGCGCCGGCATCGAGGCCATTCGCGATGCCTGGAAGCAGCGTACAGGCGACCATTCCGTTCTGCGCGTGACGCAGGCGGTCGACGCGTCTTTCTGACCTCCATCCACAGGATTGCCTGGTGACCACTTCATCCCCGAACCGCTGGCTGACACCCGGCGATCTCAACGGCTTCCTCGGCCTGGTCGTGGACAATCTGTCCATCATGGCTTTCCTGGCCACCGCGCTGATCGGTATTTTCGGATTCCCCGCCGACATCGTGTTCCTGCACATGTTTCCCGGCACCGCATTCGGCGTGCTGCTGGGCAATCTGGCTTACACCTGGATGGCGCGACGGCTTGCCCGACGCACGGGGCGCAGCGACGTAACTGCGATGCCGCTGGGCCTCGACGCACCCACCAGCATCGGCATGGCCTTGCTGGTGCTCGGGCCGGCTTTCGTCAACTTCAAGCAAGCTGGCATGGATGATCACGCCGCCGGTGTGGCGACCTGGCAACTGGGCATGGCGTCGTTGCTGGTGATGGGCTTGCTGAAGTTCGTGCTCTCGTTCTTCGGCGCAGCGGTGCAGCGGCACGTGCCGCGCGCGGGTTTGCTCGGTTCGATCGCGGGCATCGCACTCGTGCTGATGGGATTCCTGCCGCTGGTCGAAATCCTGAAGGTGCCTGTGGTCGGTCTGGCCGGGCTGGGCATCGTGTTGTACGCATTGGTCGCGCACGGTCGTCTGCCGTGGAATCTGCCTGGCGTCCTGGTCGCCTTCGTGGTGGGTGCGGTTCTGTATTACGTGCTCGGCCCGCTGGGCTTGCTTGGATCGGGTTACCACGCGCCGACCGGCTGGCAGTGGCGCATCGCCTGGCCGGTACCGACACTGCAGGGCTTCGAGGGCCTGGCGTACATCGTGCCCTATCTGCCGCTCATCCTCCCGTTCGGATTGCTGATGGTCGTTGGCGGCATCAACGTCAACGAAAGCGCGCGCGCTGCCGGCGACGATTACCCGACGCGCGACATCCTGCTGGTTGAGGCGCTTGCCACCCTTGTTGCCGGGTTCTGCGGCGGCGTCGCGCAGACCACGCCTTACATCGGTCAGCCGTCGTACAAGGCCATGGGTGCGCGCACCGGATACACGTTGCTGACCGGCATCGTGATCGGCCTGGGCGGTGTCCTCGGCTATCTGTCGAACCTGGTCGAGCTCGTGCCGCTCTCGGTACTGGCGCCGATCCTGGTGTTCGTGGCCATTGGCATCACCGTGCAGGCCTTCGAAGCCACGCCCGTCCGTTACGCCGCTGCCGTGGTGTTCAGTTTCTTTCCGGCGATCAGTCGCATGGTGACGATCAAGCTCAGCGATCCCACGTATGTCCCGCCGGACCGTTTCGCGCAGCTCTACCATGCTGGCGGTCACGGGCTGTCCGAGCTGGCCGTCATCACCATGCTGGGCAACGGCTTCATCATCACGTCGATGATCTGGGCCAGCTTCGTGGTGGCGATGATTGACGGCAAGACGCTGCGTGCCTCGTGGATCCTCCTGCTGGGTGCGGCGCTGACGTCCTTCGGCCTGATCCACTCCGCCGATCCGTCGGGTGGCGTCTATCTGCCGTGGCGGCTGGAGCCGGCACTGCGCGACATGGTGTGGCAGTTCACGGGTGCGTATGTCGGCCTGGCCGTCGTGCTGGCCCTGTTGTCGTGGCAGGGGCAGCGGCCGGCGTCAGAACGGGCTGCACACTGATTCGACATTTGGCACGCGTAACATGGGCCACTCGTTGACCGCCCCCGAGAGTCGTTCATGAAGCGCTTTCTGTTGATCCTGGCGATGTGCCTGCTGGCCGCGATGGCGCAGGCCGCCGTCCCCGTATGGGGCGCACGCGAATCGAGCCCGGCGGATACGCCTGCGCTGGACCTCAAGCCCGGCCAGTGGATATGGGGTGGCGACAACAAGAAGATGGGGCCGATGGCCCTGGTGGTGAGCCTCACCGAGCAACGCGCCTATGCCTACCGCAATGGCGTCCTGATCGGTGTCACCACCATCAGCAGCGGCAAGCACGGTTACGAAACGCCGACGGGTGTATTCACCATCCTGCAGAAGGACAAGGATCACCACTCCAACAAGTACGACAACGCACCCATGCCGTACCAGCAACGCCTGACCTGGAGCGGGGTGGCGCTGCATGCCGGTGGCTTGCCGGGTTATCCGGAATCGCACGGGTGCGTGCACCTGCCCACGCGCTTCGCCGAGAAACTGTTCGATTCCACCAACATGGGCATGACGGTAGTGGTTTCCGAAGAGGGTGCGTCGCCGCCCAGCGTGGTGCATCCGCGAGCCATCTTGCCGATTGATCCGCACTCCGGCACGCAGTCTGGCGATCTTCGCCTTGCTGACGACCAGGAGTTCAGCTGGCATCCGGAGTCCTCGCCCGAGGGTCCGGTGTCGATGGTGCTCAGCGCTGCCGACGAACGCATCGTCGTCCTGCGCAATGGCGTCGAGATCGGGCGCTCGCGCATCGTGGTGAACGACAAGACAGCGCACGGCACGCATGCCTACATCGTGGCGGCCGGTTACCTGCCCGGTGACAACCCGCTGCTGCCCGGCACGCCCATGCCCAACTGGATCACCATCGGCATCCCCGGTCACGATGACGAGAAGGGCCACGTCGTCACCGACCAGGACATCCGCCGCGTCAGCATCCCGCCGGCCTTCATGGCCAACCTCATGCCCTTGCTGACACCCGGCGTCGTGCTGCTCACGACCGACGTGCCCGTGCTGCCGGAAACCACCGGCAAGAAACTCGAAGTGCTCGATTCGAACCCGCCTGAAGTGGCCGGGGCGCAGACGCTGCCGGGTGCGGACAAAGGCAAAGCGGGCAGCTGATAGCCGTCGTCTACTCGACGTACTCATCGGCGTGCCGGTCCTGGATTTCCGGATGGTCCGGGATCCTGGCGGCGGGCAGCAGTGCGATCCAGCCGTTGGCCAGTCGCACCGAATCGACTGCATCGGCGGGAGCGCGACCGTGGCTCGAATAGTCGATCACGAAACCCTGCGGATTGGCCTGGGCCCATTCCCGAAGCTGGGTTGACTGGGGGATCGGTGTCGCCTGCCGACCAAGGTACGTGAGCATGCCCGGTTCATTGGGCGTGCGAACCACCGGCACGCCATGCGCACGTAAACCGGCCACCCGGCTCGCGAGTTCACTCGGATCGATCGGGCCGATGACCTGCGCCCGCAGGATCGGCAACAGCGCCGCCGTCAGCAGCAACGACGCGACGCATGCGGCGGGCAACGCACAGCTTCGCCGACCCACCCGGACCCAGGCGGCGCACGCCAGAACGAGAGCCAAAGCAAGCGCATGCGACCAAAGGTCCTCAGGCGCGCGTCGACAGGAGAGGATAACGCCCGCACCGACCAGGACGACGGACACCCACCATCGCCGCAAGGGAAACAGATCGACGACCTGTCGCTGCCATGCCCCGAAAATGAGGCAGGCGCCCGGCATCAGCGGCAACAGGTAATGCACCTGCTTGCCACTGACGACGCAGAACGCGATGAATGCGGGCGCTGAGGCGCACAGGCCGAAGCGCATGGCCGGGTCCTTCATGCCACGCAGCGCGGCGCCGGGAAGAGCACGCCAGCGCCATATCGCGATCCAGGGCAGCATCAGTGCGGGCAGGAACGGCAGGTACCACCACAGCGAACGGTTATGGGCGAAGCTCTGCACGACGCGCCCGGTGGTTTGGTGGATGAGCAGATAGTGCGCCTCACCGGGGTTCAGTCCTCGCAGTGCGAGCCATGCCCAGGCCAGCACAGGCAAGCCTCCCGCGATCGCGGTGAGCAGCAGGGTGACTACGCTTCGCCACGATATCGCCGTTGCCCCGCGAGACCACCACGGCGACAGCAGGATGGGGCCGCCCAGGTGAAGCATTACCACCGGGCCCTTGGCGAACGTGCCGAGGCAGGATGCAACGAACAGAAGCAGCAAGGCGCGCCGGGAACCGCTCTGCACATAATCGACGACCGCGAGAAATGCGAGCAGCACGAACAGGCACAGCGCGACATCGAACATCAGCACGCCACTGAATAGTGCGAAGAACAGTGAGCCCGCGAGCAGCCACGCGGCGGGTGTCCCTTCATCTCCCGCAAGCCGCTTTTCGAGCACGCCGCAAAGCATGACGCCCAGCGCGCCGCAGACCAGTGACACCATGCGCGCCGACCACAGCGACGGGCCGGTTATGCGCCACATCAGATTGACCAGCCAGAACAACAGGGGAGGTTTGTCGAAGTAGGGTGCGCCATTCAAATGCGGCGTGATCCACGCGCCTGATTGGCGCATTTCCCATGCCACGCTCAGGTAGCGCGTTTCATCAATGGGAACCGCGGGTAGCACCAGCAACATGGGCGACAGGCATAGCAGGGCGAATGCCGGCCACCATGAGTTTCGCAAGTGCGGGCTCAACCAGGGCGTCATGCCGCGATTGTGCGAACCCTTCACTTACAGAGTTCTTAGTCCATGTCAGTGCGCACTATGTTGCATGTCGAAGGTTTGGCGACAGCGTGAACGCGATCAGTCGTGGCAGCGCGACGAGGACCAGCGGGTACTGCAAGGCAAGGCCCGCAATGATCGCAATCGCCAGCGGTTGCTGGATGCCCGAGCCTTCACCGATGGCCAGGGCGAGCGGCAACAGTGTGAGGATGGCGGTCAGCGCCGTCATCGTAATCGGGCGCAGGCGATTCCTGCTTGCCTGCCGGAGTGCCTCGTCGGGCGGAAGGCTCTGTTCGAGTGCTGTGTACTCGGAGACGAAAAAGATGGCCATTTCCGTGCTCATGCCGACGATCATGGTGAGGCCCATCATTGCGGTGATGTTGAGATCGACGCCGGTCAGCCAAAGCGCAATGAAGACCGCCAGCGTCGAAAGCAGCGAACAGCTCATCACGACGACGGCGAGCCACGTGCGGCCATACAGAAAAAGCAACAAGACCAGCTCGGCGACAAGTGCCATCGCAAAGACCTTGGCCAATCCGATAAAGGCGGTTTGCTGCTGTTGGTAGAGGCCGCCCAGTTCATAGCGCGTGCCGGGTGAAAGCATGCCGGGCTTCGCCAGTTGCGCCTTGACGTCATTCACCGCTGCACTCATGCCGCGGCCTTCGATACGCGCAGTGACCGCGATCATCGGTTGAAGGTCTTCGCGCGAGATCTGCGGCTGTCCGCTGACGGCTTCGATCGAGGCGACGCGTGCGAGGGGAAAGACATGGCCGTCGGGCGCGCGCACCGGCAGCGCCGAGAGATCGGGGATGCGCCAGGGCGACGCCGGGGTCGCGCGAACCCGCACGCCCACGCTTTTGGTCAGCTCGGGCAACTGGGTTGCCACGACGCCCGTCAGGGCATCCTGCGCCGCCTGCGTGATCGCATCGATGCTCATGCCTTCGGTGGCCGCCTTGTCACTGTCGATGCGCACGTTGAGTGCGTCGCCGGCCAGCTGGATACCATCCTTGATGTCGACCACGCCGGGTACGCGGGCGATGGCCGCCGCGATTCGCCTGGCCTGGGGTGCCAGTGCGGCGGGATCCTCGCCAAAGAGCTTGATCTCGATCGGCTGCGGCACTGCCGTCAGATCGCCGATCAGGTCCTCCATGAGTTGCGCCAGTTCAACTTGTACGCCCGGCACGTCACGCGCCACGCGTTCTCGCACGGCGTTCATCACCTCTTCGGTGGCCCGCGCGTGGGGGCGCTTCAGTCGTACGAAGAAGTCCCCGTGGTAAGACTGTCCCAGGTCGCCGCCCAGGCCGGTGCCCAGGCGACGCGAGAAGGTGTCGACTTCGGGCGTCTCGCGCAGGATGCGCTCGACTTCGGCTACCTGACGATCCGATTCAACAAGCGACGTGCCAGGCGTCGTGTAGTAATCCATCACGAAGCCACTTTCATCCACGGCAGGCATGAAACCCGTCGTTACGCGCGACCACGCCAGTGCGCCAAAGGCCAGCAAAGGCACCAGAACCAGTACCAGCCACGCCGGTCGGCGCGCTACGCGTTCGTAGAGGGCGTTGTGCGTTCGCGCCAGCCAACCCTGGTGATCCACCCCCGGGTCATGCCATGCCTGGAAGTCGACCCAGCGCCGCAGCAGCGGCGGCACGACCCATGCGGTCACCATCCAGGACACGATCAAAGTCGTCGCCATGGTGACGGACAAAGCCTTCGCGAAGGCGCCCGTCACGCCACTCAACAAGCCCAATGGCACGAAGACGATCAGTGTTGCCAGGCTCGAGCCGGTCAGCGGCGCCATGAATTCCTGCGCGGCGGGAAGCACCGCATGCGCGCCCGGTGGCGCGTCGCCAGCGTGGTGCATGCCGGCGCGACGCGCGACATGCTCGACCATCACGATCACGTCATCGATGACCAGGCCCACGGCCGCGGCAATACCGCCCAGGGTCATGATGTTGAAACTCAGGCCTAGCCAGCGCAGCAACAGCACGCTGATGGCAAGCGTCAGCGGTACCATGCACATGGCAATGAGCGTGACGCGTACGCTGCGCAGGAAAACCCACAGCACCAGCCCGGCCAGCAGGAGGCCGATCAGCACGGCATCGCGCACGCTGTGCGCCGATGTCACGACCAGGTCGCTCTGGTCATACCAGTTGCGCAGGGTCACGCCGCGAGGCAGGGCGAAAGTTGACAATCGTGCGCGCACGTCGGCGGCAATCTGCACGGCATTGCCATCGGGTTGCGTGTAGACATTCAGCAGTACGGCTGACTTGCCGTCTTCGCTGACCTTGACCCATTGCGGGGTATAGCCCGGCGACACCGTGGCCACGTCGCTCAGCTTGATGCGTCCGTGGGTATCGCTCTTCACCGTGACATCGCTGATGGCATCGAGCTGGTGCATAGGGTGGTCGCCGACGACGAGGTAGAGCTTGTCGTGATCCTGCACGCGCCCGATCACGCGCAGCTGATTGGCGCCGGCAATGGCCTTGCTCAGGTCATCCAGGCTCAGTCCACGAGCGGCCAGTCGGTGCACATCGGCAACGACCTCGTACTCAGCCGTCTCGCCCCCCTGGACATCCACCCGGGCCAGGCCCGGCACGGACGCCAGCAAGGGCACCATGCGGTACTGCGCGAGGTCCCGCAGTTGCACCGGGGAAAGCGTGTCCGATTGCAGTGCGTACGAAATGATGGGGAAGACGGAGGGGTCCATCCGGCGCACGCGATATGTCGTTCCCGCAGGCAGGTCCGGAATCACGCGGGCGATCGCCGCATCGACCAGCAGCGTCGATGCCGTCATGTCACGGCCCCAGCCAAAGTCCACCGACAGCTGTGCCGAGCCGCGCGTCGTCTCCGAGCGGAGGTTCGCGACGCCCGGAACGGTACGCACGGCCTCTTCGATGGGGCGTGTCACCAGCAGCGCGGTTTCGTCGGCAGGCCGGTCGCCCGCATCAAGATCCACGACCACGCGCGGGAAGTCGACTTGCGGAAAAAGACCCACCGGCATCGACAGCGTGCTCACCAGGCCCGCCAGTGCGAGCGCCGCTGCCACCACGCCAATGGCCCGCGCATGGCGGGCGAGCCATGAGGCAGCACTCATGGCGTGTCGGCTCGCGGAAGGGCGCGCACCAGCATGCCGTCGTCGAGTTGGGCCGCGCCAGTGGTGACCACAGGCAGATCCGCCTGGATCGGCCCCTTGATCGCGCTGGTGTCACCGTTCTCACCGATGACGGCCACGATCACCTCGTGCGCCTTGCCGTGCTCGACCTGGAAGACGTGGCGGTCCGGACCTTCGCCCAGGACAGCATCGCGCGGCACCAGCCAGCCATGCCAGTCGCCTGCATGGATATCGGCCCGGAACGACTCGCCGGCCATGGGGGGATGTTCGGGCCGGATGTCGATGTCGACAAGTCGCGTCGAGGCATTCAGGGCCTGGCTGACGCGCAGTAACTGGCCCGGCTGGGTGGCGCCACCATCGAGCGGTGTCAGTTCAACGCTTTCACCCGCCTGCAATCGGTCGGCGTCCGCACGTTCGGCGCCTGCCCGCACGATCAAGCCGGACGACTGCACGAGCGACAGCAGGCGGGTGCCTGGCGCCACGTTGGCGCCGGTCGACGTGTCGATGCTTGCCACCCGGCCATCGAACGGCGACGTCACGTCGACGTTCGGACCTTGCGGGTGAGGGAGTGCATCGAACGTTGCCTGCGCGTCCTTCAATGCCTTGTCCGCCTGCGCAAGTTGCTCGCGCGTGGCCAGCTGCTGGCCCAGGAGTTTCTGCGTGCTGTCACGCTGCTCGCGTGCCAGCTCAAGTGCGCTCCCGGCTTGCTGCCAGGTCGACTGCGCGGCCGGCGAAAGCACAAAACGCAACAGCAACTGACCGCGCTTGACCGCGCTGCCCGGCGTCACGGCCCAATGCGCGACGTGTCCTTCGAAGGGCAAGCTCATGTCGAGCGAATCATCGAGGGCCGGCTCGGCGGTGCCATAGGCGCGAACCATGCGCGGCAGGTCACCCTGGCGCACCTGTACCAGCACGACGGCGGCACTGGGGGTGCTTTCGGTCGGCGAAGGTTCGCTGCAGGCGCTGCACAGCAAGGCCAGGGCGCAGATGAGCAACTTGGCTTTCATGGGGAGGTGTCTTCCATGGCTAAGGTCGTCGGCATGCCGCGACCCAGGAGGAGGTCGAGCGCGACCTCTTGTTCGAGCAGGCGCTGATCGAGCGCGACAAGGGCAGACTGTCGCGACAAAGCCGCGACTTCCAGGTCCGTCGCCGTGCGGATATCGATGCCGCCGCCGTCGACAGCGTCACGGGCCATGCGTGCGGCGGCGAGATCACCATCCAGCGCCTGTGCCTGCGCGTCGCGCTGGTCAGCGGCCTGCCGATGTGCGGCGACAAGCGCGCGCACCTCGTCTTGTGCGGAGGCGACGCGGGCGGCGTATTCATCGTGGAGTTGCTGGCGCGTTGCCGTGGCCTCGTCAACCGCGTTGCGATGGCGATCGAACAAAGGCAGTTCGAGCGTGATGGCCGGGCCGCCGTTGCGGACACGGCTATTGTCCTGCGAGGCGTCGTAGCCAAGGCTCAGCGCCGGGAATTGCGCCAGGACAGCTGCGCGCACGTTGGCCTCCTGTGCGCGATAGCCCAGTTGCAGCGCGACCAGGTCGGGGCGGTTGTCCTTGATGTGCCCGGCTCGCTCCAGCGCATGGCCGGCGTCGACGCCTTGCGGCCGCAGGTCCGTCGCCAAAGGAAGGTCGGCGTCGGGCGACAGGCCCATCAGCGCCGCCAGTTGCTGTCGATGATCAAGCCATCGCTGCTGAAGGTCGTTCAACGCGGTGTGGGCGTCGACGGCGGCAAGCAAGTCCGGCGCGACGGAGGCACGGTCGAGCTGACCCGCGGCGATCGCCTGGCGAAGTCGTTCGGCACGTCGATCCAGTGCGTCGACCGCCGTGCGCTGGAAGGTCAGCTGGCGCGTTTCCTCGATGACATCGACCGTAAGCAGTCGCGCCTTGCCCGACACCTGCCACGCCTCCCACAGAAGGCCGGCGTCAACCGCATCGGCGGTCGCGTCGGCCGACTCGCGTCGTGGTGACAAGGTGATGAGTGCGGTGATGTCCTGGCTGAGGCTGGCGGTCCATGCGGTCGAGTCGCCCACGCCCGACAGCAGGTAGCCGATGCTGCCGCCGAGTACCGGATTGGGTATGGCCTTCGACCGTGCGGCCTGCGCACGTGCGACGGCATGTCGGGCAGCGCGCGTCCTCAGATCGGGATTGTTGAGCAGTACCAACCGCTGCACGTCGTCCGGTCCCAGGGGCATGTGCGCGTCGGCGGCGCCGTGCAATGCCTGCACATTCGCCGCCGTGGAAGCCTGGTCGGGCAGCGGGAGCGGGTGATACGTGGCGCAACCGGCAAGCGTGCCCATGCCCAGGCAAAGCGCCGCCGTGCGCCGGAGAAATGTGTGCGGAGGGTGAAGCAGCAAGGACACCGTCGCTCCTTGGAGAGGTAAGCGCACAGGCTACGAGTATCCCCTTAGCGGCGACTTTTGACAGCACTCAAAGGGCAGGTGGGGAGCGCACGATCATGGGTACCCTCACGCGCACGCGAAGGCCATGGCCCATGGGCGAATCGAGCAGGGCGATATCGGCGTCATGCAGTTGCGCGGCACGCTGGACGATCGACAGGCCCAGTCCATAACCGTCGCCGCGACTGCCAGCCTCCCGATGGAAACGTGCAAATACCGCCTCCCGCCGCTCGGGCGGGATGCCCTCGCCGTTGTCGATCACGTCGATCTCGGCCACGCCGTCGCTGGCGGCCATGGACAGCTGCACCGAACCGCCGTCCGGCACGTGGCGCAAGGCGTTTTCCAGCAGGTTGCGCAGCAAGGCCGCCATGGCCGCTTCGTAACCGGTCATGGGCAAGGGGTGCCGCGGGAGATCCACGGTCAGTTCGACCTTGCTGTCGACAATGAGTGGCGCCAGTTCCTCGATAACCGAACCGGCCACAGCCACCAGGTCCATGGGGCGTCGCTCGCCCGCCTGCGAGCTCGACTCGAGACGCGCCAGGGCCAGCAGTTGTTCGACGCGCCGGGCCAGCGCCGCCACGCTGCGACGCGCGCCGTCGAGCGCGGCTTCGGTTTCGGAAGGTTCCTGGTGCGCCTGGATGTTTTCCAGGTTGATGATCGTGCTGGCCAGCGGCGTGCGCAGCTCATGGGCCACGTCAGCACTGAATCGCCGCTCGCGTTCCAGTGTGTTTTCCAGTCGCGCGAACTGCTCGTTGAGTGCGCTGATGACGGGGGCGAGTTCGGCGGGCGCGCGCCGGATCTCCAGCGGTTCACGACTGCCGACGCGGCGCGTGGAAAGTCGCTGCGCCAGTTCCTGCAATGGGCGCAGCCCACGCGTCACTGCCCATCCCACAAGCAGGCCAAGGATGGGCATTCCCAGCAGCAAGGGCAGGCTGTGCTCGATCCACAGGGCCTGCATGATGTCGTGGCGACTGTCGTAACGCTCGCCCGAACGGATCACCACGCCTTCGGCATCGGGCGGCAAGGTGAAAATTCGCCAGCGGTAGTCGCCCTGGCGCGTGTCGCGAAAACCCGCATCGGTCGGACGCGGTGGCGGGAGATCGCCCAGGCTTGCCGTCGTCAGCAACACCTTGCCGTCGCTGTCGACCACCTGGAATCCCACTTCGGACTCGTAGGTGTGACCATGGACCAGGATGCCCTGGGCCGCATGACCGGTGATGGGCACAACGATGCTGGATTGCCCCTGGCTGCCGCGGATGGCGGGCAAGCCCGCATGCTCGATCAGCACCTGTAGCGTACGCGCGGACTGAGCGAGTCGCCCGTCGGACAGCTCATCCACTTCCTTGACCGTGCGCTGGAAGCTGTAAATGCCCAGCGGGACAAGCACCAGCGCAAGCGCCGCCAGGATCAGCCAGATCAGACGTGCGCGCAGGCTGCTCGCCCTCATTCCGGATTCCGCGGGATCATGTAACCGAAGCCGCGAACATTGCGGATGGTGTCGAAGCTGAGTTTGCGCCGCAGCGTATGTACCAGCACTTCGAGGGCGTTGTTGCCCACGACGTGGTCGATGCCGTACAGCGTGTTTTCGAGGCTTTCGCGTCTTACGAGGCGGCCGGCGTTCTCGATCAGCGCCTGCAGCAGGGAGAATTCACGGCGCGTCAGGTCGATGGGCTTGCCATGGAACGTCACTTCGGACGTACCCAGATCGATGCTGAGCGCGCCGGCTTCGACGCGATTGGCCGCAAAGCCGCGTGCCCTCCGACACAGAGAGCGAATGCGGGCAGCCAGTTCGTCCACGTGGAAAGGCTTCACCAGGTAATCGTCGGCACCGGCATCCAGCCCGTCGATGCGGGCGTGTAACCCGTCGCGCGCCGTCATCACCAGCACGGGGGTGGTGACGTGTGCGCGGCGGGCTTCCACCAACACATCGAGCCCGTCCTTGCCCGGGAGCCCAAGGTCGAGCAGGACCAGGTCGGCGGTCTGGTCGCGCATGGCCAGCAAGGCCGACTTGCCGTCGCGCAGCCAGGACACCGTGTAGCCAAAGCGGTCCAGGGCGCGCTGGATCGCGGCGCCCAGGTCCAGGTCATCTTCCACCAGCAGGACGTGCACGAGCGATGCGCTCCAAGTAGCCGTTAAAACTGCATTTTTGTGCCGCGTAATTATCGGCTGGCTTGCTTACGAAGCCCTTATCCATGGCCTGTCGGTTCAGCCAATGGCAGGCTGGAACCTGACTGGTCGTCGGGCCGTCTGTTGTGGCCGGCCCGGCACTGGATAAGAATCCGACGGCTGGCAGGATGCCGGCAGGGGAGTGACGAGGGCGTCGCATCGGACGGGCGGGCGCGGAGCGCCTGGATGCAAAGATCGCCCCCTGGATGCACGGACGGAATCTGTCTGTCCGATCAGAGAGAACAAAAAGCATGACCACTGCGCTGTTGATCATCGATATCCAGCAAGCCTTGTGTTTTGGCGAACTTCCCACCTTCGATTTCGACGGTGTGCTGAAGCGCATCAACGCACTGGCCAGCCGTGCCCGCGAACTCGGCGTGCCGGTCATCCTGGTGCAGCACGAGGAAGGCAAGGGACCACTGCAATTCGGTACCGACGGCTGGCAGTTCGCTGCCGGGTTCAATGCGGATCCCGCCGACCGTCGCGTGCGCAAGACTACGCCCGATTCGTTTCACCAGACCGACCTTGACGACATCCTGCGCGAGCAGGGTACGCGGCATGTGGTGGTGTGTGGCCTGCAGACCGATTTCTGCATTGATACGTCAGTGCGGCGCGGACTGGCCCTTGGCTACGACGTCACGCTGGTGTCCGACGGCCATTCGACAACGGCCAACGATGTGCTGACGGCGCAACAGATCATTGCGCATCACAACGCGACGCTGCGATACCTCAACAGCTTCGGCGGGCGCATGGCGGTGGTTCCGGCGGGGCAGGTGGCATTGTCGCTGGCTACCGCTTAGCGAGTTGCCATGCATGGTGGCGAACGAACGCATCCATGCCATGGCAAGTGAACGCATGCCCATGCTGCATAGCGTCTACCGGCCCTTCACCTTCCCCCTTACACTGCCCTGACAAGCCGTTTCCACGGCCAGGTCCGGAGTGTTTGGCGCATGGCAACTTCGCTGGATGTCGCTCAGTTGGCGGGGGTTTCCCAGTCCACGGTGTCGCGTGCACTGCGCGGCGACCCGATGGTCAATGAAAAGACCCGCGAGCGGATTCGTGAGATTGCGCGCAAGCTCGATTACACCGTCGACAAGAACGCGTCCAATTTGAGGACGCAGCAAACGCGCACGCTGGCGCTTCTGTTTTTTGAAGATCCAACGCCTGACGAGTCAAATATCAATCCGTTCTTCATGTCGATGCAGGGATGGATTGCCCGCGTCTGCTCTGAGCGAGGCTACGACCTTCTCGTTTCGTTTCAGCAAATGTCGCGCAACTGGCATGCCGAGTACACGGGTAGTCACAAGGCCGATGGACTGATCCTGCTGGGGTACGGCGATTTCCTGGCCTATCGCAGCAAGCTCGATGCGCTGGCGCAGTCGGGTACGCGTTTCGTGCGCTGGGGTTCATTGCTGCTGGACCAGCCGGGCATTGCCATCGGTAGCGACAACCAGCTCGGAGGCCGGATGGTGACGGAACATCTGGTCGCCCAGGGCCGGCGTCGCGTGGCCTTCATCGGGTCACCGGAGCATTCGCCCGAAGTCATGGAGCGCTATCGCGGATATCAGGCGGCGCTGCGTGCGGCGGGGATCGACCTGGACCCTGCATTGCGCGTTGATGCGGTAACGAGCCAGCAGTCCGGGCACGACGCGGTGCTCGCCTTGCTGGACAAAGGCCTGACATTCGATGCCGTTTTTGGGGCAAGTGATCTGATTGCCATCGGTGCCATGCGCGCACTGATCCGACGCGGGCTCAAGGTGCCGGAGCAGGTGGCCGTGGCGGGATTCGACGATATCGCCATGGCCGGCAACGTCAGCCCTTCGCTCACCACCGTGGCGCAGGACACCCGGCGTGCCGGGCGTCTCCTGGTGGAAGCCCTGATCGCGCTGATCGAAGGCAAGCCGGTGCAGAGCACGTGTCTTCCCGCCCATCTGGTCGTGCGGGAATCCAGCGTTACGGCTTGAGCTCCAGGACCACCAGCCCCTGGGGTGGAATCTCAATGCTCAGTTTCCCGTCGTGCATCGATTGGGTTTCCGCAGGGGCCATGCTTCCCGCCTGCTGCAACGTCTTGATCTGATCGATGCCCGGATACGCCGGGCGCCCCATGGCATCGAACGCGGTGTTGGCGTTGCCATGCCCGGCATCCAGTCGCCACAGCGTGGCCGCGGTACCTGTGGGCAGATGAGCCACGGTCACGTCGAAGCGTTTTGGCGTGGCGACGGAGCCGTCTGGCTTGGCATGGGCCGGGCGAGCATAGTTCCAGAGCGCAATCACCACCGTGCCATCCTCGCGACGCGTGGCGAGCACCGGTCCGTCGCCCGCTGGCAGACGTTGTTCACCCAGCTTGTGCAGCATGGCGAAGGCGTTGAACGAGGGCTTCGGAATGCCGCGCTCCGCGATCAGTCCGTAGCCACCGTAGAACGGAGTCTTCACTACACCCTGTTCTTCAAATACGTCCGAAAATGTCCAGAAGCTCATCATGTCGACCAGGCCGGCACAGTCGCGAATGGTGCTGGCGAGGTAGGGGCCCATATAGGGGGCGTCGGTGATGTCGGTACGCGTATAGATGGTGGCGTTGAATTCGCTGAGGATGAAAGGGAGCGCGGGATAGGCCGATGACGCGATTTGCTCGCGCACCTTCTTCACATCAGGACAGACATTGCCGTAGGCGTGCGTGCTGACGAAATCCACGGGGGACTTGCGGGCATGCACGTGCTGCAGGAATTCGGGAATCCACGCAACGGCTGACGTGGCCGGCCCGCCAACGCGCAGTCGGGGGTCGACCGACTTCAGGGCGCGCGCCGTGTGATCGTAAAGTTTGAAATACGTGGCCTGGGCAGGTTTGCCGTTCCAGAACGGAATGTCCGGCTCGTTCCACACTTCGAAGTACCAGCTCGCGACTTCATCGATGCCGTAACGGTCGACAAGATGCTGCGCGAAGGCTTTGATCAGGCCATCCCACAGTGCGTAGTTCCTGGGCGGCGACGCGCGAAGCTTGTAGAAGAAGACCTTCTGGGCATGGGGCTTGCTGTCGAGTGCCTCGGGCATGAAACCGAGCTCGACAAAAGGCTTGACGCCCCGCGCCAGCAAGCCGTCGTAGATCTGGTCAACGTAAGAGAAGTTGTAGACCGGCTTGCCTTGCTTATCGAGCTCGAACACACCCAGTTCGTCGTTGAAGATGCCGTGCGCACGCACATAGCGAACGCCGGTTGCCTGCCGGAGCATGTCCAGGTCGCGCCGGTAATCGTCGCGCAGGGCAAGCACCGCGTGCCCGGACCCGAACATCTGTTCCCAAAAGTGTGGAAACGGCGTGCCGCTGGCCCGTGCATCCATCGCAATGGCCACGGTTTCTGTCTCGGCCCACGCAGCCGGGGCAAGCGCCAGCAGACCTGCAAGCAGCCCCGTCGCGAGTCGGCGGCCCTTCTTCATGTGCATGCATCGTTTCCAGGAAATAAGCGGGGTTGGCGTTGCGTGCAACGCGCAACCCCGTGGACTCAGAACTTCAGGCTGACGCCGGCATAGATCGTGCGGCCGAAGTACTGGATGGTGCTCGTCTGCGTCGAGTTGCCGAAGTACGTGCGCGTTGGCTGGTCCGTCAGGTTGAGTACCTGGAACAGGCCGCTGACATAGTCGTTGAACTTGTACGACGCCTGGTAATCGAGGACCTTTTCGGACGCGAAATACACGGTCTGGAAGGTGAACGACACCTGCGCGGCGGACACGAACGGCGAGCGGTAGTTGGCGGCCAGGCGCGTGGAGAACCTGCCTCCATCGTAGAAGAGGGCAGCGCTGGCCACGTTCTTCGACAGCCCGGGCAAACCCTGTTCCTGCGGGAAGCCGCCGAGGTTGGATTCCACCTTGGTGCCGCTTTCCGTGTAGGCATAGTTGACGCTGAAGCCCAGGCCGGACCAGGGGCCGGGCAGGAAATGCGTCCGCATGAACTGCAGTTCGACGCCCCGCACGTAACCACCCTTGGTGTTGTTGTAGGCAGTCTGGAAGGTGCCGTTGAGGTAGGGCTGGCCGGTCTGCGGATTGATCGGGACGATGTAGCCGTGCGCGGCAAAGTCGTAGTTCGGGTCAGTGACTGTCTGCACGAACGAGTCAATGTGTTTGTAAAACACATCGGCGGCGAACACGCCGGTGGAGTCCGGGAAGTAGTGCGCGAATACCAGGTCGTACTGCTTGGCGTACATCGGATCGAGCATCGGATTCGTGCCGCTCGTCAGATTGTAGGTGCCATTGAAGATGTACGAGGCCACGCCGGACTTCAGCATGTCGATCGGCGGGCGCGCCATGACCTTGGCCGCTGCAAAGCGAAGCTGGTTCTCGTCGTCCAGTTCCAGATTGAGGTTCAGCGAGGGCAGGTAATCGGTGTAGCTCTGGCCCGGATTGACGTGGACGTAGTCCTTGCTGATCACGCCGTGGCCATCGGCGATGGGCTCGCCTGCGCCATTGCCCACCTGCTGCAGGCCTGGGCTGAACTGGGAGGTATGCACGACGCGCAGGCCGACGTTGCCGGAGAGCGCGCGGTCGAACACGGTGGTTTCGATATCGGCTTGCACGAAGGCATCGCGGATCTTGACGTTGACGTCGCCGCTCTGGGTCTCGGTCCAGTTCTGCGACCAATCCTTCTGCGGATTGGGCGTGACACCGTGCGCGGCCAGAATCGCGTTCGCGTTCAGGCCAAGGAAGCAAGGGAAGTTCTTGAACTGGCTGCTCTTCCAGCAGGTCTTGACCGCGTTGGAGCTGTCCAGCGTCAGCGGAGGCTGGTTCGGCGTGGACAGCCAGTACTGTCCCCAGGCCGAGCCGTAAAGCCATACCGCGCGATCGGCGCTGTATTTCTGGTTGCTCAGATAGACGCCGCCTTCCAGGCCGGCGAACACCGGGTTGTCCGTGAACTCGTAGCGCACCGACGAGCGGAATGCCTTGCGGTCGTCGCGGTAGGTTGTCGGATACATGCCGTAGCTCGACAACGCCATCTTGCTCAGGTCGGTATACGAGCCTGGGTTGGCGACCGAAAAATCGCCGACATTGAGCCCGTGCAGCAGGAATGAGACCGACTGGTCCGCGATGAGGGGTAAGCCGCTGCCCAGGCCGTTGTAGACGTCCGCCGTGACATCGGAACCCACCGTGTGGCTGTTGGCGCGCGATGCGGATACGTCCGCCATGACCTTCCACGGCCCGTTCTTCCACACAGCGTTCAGGCCGCCTGAAAACACGTTGGCGTTGTTCGATTGATCGTTTGCCGTGGTCGCGACCGAAAAGGCTTGCAGGCCGTTGATGCCCCAGAATCCGCCCGGAATGCTGCTGGCCGTGCCACCAATCAGGGCGCCATTGGACGAGACAACCGGGTCGGTGATGACCGCGCCGCCGTTGGTAAACAGTTGCGCGCGCATGCCGCGCTGGAACGACGTGTTGTCGTACTTCGAATAGAAGCCGTTGCCGGTCAGCTTGAACGCGTCGTTGGGTTGCCAAACGACCGTGCCCATATAGCCATGCCGACGTTCCGTGCCACCGTTTTGACTGATCTGCACGCCGGTGTTGATGTAGGTAGGCTTGCCATTGAGCATGGTTGGCGAGGTCGAGTAGGACTCGTTGATGTACTGCTCGGCGACATGCGGCTGGTACATCTGTGCGTAGCCCAGGCCCACGCCCAACGTGTTGTCCAGGAACTTGCCCTGGTAGGCGGCGCTGATGCGGAAGGCGCGCGGATTCGCACCATAGACGCCATTGGCGCGCGAGTTGTAGCTACCGCGCGTATCCAGGTTGAACGTCTGGTCTTTCTTGTTATCCAGCGGGTTCGCCGTTTCCATGGCGATGGTGCCGCCGACGCCACCTTCGATGACATTGGCCTGCGAGGACTTGTAGACCGATACCTGATGAATCAGCTCGGACGGATAGTCGTCGAACTGGATGTAGTTGCTTCCACTGGTCGACGGCTGCTCACGACCATTGAGCGTGGTCTGGATGAAGTTACCCGGAAGTCCGCGCAGGTTGATCTGCGACGCCTGGCCACCAATGCGTTGTGCCGCCACGCCGGGCAGCTGGGTGAGGGCGTCCGCGATCGACTGGTCGGGCAGGCCGCCGATGTCGGCCGCGGTCACGACGTTCTCGATCTTGTCTGAGTAGCGCTGGATGTCGGCGGAGGTCGCTGCGCTGCGGCTGTAACCGGTGACGGTGACGGCACTCAGCGTCTGGGCGAGTTTTTCCTCTTTGGTCTGCTTCTTTTCGCCGTCCTTGTTGTCCGCGGCGGTCGATCCGGTTTGGGACGATGTGTCTTTGGCTTGCGTGTTGGCCTTTGTGTTGTCTTGCGGGGTGGCGCCCATGGGCGCGTCCGTGGCCAGGACGTCGCCTGCCATGCCGATACCCGCCGACGCCATCGCCAGCACCAGAATCCTGCGCTTGAAACTCATGACAGCACGCCCTCCCGTTTCGTCATGACGAACTTCTCTTGTAGGTGATCGGCCCGTGTCGCTCGCTTCGCTTGAAGCGCGTGCCCCCAGGGACCTTGTGAATTCGATGCTAGAGCGGCCTTCCGATGGCGAACAGCGTCCGCATACGTATGTGACGTATGAATACGTTTGTGGGTTTTCGCCGTTGGCCGACACATTGGGATGGCACGGTGCTGAGTTGATCAGCCGTCCGGGGGCAAGCCGAGGGAGTCGCGTCATCGGATTCTTGCGAGGCAGCACGAGCCCACGCACAGATCCACCAACGACTTAAGTCACCCGCCCGGGGATTTGTTTCGTACTGCAGCAATTCACTGCGTTGCGCACGTTTTGCCACGAAATCAGTTTTCTCGATGAATACGTTTGTGACGACTGCTCGCTAGTTCGAAGGTCACGTAGGCTTGCGCCGTCCGTCGCACGGCGCAACACGCGTTGCGCATCCGTCGCGCGCTTCATTCCCAACCGGAGACACCCATGAGTGACGCCCCCTGGTGGCGCGGTGCAGTCATCTATCAAATCTATCCGCGCAGCTTCCAGGACAGTGACGGCGATGGCGTGGGTGACCTGCCGGGCATCATCGCGCGTCTGGACTATGTCGCCAGCCTCGGCGTGGACGCCATCTGGATCTCGCCGTTCTTCACCTCGCCGATGGCCGATTACGGATACGACATCGCGGATTTCTGCGACGTGGACCCAGTGTTCGGCACACTTGCCGATTTCGACCGCTTGCTGGAAAAAGCGCACGCGCTTGGTCTGAAGGTGTTGATCGACCAGGTGCCCAGTCACACGTCGAACCAGCACGCATGGTTCGAGGAAAGCCGCCGCAGCCGCGATAATCCCAAGGCTGACTGGTACGTGTGGGCCGATCCGCGCGAGGACGGCACGCCGCCCAATAACTGGCTGTCCATCTTTGGTGGCCCGGCCTGGCAATGGGAGCCGCGCCGCAGCCAGTACTACCTGCACAATTTCCTGCCCGAACAGCCCGATCTCAACTTCCACCATCCGGAGGTTCCCGACGCGGCGCTCGGGCATCTTCGGTTCTGGCTCGACCGCGGCGTGGACGGCTTCCGCCTGGATTCGATCAACTTCTGTTTCCACGATCGGCAGTTGCGCGACAACCCGGCCAAGCCCGCCGACCAGCGCGTCGGGCGGGGATTCTCACCCGACAGTCCCTATGCGTATCAGCGTCATCTCTACAACAACACACGGCCGGAGAACCTGCCGTTCCTGAAGCGATTGCGCGCTTTGCTGGACGCGTACCCGGATCGCGTGGCGCTGGGCGAAGTGTCGTCCGAAGACTCCCTGGCCACCATGGCCGAGTACACCGGTGACGGACTTCTGCATACCAGCTACAGCTTCGAATTGCTGAGCGCAGAGCACTCCGCCCGGTACATCCGCGGCACCGTGGGCGCGCTGGAGCGGGGGATGCCGCACGGTTGGCCGTGCTGGGCGATCTCCAACCATGACTCGATGCGGGTGCGCACGCGTTGGGCGGAGCCGGACGCGCCCGATCACGTGGCCAGTCTTTTCAGCGCGCTCGCGTGCACCCTGCGCGGTTCGGTATGCGTCTATCAGGGCGAGGAGTTGGGTTTGCCGGAGGCGGATGTTCCATTCGAGGCGCTGCGCGATCCTTATGGCATCACCTTCTGGCCGGATTCCAAAGGGCGTGACGGTTGTCGTACGCCGATGCCCTGGCGTGACGCGCGTCAGGGCGGATTCTCGGCGGGGACTCCCTGGTTGCCCCTCGACACCCGGCATCGTCGGTTGAACGTCGAGGCTCAGGAAGGTGAGGCTGGCTCACCCTTGAACCGCTTCCGCCGCTTCCTGCATTGGCGCAAACAGCGACCCGCGATGAAGTGGGGCGACATCCGCCTGCTCGACGCTCCGGAACCGCTGCTGGTGATCGAACGTCGCCTGGGTGACGATATCGTGCTGGCCGTGTTCAATCTCGGTGGTGCGCCGGCCAACTTGCCACTGGCCGTCGGAAGCGCCCGTGTTTGCGACGATCACGGGTTGCCCGGCGGACGATTCGAAAACGGTGCGATCCGGTTACCGGCTTATGGCGTGTTGTTCGCCGAGCTGGATCTGCCACTGGAGGCACAGCACATCGGCGGTTTGACTGACATGGTCATGGGGGCCTGAGGATGGAAACGAGCGAGATGCTGAGGCGGGCACCGTTCCTGGCGGCGCTGATGTTCGGCCTGCTGGCCGCATGCGTACCGATTCGTGCCGCGGACGCACCGCCAGCCCAGG
Source organism: Dyella terrae (assembly GCF_004322705.1). Classification (NCBI taxonomy): domain Bacteria; kingdom Pseudomonadati; phylum Pseudomonadota; class Gammaproteobacteria; order Lysobacterales; family Rhodanobacteraceae; genus Dyella; species Dyella terrae. The sequence continues at coordinate 1,327,315 of NZ_SIZZ01000001.1, read as the reverse complement.
TGGCGACGGTGGGCAAGACGGAGCATCTCGCACGATTCCCCTCCCAGTACGTGGCACCCCATGACATTGATGTCTGGCTCCCTCCCGACTATCCCAGGCATGCGCCTTACGCCGTCCTCTACATGTTCGACGGACAGAACCTGTTCGGTGAGCGTGAGGCCGGAAAGTTGCCGAGCTGGCAGGCGGATGCGATGGCCGCGAAGCTGATGGCGCAAGGCAAGACACGATCCTTCATCATCGTGGGCATCGCCAATGCGGCGACGGAGCGCATGAGCGAGTACTTCCCGCAGAAACCCTGGGAAGCGCTGTCGCCCGAACAACGACGCACCCTGTTTTCGCAGCAGCTGGGCAACTTCCAGATCATGCCCGTCGCCCCGTTCTCGGACGCGTTCCTGAAGTTCGTGACGCAGGAGCTGAAGCCCGTCATCGACCAGCGCTTCGCCGTGGATGTCAGGCCTGCATCGACCTTCGTCATGGGCTCCAGCATGGGCGGATTGATGGCCTGGTACGCCATGGCTGAATACCCGGATGTCTTCGGTGGCGCAGCGGCCTTGTCGACGCACTGGCCCGGTCCTTATCTCACCCTGGATGCCACCACGGACGACCCCGCGCCGGATGCCTTCGTCGAGTACATCAAGCATCACTTCCCTTCGCCCGGGGGACATCGCGTCTATTTCGATCACGGCACGAAGACGCTCGATGCGAACTATGCGCCGACGCAGCAGCGCGTTGACCAATGGCTTAAGGCAAACGGTTGGAAGGGCGCGCAATTCGAAAGCCGGGTCTTCGACGGTGCCGAGCACAGCGAGCGTTCCTGGGCGGCGCGACTGGCCATTCCGATGACTTTCCTGCTGGCACCGCCGGCGAAGTAAGCGAGTGTCAGCGCGGGTGGGAGGCGAGTCCGGTGCGCCGGTACTCGCCGGGCGTCAGGCCGAAGCGCTGCAGGAAGAGTTCGCCGAAGTGCGAGGGCGTGGCGAAGCCGAGCCCGGCGGCGATGGCGGCAACCGTCTGATCGGTCTCCAGCAGGCGGCGGCTGGCCAGATGCAGGCGATGGGTGCGCACGTAGTCGCTCCAGCTCATGCCCACCTGTTGCTTGAAGCGACGACTGAAATAGGCGGCTGACATCGCGCATAACGCCGCGGCCTGGTCGGCGCCTGGTGCGTCGGCTGGCCGCAGACGCAATCGGTCGATCGCCGGGCGCAGTCGATGCAAACCGCGGGCGTGGGCCGTGAGTCGCTTTCCTTCGACCGCCGGCGCTTCGACCGCCGCGCGCAGCAGCAGTTCGGTGATTGGCAAGGCGAGGGGATCGAGTGGATGCAGGTCCAGCAGCCAGTCGGCGAGCTCCTGCAGGCGAGCTCTCAGCGACCGGCCGGGGCGTGTGCAGAATGGTTCACGCAGGCGTTCCATGCCAGGACGCCGAAGCAGCGATTCACCCGCGGCGGCATCCATCTGCAGAAGTATCCAGTCGCGCGGACCTGCTCCAAGCGCAAAGTCGTGCGGATGCATGGAGGGGATGAAGGCGATGCATCCGGACGTTAACGTGTAACGTCGATCCTCGATGTCGCAGTGTCCGGTGACGCGCCCAAACAACACCAGCTCATGTACATCGTGGAAATGCACGAACGGCTCGCTGGCCGTCGCATGGCGGCCCTGACGGATGCGCTCAATGCGCACCGGCGCGGCCGGCGGGAGTTCCACCGGCTCGCAGATCGGGCGATCGAGGTGTGGCAGTGCCATGACGATGAGCCGGCTTAGCGTGATCCCAGGATACGCACCTGCAGGGGTTCAAGCACGGCGTCAGTCGTGCCGGGCTTGTCGTCATCAAGCAGGTCGGTCCAGGCCGTGCCGGATGGAAGCGACGTGCCCAGCGACGGGCGTGCCGCGGTCTTGCCAAGGTTCACCAATACCAATGTTTTTTGACCGCCCTGTTCGCGAAGGAGGCACAGCATCGCGCTATCGTCGTCGCAGAGCACGCGCTGGTCGCCGCTGCCGATTTCCGGTCGCGCGTGACGGATGGCGAGCAGTCTGGCGTACCAGCGGTAGAGCGAGTCGGGGCAGTTTTCTTCTTCCTGCAGCGAGACACCGTCGTTCGAACGACTGAAACGTGCGTCCCAGAAAGTCGCGTTGCGGCGATACCAGGTCGCGGAACCCGGTGCGTCGAGATGGGCCTTCCAGCGGAACGCCTCGCGCACCGGAATGCCGATGGCATCCGTCAGGGGCATGCCGCCAGAGGTGCCGACGTTCTTCGGCTGCATGCCGCGCATGCCCAGTTCCTGACCGTAATAGATCAGCGGATCGCCTTTGAGCATGAGCGCGATGGCAGCGCCAGCCCGGGCCCGGGCGGGATCGTCGTGCACTTCCGACATGTATCGGTCGAGGTCGTGGTTCTCCAGGAAGATCACCTGGACCTTGCCTGCTGGCGTGGCCTTGTCGGTGGCGTGAATCGTGTTGACGATCTGGCGCTTGTCGAGGGACACCAGGGCGCCACGCATCGGAAAGGCAAAGACAGCATCCGCATGGCCGTCGGTCAGCCACGCGGTGCCGAAACCCCAGTCAGCCTGCTCGGCAAGGATGCCCAGGTTCGGGCGGCGCGCCTTCAGCGCCTGGAAGATGGGATGCCAGAAGTCGGCAAAGAGGTGCTTCTGCAGGCCCTTGTGATCGAGGTCGTCCATCATGTGATCGATGCGGATGCCGTCGATGCCGTCGCGGCCACTGGCGTCACCGTGAGGATCGGCCCAGTAGAGCAATAGATCCTGGAAGTACTGGCGCACCTTCGGGTTGGACAGGTTCACCATGGCGATGCCGACGTTGCGACCGTCGTAGCCCTCCCATTTCGCCTTGTTGAGGAAAGGCTCGGCTTCGCAATGCTTCGCATCCTTCCAGATCAGATAGTCGGCGTACTTCGACCCGGGGTTGCACTGCGCGTCGCGCCACCAGGGATGGCCCTCGGCGACGTACTGGAACTCCTGGTCCAGGTAGACCTTGAGGCCTTGCGCGTGTGCCGCGCGGACAAAGGCGAAGTAGTCATCCATCGTGCCGTAGGCCGGATCGATGGCCTTGAACTCGGTGGCGAAGTAATTGTGGTAGTACGGCGACGGTTGCAGGGGTGTCAGCAGGATGGTCGTCGCACCCAGCTGCCTGATGTAGCCAAGCTTCGAGGTGAGGCCCTTGAGGTCGCCGATGCGGTCGCCGTTGGAATCATGAAAGCTGCGGAAGAAAATCTGGTAATAGACCTGGCTGTCCTTCGGCGACGGCGTGGCGGCCTGCGTCGCGGCGGCAATGAATGCGGCAAGCAGGGCCAGTGCCGCGAGAAGCGAACGTGCGGGTTTCATGTTTTGTCCTCCGTGGCGTGCAGCGCCTCGCCAAAGAAGCGCAGGGTGTGTTCGAGCGCGGTCGTCCAGTAATCCCAGTCGTGGCCGCCGCGTGCTTCCGCGTAGTCGTGCGCGATGCCGGCCCGCCGCAGTTCACGATGCAGGCTGCGATTGGCTTCGAGGTAGGCGTCGTCCAGTCCGCAGTCGATGCGCAGCGGCGGCAGGGGTGCCTGGGCGCCGGTGAGTGCGGAAAGTACGTCGATGTCGGCGACATGCTTGCGCCAGCCGGTGCGGTTCTCTTCGATCAGCGCATCGAACTGGGATGCGTTCGTCACGGCGGAAAGCGCGGCTGCTGCAGCGATGCGGCGCGGGTACTTGCCGGCCAGGCGCAGGGCGCCAAAGCCGCCCATGCTCAGGCCGGCGACCAGGAGTGGCGAACGTTCACTGCAACTGGCGATGACGTCTTGTGCGAGTTTGGGCATCTCGTCGACGATCCAGCGTTCGGCATCGTGATCGGCATGGGCGACATAGCCCGAGCCGTCGCCCCACAGACCGTCGGACGGCATGAGCAGGGCAACCGGAGGCAAGGCACCTTCGGCCATCAGGCGGGCCGCGGTGAGATGGGCGCGCCCCTTCAGGGCCCAGGCCCAGTGCGATCCGTACACGCCGTGCAGCAGCACGACGACGGGCAGATCGGGCACGACGAGGGCCGATGGCGGCACATAGAGCGTGACATCCGCACGCCGGCGCAAGGCGCGGCTTTTGACGGTCACGAAGGTGAGGCCGTCTGCCGATATGGCCGGATTGGAGGTTTCAATGGTGCGGAAGGCGTCGTCGTTCATGCGATGTGCAAAACCCCTTTGCTGCTGCGTCCGTTGAGCATGTCGTCGAACGCGAGGTCCAGCGCTTCCATCGGGTAGCGGTGGCTGATCAGCCCGGCGATCTCCAGTTGCCCCTGTTCGATCCAATCGAACAATCGGGGGAAGTCGCGCGACGGTACGCAAGCGCCGTACAGCGGCGTCAAGTAGCGTTTGTTCCAGAACAGATCCGTGAGTGTCAGCGTGGCGGCGCCATGTGCTCCACTCACCTGCAAGGCGTTGCCCCCGTTACGCACCAGTTTCAGAGGCAGAAACGCGAGCGCAGGAACCCCGGTGGCTTCAAAGGCGTGGTCGGCGCCGCGACCTTCGGTAAGGGCGCTCACCTGGGCGATCAGATGTGCGTGATCGCTGTCTTCGGCATGCGGCATGATCGCGTGAGTTGCGCCTAGTGCCGTCGCGCGTTCCAGCCGGGTCGGTACGCGGTCGATGGCAATGATCGTGCGCGCGCCGGCAATGCGTGCGCCCTGTATGACGTTGAGGCCGACACCGCCACAGCCAAGCACCGCCACCGTGTCACCGGGGGCTATCGCCGCCACGTTGATCGCCGAGCCGACGCCTGTCATGACTGCGCAGCCGAGAATGCAGGCGGTGTCGAGCGCAAGGGTACGCGGCAGAGGCGTGACGGCCTCGGCGCGCACGAGCGCGTGCTTCGAAAACGTACCCAGGTGAAAGGAGCGTTCGATGGCCTGCCCGCGAAAGCGCGTCGCACCGGTGTGCGCGCGGCTGTTGCCGAGCTTCGGTACGTCCAGTTCATGCGTGCGTTCGCATAGCGAGGCGGCGCCGTGGCCGCACTGGAAACAGTGGCCGCAGGGCATGGCCCAGTTGAGCAGGACAGGCTGACCAATCTCGAGCGCTTCGACACCTTCGCCGATGGCTTCGACATAGCCCGCGCCTTCATGCCCCATCACCCGCGGCCCCGGCCAGTGGAGCGAGGCGTGGTCGGTATGGCAAACCCCTGCAGCGACCATGGCGACGCGCACCTCGCCGGAGGCGGGCGGATCCACCTCGATGGTTTCCAGGCTGAACCCGCCGCTGCCATCGGCGAGGATCGCTTTGCCAACCGCGACGCCGGCCGTCATGCGTTCACCGCACCCTCGAACAGTACGGGATTCTTCGGTGTGTCGATGATGTCGCCCACCGTCGCGCCCGGACACCAGCGTTCCCAGTCGGCACGTTGCATGTGATTGTCGGGTGCCTTCAGGTGCACATCGCGATCCATGTAGATCACGGTCATGACAGAGCGCGGCCGAGCCGATCGATTGGGGCCGGCGCGATGGAAGGTCCAACCCGAATGGAAGCTCACTTCGCCCAGGTCGAATGGCTCATCGACTTCGCGGAAGCCATGCGCCTGCATGTTCGCGGTGATGGCTTGCTCGCTTTCGTCGGAGATTTCGAGGTCACGCCCGAACTCGATGTGCTGGCTACCGGCGAAAAAGGCCAGCGGCCCCATGTCCTTCGGCACGGCCTGCAGCGGCACCCATGCCGTGATGGTGCGATCGGTATCCAGCGGCCAGTAGTACTGGTCGGCGTGGGCCGGCGTGATGCCGCCGCTGGGTTCCTTGTAGAGCGACTGGTCGTGATAGAGCCGCACGCCATCGACTTCCATCAACGCAGCGGCGATCCCGGCAAGGCGGCGCCCGAAGACGAACTCGCGCGCCGTGTCGCTTTCCTCCCACAGATTCATGACCTGGAGAAAGGCGCGGTCGTAAGTGGTGCGTTCCTCCAGTGGCAACGTCTGCGTGTTCAGTGCAATGGTGAGGCGGGTGATCTCTGCACCGTAGTGGGCGAGTTCCTCGGCGTTGAACACTTGCTTGAGCTTGATGAAGCCGTCGCGACGGTAGTCGGCGATCTGTTGCGCGGTGAGGGGGTAGGGGCGGTCGAGGTCGATGGCCATGTCGGGTTCCTGCGCGTTTTTGATGCGTCCCAGCCGGTGTTCCGGTGCGGGCGGTAAAGCGTGATGGTAGGAACCACTGTCGCCAGTAGCATCGGCGTGGCTTGTCCAATGCGAGGGAGAGACTGTCGGATTCATGACCTGTCGCCATCTTCCGGCAGGCGCACTCGCAGCGTGCACAGGCCAGCGATAAACAGACTGACGCCACCCGTGGCCAGCGCCCATACCGGCTGGCCGTGGAAGCAACGTTTAAGCAGTTCGCCCAGCACGCTTGCCGCGAGGAGCTGTGGGATCACGATGGAAAAATTGAAGATGCCCATGTAGACGCCCATCTTCGCGGCGGGCAGGTTGTCCGAGAGCATGGCGTAGGGAAGCGACAGGATGGATGCCCATGCGAAGCCGACGCCGACCATCGGCAGCAACAACCCGTGCGGGTCGCGGACGATCAGAAAGGCGAGCAGACCCAGTCCGCCCAGCCACAGGTTGATCAGGTGGCTGGCACGCAAACCCCAGCGACGCACCATCCAGGGGATGACAAATGCAGCCCCGGCGGCGCAGGCGTTGTAGACGCCGAACAGCACGCCCACCCAGTTCGCCGCTTCGTTGTACTGCGCGGAGTGCGCATCCGTGACGCCGAATTGCTCCTGCGCCACGGCGGACGTGGCATAGATCCACATCGAGAACAGCGCGAACCAGGAAAACAGCTGCACCCAGGCGAGCTGGCGCATGGCCGTCGGCATGGTGTGGAGATCGCCCAGGACATGGCCGATCAGGCCGCGCCGCTGATCCAGCAAGGGGCGCAGTTGCAACGCGAGGTTGTAGCCGATGAGCAGCAAGCCGTAGAGCGCCAGGCTGGCGGCCAGCAGATACATTTCCGGACGCAGGTCGAAGCGTTCGATCAGGGCCATCATCGCGAGGCCCGCCATGAGCCAGGCTGCGCCGTTGCGCCAGAGTCCGTGCAGATCCGGTAACGCCAGAGGCGCTGATGCGGTTTCAAAGGCGCGCAGTTGCTCCGGTGGGTATTCGCGCGTGCTGATAACTGTCCAGGTCACGGCGCCCAGCAACGTCAGGCCTCCCACGTAGAACGCGTACTTCACCGTATCGGGAATGACGCCCGGCGGCGCGACATTGCTGACGCCAAGATGGGTGAGTATCCACGGCAACATCGAGGCGATGACCGCTCCCATGCCGATGAAGAAGCTCTGCAGCAGATAACCCTGCGGGCGCTGGCGCTCCGGCAGCTGGTCAGCGACGAACGCGCGGAACGGTTCCATCGCCACGTTGAAGGTGGCATCCATCATCCAAAGCAGGATCGCTGCCATCCATAAGGTGCCGGCGTTGGGCATCCACACCAGGGCCACGGTGGCCAGCAACGCGCCCGCGAGGAAGTACGGGCGGCGGCGACCCAGGCGGGTCCACGTATGGTCGGAGCAGTAGCCAATGATGGGCTGGACGATCAATCCGGTGATCGGCGCAGCCACCCAAAGTGCGGGTATCTGTTCGAGCGAGGCGCCCAGCGTCTGGAAGATTCGGCTGACGTCAGCGGTTTGAAGTGCGAAGCCGAACTGGATGCCGAGGAACCCGAAACACATGTTCCAGATCTGCCGGAACGAGAGCTCGGGTCGTGCGACGGGGCGCGTGCCCGTTGGCGAATGCGAAGTAGGGGACGTCAAGCACCAATTCCTGCGTGAAGCGACTCACGCAAGGTTAGGCAGCATCGCAGTGCAGCAACCAGTGTTCACAAACGTATTCAGTGGAAATGATGGGGCCATTCGAACTCACGCCTGGGAAAGGACAGGGTGAGGGGCGCCTTATGGGGTCCGGCGGGCGTGCCTTCGCCTTTGCGTATCTCTAGGTGGCAAAACGAAAAAGGCCACTCGTGGGAGTGGCCTTTTTGCTGCCCGAGGGCAGAAATTCGGTGGTGGGCGGTACAAGGATCGAACTTGTGACACCTGCCGTGTGAAGGCAGTGCTCTACCGCTGAGCTAACCGCCCGCCGAGAGCGCGCAAATATACGGGGTGTGAAGGTTCCGGTCAATGCCCCGGAGGGAAAAATCTGGGTTGGGCGGGGCGAGGGCGCCATCTGCCGGGGTTCGGCGATCTCATGGCGCGCGCGAAACAGAGGCCGTTGAAAGGCTTGGATTGATAGAATGCGCCGTTTTCCACGTAAGCGGCGTATCACCATGGATCATCTCCTGAGCGAACTGTCCCACATCCTCGGCGCCATCCAGCGCTTCGAGCTGACCCCCTGGAAGGTGGTCGGTTTCATGGGCTCGATCATGTTCACCAGCCGCTGGTTCGTGCAGATGTACTACACGCGCAAGCTCAAGCGCGTGGTGATGCCGCTGGCGTTCTGGTGGTTGTCGGTGATCGGCAGTGCGTTGTTGCTGGCCTATTTCATCTTCGGCAAGAACGACTCCGTTGGCATCCTGTCCAACTTCTTCCCGGCCTTCGTATCGGTCTACAACCTCTTCGTGCACATGCGAGAGGTCAAGCGTCGCCAGCTGGTGGAAAGCGAAGTCTGAAGACGATCCATGGCGTGGCATCAGGAGCCTGATGCCACGGGCGTATCCCGACCTTAGTCGGGATCGTAATCGAGGTTGGGAGCCAGCCACCGCTCGGCTTCTTCGCGCGTCCAGCCCTTGCGCTTGGCATAGTCGTCAACCTGCTCGCGCGTGACGCGGCCCACGACGAAATACTGGCTGTCCGGGTGCGAGAAGTACCAGCCGGACACCGCAGCCGTCGGGAACATCGCCATGCCTTCGGTCAGTTCGATACCGGCGTTGTGCTGGGCATCGAGCAGTCGGAAGAGCGTGGTTTTCTCGGTGTGGTCCGGACAGGCCGGATAGCCCGGTGCCGGACGGATGCCCTGGTACTTCTCGTCGATCAGCGCCTCGTTATCGAGCGATTCGTCGGGCACATAGCCCCAGAACTCGCGGCGGACGCGCTGGTGCATGCGCTCGGCGAAGGCTTCGGCCAGGCGGTCGGCGAGCGCCTTGAGCAGAATGGCGTTGTAGTCGTCGTGCGTGGCTTCGAAGCGCGCTACATGCTCGTCAATGCCGATGCCGGCCGTGACGGCGAAGGCGCCAACCCAGTCCTGCTTGCCGGCGTCCTTCGGTGCGATGAAGTCGCCGAGCGCGAAATCGGGGCGCTCCACCGGCTTGTCCACTTGCTGGCGCAGGTGATGCAGGACCGCGATGGTCTTGCCATCGTCGCCATACACTTCGGTGTCATCGCCGACCTGGGCGGCGCGCCAGAGGCCGATGACGGCGCGCGCGATCAGCCACTTTTCGGCAATGACGCGATCGAGCATCGCCTGCGCGTCGCGGAACAGTTCCGTTGCCTGCGGGCCGACGACTTCGTCCGTCAGGATCGCCGGATACCGTCCGGCCAGTTCCCAGGCGGAGAAGAACGGCGTCCAGTCGATGTATTCGCGCAGTTCGGCCAGGTCGTACTGGTCGAACACGGAGATGCCGGGCTGGCGTGGCTGCGGCGGCTCGTACGAAGCCCAGTCGCAGCTGAAACGCTGCCCACGCGCCTTCTCCAGCGACACCAGCTGCTTGCCGCTGCCGCGGTTTTTGTGGCGCTCGCGTACCTCCGCGTACTCGGCGCGGATCTTGGCCATGAAGTTGTCGACCAGCTCCTTCGACACCAGTGACTGGGCGACGCCGACGGCGCGCGATGCATCTTTCACCCACACCGTGGGCGACTTGTAGTGCGGTTCGATCTTGAGCGCGGTGTGGGCACGCGACGTGGTCGCGCCGCCGATCAGCAGCGGAATGGTGAAGTCCTGGCGCTGCATTTCGCGCGCCACCTGGCTCATTTCTTCCAGTGACGGCGTGATCAGGCCGGACAGGCCAATGATGTCGGCCTTGTGCTCACGCGCCGCGTCGAGGATTTTCTGCGTGGGCACCATCACGCCAAGGTCGATGACGTCGAAATTGTTGCAACGGAGAACGACGCCGACGATGTTCTTGCCGATGTCGTGCACGTCGCCCTTCACGGTCGCCATGATGATGGTGCCGTTGTTCTTGCCGGTATCGCCGGTACGCGCCTTTTCTTCTTCGATGTAGGGCAGGAGGTAGGCCACGGCTTTCTTCATCACGCGCGCGGATTTCACCACCTGCGGCAGGAACATCTTGCCAGCGCCAAACAGGTCGCCAACGACGTTCATGCCGTCCATCAGCGGGCCTTCGATCACATCGAGCGGGCGCCTGGAGAGCTGGCGTGCCTCCTCGGTGTCGATCTCGGCGTACTGGTCGATGCCATGGACCAGGGCATGGCTGAGGCGTTCGTGCACGGGCTTTTCGCGCCAGGCGAGGTTTTCGACGACGACTTCGCCTTTCTTCGCCTTGAACTTGTCCGCCACTTCGAGCAGGCGCTCGGTGGCGTCGGCACGCCGATTGAGTACAACGTCTTCGACACGCTCGCGCAGTTCTTCGGGCACATCGTCATAGATCATCAGTGCGCCGGCGTTGACGATGCCCATGTCCATGCCCGCCTTGATGGCGTGGTAGAGGAACACCGAGTGGATCGCCTCGCGCACCGTGTTGTTGCCGCGGAACGAGAACGACACGTTGGATACGCCGCCTGAGACATGCGTCTCCGGGAAGCGGCGCTTAATCTCGCGCGTGGCTTCGATGAAATCCACGGCGTAGTTGTTGTGTTCTTCGATGCCGGTGGCGATGGCGAAGATGTTCGGATCGAAAATAATGTCTTCGGGCGGGAAATCGAGTCGCGTCGTCAGCAGTTCATAGGCACGCGAACAGATCTCGATTTTCCGTTCGCACGTGTCGGCCTGGCCGACTTCATCGAATGCCATGACCACCACGGCCGCGCCGTACTGGCGCACTTTGCGCGCGTGCTCGAGGAAGGTCGCTTCGCCTTCCTTGAGCGAGATGGAGTTGACGATGCCTTTGCCCTGAAGGCAGCGCAGGCCGGCCTCGATCACGGTCCATTTCGACGAGTCGACCATCACCGGAACGCGCGCGATGTCCGGCTCGGCGGCGATCAGGTTGAGATAGCGGGTCATCGCCGCTTCCGAATCGATCAGGCCTTCGTCCATGTTGACGTCGATGATCTGCGCGCCGTTGGCGACCTGCTGGCGCGCGACGTCGACCGCTTCTTCGTAGCGGTCTTCCTTGATCAGCTTCTTGAACTGTGCCGACCCCGTGACGTTGGTGCGTTCGCCGACGTTGACGAACAGCAGGTCCGGCGTAATGACCAGGGGTTCGAGTCCGGAAAGTCGGGTGTGGCGCAAGGTGCTCATGGGCGATGCTTTTGTTCTTTGAATGGGGTGTGCAGCGGGTGCGACGAGATCAGGCGGCTTGTTCGGTGACCTGCGCGGGGTTGCGCGGTGCACATTTGCTCACGGCCTCGGCAATGGCGCGGATGTGATCCGGCGTCGTGCCGCAGCAGCCGCCGACGAAGTTCAGCAGGCCGTCGCGTGCGAAGCCGCCAATCACGGATGCCATCTGCTCGGGCGTTTCGTCGTACTCGCCAAACGCGTTCGGCAGGCCGGCGTTGGGATGGGTGCTGACGAAACACTCGGCGATGTTCGAAAGGGTCATGACGTGCGGGCGAAGATCCGCCGCACCCAGCGCGCAGTTGAGGCCGACGGCCAGCGGGCGCGCGTGCGACACCGAGTAGTAGAACGCTTCGGCGGTTTGGCCCGAGAGGGTGCGACCCGAACGATCGGTGATGGTGCCGGAAATCATGATCGGTAGCCGCGCGCCGCGCGTATGGAACACTTCGCTGATGGCAAAGAGCGCGGCCTTGGCGTTGAGCGTGTCGAAGATGGTTTCCACCATCAGGATGTCAGCACCGCCATCAATCAGGCCATTGGCTGCCTCGGTGTAGTTGGCGGCCAGTTCTTCGAAGGTGACGTTGCGGAAGCCCGGGTCGTTGACGTCAGGCGACAGCGACGCGGTGCGGCTTGTCGGTCCGAGTACGCCGATGACGAAGCGGGGCTTTTCCGGCGTTTTCGACGTCCAGTCATTGCAGGCGGCACGTGCAAGCGCGGCGCCTTCGCGATTGAGTTCATAAGCCAGGTGCTCCAGGTGGTAATCCGCCTGGCTGATGCGCGTGGCATTGAACGTGTTCGTTTCGACCAGGTCGGCACCCGCCTCGAGGTAGGCTTCGTGCACGCCCTGGATGACGTCGGGCTTGGTCAGCGTGAGCAGATCGTTGTTGCCCTTGAGATCGCAGGGGCCGTCGTGATCGTGGCCATGATCATGCTGGCTGTCGTGGCCGTCGACGAAGCGATCACCACGGAAGCTGGTTTCGTCCAGCTTGTGTTTTTGCAGCATGGTGCCCATGCCGCCATCCAGGATGAGGATGCGCTTGCGCAGCGCGTCTTCGAGCAGGGCGACGCGATCGGGATGCAGCCAGGGGAGGGCGCTCATGGGGATTCCTCAGGGTTTGCGTGCCAGCAGGCTGACGACTTCGAAGTGCGGCGCCTTGCGCTCGCGGCTGACGCGGTTGCAGGAAAGCACTTCGAGGCCGGCAGCCTTGGCGAAGCCGGCGAGTTCGTCGTGGGAAAAGCCAAGGTTGCGGTGATCGAAGGGTTCGACGGCGGCACGGTGGTCGTGCTTGCCCAGCGTGACGGCGAGCAGGCGTCCACCCTTGCGCAGCAGGCGCGACGCTTCGGCCACGGCCTTGGCGGGGAATTCGGCGTAGGTGAGGGCGTGCAGCATCAACACAAGATCGAAGCGGCGATCGCCCAGGTCCAGGTCGTGCATATCGCCCTGGCGCACGTCGACGTTGGTGAAGGGCTTCAGGCGGGCAGCCGCGGCTTCGACGACGCGGTCACTGGAATCGACACAGACGATCGAGCGGGCGTGCGGTGCCAGCAGCTCGGCGGTGATGCCGTCGCCCGAGGCGATGTCCAGCACGTCGCCGGTTTCAAGCAGCTGGAGCAGTGAGCGCGCCAGGGTTTCCCAGGTGCGGCCCGGCGAGTAGTGGCGCTCCATGTCGCCGGCGACGGTGTCGGCCCAGCCTTCTTCACGGGCGCGCTGGGCGAGGACCGCCGGCAGGCGCTCGGCATCTTCGCGTAGCAGGGCGTCATCGATGCTTTCGCGGAGCGAGCGGATCAGGCTGTGCTGGTGCTCATCGCCTTCGCTGTTGGCGCGGTAATAGGCCTGGACACCGGCGCGCCGGTCCCGGACCAGCTCGGCTTCCTTGAGCTTCGCCAGGTGCGTGGAAACGCGGGGTTGGGCCAGATGGAGCACGGCAGCCAGCTCGGCGACCGTCAATTCTTCGCGTTCGAGCAGGGCGAGCAGGCGCACGCGGGTCGGGTCCGCCAGGAGCCGTAACACGCTGGAGGCGGTTGCCAGATCCATGTGCATCCTTTTATCGCGATAGAGAGATGGGAAGGGTAGGCGCGAGGCGGGTCAGAGTCAACCTGGCGGAGGCGTCGCGCACCCGGTTGAGAACCGGGCGGCTCACCATTCTGCTGCGTCTGCACAAGGGTTTTTTAGGGGGCGCGATACAATAGTCGGCTTGCTAAAACGCCCCGGAGCTCTCCCATGGATTTCAGCTTTACCGAAGACCAGTTGTCGATTCAGTCCATCGCCCGTGACTTCGCGCAGAAGCGCATTGCCCCGGTGGCGGCCGAGCTCGACGCCAAGGGCGAGTTCCCTCTCGAGAACATCCGCGAGATGGGCCAGCTTGGTCTGATGGGCATCGAAGTGCCGGAGTCGTACGGCGGTGCGGGCATGGACCCGGTGGCCTATGTCCTGGCGATGATCGAAATCGCTGCGGCCGATGCAGCCACGTCCACGATCATGTCGGTGAACAATTCGCTGTTCTGCAACGGCATCCTTAAGCACGGCACCGAGGAGCAGAAGCAGAAGTATGTGCGCGCCATCGCGCAGGGCGAAGGGATCGGTGCCTATGCGCTGACCGAGCCGCAGTCGGGTTCCGACGCCTCGGCCATGCACACGCGCGCGGCCAAGAATGCCGATGGCGACTGGGTCATCAATGGCAAGAAAAGCTGGATCACCTCCGGCCCGGTCTGCCGCTACATCATCCTGTTCGCGATCACGACGCCGGGCATCGGCGCCAAGGGTGTATCGGCCTTCATCATCGACACGCAGCGCCCGGGCTTCATGGCCGGCAAGGCCGAACCGAAGCTGGGCATCCGCGCCTCGGCCACCTGCGAAATCGAATTCAACGATTACGTCTGCCCGAAGGCCGACCTGCTGGGCGAAGAAGGCAAGGGCTTCTCGATCGCCATGGGCGTGCTGGACGCCGGCCGTATCGGCATCGCTTCGCAGGCCGTGGGCATCGCCCGCGCGGCATACGAGGCCACCCTGCAGTGGTCGCGCGATCGCAAGGCCTTTGGCCAGCCGATCGGTACCTTCCAGATGACCCAGGCGAAGATCGCCGACATGAAGTGCAAGCTCGACGCAGCCACGCTGCTGACGCTGCGCGCTGCCTGGACCAAGGCCCAGGCGGACAAGAACGGCGGCCGTTTTGGCACCGAGGCATCGGTGGCCAAGCTGGTCGCCTCCGAGGCGGCGATGTGGATTTCGCATCAGGCGGTGCAGATCCATGGCGGCATGGGTTACTCGAAGGAAATGCCGGTTGAGCGCTATTTTCGCGATGCCAAGATCACTGAGATCTACGAAGGCACCAGCGAAATCCAGCGCCTGGTCATTGCGCGCGCGGAAACTGGCCTGCGCTAAAGCCGGCTTGGACGAACGTTTGAATGCCCGGCGGGGAAACCCGTCGGGCTTTTTTGTGGCGCGTCTTCACAAATGTGACGTAATGCAAGTGCGCCACGACGTGGCTACCATCGGGTTGGGGAATCCGGGGGGCGAGGCTGCGCAATCGCGTGCCTCAGCATTTGATGTGGCCTTCCAGATGCGACGAATCGGCTAACCGATGGGAGTTCATCGGGAATCAGTCAGTGACTTCCCCACGCTGTGTTTCGAACCACGACGATGGGGAAGGCACGATGGAAAGCGTAGTTGCAGAAGGGTCCGACGACCTCGAATACAAGGCCCTGCTGGAATCGACGAAGGCGATTCCGTGGAAGATCGACTGGGCCAGCGGGACGTTTTCGTATATCGGTCCGCAGATCGAAGCGCTGCTTGGCTGGACCCCCGATAGCTGGGTAACCGTGCAGGATTGGGCCGACCGCATGCATCCGGACGATCGCGAATGGGCGGTCAACTTCTGCGTCGCGCAATCGCAGAACGGCATCGATCACGAAGCCGACTATCGCGCGCTGACAAGTGAAGGCGACTACATCTGGATTCGCGATGTCGTGCATGTGGTGCGCGATGCCAACGGCGCCGTCGAATCGCTGGTCGGATTCATGTTCGATATCAGCGAGCGCAAGCGCACGGAACAGCGCCTGCTGGATCTGCAACGCGAACTTGAAGAGCTGTCGTTCAAGGATGGTCTGACCGGCATCGCTAATCGGCGCCGGTTCGACGCCGTGCTCGAGCGCGAGTGGACCGCCGCGCGCGGTACCGGACGCCCGCTGTCGCTGGTGATGATCGATATCGACTACTTCAAGCAGTACAACGATCACTACGGTCATTTACAGGGTGATTACTGCCTGAAGATGGTGGCGCGTGCGTTGGGTACGGTGCTGATGCGACCGCATGATTTCCTTGCCCGCTTTGGTGGCGAGGAGTTCGTGCTGGTGCTGCCGGAAACCGACATCGCTGCGGCGCAGGAGATGGCCCAGCGGTGCCATGAGGCCATTCGCAATGAATGGATTCCGCATGAGCGGTCGATGACAGGCAAGGTGCTGACGGTGAGCATCGGTCTTGGGACGATGGCGCCAGCGCCGGAAGACGATCTGCTTGCCTTCGTCGAGAAGGTGGATCGACGTCTGTATCAGGCCAAGCAGAAAGGCAGGAATGTCACGGTAGGCTGAGGCACCATCGATGGGTTGGTTCCAAAGAAAAGCCCCGGTCTTGCGACCGGGGCTTTGTCGTTCTTCAGCAGGGCGATTACTGCCCGCGACGCGGATCGGAATCGAACGGCTGCATGCCGCTGTGCGGTGCGTCGTCGTCATCGTGACCGAGATTGCCATGCGTATGCGGCATGTTGTGCGACGCCTCGTCGAGCTTGTCGCCCAGTGCGCGGCGCACCACCACGTAGAACACCGGGATCAGCAGCAGACCCAGGAACGTGGCGAAGAGCATGCCGCCGATCACGCCCGTGCCGATGGCGTGACGCGCATTGGCGCCAGCACCGGACGAGATAAACAGCGGGAACACGCCGAGGATGAAGGCCATCGAGGTCATCAGGATGGGGCGCAGACGCAGGCGGGCCGCTTCGATAACGCCCTCGCGCAAGGTCTTGCCCGCCTGTTGCTGCTCGACCGCGAACTCCACGATCAGAATCGCGTTCTTCGCCGCCAGGCCGATCACGGTGATGAGGCCGATCTTGAAGTAGATGTCGTTCGGCAGGCCGCGCAGCATCGTGAACACGATGGCACCCAGCACGCCCAGCGGCACCACCAGCAGCACCGAGACCGGAATCGACCAGCTTTCGTACAAGGCCGCAAGGCAGAGGAACACGATGACGATGGACAGCACCATCAGCAGCGTGGCCGCGTTGCCCGACAGGATTTCCTGATAGGACATGCCCGTCCAGTCGTAGCCAAAGCCCTTGGGCAGGTCGTTGTTCACGATGTCCTGCATCGCGTTCATCGCCTGGCCCGAAGCGAGGCCCGGCGCCGGACCACCCACGATTTCCACGGCCGAATAACCGTTGTAGCGGGTGAGCGCGGGTGAAGCCATGCCCCACTTGGCATGCACCACGTTGGACAGCGGAATCATGCGCGGCAGGCCATTCGCGTCGAGCTGGCTGCTCGGCGTGAAGAAGTGCTGCAGCGACTCCGGACCAAGGCGATACGCCGCATCGGCCTGCATGGTGACGCGCTTGATGCGACCGCCGTAGAAGAAGTCGTTGACGTACACCGGGGCCAGCATGAGGCTGACCGCGTTGTAGATGTCGCTGACCGACAGGCCCATCGACTGCGCCTGCACGCGGTCCACGGTGAGGTTCAACTGCGGAGCGGGAAGCAGCATGTTCGGACGCACGCCCTGGAGCGTGTTCGCCTCCTGCGCGGCCTTGCCCAGCAGCGTACCCATAGCCTGGTTCAGTGCATCACGACCGAGGCCCGCGCGATCCTGCAGGTACATGTCGAAACCGCCGAACTGGCCCAGGCCCTGCACGGTCGGCAGGTTCACGATGAACACCTGGGCATCGCGGACCGACTGCACGGCCATGAAGGCACTCTGGATGAACTCTGTCGCGGTGGCCTTGCGGTCTTCCCACGGCTTGAGCTTGATGAACACCATGCCGGCGTTTTCGCCCGAGCCAATGAAGCTGAAGCCCGACACCTGCAGCACGCCTTCCACCGCTTCGTTCTTCATCAGGACGTCGCGAATCTGCGACATCACTTGCTGATTGCGCTCCAGCGTGGCACCCGACGGCAGCTGCACCACGCCCAGGGCATAACCCTGGTCTTCTTCCGGCAGGAAGCTGCCCGGAAGCTTGGTGAACAGGAAGCCGCAGAGTACGGCCAGCAGCACGAACACGAACATCCAGCGCGGCGCATGACGCACGGCCGAGCCGATATGGCCGGTGTACTTGTGCGTCACCCAGCCGAAGAGATCGTTGAACTTGCGATAGATGAAGTTCTTCTTTTCTTCGTGGGTCGGCTTGAGGATCGTGGCGCAAAGCGCAGGCGTGAACGACAGCGCGAGGAACGCCGAGAAGCCCATCGACACGGCGATGGTCAGGGCGAACTGCTTGTAGATCTCACCCGAGGCGCCCGGCTGCAGGGCGGACGGCACGAACACTGCCGTCAGCACCACGGTGATCGCCACCACGGCGCCGGTGATCTGGCCCATGGCCTTGCGGGTGGCTTCGCGAGGATGCAGGCCTTCCTCGGTCATGATGCGTTCGACGTTTTCGATCACGACGATCGCGTCGTCCACCACGATGCCGATGGCGAGCACCATGCCGAACAAGGTCAGCTGGTTGATCGTGAAGCCCAGCGGCAGCATGCCCAGGAACGTACCGAGCAGGGCAACCGGGATAACCAGGGTGGGGATGATCGTGGCCCGCAGGTTCTGCAGGAAGATCAGCATCACCAGGAACACCAGGATGATGGCTTCGATCAGCGTGTGCACCACTTCGTTGATCGAGATCTTCACGAAGGTGGTGGTGTCGTACGGACTGAACCACGTTACGCCGGTCGGGAAGCTGGACGCGAGTTCGTCCATCTTCGAACGCACGGCCGTTGCCACGTCGAGCGCATTGGCACCCGGCAGCAGTTGCACGGCGAAAGCGCCGATGGGCTTGCCGTTGTACTGCGTGTCGAAGCCGTAGCTGCCCGGGCCGAAGGCCACGCGGGCGACGTCGCCCAGCTTGACCACGGTGCCGTCGGCGTTGGCGCGCAGGATGATCTGCTCGAACTGGTCCGGCGAGGTGAAGCGGCCTTCGGCCGACACGGTGGCCGTGAAGCCCTGGCCATGCGGTGCCGGATCCGAACCCAGCGAGCCGGCCGCGAACTGCACGTTCTGAGCCTGCACGGCGGCCAGCACCTGGGTCGCCGACAGGTTGTAACCCTGCAGCTTGTCCGGGTTCAGCCACAGACGCATGGCGTATTCCGAACCGAACTGACGCGTGGAGCCGACGCCCGGGATACGCGAGATCTGATCGAGCACCTGCGACGCGACGATGTCGTTGAGGTGGTTGCGATCGATGCTCGGGTTATCCGAAGACAGGGCGACCACCATCAGGAACGCGGGGTTGCTCTTGGCAACGACCACGCCCTGCTGGGTCACTTCGGACGGCAGACGCGGCGTCGCGAGCGACACCTTGTTCTGCACCTGCACCTGGGCGATGTCCGGATCGGTACCCGTTTCGAAGGTCAGCGTGATGCTGGCGCTGCCGTTGGAGCTGGACGAGGAGCTGAAGTACAGCAGGTGATCGATACCGGTCAGCTGCTGCTCGATCACCTGGGTGACCGACTTTTCGGTGGTTTCCGCGCTGGCGCCCGGGTAGGTGGCATTCACCACGACCTGGGGCGGAGCGATGGACGGGTACGACTCGACGCCCATGTTGAGCACCGCGATGGTGCCGCACAGGGTAATCAGGATCGCCACCACCCACGCGAATACTGGGCGGTCAATAAAGAAACTCGGCATGGTAGGGCTCCCTTACGGCTGGTGGGCCGCTTTGCCTGCCGCAGCCGGCTGGGCAGCTTGCGGCTGCGCGCCAGGCGCCGGCTGGTTGGGCGTCCACGGAGAAGCCTTGGCGGGTGCGCCTTCCTTCACCTTCTGGATGCCGGACACGATCACGTCATCGCCTGCCTTCAGGCCATCGGTGATCAGCCAGGTGCTGCCTACGAGACTGCCGGCCTGGACATCCTTGCGGACGACCTTGCCGTCGGCGCCGACAACCAGCACGAACGAGCCGGCGGTGTCGCGCTGCACGGCAGCCTGCGGGACCTCGAACACGCCGTGCTGCTCGCCCAGGTTCGCCTTGACCGTCACGTACATGCCGGGCAGGAGTGAATGCTTGGCATTGGGGATGCGTGCGCGCAGGTTCACCGAGCCGGTGGCCGGGTCGGCCGTGGCGGAGGAGAAGTCCAGCGTGCCGTCATCGCTGTAGCGGGTGCCGTCGGGCAGGGTGATCTGCACCTTGGCGGTGTTGGGCTCGGCCAGGGTGATGCCGCCAGCGGTGGCGGAACGACGGATGGCGTCGAGCTCGGTTACGCCGATGGTGAAGTTCACATAGAGCGGATCGATCTGGTCGACCGTCGTCAGCAGGGTGACGTCGCCCTGGCCCACGAGGGCGCCTTCAGTGACCTGCTGCTGGCCGGCACGGCCGTCGATCGGCGAGACCACGTCGGTGAAGCCGAGGTTGATCTTCGCGGACTCGACGTTGGCGCGGGCCGCTGCGACGGCAGCCTTGGCCGTGCGCTCCTGCGCCTCGGCGTTATCCAGGTCTGCCTTGGAGATGTAGCCCTTGGGCGCCAGATCGCGAGCGCGCTGGGCGCTGATCTTGGCGTTGGTGTAGGTGGCTTCGGCCTGGGCCAGCGAGCCCTGGTTGGCGGCCAGCACGGCGCGCAGCGGGGCCGGGTCGATCTTGAAGAGCACCTGGCCCTTCTTTACGTCCGAACCTTCTTCATAGGTGCGCTGCAGGAGGACGCCCGGCACGCGGGCGCGGACATCGGCGCTGCGATACGACGAGAGGCGGCCGACCAGGTCCTTGGTGAGCGGGACAGTCTTGGGCTGCGCCTTGACCACGCCCACTTCCGGTGGCGGGGCCTGTGGCGGGCCTTGTTCCTTCTTGCCTCCACAGGCGGCCAGTGCCAGCAGGCCCAGGCACATCAGCGGTGTGCGCAGTGACGAGGACTTCATGGGGACTCCATTCAATTGCGTATCGGGGTGTTGTGGGTGCCGGCATCTATGTGCCGGTGGACAGGCTTTCCATGACCACGGACGGCCCCGGGGGGTGCGCGCCCTGAGCCGCTCGTCCCGGCCGCAGGATCGCGGTTCGGGGCGTATCGGGGGTGTCCGGAAGCATGTGAAGGCCTGACTATACCGACCAGTTTACAAAATGGTTCACCGTATGGTCTAGCCCCGAATTCTCCGTGTTCAGGCCGCGAAGGGAGTGTGAGCGGGTCCCTTCGTATCCGTATGGGAAAATGCTTGACGAGAACCCGCCGGCTGTGGACAGACCCATCCGGATTGGAACGTTTCAAATCGCGTTCCCGGAAATGCACGAAGCTGCCGGAAAAATCCTTTTCCTGATGGGCGGGATGGTTTTCTTGGGAGCCACGCATGCTGCATCGCAGCGGCGCTGCGAAAATCGGTCGTGGTTTTCCATGCGGTTTTATCGCATACGCGTGAGTATTGCCGGGGCGGTATCCACGCGTATCCTGGCGCGTTTCCATGACGCATTCTTGTTGCCTTCATGCGCTTACGCGAGTTGCCGCCGATTGACGTTCGAATGCAATTGTCATGTTTGCCGGTTTGTGCGGGGAAAAACACACTGGCGGCTGAAGTTCGTGCGGCGCTGCAGGTGGATAAGCATGGACGCGAAGCGTATCCTTTTGCGGGTTTTTTGCCCCCACCGTTCCCACTGACAACAGTAGATGCCATGAATGCGATTCGAGCGGCCAGCGATAATCCGATCCAGGCTGTAGTTTTCGAAGAACTGAAAAAAACCGGCTTCGCCTCCCAGCGCCTAGATGAGGCGCAATTTTTTATTGGCGCCTTCTTCTCGCGCATTGCGCATAGCGATCTGGAGCTCCACACCACGGCCGAATGGGCCGCGCTGGTGGGCGGCCTGCTCGACTTCATGCAGCAGCGCCAGCCCGGCCGCGCTTTGGTGCGCGTGATCAACCCGGAGGTCGGTCATTCGGGCCGCAGCCTGGTGCAGATCGTCACCGACGACACCCCCTTCCTCGTCGACACCGTCAGCATGGTCGTTTCAACGAAGCTGCAAATTCACGCCGTGATCCACCCGGTCGTGAAGGTCAGCCGTGATGCCTCGGGCAAGCTGCTGAAGCTCGCCGACGAAAATGGCTCGCCGGAATCGGTCATGCATTTCGAAGTCGACCGCATGGCCGACGACGCTGAAATGGCCCAGCTCAAGTCCCGCATCGAAGCTGCGCTCGAAGACGTGCGCGCCGCCGTGGGCGACTGGGAACGCATGCGCGACAAGGCGCAGGCCATCGCCGCCGACCTCGTTTCGCGCAAGCTGCCGCTGAGCGAAACCTCGGTGCACGAAGCCAGCGAATTCCTTCACTGGATCGCCGACGACAACTTCACCTTCCTCGGTTACCGCGAATACGAGGTTACCCAGGCCGATGGGGACGAAGTCCTGGTGTCGGTGGAAGGTTCGGGCCTCGGCATCCTGCACAAGAGCGAGCGCTCCGTCGCGCCGCGTTCCCTGCGCAGCCTGGTGGCCAGCGAACTGCCGCAGTCCGGTTCGACCGACGCCATCATCCTGACCAAGACCAATGCGCGCTCGCACGTGCACCGTCCTGGTCACATGGATTACATCGGCGTGCTGAAGTTCGACGCCAACGGCAAGCCGGTGGCTGAGCAGCGCTTCCTGGGCCTGTTCTCCTCCAACGCCTACATGGCCCGCCCGCAGGACGTGCCGCTGGTACGTCACAAGGTCGAAGCCGTGCTGGCCCGTTCGGGCCTCAAGCGCGATTCGTACTCGGGCAAGTCGCTGCGCCACATCCTCGAGACGCTGCCGCGCGACGAGCTGTTCCAGAGCAATGAAGACGAGCTGTACGCGATCTCGATGGGTATCCTCGAGCTGCGTCAGCGCGCGCGCACGCGTCTGTTCATGCGCCGCGACCGTTATGGCCGCTTCTACAGCGTGCAGGTTTTCGTGCCGCGCGAGCGTTTCAATACGACGGTGCGTGAGCGCATCGAAGGCCTGCTGCGTGACACGCTGCATGGCGAGAACGTCGATTCGGCCGTGTTGATGGGCGAGGCCGCGCTGGCTCGCCTGCATATCGTCGTGCGCCCGAAGATCGGCGACCACGTCAACTTCGACACGAATGCGCTGGAGCAGGGCGTTGAAGCCATCGTGCGCAATTGGCATGACGACGTGCGCGATGCACTGGTCGACAAGCTCGGTGCCCATGACGGCGTCGTCCTTGCCAACCGTTACTCCAAGGCGCTGCCGGCCGGTTACGTCGACGAGGTTTCGCCGATCGCCGCGGCCGAAGACATTCATCAGCTGTCGCTGCTGAAGGGCGACGACGCGGTGCGCATGTCGTTCTATCACCCGGCTCAGCGTCCGGAAGAACTGCGCTTCAAGGTGTACCGCAGCGGTGGCGACATCGCGCTGTCCGAAGTGCTGCCGCAGTTGGAGAACCTCGGCCTGCGCGTGCTCACCGAGCACGTGTACGACGTGAAGTCCGAGGGTGCGCCGCTGTTCATCCAGGACTTCGAAGTGCAGCCGGTGGGCAATCTTGCCTTCACGGTGGAGCAGGTCGGTTCGCTGTTCGAGCACGCCTTCGAGCAGATCTGGCGTGGCAATGCCGAGAATGACGGCTTCAACCGCCTGGTGCTGGGTGCCAAGCTCAACTGGCGCCAGATCGCCATGCTGCGCGGCTACTGCAAGTACTTGCTGCAGACCGGCGTCGCCTTCTCGCAGAGCTACATGGAAGATGCCTTCAACCGCTATCCGGCCATCGCCGGTTTGCTGGTGGAGCTGTTCCTTGCCAAGTTCGACCCCAGCCGCGAAAGCCTCAACGCCGAAGAGCTCAAGAAGGCAGGCCTGGCGTTGCAGGGTGAGATGCGCGCGCTGATTCCGGAAGCCGTGCGCACGGCGCAGCCGGCGCTGATCGATGATCTCGTCGCTTCGCTGGCCAAGTCGCGCAACGAGCAGTTTGCCGCGATCGAAGAGACCATCGGCGTACTGCTGGAGAGCGTCTCCAGCCTGGACGACGACCGCATCCTGCGCAGCTTCATGTCGCTGATGCGCGGCACGCTGCGTACGAGCTTCTTCCAGCAGTGGGATGGTGCGTTCCGTCCGTACATCAGTTTCAAGTTCGATTCGCACCTGGTGCCCGAGCTGCCCAAGCCGGTGCCGTACCGCGAAATCTTCGTGTGCGCACCGCGCGTCGAAGGCATCCACCTGCGCTTTGGCGCGGTGGCGCGTGGTGGCCTGCGCTGGTCGGATCGTCGCGAAGACTTCCGTACCGAAGTGCTGGGCCTGGTGAAGGCGCAGATGGTGAAGAACACCGTCATTGTGCCAGTGGGTTCGAAGGGTGGCTTCGTGGTCAAGCGTCCGCCGGTGGCCGGCGACCGCGATGCGCAGCTGGCTGAGGGCATCGCCTGCTACCGCATGTTCATCAGCGGCCTGCTGGACATCACCGACAACCTCGTCGATGGCAAGGTCGTTGCGCCGCACGATGTCGTGCGTCACGACCCGGATGATCCGTACCTGGTCGTCGCTGCCGACAAGGGCACGGCTACGTTCTCGGACATCGCCAACGCCATTTCGGTCGAGCACGGTTTCTGGCTGGGTGACGCGTTCGCGTCGGGCGGTTCGAACGGCTACGACCACAAGGGCATGGGCATCACGGCCAAGGGTGCGTGGGAATCGGTCAAGCGTCACTTCCGTGCGCTGGGTCGCGACAGCCAGTCGCAGGACTTCACCTGCGCGGGCGTGGGCGACATGTCCGGTGACGTGTTCGGCAACGGCATGCTGCTTTCGAAGCACATCCGCCTCGTGGCCGCGTTTGACCATCGCCATGTGTTCCTCGACCCGAACCCGGATGCCGCGCGTTCGTTCATTGAGCGCGAGCGCATGTTCAAGGTGCCGCGTTCGAGCTGGGATGATTACGACAAGTCGCTGATCTCGGCCGGCGGTGGCGTGTTCTCGCGTTCGCTGAAATCGATTCCGATCACGCCGGAAGTGCGCGCTTCGCTGGGCCTGAAGACCGACGTCACGCACATGGCGCCGATGGACCTGCTCAACGCCATCCTCAAGGCGCCGGTAGACCTGCTGTGGAATGGCGGCATCGGCACCTACGTGAAGGCGAGCAGCGAATCGCACGCCGACGTGGGCGACCGCGCCAACAACGGCCTGCGCGTCAATGGTGGCGAGCTGCGCTGCAAGATCGTGGGCGAGGGCGGCAACCTGGGCATGACCCAGAAGGGTCGTATCGAGGCGGCGCAGCACGGCGTGCTGCTCAATACCGACTTCATCGACAACTCCGCCGGCGTGGACACCTCCGACCATGAGGTGAACATCAAGATCCTGCTCAACGATGCCGTGCAGCGCGGCGAGCTGACGGTGGAAGCACGCAACACGCAGCTGGCAGCCATGACCGACGAAGTCGGCCAACTCGTGCTGTGGGACAACTATCGCCAGAACCAGGCCATCACCCTGATGGAGCGCCAGTCGGTGCGTCGTCTGGGTTCCATGGCCCACTTCATCCGCAGCCTGGAAAGCGAAGGCCTGCTCGACCGCCAGGTCGAGAACCTGCCGAGCGAAGCGGAGCTCACCGAGCGCAAGACGCGCGGCATGGGCATGACGCGTCCGGAGCTGTCGGTGCTGCTGTCTTACGACAAGATCAAGCTGTACCAGCAGCTGCTCGATTCGGACGTGCCAGAAGATCCGTACCTGTCCAAGGAACTGGTGCGCTACTTCCCGGAGCCGCTGCACGACAAGTACGCCGCCCACATGCAGCGTCACCGCCTGAAGCGCGAGATCATCGCCACGGCCGTCACCAACTCCACCATCAACCGCATGGGCGCCACCTTCATGATGCGCATGCAGGAAGACACGGGGCAGGGGCCGGCGGCGATCGCCAAGGCTTACACCGCCGCCCGTGAAATCCTGGGTGCGCGCGAGCTGTGGGCGGAGATTGAGGCGCTGGACAGCAAGGTGGCCGAGGAGACGCAGATCGACGCGATCATGCAGATCTGGTCGCTGTTGCGTCACCTCACGCGCTGGTTGCTCAATCGCCCGGGTGGCACGCTGGATATCGCCGCCAACGTGGAGCGTTACCAGGCTGGCGTCAATGCGCTGCGCGAAGCCCTGCCGGATGCGCTGACCGATACCGGTCGTGCCGATTTCTCGACCAGCCAGGAGAAGTGGGACGGCCTTGGCCTCCCGTCCGCGCTGGCCGTGCGTCTGGCCCGGATTCCGGAGATGCGCGCCATGCTCGACATCGTCGAAGTGGCTCAGCAGACCGGTCAGCCAGTGGCTCGCGTTGCCGGCGTGTTCTACGAGCTGGGCGGCGTGCTCGACCTGGAATGGCTGCGCAACCAGATCGAAGCGCTGCCGGTGGAAGGTCACTGGCATGCCCAGGCGCGCGGTTCGCTGCTGGACGAGCTCAATCACCAGCATCGTGCGCTGGCTTCGCAGGTTCTCGCCTTGTCGGGCGACAGCAAGGAGCAGTCGCCGGTGCAGGCCTGGTTGCAGCGCGATGACGCCACGCTCAAGTACACCCGCGCCATGCTGGCGGAGATCCTGACGCAGAACGCCGACTACCCGATTGCTTCGGTCGCCGTTCGTCGTCTGGCTCAGCTGGCGGCCGTGCCGGTGTGATGGGCTGATCTCAGGGAGGGTGCCGACTGGGGCCCTTCCTGATCGAAAGGGCGCGACCTTCGGGTGGCGCCCTTTTTGTTTGGATGGGCCAGGCATGCGGTCGCAGCGTCACGCTTCTTGCGCTCGCCGCCGTTCTAAGCTCAACTGCCCCCATTCCACGGACACACCCTCTGCCATGGCCTACAGCTTCGTCGCCAGTGATACCAGCATTGCGCAACAGGCGCGCAAGAAACTGGTGGAGCGTTATGGCGAGGTGTCGCCAGAGCAAGCCGAAGCGATTGTCGCCCTGGGAGGCGATGGTTTCATGTTGCGTACCCTGCATGCGTATCGCTCGCTGGGTGTGCCGGTGTATGGCATGAAGCTTGGACGGGTCGGCTTCCTGATGAACAAGCATCGCATCGACGATTTGCCGCGACGCATCGAGCGGGCGCACACCGCGTCGCTTTTCCCGCTGGAAATGCAGGTGACCGACGCGAGCGGACATATGCACGAGGCTCTGGCGTTCAATGAAGTTTCCCTCCTTCGGCAGAGCAACCAGGCCGCGCATCTCGAAGTGAAACTCAACGAGGCCGTGAAGCTCGAATCGCTCGTCTGCGACGGGATCCTGGTATCCACGCCCGCAGGATCGACGGCGTACAACCTTTCCGCCCATGGGCCGATCCTGCCGCTGGATGCCAACGTGCTGGCGCTGACGCCGATCAGTCCGTTTCGTCCCCGGCGCTGGCGCGGCGCCATTCTTCCGCATCGCACCCAGGTGACGTTGCGGGTGATCGATCCGGGCAAAAGGCCGGTCAGCGCCACCGCGGATTTCCATGAAGTGCGCGATGTGAAGGAAGTGACGGTCAGGCAATCCGAAGGGCCGGCCGTGCGCCTCCTGTTCGATCCGGAGCACAATCTGGAGCAGCGCATCCTGGATGAGCAGTTCGCGCAAGATTGAGCCGGGCATGCAAGTCTTCACGCGAGAAGTGAGAAGATGCACGGAGTTCCTGTCGGCGATGCGATGACGCATGGCCATGGCGAACCCCGCGCCGATGCCAGTCCACTCTTCATTCCTGACGCTCCCAGCCATGTCGAACAAAGATGTCCATGACCCTTCCGCCGCGATCGACAACCGTCTGGTGGTTGCCATCTCGTCGCGCGCCCTGTTCGACCTTGGCGATAGCCACGAACTGTTCGAGCGCGACGGCCTGGACGCCTATCGATCCTTCCAGATCGATCACGAGAACGAGATCCTGAAGCCGGGCGTGGCCTTCCCGCTGGTGCAGAAGCTGCTCGGGTTGAACAAGCTGGCCGGTGACGTGCCGCCCGTGGAAGTGATCTTGCTGTCGCGCAATTCCGGGGATACCGGGTTGCGCATCTTCAACGCGATCCAGCATTACGGGCTTGAGATCAGTCGCGCCGCCTTCACGAGTGGCGCGCCGACGTCGGATTACATCGGGCCGTTCAAGGCGGATCTGTTTCTTTCTGCCAATGCCGAAGACGTCGGGCGTGCCTTGTCTGCCGGCGTGGCCGCCGCCACGATCCTGCCGTCGGTTGCGCCGCCGCGCGCCACCGAGCAACTGCGCATTGCATTCGACGGCGATGCAGTGATCTTTGGCGATGAAGGGGAACGGGTATCGCGCGAGGAGGGCCTGGAGGCGTTCCATCGCAACGAGCGCGAGCGTGCGGAGGAGCCGCTTTCCGTGGGCCCGTTCCGGGGCTTTCTCAGCGCCGTGCATCGCCTCCAGGCAGCATTTCCCGCCGAAGACTCGCCCATCCGGACCGCCCTGGTGACGGCGCGTTCCGCTCCGGCGCACAAGCGCGTCATCCTCACCTTGCGTCGCTGGGGTGTGCGTATCGACGAAGCCCTGTTCCTCGGTGGGCGCGACAAGGGGCCTTTCCTTGACGCCTTCGGTGCCGACATCTTTTTCGACGACTCACCGGCCAACGTGGAATCCGCGCGCAAGCACGTGGCAACCGGTCATGTGCCACACGGTGTAAGCAACCGCTGATAAAAACGAAGCCGCCGGTGGGTTACCCGACGGCTTCGTCACCTCGGCAAAGGTAAGGGCGTGCTTACAGGCAGTTGGTGATCAGGCCATCCCAGATCGTGGCATTCGTATTGGGCAACCTGGCCCATAGCGGCCGCGAGCCCTGCAGGGACTGGACGAAATCGCTCGCGTGGGTCATCGGCGCCAGTGGCGTCTTGCAGTGCCAGGTGTGAACGTTGGCCATGATCCTGCCGTCGGATGCGCGGACATGTTCATCGCTGGCGGTGAAGACCCAGCTGCATTCGCCCATGAGCCCGGTCGTCTTGTCGACAGAGCAGCGATAGCCCAGGGCTTCGATGTTGGGGTACTCGCCCTCGCAGATGGTGTCGCCGCAGATATCGTCGAAGTTCTGCTTGAGGTAATAGCGCGCGTCGACCCAGCGGTCATGATCCGCATCGCCGATATAGCGCTCAAGATCGATGTAGTTGCCGGTCGCAGGTGTTGGGGTGAGCTGCGCGTGGGAGGCATGGGCGCTGACACCCGCCAGCATGAGCACCAGGGCAGCACCCAACAGGGTGATCGGGCGGGAAATGGCTCGGTCCATCAAACAAGCTCCAGTTAGACAGGGGCGTCGCACGACGCCGCTGTATTGGATGCTTGCCGATGCCTCGATGGCAGAGGCGGCCGCCACC
Source organism: Dyella terrae (assembly GCF_004322705.1). Taxonomy (NCBI): domain Bacteria; kingdom Pseudomonadati; phylum Pseudomonadota; class Gammaproteobacteria; order Lysobacterales; family Rhodanobacteraceae; genus Dyella; species Dyella terrae. Next base: position 1,298,501 of record NZ_SIZZ01000001.1, on the reverse strand, counting down.
AAGAATCGTGCGCGGTTTCCCGGGTCAGGTCAGGGCCCGATGTCAGCGGCGTGGCGCACGACCACACACGTCACACCAGCTTTGTCCGGCGCACCCAGGGTGTCACCTTGTCTTCGCGCACCAGCGTGAACAGCCCCGAGCCCAGGATCAGCACGATGCCGATGAGCATCGGCCAGTCCAGGTGGTCGCCGAAAAGCCAATAACCGAAACCGATGGCCCAGAGCATCTGGCTGTATTGCGTGGGCGCGACGCGGTTGGCCGGGGCGTTCTGCGTGGCAAGCATCAGCAGTACGCCACCTGCACCCGCCAGCAGGCCGTAGCCAGACAGCAGGAACCACTGGTGCGCCGACGGCCAGACGAAGCCGGGCAGCATGAAGACGAGTCCGACAACCAGTGGGCCTATCACGCCGGCGCCATAGAGGCTGATGCGCTTTTCGTGTGCGCCGGCCATGCGCAAGGCGACGACCGACACCGCGCCTGAAAGACCGCAGGTCATGGCGGCCAGATGGCCGACACCCAGGGCACGAAATCCCGGACGGAGCACCACCAGCACGCCGATGAACCCGGCGATCACGGCTGACCAGCGGCGCCAGTGCACGTGCTCCTTGAGGAAAATCACGGACAGCACGGTGACGAAGATGGGAAGCAGAAAGATCAGTGCGAAGGCCTCTGCCATGGGCAGGTGCGTGAACGCCACGACGGCTGAGACGTTGCAGATGGCGCCCGAAATCGCCCGGATCCACCACAGGCTGGGTCGCCTGGCCCGGAAAACCTCGATCCAGCGGTCACCCGGCTGCCGGATCAGCGGGATGGCCAGAAGCATCAGCACGGCGCCGAAAAACACCGCCTCGTAGGCGGGCAGGCTGCCGTGCAGCGACTTTACGAAGGCATCGCTGATCGCGTAGGCCGCGTAGCAGGCGAAGCCCAGAAGGACACCTTTTAGCATGGGGATTCCAGCGGGGTGGGGCAGGCGAGCGCCGTCGCCATGGGCAAATGGTCCCACACTGGTCTTCATAAGCCCACCGGCCTGTTGCACTGGCTCATGACCGGGGCGGTTCGGCGGGGCTAGAATCGAGAGCTTGTCCCACAGCCCCGCCATGGAACCCTTGCATGTCTGCTCGCCTTAACCCGCTTGACCTGTACGACGTTCGTTCGCTGCTCTCCGACGAGGAGCGCATGGTGCAGGACACCGTCGGCCGTTTCGTCGACGAAAAAGTGCTGCCGATCATCGGCGACGCCTTTGACCAGGGCCGCTTCCCGAAGGAGCTCGTTCCCGAGATCGCCAGTCTGGGCCTGCTCGGCGCGACGATTCCGGAAAAGTACGGTTGCGCGGGCATGAATGGCGTCAGCTACGGCCTGATCTGCCAGGAGCTGGAGCGCGGCGATTCGGGCCTGCGCAGCTTTGCCTCGGTGCAGAGCTCGCTGTGCATGTACCCGATCTACGCCTACGGCACCGAAGAACAGAAGATGCATTACCTGCCGCAGATGGCGGCGGGTGAAATCATTGGCTGCTTCGGCCTGACCGAGCCGCACGGCGGTTCGGATCCGGCCAACATGAAGACGAACGCCAAGAAGGACGGCGGCGACTGGGTCATCAACGGCGCCAAGATGTGGATCACCAACGGCAACGTCGCGCACATCGCCATCGTGTGGGCGCAGACCGAAGACGGCATCCAGGGCTTCATCGTCCCCACCGATACGCCCGGGTTCACCGCCCAGGAAGTGCACAAGAAGATGAGCCTGCGCGCCTCGGTCACCTCCGCGCTGTTCTTCGACAATGTGCGCGTGCCGGAGGCCAACCGCCTGCCCAACGTGAAGGGTCTGAAGGGTCCGCTGGGCTGCCTGACGCAGGCGCGCTACGGCATCACCTGGGGTCCCATTGGTGCCGCGCAGGCCTGCCTCAAGGAAGTGCTCGACTACACGCAGGATCGCATTCTGTTCGGTCGCCCGCTCGCGTCGAACCAGGCCGTGCAGGTGAAGATGGCCGAAATGGCCCGTCGCATCACCATGGCGCAACTGCTGTCGCTGCAGCTCGGTCGCCTGAAAGACGCCGGCAACATGCAGCCGACGCAGGTCTCGCTGGCCAAGTGGAACAACTGCCGCATGGCCATCGATATCGCGCGTGAATGCCGCGACATCCTGGGCGGCGCCGGCATCACCACCGAGCACGTGGCGATCCGTCATGCGTTGAATCTGGAATCCGTGATCACCTACGAGGGCACCGAAACCGTGCATCAGCTCGTGGTGGGTCGCGAGCTGACCGGCATCAACGCGTTCTGATCCAGATCGCACCGCGCCGGATGGGCGCGGTGTAACCACGGCCCGCCAGCGACGGCGGGCCATGATTCAGGGAAAGGTCGAATGCGCTGGCAAGACATTCGTATCGAAACGGATCGCCTGGTCCTCCGGCCGCCGCGCGCTGAGGATTTCGACGCGTGGGCGGCGAACATGGCCGACACCGAGTCGGCCCGCTTCATAGGCGGGCCCTTACCGCGCGCCGCGGCCTGGCGCGGCTTTTTGACCATGGTGGGCGCCTGGGAAATCCAGGGTTTCGGCATGTTCTCCGTGATCGAAAAGAGCACCGGCTTGTGGATCGGTCGCATGGGTCCGTGGCAGCCGGATGGCTGGCCGGGACCGGAAGTGGGCTGGGGTCTGGCTCGCGCGGCGTGGGGCAAGGGTTACGCTTACGAAGGCGCGGTGGCGTGCATCGACTGGGCCTTCGATCACCTGGGCTGGACCGACGTGATCCACAGCATTGATCTCGATAACCGCCCGTCGCAAGCGCTGGCCATGCGTCTGGGTTCAGTCAACCGTGGTCGCGGGAAACTCCCGGCGCCGTTCGAAGACGTTCAGATCGACATCTGGGGTCAGAGCAAAGAGCAATGGCGCAACCGACATACGTAAATCGCCCGCATCCGGCGCTCGAAGCGACGTTGCGCACGGTGGTCCCGGAACTGCGCACCGTATGTCGCGATCCTTGGTGCGTTATCGGCAGCGCCGCGGCGTGGCTGACGGGCGCCCATGTCACCGTTGCCGACATCGACTTGCTCACGTCCGCCGACGATGCCGATCGCCTGGAAGGCCATTGGTCGCCTTTGCGCGAGGAGACGTATGAGCCAGAGGGGTCCGAACGCTTTCGTTCGCGCTTCAGTCGCTATGCGTTTGCGGACATGCCGGTTGAGGTGATGGGCGGGCTCGAGTTGAACGTGCGCGGCGAGTGGCATTCGGTCGAAGTGCGTGAAACCATCGAAGTGCTTTTTGCCGACGTCATCGTGCCCATCCCGTCGTTCGACGAACAGCTACGCATTCTGGAAAGTTTTGGTCGCCCGAAAGACCTCTATCGTGCGGGCCTCCTGCGCAATCTATTGCATGACTGAATGCGCCGCCCCGCACGCCGCTCCGTACTGGCGCGTGCGTTTGCCGGCCATCGATAATCACCCACTTCCGGCCGTCCCCGCGGCCCTTGTCGACGAGAAACTGTAGCCACCATGTCCGCACTTCCGTTCGCCATCAGCGCCCGCCACAAGGGCTTCAACCGCGCCGAAATCGTCGACCAGAATTTCACCGAGTTCGTCCAGCTCTGGCAGGGCGAGGCGCGTCCGGCGCCGACCGACGGCGAGCCGGTCAAGCCGGGTAGTGCCCTGGATGCTCGCGGATTCCGCGAGTTGCTCGAATCGCAACTGATCTCGCGCCACCTGGACCTGATGGCGCGCGTGCTCCGCGTGCAGAACAAGGTGTTCTACACCATCGGCTCCAGTGGTCATGAAGGCAACGCCATGGTGGCGAGGCTGACGCGACATACGGATCCGGCCTTCCTGCATTACCGCTCGGGCGGCTTCATGGCCGAGCGGTTCCGCAAACTGCCCGGCATGGATCCGGTCATGGATTCGGCGTTGTCCTTTGCCGCAAGCAAGGACGACCCGGCTTCTGGAGGACGCCACAAAGTCTGGGGTAGCAAGCCCTTGTGGGTGCTCCCGCAGACTTCGACGATCGCTTCGCACCTGCCCAAGGCACTTGGAACCGCCGTCGCTATCGAGCAGGCGCGCCGCATCGGGCACACGTTGCCTGTTCCGCAGGACAGTATCGCCATCTGCTCGTTCGGCGATGCATCGTCGAATCACGCCACTGCGCAAACGGCCTTCAATGCCGCCGGTTGGACGGCCTATCAGAAACTCCCGGCACCGGTGCTGTTCGTGTGCGAAGACAACGGCATCGGAATCTCGGTGAAGACGCCCGGTGGCTGGGTCGAGAACAATTTCCGCCACCGCCCGGACCTCGACTACTTCTTTGCCGACGGCCTCGACCTGGCCGAAGGCTATGGACAGGTCCAGCGCGCGGTGGATCATTGCCGCACGACGCGCCGGCCGACGTTCCTGCACCTGCGTACCACCCGCGTCATGGGCCACGCGGGCACCGACTTCGAAATCGAGTGGCGCAGCGTCGAAGAACTCTTCGCCGTCGAAGCCACCGATCCGCTGCTGCGTTCCGCGGGCATTGCGCTAGAGTCGGGCCTGTACACCAAAGAGAGCTTGCTGGCGCTTTATGAGGCCACGCGCGCCCGCTGCTTTGAAGCGGCGGAAGACGCCGATCGTCGCCCGCGCCTGACGTCGCTGTCCGACGTCATGAAACCGCTGGCACCGTACTCCCCCGATGCCGTGCGCGCCGAAGCCGAGCGCAATGATTACGCCGAACGCCGCCTGGCCGTCTTTGGCAGCGAAGAAAAGCTGCCGGAAAACCAGCCGCCACGCCATTTGGCCATCCAGATTGGCCAGGCCCTGCACGATGTGATGGCCAAGTACCCGCAATCCCTGCTGTTCGGCGAAGACGTCGCGCAGAAGGGCGGCGTGTATACGGTCACCAAGGGCCTGTTCAAGACCTTCAAGGGCAATCGGGTATTCAACACCTTGCTCGACGAGACGGTGATCCTTGGCCTGGCGCAGGGATACGCCAACATGGGCATGCTGCCCATTCCCGAGATCCAGTACCTGGCCTATTTCCACAACGCTTGCGATCAAATTCGCGGTGAAGCGGCCAGCCTGCAGTTCTTCTCCAACGACCAGTATCGCAATCCGCTGGTCATGCGTGTCGCGTCGCTGGGCTACCAGAAGGGTTTCGGCGGTCACTTCCACAACGACAATTCGATTGCCGCTTTGCGCGACATCCCGGGTCTCGTCGTGGGCTGCCCGAGCCGTGGCGATGATGCGGCCAACATGCTGCGCACGCTCACGGCGCTGGCGAAGGTCGACGGTCGCGTTTGCGCGTTCCTCGAACCGATCGCGCAGTACATGACCAAGGACCTGTACGAAGCCGGCGACGGAATGTGGCAGTTCAGCTATCCGGCGCCGGGCGAAGCCATGACGCTGGGCGAAGGCCGCATCTACAACGAAGACGCGAAGGACCTGGTGGTTTTCACCTTCGGCAATGGCGTGCCGATGGCACTGCGCGCGGCTCGCGAAATCGAAGCGAAGCACGGCTGGCAGACGCGCGTGGTCGACCTGCGCTGGCTCGCACCGCTCAATGATGGCTTCATCGCCGGGCAGGCGCGGACGGCCAAACGCATCATCGTGCTCGACGAAGGACGCAAGAGCGCAGGTGTCGGCGAGGGCATCATCACGGCGATTACCGAAGGCGGCAGCGGTGCGACGCCGATGCGTCGCGTGGTGGGTGCGGATACATATACGCCGCTCGCGGGCGCCGCCTTGCTGGTATTGCCGGGTGAGGCAGAGGTCGTGGCTGCCGCGGACGCCCTGGCGTCTTCATGACCGGGGTAGCCGGGTCGCGCAAAGCGACCTGGCAGGGTTACTCGTGGCCGCGTTCCACCGCGCGCGGCCATTCCCGCACCATGCGATCTTCGAGCTTTTCGTCCAGCCGGACGCGGTTTCGTCCCTGCAGTTTGGCGCGATACATCGCGTGATCGGCGCGCTCGACGAGCGACTCCACGGTATCGTCCGCCTGGCGCATGGCAACACCGATGCTGATGCTCAGCAGCAGCTGTTCTTCATTGACCGGAATCTCCAGGCGATGCACTCGTCGGCACAGGCGGATAGCGATCTGCATGGCCTGTTGCTGGTCGACGCCGCGCAGCATGGCGACGAACTCTTCGCCACCCCATCGGCCCAGTGCATCCTGCGGTCGCAATTCGTGGCGCAGTGAGTCGGCGACGGCCACCAGCGCGCGGTCGCCCGCTGCATGCCCCTGGCGATCGTTGAGCGTCTTGAAGTAATCGAGATCGAGGAACAGCAACGCCATGGGCTGGCCATCATGCTGGCCGAGCAGGTGCTCCAGGCGTTCGCTCCATGCGCGGCGGTTGAGCACCTGGGTCAGCGCGTCGACGTCGGCCAGTTCACGCACGACGTTGCTGTCGTGGCGCATGGCCAGGGCGCGATCGGCGAGGCCCAGCGACAGCACAATCGCCTGGAACGCGCCGGCGGCGAGACAGGCATCGCCCAGCCACTCGACGTCAGGCATGGCTCCGCTGTTTTGGGCGCTGGTCATGGCGGTAAGGCCAAGCAGGGGCGTCCAGCCCACCAGGAAATACCAGGCACGGCGCGACCCGCGTGCGCCCGACAGGCCACCCGCGAGCAGGAGCAGGGCGGCGCCCAGGATCATCAAGGGGTTGAGCAGCGCCTGTCCCGCCTGTTCGAGCACGTCGATATGACTGCTACGCAGCAGCACGACCAGCGGCATGCCCACGGCCAGTGCGAGCGTCGGTGCATGCAGGAGAGGGGCGAAGCGTGGCAATTCGCAGAAGCGGGTGACGAATACCGCCGCGAAGGCCACCGAAAGGGCCGCGGCGGTGGGCGCGATCAGTCCGGCCGTGCCGGCAAGCCACTCGATCTCGAGGGGATGGAAAAGGAAGCCACTGCGCATGCCCTGGATCAGGCTGTAGCAGAGGATGTAACCGGCGTACCAGCCAAAGGTGGCATCTCGCAGCATCAGCGCGAGGCACAGGGCCATCAGCGCCATGGCGGCCATGATGGCAAAGCACGCGCTGGAAAACACGAGCCACCTGGCGTCGCTGTGCAGGTAGTCGCTCCAGGACTGGAGTTCGAATCGCACGGGTGCCGCCGACAGTGCCGGCTCGAATTTCAGCAGGACGGCGGCATTGGCGGGTTGGTCATCGGTAAGGCGAAAGGACAGCCGACCATGTCCGTGGGCCGGCGCGGAAAAGTCGTCCAGCGCGAGGGTCTCCACGCTACCGTCGGCGCGATACAACGAGACGGACGACAGCGGCGGCGGCGTGATCGAAAGCACGCGCTCTTCGCGCAGCAGCGGCGCCTGCGGCTGGATCACTACCCAGGTGCCCAGCCCGGCCCGGGGCACCTGATGCAGCAGGTTGGGGTCGAAGCTGTTGAGTTCGTTGCGGCGGTAGGCCTCGAGGACGCGATCCGGGGAGTCGCCGGGCCGCACATCCCGCCAACCCGCGCCCAGGGGTGCATTGGCGGCTATCAGCGGCATGGGCAGCAGCAAGGCCAGCAGCATGCCGAGCATGCGCCGCCAGGCGTTGTTAACACGCTGCCCTGTCAGCCTGTTCATCGACTACCCCTGCCAAATCGCCTTCTACCCATCAATGCGCAAAAGGCGGACGGATCCGGTCATCGGTCGCCAGTCCTGTCGCGTCGCCGGATGGGCGGTGGGGGAACGCGATGGTTGGGCCGATCATGTTGGTGAGGGTCGATTCTTGCGCAGGCCTGTCCCCGCACCCAATCCCACAAAAGGCCTAGGGGCAGGTGGCCCGGAGAAATCACATGGCCTTTTCCCGGTCATCGGCATCCTCGTCGAGGTCGCTGGCGCCAGGGCGCCATGTTGCCAATCCATGACGGAGAGCCGCTAGATGAGCACCAAGATTGCTGTTTTCGTGGGTAGCCTGCGCAAGGAATCGATCAACAAGCGCCTGGCGCTGGCCGTTGAGCGGCTGGCCCCCAAGGAGTTCACGTTCGAGCATGTGGCCATCGACGGCCTCCCGCTCTACAACCAGGACTTTGACGCCGATTATCCACTGGCCTGCAAGCACCTCAAGCAAACCATCGAGGCGGCCGACGCGCTGTTATTCGTGACGCCGGAATACAACCGCTCCATTCCGGGCGTACTGAAGAACGCCATCGATATCGCCTCGCGCCCCTGGGGTACGAATTCGTTCGCCGGCAAGCCAGGAGCCGTGATTGGCGCGTCGATCGGATCGACAGGCACGGCGCTGTCCCAGCAACATCTGCGCAACGTGCTGGCCTATCTCGATGTCGCCGTACTGGGCCAGCCCGAAGTATTCATCCATTTCAAGGATGAACTGATCGACGGCGAGGGCCATATCGCCAACGAAGGCACGCAGAAATTCCTGCAGGGCTTCGTGGACAAATATGTCGCGTGGGTGAAGCGGCTCGGCTAGCGCGGCGTCACATGCCGGGGTGTGTCGATCACACCTCGGTCTGTGCGCCCACGCCGCACAGCTTTTCCAGCAGCTGCGATTGCACATTGCGGCTCATCTGGCCCGGCGTCGGCAGCAAGCGCGTGTAGTTGCTGTCGGGCTGGAGTTCCCACGCACTGCAATTGTCGGTGAGATACAGCTCCAGCTCCTTCTTCAGTCGCTGCTGCAGCTTCTTGCTGTCGATCGGGAAGCCGGTCTCGACGCGACGATCGAGGTTGCGTTCCATCAGGTCAGCACTGGCAAGGTAGTACTGCTCGTCGCCGTTGTTGGCGAAGTAGTAGACGCGACTGTGTTCGAGGAAGCGGCCCACGATCGAGCGGACGACGATGTTGTGCGAGACGCCGGGCACGCCTGGGCGCAGGCAGCACATGCCGCGCACGATCAGGTCCACGCGCACGCCGGCCATGCTGGCTTTGTAAAGCGCGCGGATCATCTTCGGATCGGTGAGGGCATTGATCTTGATGAGAATGTGGGCGGCGCGGCCCGCTGAGGCATGCGCCGTTTCGCGCGTGATTAGTTCGAGCAGGGTTTTCTTGAGCGTGAAGGGAGCATGCAGCAGCTTCTTCATGCGCAGGATCTTGCCCATGCCGGTGAGCTGGCTAAAAAGCTTGTGGACGTCTTCGCACAGCGCCTGGTCGGAGGTGAGCAGGCTGTAGTCGGTATACAGGCGCGCGTTGCCGGTGTGGTAGTTGCCGGTGCCCAGATGGGCGTAGCGGACAAGCTCTTCGCCTTCGCGTCGCTGAATCAGCATCAGCTTGGCGTGCGTTTTCACGCCCACCACGCCGTAGATGACCATGGCGCCTGCTTGCTGCAGTCGTGAGGCAAGCGAAAGATTTGACTCTTCGTCGAATCGCGCGCGCAGCTCCACCACGACGGTGACTTCCTTGCCCGCCCGCGCCGCATCGACGAGTGCGTCGACGATTTCCGAGTTGGCACCGCTGCGATAAAGCGTCTGCTTGATCGCCAGAACGTTCGGATCTTTCGCTGCCTGGTGCAGGAGGTCCACCACCGGCGCAAACGATTCATACGGGTGCAGCAGGAGCACATCCTGCTTGTTGATCACCTGGAACAGATCCTCGGCTTTTTTCAGCGATTTGGGAATCGACGGCGTAAAGGGCGGATAGAGCAGCTGCGGCGCATGCGTTTTGCTGGCGAGCCCGAACAGGCGCGCAAGGTTGACCGGGCCATTGACCTCGTACATTTCTGCCGCCGTCAAACCGAACTGACGCAGCAGGTAATCGGTGAGTTCCTTCGGGCAGTTGTCGGCCACTTCCAGGCGGACGGCATCGCCGAAACGGCGCGAATACAGTTCGCCGCGCAGCGCACGGGCGAGGTCTTCGACGTCTTCCGGGTCGATGGTGAGGTCGGCGTTGCGTGTCAGGCGGAACTGGTAGCAGCCCTTCACCGACATGCCCGGGAACAGTTCGTCGGCATGCGCGTGGATGATCGACGACAGCAGGACGAAGTTGTCACCGCCTTCGCAGACTTCATCCGGCAAGCGGATCAGTCGCGGCAGCACGCGCGGTGCCGGAACCACGGCGAGGCCCGAATCACGGCCGAAGGCGTCGACGCCTTCCAGTTGCACGATGAAATTGAGGCTCTTGTTCACCAGTAGTGGGAACGGATGCGTCGGATCGAGGCCGATCGGCGTCACGAGCGGCGCCACTTCATGCCGGAAATAGCGTCGCACCCACATTTTTTGCTTGTGCGACCACTCATTTCGGCGAACGATGCGGATGCCCTGGCGATCGAGCTCCGGCAGGATGCGTTCGTTGAGGATCGCGTACTGGCGTTCTATCTGCTTGTGGGTGATCTCGCTGATTTCGGCCAGCGCGCGTTTCGGTGGAATGCCATCCGGTCCGACGATTTCGTGATCGAAGGCGATCTGGCTCTTGAGCCCCGCGACGCGGATCTCGAAGAACTCGTCCATGTTGCTGGAGAAAATCAGCAGGAACTTCAGACGCTCCAGAATGGGCTTGGTTTCGTCCAGGGCCTGTTCCAGCACACGGATATTGAACTGCAGCTGCGACAGCTCGCGGTGGATGTACAGGCTGCTTTCATTGAGGTCCTGAGCGCCGACGAGTGGCGCGACCGCGGGAGCGCTGTCGGTTTCGACGGAGGCGTCGTCGATGATGTCGCTGATCGGGGCGGGGCGGGCATCGCTGCGGGACGTCATGTCGGACCTTGGCTCCTGGCTCGGACTAGTCGCATGGAGAACTACCATGCTACCCCGTCGCCGGCGCGTGCATGTTCAGACTTCGTCCACGCGACGAAGGAAGTGCACTCATGATGCGATATGGTTTTGACACAGAAATGACACATTCCTTGGTCGGTGTTCCGTCGCGACATTCAGTAGATCAGGGGTTGTGTGTCGGGCGAGGAGGCGGGTGCCGGCTGGTCGCCTTCGAGGAAGCGGCTGGGCGGCGCCCCCAACACCCGCCTGAAGGCCGCACTGAACGCGCTGGCGCTGCCATATCCGAGGTCGAAGGCCACCTGCGTGATCGACTCACCGCGCGCGAGTCGCGTCAAAGCCGCCAACAGGCACGCCTGCTGTCGCCACGCGGCGAAACTCATGCCCGTCTGTTCGCGGAACAGGCGGGTGAAGTTGCGCCGGCTCATGCCGGCCTTGAGCGCCATCGCGTCGATGTCCACGTCGAGTGATGGTGCATCGAGCATCGCCCGACATAACGCGTAAAGACGCTTGTCTGCCGGCAGCGGCGTGTTAAGCGCCATGGTGGGCATGGTGCAGATTTCGTCGAGCAGCAGGTTCATCACCCGGCCATCGCGACCGGTGGTGTCGTACAGGGCCGGAAGATCGACGGCCACCTGCAGCAATTCATGGAGCAGGGGCGACACGGTGATGACCTCACAGCGCTGCCAAAGCTGGCGCGCCTGGGCAGCCTCCGGGCTGACATAGGCGCTGCGGGTGCTGACCGCGCCATCCATGTGCACCTCGTGCGTCACGCCCGAGGGAATCCATAGTGCGCGGCGGGGAGGCACGACCCAGGTGCCTTCAGAGGTGATCGCCTTGAATACGCCCGTGGCCGCGTAAAGCAACTGATTCCGCTTGTGGTGATGGGCCGGAAGGACGAAGTGCGAGGGATAGTCGTTGCCCGTCGCGACGACGTCGCGCGGGGTGTCCTCGTAGCCGGTAATGCGGGTTTGTCTCATGATTGGCCCAAATTCTACAGAAATTGACCCTTTGGCGCGCGCGGGCCGCCCGCCGCGGCATTAACGTTCACGCCTTGCCGGCCCGCACCGGCTTTCCCCGATCAAGCATCCAGGCCCCCATGCAAACCCGCGTCGAAGAAGTGCAGCTTTCCGCTCCGGCCGCCCGGCAGGAACACGCCACCGAATACGGGATCATTGGGGCGATCAGCTTCTCGCATCTGCTCAACGACATGATCCAGTCGTTGATCCTGGCGATCTACCCGATCCTCAAGGACGGCTTCCACCTGAGCTTTGCCCAGGTGGGCCTGATCACGCTGACCTACCAGATCACGGCGTCGTTGCTGCAGCCGCTGGTCGGCATGGTGACCGATCGCAAGCCGATGCCGTATTCACTGCCCATTGGCATGGGGTTCACGCTGTGCGGATTGCTGCTGTTGGCGACGGCGCCGAACTTCACGGTGTTGCTGGTGGCTGCGGCACTCGTCGGCACCGGTTCCTCGGTGTTCCATCCGGAATCGTCGCGAGTGGCGCGCATGGCTTCAGGCGGCAAGCATGGCCTTGCACAGTCGCTCTTCCAGGTGGGCGGCAATACGGGGGCGTCGTTGGGGCCGTTGCTGGCGGCATGGATCATCGTGCCGCATGGGCGGGGTAGCGTGGCGTGGTTCTCCCTTGCCGCCTTGCTGGCCATCGTGGTGCTGGTGCAGGTGAGCAAATGGTATGCGGCGCATCATGCGGTGCGCGGCAAGCCCAGGGCGCGGCATGCGTTGGATGTCTCGCTGACGAAGTCGCAGGTGGCGTGGTCCCTGGCGATTCTCGGGTTGTTGATCTTCTCCAAGTACTTCTACCTGGCCAGCCTCAGCAGCTATTACACGTTCTACCTGATCCATAAATTCGGCGTGTCCGTGCAGAACGCGCAGACGCATTTGTTCGTGTTCCTGTTTGCGGTGGCGGCCGGTTCGCTGATCGGCGGGCCCGTGGGCGATCGCGTGGGGCGCAAGTGGGTGATCTGGGTGTCGATCCTGGGCGTGGCGCCGTTCTCGATGCTGCTGCCGCATGCCAGCCTGATGTGGACCGGTGTGCTTACGGTGATTATCGGCCTGATCCTGTCATCGGCTTTCTCGGCCATCCTCGTCTACGCGCAGGAGTTGATCCCGGGGCGCGTGGGGATGATCTCAGGCTTGTTCTTCGGATTTGCGTTCGGCATGGGCGGCATCGGTGCCGCGGTGCTGGGGCGGATCGCGGATGCACAGGGCATCGATTACGTGTATCAGATTTGTGCGTATCTGCCGTTGATTGGCGTGGCGACGGTGTTTTTGCCGGATGTAGAGGGGAGGCGAAAGAGGGCGTGATCAACGGGAATCATCCAGCAGGCGAGGGTAGAGATCCTCCCAATGGGGATTCTCAGCCTGGATCAGTTGAAACTTCCAAGCACGGCGCCAGTCCTTGAGGTTCGTCTCGCGTTTGATGGCGGACATCATGATGGGGTGTTCTTCGAACCACACGAGTTGGTGGATGTTGTACCGCTTTGTGAAGCCGTCAGCGACGTATGTCCGGTGCTCCCATACGCGCCTCAGAAGATTGCCGGTCACGCCAATGTAAAGCGTGCCTTGGGGCCGACTTGCAAGCATGTAGACGCAGGGGGTGATTTTTCGCTTGGACATGCCTTGTCGCCAGTGGATTCCGGCTTTCGCCGGAATGACGACATGAAGCGTGACGCCGGCTGAAAAGTCGCGCTATCGGCGTGAACTGCGTTCAGGAGTAAGGCCGATCCTCAACGCGACGTCATTCCGGCGAAAGCCGGAATCCAGGGGCGACCGCGCTGAAAGGTCGCCTCAATCTACTGCCAACTCAGACTCCGGTATCACCTCAGACTTTCCGCGTGAATGTAGACGCAGGGTGTGATTTTTCGTTCGGATGTGCCTTGTCGCCAGTGGATTCCGGCTTTCGCCGGAATGACGACATGAAGAGTGACCTCGACTGACCGGTCGCGCTATCGGAGTGAACAGCGTTCAGGAGTAATGTTGGTTTTCAACTGGACGTCATTCCGGCGAAAGCCGGAATCCATCGGCAACCACGCATGTGCCAAGCCTCAAGCTGCGGCGGAAACGCGCCCTCAGACGCGGTAGCTGCACTAGGTAGGCAAAGACTCTCATCTTGACGTCATTCCGGCGAAAGCCGGAATCCACGGGCGACCACGTATGAGCCAAGCCTCAAGCTGCGACGGAAACGCACCATCAGACGCGGTAGCTGTACTAGGTAGGCAAAGACTCTCATCTCGACGTCATTCCGGCGAAAGCCGGAATCCACGGCGACCACGTATGAGCCAAGCCTCAAGCTGCGACGGAAACGCACCATCAGACGCGGTAGCTGCACTAGGTAGGCAAAGACTCTCATCTCGATGTCATTCCGGCGAAAGCCGGAATCCATCGGCGACCACGCATGAGCCAAGCCTCAAACCACCACCGGCTCCGGTTCCAGCGTCACGCCAAACTTTCCGCGCACGCCTTCAATCACACGCTGTGCAAAGCCCCAAAGCTGCGGCCCTGTCGCCTGGCCGTGATTGACCAGCACCAGCGCATGACGATTCGAAATCCCCGCATCGCCGTCGCGGTCACCCTTGAATCCGGCCTGTTCGATCAACCATGCGGCCGACAGCTTCCAGCGTCCATCCGATCCCACCCACGACACCAACTCCGGATGCGCGGCCTTCAAAGCCTCGCCCACGCTGGCATCGACGATGGGATTCTTGAAAAAGCTACCGGCATTGCCAATCACGGCCGGGTCCGGCAACTTGCGCGTCCGCAAATGCACGACGGCTTCGGCAACGTGGAACGGCGCCGGCCGCTCGATGCCCATGCGCGCCAGTTCTTCACGAATGCCCGCGTAGTCCAGTCGCAGCTCGCGCGAACGCGGCAGCGCGAACTTCACGGCGGTGACGATATAGCGCCCCGGCTCGTGCTTGAACACGGAGTCCCGGTATGCAAAGGCGCACGCCTGGCGATCGAGCACGGCAACGCGGCGCTCCTTCGTGTCCCAGGCTTCAACACTCTCGATGAACTCCGCGACCTCAGTGCCATAGGCGCCGATGTTCTGGATCGGTGCCGCACCCACGGTGCCGGGAATCAGAATGAGATTCTCCAGGCCCGCAAAGCCCTGGCCCAGCGTCCACCGGACAAAATCATCCCAACGCTCGCCGGCGGCTACGGCAATACGCGCGATGTCGCCATCTTCCTCGACATGCACGCCACGCGTCGCCATGGCGAGGACGGTGCCGTCAAAGTCGCCGGTGAACAACATGTTGCTGCCTTCGCCAAGGACCAGCAGCTTGCCCTGGCGAACCGCGGGGAAATCCAGGATTTCCGGCAGCTTCGCCGATTCCCTGATCTCGGCCAGCAAGCGCGCACGCGCATTGACGCGCAGCGTGTTGCGCTGACCCAGTGGAGCATTTTCGATCAACGAGTAGCCGCCCATATCCACGCGCTCAAAACCCATACGAGGCTCCGCGCTGACGGCGAATTTCTTCCACGCATTCGGCCACCAGGGCAGGGCCGCGATACACCATGCCCGAATAGATCTGCACCAGGCGGGCGCCGGCATCCAGCTTCTCGACGGCATTGCTTCCATCGAGGATGCCGCCGACGCCAATGATCCCGACTTGCTCGCCGAGCCGCTGGCGCATGCCATGCAGCACGGCGGTGGAGCGCGCGAACAAGGGCTTGCCGGAAAGGCCTCCCATCTCGTTGCCGTGCGGATCGCTGGCGACCGACGAGTGATCGATGGTCGTGTTGGTGCAGATCACCCCATCGACGCGTGCGGCGAGCAGCACTTCAGCGATGGCGTCGAGTTCGATCTCGCTCAGGTCCGGTGCAATCTTCAGCAACATCGGCTTGCGCTTGCCCGACTGCGAGCCAAGACGTTCCTGCGCTTCGCGCAACGTTTCGATGAAGCGGCGAAGGGTCGCCTCTTCCTGAAGGTCGCGCAGTCCCTGTGTGTTCGGCGAGGAAATATTCACCGTGACATAGCTGGCGTGCGCGTACACGCGCTCCAGGCAGAACAGGTAATCGTCGACCGCCTTGTCATTGGGCGTGTCCTTGTTCTTGCCAATGTTGATGCCAAGCACGCCGCGGAAGCTCGACTTCTGCACATTGCGCACCAGTGCATCGACGCCGGCATTGTTGAAGCCAAGGCGATTGATCACCGCTTCGTACTTCGGCAGACGAAACATGCGCGGCTTGTCATTGCCCGGCTGCGGACGTGGCGTAGTCGTGCCCACCTCCACGAAACCAAAACCGAGAGCGCCCAGTGCGTCGAGATGGTCCGCGTTCTTGTCCAGGCCGGCAGCGAGGCCCACGGGATTCGGGAATCGAATGCCGAAGACGTCCACGGGCAGGTCTTCCGGCGGGCGCGCCACCAGCGACATCAGGTTGCTGCGATGGGCGACGTCCAGGCCGTAGAGCGTGGCGCGATGCGCAGACTCGGCGTCCAGGGTGAACAGCAAGGGGCGTAGGAAGGAGTACATGGTTAGCCGGGATATCCCACGAAAATTCGGGTGTCGTAGTCGAAGCTGATGTGCCCGTCCTGGGCTGTCGCGTCGAAGAGTTTGCGCAAGGCGACGAGCATCGGTTCGTGATTCGGATGGCCTTCGGTCGGCATGTACGACGAAGACAGCAGGCGGCCCTTCAGTGCGTCGTAGTCCAGCAGTTGGCGGTGATCGAACGATGCCGAACCACGGAAGCCATCACCGAACCACTGACGCATCATGTCGTCGTCGCCGTAGCGTTCGGCAACGCTGGTGTAATCGATGCCGTATTCGACCAATAGCGCTTCGTAACCTTCCAGGAAAGGCGTGCCCACCAGGCGCCGCGTGTTCCAGTAGATGGCGGCCAGGCCATGGGGGCGCAGGATGCGGTGAAACTCGTGGCGTGCCGCGTCCTGATCGAACCAGTGGAACGCCTGCGCCACGGAGACCAGGTCCACGCTGGCCGCCGCGAGGCCCGTTGCATCGGCACGGCCATCCAGCGAGCGGAAATGTTCGTCGTGGCCCAGCCAGCGTTCGGCGGCCCCGCGCATCGCTGCGTTGGGTTCGATGGCAATGACCTTGTAGTCGCCATCGAGGAACAGCTTGCTGGAGATGCCTGTGCCGGCGCCGATGTCGGCCACCAGCCAGCGCGGATTGACACCGTGTTCGTGCTCGAGCCACTGGAGCATCGCGCGCGGATAGTCAGGTCGATAGCGCACGTAGTTGTCGACGCGATTGCTGAAACGCTCGGTGGACTGCAGGTCGGTCATGACGTCACCCCATCAGCGATTGACCGCCGTCGACGCTGAGCGTCTGGCCGGTGATCCAACCGGCCAACGGCGATGCAAGGAAAAGTGCGGCGTGCGCGATTTCTTCGGGCGTGCCAAAACGGCCAAAGGGAATCTTGGCCAGGGTGTTGCGATACATGTCGGGAGCTTCCACGCGACGGCGATCCCAAAGTCCATCGGCGAACTCGATGGAGCCTGGGGCGATGGCGTTGACGCGAATGCCCGCGTCAGCCAGTTGAAGCGCCTGCGACGTGGTGTAGTGGCTCAGCGCGGCTTTGACCGCGGCGTAAGCGGCGCCGTGCCGGCGCGGATGAAAGGCGGCGATGGAACTGGTGTGGATGATGCTGGCGCGACCGGATGCCTTCAGATGAGGCAAGGCCTCGCGCGAGGCGCGCACGGCAGCCATCAGGTCTATCTGGAAGCCGGCTTCCCAGCCTGCGTCGTCATCGGAGAAGCCGTAGCCACTGGCATTGTTGATAAGCACGTCGATGCCGCCGAGCGTCTGTGCGGCTGCCTCAATGTAGCGGGCGATATCGGTGGCGTCGGCCAGATCGCAGCGCTGCGCATGAGCCGTGACATCCATGGCGGCAATGGCTTCGCGGGTAGCCTCAAGCGCGGTTTCGCCGCGTGCGCAAATCGATACGGCCGCACCGGCCTGCGCGAACGCGAGCGCCATGCTGCGACCGATGCCCTTGCTGCCTCCGGCGATCACGACGCGATAACCGGGAAGGGGAAGGGGGCAGTCGCTCATGTACAGCCTCTGGCAGGCGCCGGCTGACCCGGCAGTCAGGTGGCAGCACGCGCCCCGGTGTTGACCAGGGCGCGCCTTGCGGTCTTACAGGTCGAACTTGATGCCCTGGGCCAGCGGCAACGAGTTGGAGTAGTTGATGGTGTTGGTCTGGCGGCGCATGTATACCTTCCATGCGTCCGAACCCGACTCGCGACCACCGCCCGTCTCCTTCTCACCGCCGAACGCACCGCCAATCTCCGCTCCCGAGGTGCCGATGTTGACGTTGGCGATACCGCAGTCCGAACCGGCTGCCGACAGATACTGCTCCGCCGACTTCAGGTTCTGCGTGAAGATCGCCGAGGACAAGCCCTGCGGCACGGCGTTCTGCATATCGATGGCTTCGTCCAGGGTCTTGAACGGCATGACGTAGAGGATCGGGGCGAAGGTTTCGGTCTGCACGACTTCATCGCTGTTCTTTACGCCGCTGACGATGGTCGGCAGGACGAAGTTGCCCTTGCGATCCGTAAGGGCAGCGCCACCGGTCAGGATCGTGCCGCCGCTGGCTTTGGCCTTTTCGACGGCGGCCAGGTAGGCCTTCACGGCGTCCTGGCTGTTGAGCGGGCCCATCAGGGTGGTGGCCTGGGTCGGATCGCCGATCTTGCCTTCGACCTGCTTGTATGCGGCGACCAGCTTGTCGGTGACTTCGGCCACCAGAGACTCATGGACGAACAGGCGACGCGTCGTGGTGCAACGCTGGCCGGCCGTACCCACGGCACCAAACACGATGGCCGGAATGGCGAGCTTAAGATCGGCGCTTTCGTCCAGGATGATGGCGTTGTTGCCGCCCAGTTCGAGCAGCGAGCGACCCATGCGCTTGGCGACGCGCTCGCCGACATGGCGGCCAACCTTGGTGGAACCGGTGAAGCTGATCAGCGGAATGCGGTGGTCGTCGACAAACGCCTGCGAGAGATCGGTGCCGGCATCGTTGAACAGGAAGAAGATGTCGGGGAAACCGGCGGCCTTCAGTGCTTCGTTGCAGATCTTCATCGTTGCGATGGCCGACAGCGGCGTCTTGGGCGACGGCTTCCAGATGCAGATGTCGCCGCAAATGGCGGCGAGGAAGGCATTCCACGACCAAACGGCCACGGGGAAGTTGAATGCACTGATGATGCCGACCAGGCCGAGCGGCTGATACTGCTCATACATGCGATGGCCCGGACGCTCCGAGTGCATCGTGTAGCCGTAGAGCATGCGGCTCTGGCCCACGGCAAAATCGGCGATGTCGATCATTTCCTGCACTTCGCCGTCGCCTTCGGGCTTGATCTTGCCCATTTCCAGGGCGACCAGAGAGCCGAGGGCATCCTTGTGCTTGCGCAGCGCTTCACCGCACAGGCGCACGGCTTCGCCGCGCTGCGGGGCCGGCGTGGTGCGCCAGATCTTGAATGCGTCCTGGGCGCGCTTGACGATGGTTTCGTAGTCGGTCGCGCTGGAGGCGAACACGGTGCCGATGACGTCGCCCGTAGCCGGGTTGATCGGCTGCAAGCTGCCGGCGTCCTTGGTCGCGGACCATTCGCCCTGACCGAGATACGTACCGGAATGCTCGTTGCCAAGTCCGAGCGCCTTGAGGATTTCGTGGGACATGCGTGCTCCTGAGCCGTTTCGCCGCGTGGCGACCTGGGTGAAAAGGACAATTCTAGCAGGCGGGTCAATGGTCGCCGGTTAGGTCTTGTTAGGGGAGGGGCGCAATGGCGGAGCAGCGCAGCAAACGGTGATCGTTCACGCACTCGGATAAACCCGAGTCGGGCCAGCGCGGGTTCCGTCCGGCGCGATGCCCCGTTATCCTTGCGGGGTTGGCCCCGTAGCTCAGCTGGATAGAGCGACGCCCTCCTAAGGCGTAGGTCGCCCGTTCGAATCGGGCCGGGGTCACCAAATCCCGTGCGAGATCCGGTGCTGCGTGGCAGCAAATTCACCGTTTCTCGGCATCGGCGGGATGTATGGTGGGGCATGGTCGCGACCCACGTTGAACTCCAGCGCCTCATTTCCACGCTCGACGCCGATGTGCCCGAACTGTTGCGCACGCATCCGGCGCCGGATGCGTTTTGGCAGGCATTCAACGCACGCGCGCAACAGATCCAGGATCGGGCCGCCGACACGGACCATGGCTGGGTATGCGACCGGCTCGATGCCTTGCTGGAGCGAAGCCATCTGGTGCCGCCAGCCGATCAGATCTGAAGGCGCGGCGTGGCATCAGGCTTCACGATGTGTCCATCCGGCGATAAGACTGCCGTCACCCTTTTGGCAGCCATGCTCGACAACCATGCGCACTTCCCATCGCCGCGGACCCATTTTGCCGTGAGGAAGTTATGACCACGCCGGCCAAGCAAAGCGCGAGATCGATCGCGACCGTCATCCTGATGCTGCTCTTCGGCCTCCCGATGCTCGTCGGCGGCGCATGGCTGCTTGGCGTAGGAGGCGCGCCCTGGTTTCTGGTCGCCGGGTGCGCGCTGGTAGGGGTCGCGTGGTTGGCATGGGCCCGACCCGGTTGGGCTGCCGTGGCCTACGCGGTATACCTTTTGTCGCTCGCTGCCTGGGCGACACTGGAAACCGGTCTGACCGGCTGGTGGTGGTTGCCGCGCGTGGGATGGTGGTGGTTGCTGGGTTGGTGGTGGGTGATGCCCTGGCTATGGCGACACGACGCTGCTTCCCCGCGCCGCTGGTGCGTGCCCGGGGCTTTGCTGATCGTGGCATTGCTGGGCTTGTTTTCACTGACGCGCCAGCCCGTCGAACTAAAGGGTCGACTGGCCGACGATCGCGCCGATGCGCTGGCCGCACCGGACCACGCCGCTGCGCCACCGCACGATTGGGTGGCGTATGGCCGTTCGGCTTTCGGTGACCGCTATGCGCCAGCAGCGCAGATCACACCGGGCAATGTCGCTCGCCTGAAACTGGCGTGGACGTATCGTGTCGATGCGCCGGCCGGTGCGGACCATCGGGTCGATACCAGTGGGCAGACGCCGCTTGCAGTCAATGGCTTGCTCTACGTTTGCGCACGCGGCGGCGCGGTCGTGGCGCTCGACACCGACTCCGGTGCAGAGCGCTGGCGTTACAACCCAGCCAATCGCCAGTCGGCGACCGATTGCCTCGGCCTTGCCTACTACGACTCGGCAACGGCTGCCCGCGACGCGCCGTCATCGACCGTCGTGGTCAATCGACCGACACCCAAGGGTGCGGTGGCCGCCGAATCGATCCACTTCGAGAGTTGTCCGCGGCGCATTTTCGTGCCGGAGATGGGCG
This sequence comes from Dyella terrae, assembly GCF_004322705.1. Taxonomy (NCBI): domain Bacteria; kingdom Pseudomonadati; phylum Pseudomonadota; class Gammaproteobacteria; order Lysobacterales; family Rhodanobacteraceae; genus Dyella; species Dyella terrae. The sequence continues at coordinate 1,277,577 of NZ_SIZZ01000001.1, read as the reverse complement.
GTCGGGTCATGACACTGAATGCCGACAACGGAGAGCGCTGCCATGAGATCGGGCAGGACGGCGAGATGTCGATCGACCTCGATCCGCGTGCCGTTGAAGCCCGCGCGCCGGTGCCGCCCGTTGTCACCCGCCAGGTGCTGATCGTGAGTGCCGGCGTGGTTGCTGGCTTCGATATCGATCAGGGACGTCGCGTCTGGCAGTGGCCAGCCAGTGGCAATCTGCGGTCCTGGGGCGTGGCCAGCGTCGATGAAAAGCTGGGGCTCGTTTATCTCGTGGCTCGCGCGGAAGGTGACGACGCCATCGCGCCGGGTGCGATCGTTGCCCTGAACGTGGCCACTGGCGAACAGCACTGGGTGTACCAGGCGACGGATGCGTTGCGGGGACAGCCAGTGCTGTACGCGTCGGGAGAGGGCGGTCAGGAAGTGCCAGCCTTGATGGTTGCGACCCGTGGAGGCGAGCTGGTCGTGCTGGATCGGCGCAATGGCAAGGCACTGACGACGCCTTCGGACACGGATGCCCTCAGCTTCGCCCCCGGCCAGGCTTTGCAGGAGCGCCAGCTCTGGGGCATCACGCCCTACGATCAGTTGATGTGCCGGATCCGGTTCAGGCAACACAGCGCAAACGGATCGCTCGTATTCCCAGGTCATGATGGCGTGTTCGATACCGGCGGCATCGCGGTCGACCCGGCGCGAAGCGTATGGGTGGGTGATCCCAGCTACATCGCCTTCGTGCGCGACACGGAGCATGGCGGCCGGCTGCGGCCGCTGCGCTCGGTCCTGGGGTTACCCTGCCAGCAGCCGCCCTGGGGTTATGTCGCCGCCGTCGATCTGGTGAACAAGACGAGGATATGGATGCGACGCAACGGCGTCATGACCGATCGCTTGCCCTGGCGTCTTTCCCTGCCGCTGGGAGTGCCAAGTATCGGTGGCATGTCGACCACCGGCGGTGGTGTTGCCTTCCTGGGCGGCACGCTGGATGCCAGCGTTCGTGCCTTCGACGTACGCACGGGTGACATGTTGTGGAAAGCCGCGTTGCCTTCACCCTTGCAGGCCACGCCGATCAGTTTCATCTCCGATCGCAACGGGCATCAGTACCTTGTCGTTGTCACGGCGGGTGATACGTCAGGCGAAGGCGAGCCTGGGCAGGTCGTCATGGCCTACACGCTGCCACTTCCAGGCACCTGAGGCGGATGGACGTCCAAACGGACGCCGGCCTTTCACATATCGGACATATTGGTTTGCGATCCTTGTGACCATTGTGCCTGGGGGATTGTCCTGTAACCATTGAGAAATAAAGGGAAAACTTCGCGAGTTTGACTAAAGCGCTTCGCGCTCCGGTCGATAGCACTGGCGATCCCCTTACAGGCATCCCCATGTCAAAGCTCCTTCGGCCTTCCTTTGCTCTGAATCTGCGCGCGCGACTGCTGCTGCGTCTCGTCGCCATGCTCGTGTTCCTCCTCGCGATGGGTGCCGTCGGTATCGTCAACCTGCGGCATGCGGACAGTCGTATCGTCAATCTGGTCGACGGATCGCTGGGCCCGGCGGCGGACGCGGGACGGATCCAGAACGACTACAACAGTAGCCTGCAGGTTCTCACGCACGCGGTGCTTTCTCAGCTCCCGTCGGCGGTCGAAGAAGCCCATACGCGGATCCACGCCGACCGCTTCGATGTTGAGCGTCACTGGAAACCCCTGCTGGCCAGTGCGCTCGCGCAACAGGAGGCCCCATCGCTGAAGCTTGCCGCCCGTCATCGCGACGATGCTGACAAAGCGGTGGATGAAACGCTGCAGCTGCTTGATGCCGGGCAATTTGAGCTGGCATCGCTGAAGCTCAGTACCGAAGTCCAGCCGGCCTATCAACCACTTCAGTCGGATTTCGCCAATCTCTTCGAGAGTGCGCTCAATCACGGCAAGGAACAGGTGAAGGCACAGCGTGACGCTGATCGTCGTGGTGTGATCATGCTCATCGCCGGCATGCTGCTCGCCTTGTGCGCGACCCTTGTGATGGATGGCCTGTTCATGCGATCGCTGCTTGGACGACTCGCGCTCGCGCGCTCGGCGGCATCGCGCATTGCCGAAGGCGACATCGGCGTGCCTTTTGAACCCGGTGCCCGGGATGAGCTTGGCGACTTGCTGCGCGCACTGGCCGCCATGGATGCGCAGCTGCTTCGCGTCATCGGGCAGGTGCGCGAAGGCGCGCGCTCGGTCGATCAGCGTGCCCATCAGCTGGCTCATGACAATCTGGCATTGAGCGAACGTACGCGTGCGCAGTCCGTCAGCGTGCAGGCGACCGCCGACGCGATGGGCCAACTCGGTGCACTCGCCGGTCGCGGCGCCGACCATGCGCGCCATGCCGGCCACGCGGCGAAGGACGCGGAGCAGGACGTCGCCGGAGCGCATGCCATTGCGGGGGACGCGCAGTCGTCGATGTCGGACGTGATCGCCTCGGGTCAGCGCATCGCGGCCATCGTCGACCTGGTCGACAGCATCGCGTTCCAGACCAACCTCCTGGCGCTCAACGCCGCCATCGAAGCGGCTCACGCGGGCGACAACGGCCGGGGTTTCGCCGTCGTTGCCGGCGAGGTGCGCCAGCTTGCGCAACGCTGCCAGGAGGCGGGTCGCCAGATTCGCCAGATGATCGAGTCGACGAGTGCGGCTGCCGATGCCGCTCGCGAACGGGTCCACGCATCCGGCGAGGCGCTGGATGCCATTGCGCGGCGAATGCTGGGCGTGACGGGACAGCTGGCGCGCATCGACGCGGCGACCGGCGAGCAAGTCGAGGGCGTGGGACAGATGTCGGCAGCGGTCGAACGCCTGGACCAGATCACCCGGGCCAACACCGGGCTCGTGGAACGCATCAATGAAACCGGCGCTGCACTGGCGCGGGATGCAGACAGGCTGATGCGGCAGGTGGCATTCTTCCGCCTGTCCGGACCGGGGGATGCCGGAACGACGGTGCATGAGGCGCCGTCGCATGAACTGATCAGGGACGGAGTGCCTGCGCCAGCCTGATGCCGCAACTACCGACTCGTCCGAGCCTTCGTCAGCAAGTCGTCGAGCGCACCTTGGCGCCGGACGGGCTCGTGCCCGTGTTCCAGCCGTTGATGCGGCTGGACACGCTGGAAATCGTGGCGCATGAAGGGTTGAGTCGCTGCGCGTTCGCGCCCGACGATTTCTCGATCCTTGATCTGCTGGACTTCGCTCGCATGGAGCGGCGCCTCGTCGACGTGGAATTGCACGCGGCGAACATCATCAGTTCGCGATTTGCGGCGATCGCCGACGAAGGACGGCTGCTGCTCAACCTGAGCGCGCAGGCGATCCTGCAGGACACCCTCCGCCCCGACGAGTTGCTGCTGACGTTGGCAGGCAGCGGACTGGATCCCGCCCGCATCACCATCGAGGTGACCGAGCGCGATGTGGTGGAAAGCCCGTCGCGGCTCGCGCATGCCCTTGGCTACCTGCGCGCGCATGGCATGCGCGTCGCACTGGACGACTTTGGCAACGGGCATTCCAACTTCGAGATGTGGAACGAGATACACCCCGACGTGGTGAAGATCGATCGTTATCTCATCAACGGTTTATCACGCAGCGCCGAACGCCTCGCCATTGTGCGGGCCCTTTGCCAGGTGGCGGAAACCCTGGGCGCTGAGCTGGTGGGTGAAGGCGTGGAGGACCCGGCCGATCTTCGCCTGATGCGCGAACTGGGCATTCCCTACGCGCAAGGGTTTCTCATCGGACACCCCGCGCCGATGCCGGTCAGGGAGCCAGCCAGCGAGGCGCGGCGCGCCTTGAGTGCGCTGTCGGTGTCGGTGCTGCCCACACGACGCTCGCCGGTGACGCAGCGTCCGACGCAGGTCGGGCACCTGATGATCGAAGCGCCTTTCGTGGTGCCGGCTCAGACAAATGAAGAAGTCATGGCGCTGTTCGTGGCGCATCCGGAGCTTCATGCGATTGCCGTTGTGCAGCAGGGCCGTCCCATCGGGCTGATCAACCGCCGGTTGGCGAACGAGCGGATGGCGCAGCCCTTTGCGCGTGAGCTGCTGGCGCGAAAATCCTGCACGGCGCTGATGAATGCCGCCCCCTTGTTGTGCGATGAATCGCGACGACTGGAAAGCCTCGCCGACGTTTTGCGCGGCGAAGACCAGCGCTATCTCAGCGACGGTTTCATCGTGACGAGCGGCGGCCTGTATCGTGGGCTGGGCACGGGCGAAGCGCTGGTGCGCCGGGTCAGCGAGCTGCGCATCGATGCGGCGCGGCACGCCAATCCGTTGACCTTCTTGCCGGGCAATGTGCCGACCACCGAACATCTGGAACGTTTGCTTGGCGGCAGTGAAATGTTCGCGGTCGCGCACGTCGACCTGACGGACTTCAAGCCCTTCAACGATCACTACGGCTATTTTCGCGGGGACGAAATGATCCGGCTGGTCTCCACCATCCTGGGCGAGTTCGTCGATCCGACGCTGGACTTCATCGGGCACATTGGCGGCGACGACTTCGTGGTGCTGTTCCAGAGTATCGATTGGACGGAGCGATGCCGTTGCATCATCGAGACATTCAACGCGCGTGCCACGGCATTATTCGATCCGGCCGATGTGGCGCGCGGCGGGCTCCATGGCAAGGACCGCCATGGCGAGCCCCAGTTCTATCGCTTTACCACGCTGGTGGTGGGCGGAGTGAACGTGGTGCCGCCGATGCGCCAGCGTGCGCAGACCATCGCCGCGCTGGCCGCGAGGGCGAAGCGTCAGGCCAAGCGCAACGAGCTTGGCCTGCACGTCGTATCGCGAGCGGTTCGTTCCCCGCTGTCGGCCTGACCGGCGACTACATGCCGATGAGGGACTTACCCTGCTTGAGCACGGTATCGCAGGCTTTGTGCGTCAGCTCCGATTTCAGGTCGCTGGACCCGCCGCCTAACGTATTCAGATCCACGGACTTGCCGTTGCTGCCCTGCAGAATGCCCTTGGCGCCACTGAGATAACCGGCGTCGCTGGTGGGGTCGCTGGACGTGGTGCTGCCGGTTTTGTGTTTGCTGCCGAGCATCGAGTTCATCATGTCACTCGGATTGCTGCTGTTGGACGACGCTTTGGATTCGGTGCCGGTTCCCGTGCCGAGCTTGCCGAGCAGCTGATCCTTGACGCCCGCTGCCCCGGAGTCGCCGCCGAGAAAGTTGTTTTTCACGCAGTACTGCAGAAGTCCCGCCACGTTACCCATGCTGCCGGACGTCATCGATCCGCCACCGGGAATCATGCTGCCCAGTTTGCCCAGATCCTGTGCGGTTGTCGAAGTTGCCGCGGCCGCAAGGGCCAGCGCGAGGCAGGACGTCGAAAGGGTGCGCATATTCATGAGGCGTTCTCCTGGGGGAAGATCGCATTCAACACCCGACTTTGTTACGACTGCGTCAGTGGACCCGCCCCTGAAATGGAAGGGCAGGCTGAGCTGGCCTTTCGTATTCGCATCACGTCGCGGGCGCCGTCGTTGCGTCCAGTGACCACACACTGTTGGGATCGCCCTGCGTGGCGCGCCGCCAGCTGGCGCGAGCAAGGAACGCGAAGCCGATGCCCATGGCGATCCCCGTGAGGTCAACCCCGAGCACCGCCGATGCCTGTGGCGTCCAGGGCTGCGTCCAGACCTGGAGGTTTCGGACGAGATCGATGGCGCCTAGCGCCACGTAGAGCACGGCATTCAGCCAGAGCAGATCGCGGGTCGCCCGGGGTAGCGGTCGGAACCATGCATAGATGGCCGAGGCGATGACGAATCCGTAGCAGGCGACGCGTTGCCACAGACCGGCATCCGCACCGTAAACGTCGGCCAGCATGGTGGCGCCAAACGATGCCGCGATGCCCAGGCAACTGCCGATGCAGACGCCCACCGTGGCGCTGGCCATGATGCGCGTTTTCATCGGCTGATCCTCCATGCGCCGCTTGCGACGCGACTCGATCCACAGGAGGTTGCCCGAATAGAACAGGAATGCGCCCATCAGCCCGAGCACGAAGTACAGCCACTGCACCGTACGGCCGCCGAACGAACCGAAATGCAGCGAGTACATCGCCGAATTGGTGATGCCATTGGTGTTCTGGGCCTTGCCGACGTGCGTCTCAAGCACGCTGCCGTCAACGGCGTTCATGGCGACCGTGCCGTAGGTGCCCAACGTGTGCTGCGACAGGCCGCGCACCTCGACGACGGCCTTGCGGTCGCCGTAGTTGCTGAAGTGCACATAGTCCGGCTCGAAGCTGGTCACGCCTTGCTTCAGCGCCTGCACACGGGCCCGCTGCATGAGTTCGTCCAGCGTCAGCATGGGCGCCGCCTCACCGCTCGGTGCAATCACCGGCGCAGTGGCGATGGCTTTGCCGAAGGCATCGAACAACTTGCCGTCGAACGCCACCACGTTGAGGGTGGCGAAGGTGATCGCAAACAGGCAAAGCAGGGCGCCGGTCATGGCGAAGATCAGATGGAACGGGAGGCTGAGCACGCCGATCACGTTGTGGGCGTCCTGCCACAGGCGCTTCAGGTTCTTGCCCGAACGCATGGCAAACAGATCCCGGACCAGATGCGGCAGATGGATGATCAGGCCCGAGAACAGCGCCAGTCCGTAGAGGATGCTGACGATGCCCATGAAATACATGCCGACGGTGGGGAAACCCAGCGAATCGTGCAGCGCATAGACAAAGTCGGCGAGGTTGCCGCGCGTCGCATCTTCGGTGGGCTGGTCGATCGCGCTCGCCGTCGCGAAGCGTTCCTCGCCACCCTCGGGCCAGTAGGCGTACGGCGGCCGGGCGACGCCAGGCGGAGCCAGCACGATGCCGAAGTCCTTGCGCGCGTCGGGGTGGGCCTGGAGCAGGCGCTGCGCCAGTTGATCCGGCGTGACGTCGGCATCGGCGGTCATGCGCCAGGGTGGCGACTGCCAGGTGGCGATGTCGTGGTGGAACACCGTCAGGGCGCCGGCGAAGAAGGCGATGAACAGGCCGAAGCCGGCGATCAGTCCGGTCCAGGTGTGGACCGTGGTGTAAGTGCGGACGGTGGAGGATTTCATGGTCGAATCATCCGGCCAGGTGGCGCGACAGCCACAGCAGGGCAAAGACGGCGATGTTGGAGGAGCCCAGCACGACCCAGGCGCGCAGGCCCGAGCGGAACATGTAGCTGGCGATCATCACCGTCGTCCAGAGTGGGAAGAACAGGATCAGCACCGGTATGAGCCAGTCCTGTCCGCGGTTGGGCATCCAGTGCAGGGCCAGCGCGAGGGTGCACGCAGCGAGCGGGATGCCAAGCAGCACGCCGGCGAGGCAGCGGGAAATCATGGTGATTGCTCCGCCTTTACTTGCCGCCACCACGCCATGTAAGGCAGCACCACGCAGCCAAGCATCCAGGTGGTGAGTGCTGCCGCGATGCCGGCGCCCGTACCGGCCGCTTCGATCCAGGCAGCCAGGCTGCCAACGGCGAGCAGCCACGCAAGCACGCGCCAGGGCGCGGACAGGGCGTTGCTGCGCAGGCGCTGTTGCGTGCTGCACAGGTACCAGAGCGCCGTGCAGCCGAAACCGAGCACGAGTGCGATCAGCACCATCATGGCGCGGGCACCGTCGTCTGGCTGAAGCAGGGTGGGTACGTCATCAGAACTTGTAGCTCACGTTCAGTTGCCAGTTGGTGGGTGCGCCATAGAAGCCTTGCGCCCAGTACAGGCTGGAGATGTACTTGCGGTTGGTCAGGTTGTCCACGTTGAGCGTGGCGCGCCAGGACGGGCTGAAATCGTAACTTGCCATGGCGCCGAGGAGGGCATAACTGCCCTGGTGCGTGAAGATGGGGCGACCGAGCGTATCGACGCTTTCCTGGTCGCGCACGATGGCATCCTGCCAGCGAAGCGTTCCGCCGACGCGCAGGCCCTGAAGCCAGGGAAGGCGGTACGTGGTCGACAGGCGGAACGTCTGGCGCGGTACGTAGGTGCGCACATGGGCGCCGTCATCGCCGTGGATCTGCAATTGGGTGAAGCCAGCGCTCAGCTCCCAGCGATCGGTCAGCGCGCCGGCCACGTCCAGCTCGTAGCCTTTGGAGGTGGCATTGATCCCGCGGTAGTAGTTCTGGCCCGTGGTGAGGTCATAGCCGGCGACTTCGGCGTAGTTGTTCTGGCGTGAACGGAACAGCGCGAAGGAGGCGTTCAGGCGGTTGTCCATCCACGCGGCCTTGATGCCCGCTTCCAGATTGTCGCCGTTGACCGGGTCGAGCAGGTGATGATCGATGTCGGTCTGCGTCTGCGGGTTGTAGATCTTCGCGTAGCTCGTGTAGAGCGAATAGTGGGCATTGAGATCGTAGACCAGGCCGGCGAAGGGCGAAGTACGGGTCTCGTTGAAGGCGTTCGGAATGCCGTAGTTCTGGCCCGAACTCTTGTAGTGCGTTGTGCTCAGGCCGGTGATCAGCTTCAACTCGTCGGCGAGGTTCCAGCGTACCGTGGCATAGGCGCTCTGGCGACGCATGTGGAATTCGGCCCCATCCGACGAGGCAGTGAAGGGTGGCTTGGGGTAGGTGCCGTTCCATTCGGTCAGGGGCGGCAGCGGCGTGCCGATGTCAGCGCTGTAGAGCGAAAACTGGTTGACGTCGTTCCTGGCGGCGTTGATGCCCACAACGAGTTCATGCTCGCGCCCCAGCGTGAAGGGACCACTGGCATATAGGTCGGCGAAGTACTGCTTTTCCGCGCTGGTATAGCGTGACGGATAGCTGTAGAGACCTTCGCCCGTCGTCGCATCCGGCGTACCGTAAATGTAGAAGAGGTCGCCCTGCTGGGCGATGCGGCGATAGTTCAGCGCACCCTTGAGTTTCCAGCCGCCGCCGAAGTCGTGATCGACCTGCGCGAAAGCCTGCGTGGTGGCGGTGTCCCAGTAAGACCAGTCCGAAGCGGTGCTGGTCGAGCGCGGGTAGTCGGTCGGCGTGCCATCGGTGTTGTAGAGCGGCAGCGCCCCCCACATGGGGCTCTTCGGGGAATTCTTCTGCCAGGTTACACCCGTGGTGATCAGCGTGTTTTCGCCAAGGTCGGCTTCCAGGATGCCGGACACGATCTTCTTGCGCAGTTCGTAGCGATCGAGATAGCTCTCCGTATCCTGATCGGCGGCGACGACGCGGCCGCGGACGCTGCCGGATGCATTGAGGCCTCCGGAGAGATCGACGTCGAGGCGACGGTTGTTCCAGCTGCCGATCGTTACTGCGGCGCTGCCCTGGAAATCCGCCGTCGGGCGCTTGCGCACGAAGTTGACCGTGGCCGATGGATTGCCGGTGAAGGACAGCAGTCCGTTGGCACCGCGCAGCACTTCGATATGGTCGTAAATCGCCGTATCGACATCGCCTTCCTGCTCGCCGTTGGTGAAGGGCAGGCCCAGGCCGTCGGTGAGGAATTGGGTGATGTCGAAGCCGCGCGCGCTGTAGTAAGTGCGATCGGTTTCGATCTTTTCGACATTGATGCCCGTCGTGCGGGAGAGCACGTCGTTGATGTTGTTCAGTCCGAAGTCGTCGAGCTGCTGTCGCGTGATGACGCTGATGGACTGCGGCGTGTCACGCAGCGACAAGTCCAGGCGCGTTGCGCCGCTGGTGGAGCGGGTCGTGTAAGAACCCGTGCCTTCGGTGGCGTCTCCACTGACTTTCGCCGTGGTCACCACGCCTTCCAGATTGGCGACGCTGAGTCCATCTGGCGAGCCCATCGGCACCAGTCGGTAGTGGTTGGAGGCGACGCGCGCTGCATCGAGACCACTACCCTGGAGCAGGGTGCGCAAGGCTTCGGCAGGAGTATGGCGCCCGCTGAGGCCCGTGGTCTGCTTGTCGGTTGTCGCCAGGGTCATGTCGTCGAGGCGCGCGCCGCTTTGTCGACTCCATTGCGCCAGGGCCTGTGCAAGCGAACCTGCCGGGATGCTGTAGGCGCGATCCGCCGGTGCCGCTGCCGGAGCAGGCGTGGGTTCCAGGGCAAGGGCGGGCAGGCTGACAGCCAGCGCGCAGGCGGCTGCGAGCAGGCGACGCGCGATGAAGGGGTGTGCGACGGCGTTGCCATCGACATGCGACGGGACGAGGGCGGTCATCCGGGTGAGGGGCACGGGCGATTCCTGTGGGGCAGGCGAAGGGAGCGGCGTCCGGAGGCGGACGACAATGACTAATTATCGAAACGATAATAAGTCGCATCTGCATTTGCGACAAGAGTGGCAGATGCAGCATTCGGCTTCGGTTGGGTTCCCCTCAAAGGCGTCCCGCGCTCTTTTGCGCGGCGCCCTCTCATTTTCCCGTCTCCAGCCCCGGATGAAATGACATACGGCCCATTCGGAGGCCGCCGGGGCATGGCAGGGTGCGGCGAGCTTTCTTGAGGGTTTGCCCCATGTGCCGCTGGATCGTCTGTCTGCTGTGGTTGATGTCCGTATCGGCATGGGCCGAAGGTAGGTCGCCACTCGATGACGCATTCGATATGCAGGTCACCTACATTCCCGCGCCGGCCGTTGTGTCGGGGAAGTCGATGCTTGTGTACGAATTGCACCTCACCAACTTCAGTGCCGCCCCTCTGCGATTGCAGGATCTGCAAGTCGTCGGCGAAGCAGGAACGCTGCTTGAGCTGAGCGGCGATGCGCTGACGAGGGCCATGGGTCGCCCCGATCTGCCGGCAAAAGGGAGCGATCCCTTGCTGATCCCTGCGGGGGTACGTGCCGTGGTCTACCTTGCGGTGGACGCGCCCGACCTCGCGCATCGGCACATCTCGCAAGTCATCCGTTTCAGTCGCGAGGATGGCAGTGAAGCCACCGCCCAGGGTGGTGGCTTCGACGTTGCATCAAGCGACCCGGTGATCCTGGGGGCGCCGCTGAAGGGCGGTCCCTGGGTGGCGGTCTACAGTGCGCAGTGGACGCGGGGGCATCGGCGCGTGCTCTACACGGTGGCGGGAAAGGTACGGATTCCCGGACGTTTCGCCATCGACTGGATCAAGGTCGACAACGCCGGCAAGCATGCGCACGGCGACGGCAGCCGACCCGCTCAGTGGCTCGGATATGGCGAGCCCGTGCTCGCGGTCGCCGATGCCGTGGTTTCCGCAGCCATGGACGACCTGCCCGAGCCGACGGATGTACGCGCCGACCGCCGCGTTGCCATGCAAGATGCGGCCGGCAACTACGTCGCGCTGGACCTGGGGCAAGGGCGCCACGTGTTCTACGAACATCTCAAGCCCGGCAGCATCAAGGTTCACGCGGGTGATCGCGTGAAGCGTGGCCAGGTGATCGCGTTGCTGGGATACACCGGCAGCACCACGGGGCCGCACCTGCATCTGCATGTCAGTGACGGAACGACGCCGCTCGACGCGGAAGGGGTTCCGTATGCTTTCGGGCAATTCGAGCGGCTCGGGCGCTTCAGCGATGCCAGAGCTTTCGGAGAGTCGCAGGCATGGATTCGCGAGGGGAGTCAGTTACGCCGCGGAGAACTCCCCGGTTCGTTTGACGTCGTGCAGTTCGACACGCCCTGAAGACACGCCATAAAAAAACGCGCCATAAAAAAACAGCGCCCTACGCCGGAGGCATAAAGCGCTGTTTGATCTGGAATGATTGGTGGAGCGGAGGAGGATCGAACTCCCGACCTTCGCATTGCGAACGCGACGCTCTCCCAGCTGAGCTACCGCCCCACGTGAGCCGCGAATGTTAGCAGCGGCTCGCGGGGTCGCCAAGTCCCTGTCAGCCCGAAAGCAGGCTGGTGAGGGGCTGGCGCAGGATGCCGTCGCGCCAGCCCTCGAGTGCGGTGGGCCAGCGGCGGGTCACCACGAATTCCTCCAGCGTCTTGCGAGCGCAAAGCAGCCCGGGCGGGAGATCCAGCTCCTGGGCGGTGCGGTCCACCACGTCCTTCATGGCGGCCAGGGACTTCTTCTCATCGCCCTGGGGTGAGCCGGCGATGGACGTCGTTTCGGCGATTTCCTGGTCGGACACCGGAGCGGCGATCAGGTCGAACAGCTCGTGGCGTTGGGGGCCGCGCAGGGCGCGCTGGCCGCGCGTTCGCTGCTCCAGATCGCTGGCGAGCCGGGGCGGTTGCTGCGCCAGATTCATCACCAGCGCGTCTTCGAGCAGCCAGGGGCGCGGACGATCCAGCGTACGTGCGGTGCGGTCGCGCCAAAGCAAGATGCGGCGGAGCAAGGCCTGCTGGCCGGGCTTCCACTCAGCGGCGCCGCGGAAATTTTCCTGGGGCTGGGGGTCGCTTTCGCGACCGCAGGAGCGACGCTTCAGTCGCTCGCAATCTTCGTGGTGCCAGGCCGCGCGGCCACGCTGCAAGAGCCGCTCGGCGAGCTGCTCGCGAATCGGCGTGAGATAGACCACATCAAGTGTGGCGTAGGCGCGCTGGGATTCGGTAAGGGGGCGCTGCAGCCAGTCCGAGCGCGTTTCGCCCTTGTCCAGTTCAACGCCGACGAATTCCGCGACGAGCGCGCGGTAGCTCAACCCCAGGCCCAGGCCAACGAAAGCCGCGGCGATCTGTGTGTCGAATAGCGTGGCGGGACCTTGCGGGAGCAAGGGAGCCAGCGATTCCAGGTCTTCGCTGGCGCTGTGCATCACCGTCATGGCCCGAATGTCGCCCAGCAGGGGGCGCAAGGCGTCACCGATGGAGAACGCCAGTGGATCGACCAGTGCGTAGCGGTCGTTCCAGCCCAGCTGCAATAGCGCCAGTTGGGGATAGAACGTATTGCGGCGCATGAACTCGGTGTCGAGATCGAGCGCCGCATCGGCGGGCACGGCGGCAAGCCATTGATCGAGCGCGGCGCGGCTGGTGATCCAGTCGGCAGCGGGCGTGACGGGGAGCTGCATTGAAACGTCCTTGGGATGCGGACAGGTGATGTCGCTCATTGTCCTGTCAGCGGATTGTGCCTATGGTTAGCGGCGCACCTTAGCAGGCCGAACAGGGACGCCCAACCATGCCGAGCAAGGAAACCGTACGACGTCAGCGCGCCATGGGTGGTGCGTTGGGTGTTGTCGTGCTCGCCATGGCCCTGGTGTATCACTTCTTTCCGCGGGTCTTTCATGTGGACCCGACGCGGGTGTCGACCCAGCGCGCCATGAATTTGGGGCCGGCGACCTCACTGGGGCCTGCACGTCCAACGGCCCAGTCGGTGCCGGGCGTGGCGGAAATTGATGCGGGTCCGCCGCTGACCCTGGCGCCAACCGAAGTGATCGTGGCGCGACAATCCCATAAGGATGTCACCTTGCCGGAGCAGAAGACAGCCGACACGCCGGAGGTCGAAGCCATACTCGATCGCGCCGGCAAGGCGCTCAAGGCCGGGCAACTGGTCGGCGACAAGGATGGGGCGGCCGCGCTGTTCGCCGCGGCACTTTCCCTGAAGCCCGACAGTCGCCGCGCTGTGCAGGGCATGTATGAGGTGCGCGCGCGTCTGGTGGCCGAGATCGGTCAGGACATTGCGGTGGGCGACGCCGATGCAGCCAGCGACCTGATGGAGGCGCTCAAGTCCGTGCCCGACAGCAAGGACGACGTTGTCCAGTTGGAGGTCAAGCTCAAGACGCTGGAGCAGGTGCGTCCCATGCTGGCCCGGGCCGCCCAGCTTTTGCGGCAAGGGAAAGTTGACCAGCCCAAGGGTGATAACGCCCTGGAACTGTATAGACAGGTTCAGCAGCTCGATGCGGAAAACGCCGTGGCCGGGCAGGGTATTTCGCAAGTTCAGCGTGCGGTGCTGGATCGCGCGCTGGCCGCCGTGGCGCAGAACGATTTCAAGGGTGCTGAGGATGCGCTGACCGAAGCCGGTGCGATCCTGCCGGGCTCGCAACCCCTGGCTGACGTACAGGGGCGCGTGGACGGTATCCGGCATCAGCGTGCCAGCGGTCTCCTGGCGCAGGCGCGTTCGGCACTCGACTCGGGCAATTCAAGCCTGGCGCAGCAGTTGGCGGGCCAGGCGCGTGACATTGCGGCCGATACGCAGGGTCTGGAGGAATTCCAGGAGCGCATGACCAATGCGCGCCTGTACGCCAACTTCAAGCCGGGCCAGGTGTTTTCCGATCGGTTCGTGGATATTCCCGGACAAGCCCCGGCCATGGTGGTCATCCCCACCGGCAGCTTTCTGATGGGCGCCCCGGACGACGAATCGGGGCGCACCGATGCCGAGGCGCCCCAACATGAAGTGAAGATTTCCCGGGGCTTTGCGATGGCTCGTTCGGAAATTACCATCGGTCAGTTCAGGGAGTTCGTGCGAGCCAGTGGCTATGTGCCGGACTCCGTGAAAATGGGTGGCGCGAGCGTGTATGACGAACGCACCGGTGCCCTGCGTGATGACCCTGACGCATCGTGGCAGAGCGACTATGCCGGCCGCCCCGCCAGCGACGACAAACTCCCCGTCGTGAACATTTCCTGGTCTGACGCCAAGGCCTACGTGGACTGGCTGAGCCAGCGCACGGGCAAGACATACCGCCTGCCAAGCGAATCGGAATTCGAGTACGCCCTGCGTGGTGGCACGACGACGCGGTACTGGTGGGGCTCCGGTCCGCCTACGGGCAAGCCCGAGAATCTCACCGGTTCGGGGGACCGGTCCCAGAGCGGCCGGCGCTGGAGCAACGCCTTTGCGAACTATCGCGACGGCTACTGGGGCCCGGCACCCGTGATGTCGTTCCAGGCCAACCCGTACGGCCTTTACGACATCAACGGCAACGTATCCGAGTGGATGCAGGACTGCTGGCACGACAACTACGTGCGTGCCCCGGTGGATGGCGGTGCCTGGGTGAATCCCGGTTGTGGCGTCAGGGTGGTGCGCGGCGGGTCCTGGGGTAGTTCTCCCGAACAGGTGCGTTCCGCTTACAGGCAAGGGGCCGACGGCAGCTTGCGCACCGGTCGCGTCGGTTTCCGCGTCGTGCGGGAACTCTGATCCAGCCGCGTTCGGGGCGTTCGATGGCACGCGCCGGGTCTGGGCGTGCCGCCCGCGCCCGAAACCGGCCAAAGCGCCCGTCACATCGGGTATGCGGCTCGCTTGTGCTGGTCCCCGACACAACCGTAAAATGGCCCGCTTTCGTGTATGGGAATCATCCACTTAGGGAGGGGTGTCCCGGGCGTAGCGGGGAGTCATGCTGGGCATTGCCCAGTCGATAGTTCCGTGAAATCCGTGGGTTACGCGCCTTTCTTGCGAGCGGGCTGAGCGAAAGTGGCGGAATTGGTAGACGCACTGGATTTAGGTTCCAGCGGGTAACCCCGTGAGGGTTCGAGTCCCTCCTTTCGCACCATTCCCTTCGATTTTTGTTGCAGGCGGCCCAGAAGCCGCCGGCGCCTGTGACGGGCGCACTATCAGGTATCCAGGAGACGTCATGCAGGTTTCGGTTGAAAACGTCGGCAAGCTCGAGCGCAAGCTCACGGTGAAGTTCCCCGCGGAGCGTTTCGAGAGCCAGGTCACCGCGCGCATCGCCGAGATGGGCCGCACGGTGCGTCTCAAGGGCTTCCGTCCGGGCAAGGTGCCCACCACGGTCATCCAGCAGCGCTTTGGCGCGCAGGTGCGTGGCGAAGTGCTGTCCGACCTGATCGGCACGACCCTGCGTGAGGCCGTGGAGAAGGAAAACCTGCGTCCGGTCGCCAACCCGTCGGTCGACACCACGGGTCGTCCGGAAAACGGCGAAATCACCTATACCGCCACCTTCGAGATCATGCCGGAATTCCCGGCCGTCGATGTGTCCGCGCTGGAAATCAAGCGTCCGGTCGCTGAAGTGAACGACGCCGACATCGAGAAGATGATCGAAACCCTGCGCGCCCAGCGCCGCAGCTTCGATCCGGTCGAGCGCGCCTCGGCCGAAGGCGACTTCGTGATGTTCGAATACAGCGCCGAAGCCGGCGACTACCGCTTCCCGGCCGAGGGCCAGGAGCGTGCGGGTAGCGTCATCGGCTCGGGCACCCTGTTTAAGGCCCTCGACGAGGCCCTGACCGGCCGCAAGGCGGACGATACGTTCATCGCCGACATCGACTTCCCGGCCGATTTCCGCAATGAGAGCCTCGCCGGCAAGACCGCCAAGGTCGACTTCAAGATCGTCAAGGTCCAGGAGCCGAAGCTGCCGGAAGTGAACGAAGAGTTCATCAAGCTGTTCGGCATCGCCGATGGCAACCTGGACAACTTCAAGACGGAAGTCCGCTCCAACCTCGAGCGTGAGCTGAAGGCTACCCTGATGGCCCGTCTGAAGTCTGAGGTGGCCGAGAAGCTGGCCGACGCCCACGGCGACCTCGAAGTGCCCAAGATCATGGTCCAGTCCGAAGCCCAGGCCATGGCCGCCAACAGCGTGCCGCGTGGCCAGCAGCCGCCGGTGCAGCTGATCGAGGCTGCCACGCCGATGGCTCGCAAGCGCGTCATCGCCGGTCTCCTGATGAATGAGATCGCACGCAAGCAGGAACTGAAGCTGGACCGCACTCGCGTCGCCGAACAGCTGGCTGCCATCGCCTCCACGTACGAGGAGCCGGAGAAGGTCATTGAACTCTACAACGGTGACCCCCAGTTGATGTCCGGGCTGCAGAACCGCGTGATGGAAGACCAGGTGGCCGTGTGGGTGGCTGAAAATGCCAAGACCACCGACGACAACCTGAGTTTCGATGAGGTGATGCGCCCGGTCAGCGCCTGAGACATATAAGATCAGGCCCAACAACCGGAGAGAGCGACAAGCATGGCCATGGACCCGATCCAGAACCTCAACCTGGTACCGATCGTCGTCGAGCAGACGGCTCGCGGTGAGCGTTCGTACGACATTTACTCGCGTCTGCTGAAGGAACGAGTGATTTTCCTTGTCGGCGAAGTGAACGATCAGGTTGCCAACCTGCTGGTCGCGCAGATGCTGTTCCTCGAGTCGGAAAACCCCGACAAGGACATTCATCTGTACATCAATAGCCCGGGCGGTGCCGTCACTGCCGGGCTGGCGATCTACGACACCATGCAGTTCATCAAGCCCGATGTCAGCACCATGTGCATTGGCCAGGCCTGCAGTGCGGCCTCGCTCCTGCTCATGGCTGGTGCCAAGGGCAAGCGTTATTCGTTGCCGAATTCGCGCGTGATGATCCACCAGCCGTCGGGCGGCGCCCGCGGCCAGGCGACGGACATCGAGATCCAGGCCCAGGAAATCCTGTACCTGCGTCGCCGCCTGAACGACATCTACGTCCAGCACACCGGCCAGCCGCTCGACAAGATCGAGCGTGATATGGAGCGCGATCGCTTCATGAGCGCCGAGGCTGCCCGGGAGTATGGTCTGATCGACCAGGTCCTGGATCGCCGCGCCGTTGAGACGGTGAAATCGGCCTGATTCGGGCTTGTTACAGTGCTTGAGAATGGGACTCCGCGTCTGGAAACAGACGCGGAGCCCTGTGCTATTCTCGGGTCGCAACCGATTTACAGCAGGGTTACAGCATGACTGACGAGCGGCAGGGCCGTTCCAACGACAGCGGCAAGATTCTCTACTGCTCCTTCTGCGGTAAGAGCCAGCACGAAGTGCGTAAGCTGATCGCGGGTCCGTCCGTGTTCATCTGCGACGAGTGCGTGGAGCTGTGCAACGACATCATCCGCGAGGAGCTGGAGGAGAAGGCCGCCTCCGGGCGCACCCAGCTGCCCAAGCCCCGCGAGATCATGGAAACGCTTGACCAGTACGTGGTCGGCCAGACCCGTGCCAAGAAGGCGTTGGCCGTGGCTGTCTACAACCATTACAAGCGCATGGAGTCGCGCCAGAAGAGCGACGACGTCGAGCTGGGCAAGTCGAACATCCTCCTTATTGGTCCGACCGGTTCGGGCAAGACGCTGCTGGCCGAAACGCTGGCTCGCCTGCTCAATGTGCCGTTCACCATCGCCGATGCGACCACGCTGACCGAAGCCGGTTACGTGGGCGAAGACGTCGAGAACATCATCCAGAAGCTGCTGCAGAAGTGCGACT
Source organism: Dyella terrae (assembly GCF_004322705.1). NCBI lineage: Bacteria > Pseudomonadati > Pseudomonadota > Gammaproteobacteria > Lysobacterales > Rhodanobacteraceae > Dyella > Dyella terrae. The sequence goes on along the minus strand of NZ_SIZZ01000001.1, from coordinate 1,259,718 downwards.
ACGATGTCGACAAGGCGCAGTCGGGCATCGTCTACATCGACGAAATCGACAAGATTTCGCGCAAGAGCGAAAACCCGTCGATCACGCGCGACGTGTCGGGCGAAGGCGTGCAGCAGGCACTGCTGAAGCTCATCGAAGGCACGCTCGCCTCGGTGCCGCCGCAGGGTGGCCGCAAGCATCCGCAGCAGGAATTCCTGCAGGTCGACACCAAGAACATCCTCTTCATCTGCGGCGGCGCATTCGCCGGATTGGAGAAGGTCATCCAGCAGCGTTCCGAAACCACGGGCATCGGCTTCTCGGCCGAAGTGCGCAGCAAGGAACGTACGGAGAATCTGGGCAAGGTGCTGGCGGATGTCGAGCCGGCCGACTTGGTGCGCTTCGGTCTGATTCCGGAATTCGTCGGTCGTCTGCCGGTGGTCGCCACCCTGGACGAACTGGATGAGCCCGCTCTGGTCAAGATCCTGACCGAGCCGAAAAACGCCGTCACCAAGCAGTTCAAGAAGCTGTTCGAGATGGAAGGCGTGGAGCTGGAATTCCGCCCGGAGGCTTTGCAGGCGATCGCCCGCAAGGCACTGAAGCGCAAGACCGGTGCCCGCGGCCTTCGTACCATTATCGAGCAGGTGCTGCTCGACACGATGTACGAACTGCCGTCGCTCGAGCACGTCAGCAAGGTCGTCGTGGATGACGCCGTGATCAACGGCCAGGCCGAGCCTTACCTGATCTACCGTGGCAACCTCCAGCAGCGGATTGCTTCGGAGGGTGGCGACGCGGCTTGATCGTTCGCCCGTTTGCCTGAACAGGACGGCTCCGGCAAACACCGGGGCCGTTTTTGTTTTCGTTGCGTGGCATGCACTTGTGTGAGACGCCGCCAACCTCCACTTGACGGAAAGATGCCTCCGGCGCAGTGTCGAGGCGAAGTCGCATTACTCCCCTGAGGGAAACCTTTACATGGCAAAAAATGCCCCGATCCCCGCTGCTGCCGGCGCCGAGCTGGAAGCCTTGCCGGTCCTGCCATTGCGCGACGTGGTGGTCTATCCACACATGGTCATCCCGCTGTTCGTCGGTCGGGACAAGTCCATGCGCGCGCTCGAACGGGCCATGGAAGGTGAGCGGCAGATCCTCCTGGTCGCGCAGAAGAGCCCGGATATCGATGATCCGGCCGTCGGCGATCTGCACGAGGTCGGCACCCTTGCAGGTGTGCTGCAGTTGCTCAAGCTGCCCGACGGCACCGTGAAGGTGTTGGTCGAAGGTCAGGCACGCGTGTCCGTCGAGAAGTACCAGGAAGACGGCGGCATGCTGCTGGCGACCTCGCGCATCATCGAGCCGGTCTACAGCAACAAGGAGCGCGAGCTCGACGTCGTGTCGCGCACGCTCATCTCGTTGTTCGAACAGTTGGTAAAGCAAAGCCGCAAGTTGCCGCCGGAAGTGTTGGCCACCTTGTCGGGTATCGACGATCCGTCGCGCGTGGCCGACTCCATCGCCGCGCATCTTTCGGTCCGCATGGCGGACAAGCAGCGCGTTCTCGAAACGGCCGATGTGGGTCAGCGCCTTGAGCTGCTGATCGGACTGGTCGACGGCGAGATGGATCTTCAGCAGGTTGAAAAGCGCATCCGCGGCCGCGTGAAGTCGCAGATGGAAAAGAGCCAGCGCGAGTACTACCTCAACGAACAGATGAAGGCCATCCAGAAGGAGCTCGGCGAGAGCGAGGATGGTCCGAACGAAATCGAAGAGCTGCAAAAGAAGATCGACGCGGCCGGCATGCCCAAGGCCGTGTTGGCCAAGGCGCGCCAGGAGTTCTCCAAGCTGCGCCAGATGTCGCCCATGTCGGCCGAGGCCACGGTCGTACGAAACTACCTCGACTGGCTGGTCGGCGTGCCCTGGAAAAAGCGCAGCAAGGTGCGCAAAGACCTGCAGCTGGCCCAGGAAGTGCTCGACGCCGATCACTTTGGCCTGGAGAAGGTCAAGGAACGCATCCTTGAATACCTCGCCGTGCAGCAGCGCGTGAACACCATGAAGGGCCCGATCCTGTGCCTCGTCGGTCCGCCGGGCGTGGGCAAGACGTCGCTGGGCCAGTCGATCGCCAAGGCAACCAACCGCAAGTTCGTTCGCATGAGCCTGGGCGGCGTGCGCGACGAGGCCGAAATCCGCGGTCACCGTCGCACCTACATCGGCTCCATGCCGGGCCGCATCGTGCAGAACCTCAACAAGATTGGCACGCGCAATCCGCTGTTCGTGCTGGACGAAATCGACAAGATGTCCATGGACTTCCGTGGCGACCCGTCGTCGGCTTTGCTCGAAGTACTCGATCCCGAGCAGAACCATTCGTTCAACGATCATTACCTCGAGGTCGACCTGGACCTGTCCGAGGTGATGTGGATCGCCACTGCGAACTCGTTGAACATTCCCGGCCCGCTGCTGGATCGTATGGAAGTCATTCGCATCCCCGGTTACACCGAGGACGAGAAACTGGCGATCGCCCTGAGGTACCTGTTGCCCAAGCAGCTCAAGGCGAACGGCCTGAAGCCCGAGGAACTGAGTGTTGCCGAAGAGGCCGTGCGCGACATCGTGCGTTACTACACGCGCGAATCGGGCGTGCGCAACCTCGAGCGCGAAATCTCCAAGATCTGCCGCAAGGTGGTCAAGGAAATCACGCTGGGCGCCGCGAAGGTTTCGAGCAAGGCAGTGGCCAAGTCCGCAGCCGTAAAGACGTCCAAAGCGAAAACCAAGACGCCGGGCAAGGTGGTGGTCAATTCGGCCAACCTTGATCAGTACCTGGGCGTGCGTCGTTTCGATTTCGGCCGCAAGGAACAGCAGAACGAGGTGGGCCTGGTGACCGGCCTGGCCTGGACCCAGGTGGGCGGCGATCTGCTGAGCATCGAGGCGTCCGTCGTGTCAGGTAAGGGCAGGTTGGTGCATACCGGCCAGCTCGGTGACGTCATGAAGGAGTCGATCCAGGCCGCCTTGTCGGTGGTGCGCGCTCGTGCCGAGCGCCTCGGGATCGAGCCGGATTTCCACGAAAAGCTGGATATCCACATCCACGTGCCGGAAGGCGCTACGCCCAAGGACGGTCCGAGCGCGGGTATCGCCATGTGCACGGCGCTGGTGTCGGCCCTGACCAAGGTGCCGGTGCGATCCGAAGTGGCCATGACGGGCGAAATCACCCTGCGCGGCCGCGTGCTCCCGATCGGTGGTCTCAAGGAGAAGCTGCTGGCGGCCCATCGCGGCGGTATCACTACGGTGATCATCCCGGACGAGAACAAGAAGGACCTGGCCGACATCCCGTCCAACATCACCAGCTCCCTGGATATCCATCCGGTGCGCTGGATCGACGAGGTGCTGGATATCGCGCTGGAACGCCCGCTACAGCCCCTGGCGAAGAAGGACGGGGAGCCGGCGGCCAAGCCTGCGCGTGAGGACGAATCCTCTGAGACGCCGGTACGACCGCACTGAGTGGATCGGAAAAGTAAGATGTCGAAAGAGGCGCCATGTCGATCGGCATGGCGCCTTTATTTTGCATTGCAGTAGTGAGAAAAATGGACGGCGATAACGCTTCATGGAATGCAATGCAAGTGCTTCGCACAAAACCGCAAAAACGCTGAAAGCCTTGGTATTGCTTGTATTGCGGACCCTATAGGCCACTGGTATAAAGGCGGCACCGCAATCCTCGCGCGAAGTTGGAAAGCGCAGCGATGCGGGGTCGCGGGACGGCACCTTCAGGTAGCCAACCATTCCAAGTCGGCGTCGTCTCGTCCCATGTTGACCACGCGGGCCGCATTTTTTGTTTAAGGGAGTGTCTCAATGAATAAAACCGATCTGATCAACGCCATTGCCGAAAAGGCCGAGCTGACCAAGGCCGATGCCGGCCGTGCACTCGAAGCTTTCTTCGAGACCGTGCAGAAGGCGCTGAAGAAGGGTGACGACGTTTCCGTTGTCGGCTTTGGTACTTTCACCGTGCGCAAGCGCGCCGCTCGTACCGGTCGCAACCCGCGCACCAATGAGACGATCAAGATCAAGGCTTCGAAGGTTCCTGCCTTCAAGGCTGGCAAGACGCTCAAGGATGCCCTAAACTAAGCGGCTCGCGCTTAGTTCGGGTGCTTAGCTCAGCGGTAGAGCGTCGCCCTTACAAGGCGAGGGTCGTAGGTTCGATCCCTACAGCACCCACCAGTAAAATGCGGAGCGGTAGTTCAGTCGGTTAGAATGCTGGCCTGTCACGCCGGAGGTCGCGGGTTCGAGTCCCGTCCGCTCCGCCACAGTTCGCAAGGGCGCCCGTGTGGCGCCCTTGTCATATATGGAGCGCGTAAGCGCGCATCGATCAACCCGGGTTGGGAAGATTCCCATGTTGCAGGCACTACGTACCAAGCTTCACGGATGGCCATCCATCGTCATTCTGGGCGTTTGCGTTTTCGCGATCTCGTTCTTCGGCATTGAGTCTTACTTCATGTCGAACACCGAGACCTTTGTCGCGAAGGTCGGCAAGCATGAAATTTCCCAGCAGGATTTTCAGAATCGCCTTAATCAGCTTCGCCAGCAGATGAGCGAGCAGCAGGGCGATCGCTTCGATCCGACCTACCTCGACAAGCCGGAAACGAAGCAGCGCGTGCTCGATTCGATGATCGACCAGCAGCTTCTGATCCAGAATGCCGAGACCCTGGGCATGCGCGTCAGCGACCAGGCGATTCGCGACTTCATCATGGGCATTCCCGGCGTACAGGTGGATGGCAAGTTCAATGCCTCCATGTATCGCGCCTGGCTGGCCGGGCAGGGCAAGTCGCCGGGGCAGTTCGAGGGCGAAGTGCGCAGCGAGATGAACATCGCGCAGGTGCCGGACTCGATTGCCGCGACCACGCTGATCACCGATGCCGACATCGACGGCTACCTCAATATCAGCATGCAGCGCCGTGACCTGCGCTACTTCAACGTGCCGCGCCCCGCGCTGACCGATACGCACGTCGATGACGCCGAGGTGGACGCCTACTACAAGGCGCACCAGGCTGATTTCATGAATCCTGAGCAGGTCTCGCTCAAGTACGTCGAAATCAACGGCGACGAGCTGAAGACGGACGAGCAGCCGTCGGACGAAGACCTCAGGAAGCGCTACGACCAGGAGAAGCAGCGTTTCGTGATGCCGGAGCAGCGCCTCGTGTCGCATATCCTGGTCAATGTGCCCAAGAATGCGTCTCCTGAGCAGCAGAAGGCCGCGCTGGCCAAGGCGGAGCAGCTGGCGGGTGAGGCCAAGCCGGACAATTTTGCCAAGCTGGCCGAGCAGTCCTCGGACGACCTGGGCTCCAAGCGCACCGGCGGTGATCTTGGCTGGCTCGAGAAGGGCGTGGCCAACGCGGCATTCGATGATGCCCTGTTCGCCATGCAGAAGGGCCAGGTCTCCAAGCCGGTTCTGTCCGACGAGGGTTACCACATCCTGTACCTGCGCGATGTGCGCAGTGGCCAGGCCAAGCCCTTCGAGGAAGTGCGCGACCAGCTGGCCAAGGAGGCCACGAGCGGCGCGCACGAGCGCAAGTACAACGAATTTGCCGGCAAGCTGACCGACAGCGTTTACCAGAACCCCTCGTCGCTGGAGCCGGCATCACAGGCACTGGGCCTGCCGATCAAGTCTTCCGAGCTGTTCAGCCGTCAGGGTGGTCAGGGTATCGCCGCCAACCCGAAGGTGGTGCAGGCGGCGTTTGCCGACGACGTGCTGGCGCAGGGCAACAACTCAGGTCTGGTGGAAATCAGCCCGAACCACGCCGTGGTGATTCGCGTCGACAAGCACGTTCCGGCCGCGGCGCGTCCGCTGGCGGAGGTGGCGGCTGACGTGCGTCAAAAGATCCTCGACGAGCGCATTGCCAATGAAGCCAAGGCCAAGGCCGACGCGCTGGTGGCTCGCCTGCAAAAGGGTGAGGACATCACTGCCGTAGCGGCGTCGGTGGGTGCAGCTTTGCAGACAGCTGCGGACGTGACGCGTAACCAGAACCAGCTGCCGCCCAGCCTGCTGGACAGCGCATTCAAGCTTCCGCATCCGGAAGCCGGCAAGTCCTCGTTCGCCGCCGTGCCTGAAGACGGTGGTGCGTACGCCGTCGTCACTGTCGACAAGGTGCAGGGTGCTGATCTGTCCCAGCTCACGCCGGAAATTCGCTCGGCGTTGCGTCAGCAGATGGCGCAGGCCTACGGCCAGCTCGCTACCCAGGAATACATCGGCCTCCTGAAGGCGAAGACCGAGATCAAGATCGCCAAGGACCGCATGTAAGGCGGCCCGGCACGTTGAAGTCTGGAAAGGGCGGCCTGAGGTCGCCCTTTCTTTTTGTGTACCTAAGGCCGGATGTCGCTAAGAGAGTGCATTCGGCCAGCCGAAAGAGCCGGCGGCCCGGGTTTGCGGCCAATGAAAAGGCGCCCAGGGGCGCCTTTTCCACCAACGTCATGCGGCAGTAGCCGATCAGATGCCGGTCATGCCCAGGATGTTGTAGCCCGCGTCGACATAGGTGATTTCACCGGTCACGCCCGAGGCGAGGTCAGAGCACAGGAACGCACCGACATTGCCTACTTCGTCGATGGTGACGCTGCGGCGGAGCGGTGCGTTTTCGTCCACGTGGTCAAGCATCTTGCGAAAGTTGGAGATGCCCGCCGCCGCCAGCGTCTTGATGGGGCCGGCCGAGATGGCATTGACGCGCGTTCCTTCCGGGCCGAGATTGAAGGCCAGATAGCGCACATTGGCCTCCAGGCTGGCCTTGGCCAGGCCCATGACGTTGTAGTTCGACAGCGCACGCTCGGCACCAAGGTAGGTGAGCGTGAGGATCGAGCCACCCCGGCCGGCCATCAGCGGACGAGCCGCCTTGGCGAGTGCAGCCAGGCTGTAGCTGGAAATGTCATGGGCGATGTTGAAGCTTTCGCGCGTGAGGTTGTCCAGGTACTCGCCTTGCAGCGCTTCGCGCGGCGCGAAACCGACGGAATGCACAAGGATGTCGAAACCGTCCCAGTGCTTGCCCAGGGCGGTGAACAGGTCGTCGATCTGAGCGTCGTCGGCCACATCGCACGGAAGCACGATGTTGGAGGAGAAGGCATTGGCTGCCTCTTCGACGCGATCCTTCAGGCGATCATTCTGGTAGGTGAAGGCGAGTTGTGCGCCTTCTCGGTGCATTGCGTTGGCAATACCCCAGGCGATCGAACGCTGGCTGGCGATGCCGACGATCAGCGCACGCTTGCCGTGCAGGAATCCCATGCGTCCTCCAGTGACCATTGGCGCGCCGTACCGGCGCAGCGGCGGGAGTTTAGCAGGCGGGAACCCGCATGGCTGCGCGATTCCACCATGCGGGAATGCATCCGGGCGCCGTCAGGACCACGCCCTTGAAGGCTCAGCGCGTTGCGTCCACCGTCAGCACCTGGCCCAGCCGCAATGTCTTGCCGTTGAGATGGTTGACGCGCTTGAGCTGCTCCACGTCCACCGAATAGCGCCGCGCAATGGTCCAGAGCGTGTCGCCCGCCTTGACGGTATGCGTACGGACACCTCCCGTGCCGGCTTTGGCAACGGTTTTGGGGGCGGACTTGGCTGACTTCTTGCTGGTCGCCGGCCTGTCGCTGGCCGCAGCGGCTTCGGCGGGTGCCATCGGTGGCGCATCGTCCGCTTTACCTGCCGTCGCGTCGCTGACCAGCGCATTGCGAAACTGCTCGGCGCGGTTGCTAGGGACAAGCAGGTAAGTTGCCGCGCTCTTGTCGAAGTAACCATTGCGGAATCCCGCATTGAGATTCTTCATGTCATCGACCGACATGCCGGCGTGATCGGCGGCTTGCGCCAGTGGCATGGAGCGATCCACATCGACGGATACCAGCTGTTGGTCGACAGGAAGCTGTGGCAATTCCACGTTGAATCGTTGTGGTTCCCGTACAACGCAGGCGATAGCCAGCAACTTGGCCAGATGCTCACGCGTTACCGGCTTGACGGGCAGCTTTGGAATGATGGGTTCGGCCGGAGGGGCGCCGCGCTGATTCACCATCTTGCGTACGGCAAACTCACCGGCGTTGTAGGCGTAGGCCACTAGACGCCAGTCACCGAGGTCTTCGTGATATCGGCTCAGCAAGGACATGATCGCGTCGGTGGCCGCGGGCACATCGAGGCGACCGTCGTAGTTCTTGTCCACGCGCATGCCCAGCGCATTGGCGGTGACCGGCATGATCTGCCACATGCCCGCAGGATTACCCTTGCTGCTGGGGATGGGGCGATACCGGCTTTCGACCCATGGCAACAGCGCAAACTCACCAGCGACGCCATGTTGCGCGGCAACTTTCTGCACGTACATCAAGCGCGGCAACGCATCGCGCATCTGGGCTTCGAATCGATCGGGATTGCGCGTGTAACTGCGCGCCCAGCTCATGATTACCGGATCGGCATCGCAGTCCGCCATGGCGAAGCTGCTGCGCAAATCATCCCAGACATTGCCCTGGGCGAGTGGTTTGGCTGCGCCATGGATGCCGTGGTCGACATCGCGAATGGATGTCCGGGGCGGCGCAATGGTCGTGCCGCCCTTGGGTATGGACGGTTGCGGTGTTGTCGCGCAGGCGGCGAGCAAACTGGTCAGCGCCATCGGCAGGACACGTTGGCAAAGTCGCTTCATCCGCGAAATCCGTCCTTGGCCGAGCGCAGCGCCGCAAAGCGTGCCGTGCGATTGCCCGCGTCGGAAGCGTGCGTGGCGCACCAGGCGATCACGTCGTCGTTGTCGACGCGCAGAAAAGGGTTGGTCTTGCGTTCGGTGGCGAGCGTGACCGGCAGGGTCGGCTGGTTCGCTTCGCGAAGGCGTGCAACGTCGATCAGTCGCGAATCCAGAGCGGCGTTGGCCGGTTCGACGGTTTTCGCGAATCGGCCATTTGCCGCGGTGTACTCGTGCGCGCAGCACACCAGCGTTTCATCCGGCAACATCGCCAGTCGATCCAGCGAGGCAAGCATCTGCGATGGTGTACCTTCGAAGAGGCGGCCGCAGCCCATGCTGAATAGGGTGTCGCCGCAGAGCATCAGCCCTTCGCCGAGGTAGGCGATATGGCTGCTGGTGTGTCCCGGAATCGCGATGACCCGGAACGCGGCCGCCGGTGCATCGAACGCAACGGCGTCGCCGTCAGCGACGCGCCGCGTGGCATGCTCGATGCGTCCATCATGCGGTGCGATCACCGGCACCACATGATGTCGCAGCAAATCAACGACACCGCCGATGTGGTCATGGTGGTGGTGCGTCAGCAAGATGCCACGCAGCGAGAGCCGGTGCGCGGAAAGCGCCGCTTCGACAGGAGCGGCGTCGCCTGGGTCGACCACCAGCGCGTTGCCGTCGTCGTCGTGCAGCATCCAGATGTAGTTGTCGGCTAGCGCCGGTAACGGTACGACGTGCAAGGAGTTCTCCGCTGCTGTTTCGTATCGACTGGCGCAGGCATCCGGCTTGCGCGAGGCCGGAAACTATAAAACGGGCGCGACGGTGGGCTTGTTAGCAGGTCGTTAATCGCAAGTTCGGGCGTTCAGACTTGTGCCCGCCTTGGCCCGGTCCCTGTGCGCCCCGTCATGCGCGGCGAGCGTGAACGCGTTGAGGAAAGGTCTCCGGGCAAGGCGCCAGCCGGTACACTGTGCGGAAGTAATTCCGGGCCGTTGACGCATGCCGCAGCGCGACAAAGACATCTACGCGGGAGCGCACCTGCGCCGACTGCAGGCGGAGGCCACAGCGGTGCTGTTGCCCGAGCTGCAGCGCTGTGCAGGCGAGCACGCCTTGCTGGTGTCGGCGTTGCCGCATGATCACCCGCCCGTCTTGCCGTTGCTGGGCCACTGGGTGCGGCTGAGGGCGACCGGTGATCGCTTTCGCGGCGATCTCAGGGCGCGAGCCGATGAGCCCTTACCCTTTGCCGATGACGCGTTCGATCTGGTACTGCTGCGTCACGCGATCGAGACTTCGCCCGCGCCGCAGCCGTTCCTGGCCGAGGCTTGTCGCGTCCTCGCTCCCGGCGGCACCCTGGTCCTGACCGGCGTGCATCCGCTCAGCGCCTGGGCGCCGTGGATCTATTGGCATACGCGAGGGCAGGGCAAGCCGCTGTTGCGGTCGCCGATGACGCTGGAGCGTTGGGTGCGCGACAGCAGGCTCGATATCGAACGGGTCATTCGGGTAGGGCACATGTTGCCCAACGCGACCGGTGCGCATCGCGGTGAACAGCCTGGTGGCGGTGCCTTCGTGCTTGTCGCGCGCAAGCAGCGGCGTGCGGCGATACCGACGCGGTTGCAGCCCAAGCTGGTGCGCGCACCGGTCAATGTGAATCTGGCGCCGGGAGCGAGGCGACATGCTTCGTCCTGATGCCGAAAGTGAGTTCAATAAGCAGGTAACGATGACTGAAGTGGAAGCATTTACCGACGGCGCTTGCCTCGGCAATCCCGGACCGGGCGGATGGGCCGCGCTGCTGCGCTCAAAGGGTACCGAACGGCTGCTCTCGGGCGGCGAGCCGGATACCACCAACAACCGTATGGAACTGATGGGCGCGATCGCTGCGCTCGAGGCGCTCACGCGAGCCTGCAAGGTGACGGTGACGACGGATTCGAAATACGTCATGCAGGGCATCGAGCAATGGGTGCCGAAGTGGCGCGCCAATGGTTGGAAAACCGCCGACAAGAAGCCGGTGAAGAACCAGGATTTGTGGGAGCGCCTGTCCAACGCAGTCGGCAAGCACCAGGTGCGTTGGGCATGGGTGCGCGGCCATAACGGTCATGTGGAAAACGAGCGTGTGGACGTTGCCGCGCGTGAGCAGGCGGAACTGCATCGGAGCAAGGCATGAGGCAGATCGTTCTCGATACGGAAACCACCGGCCTGGAAGTGCGCCAGGGGCATCGCCTGATCGAAATAGCCTGCGTGGAGTTGATCGAGCGTCGTCCTTCCGGTCGGAACTACCAGACCTATCTCAATCCCGATCGCCAGATCGATGAAGGCGCGCGGCAGGTCACCGGCATTGAGGACGAGTTCCTGCTCGACAAACCGCATTTTCCGGACGTGGTGGACGAGTTTCTGGCCTTCGTCGACGGTGCCGAACTGATCATCCACAACGCGACGTTCGACGTCGGCTTTATCGACGCGGAACTGGCGCGCGCCGGCCAGCATTACGGTCGTTTGTCCGATCGCTGCAGCATCCTCGATACGCTGATGATGGCGCGTGAGCGTTATCCGGGGCAGCGCAACAGCCTCGACGCATTGTGCAAACGCCTCGGCGTGGACAACTCCGCCCGTGACCTTCACGGCGGCCTGATCGACTGCCAGCTTCTGGCCGAGGTCTACATCGCCATGACCTCGGGCCAGGTCGTGCTGGACCTGGGGTTCGAGGGCGCGCAGGAGCAGGGCCCCGCTGCGGTGATGATGCCGGTCGTGCTCGATCGCCGTCCGCGCATTTTGCGTGCCAGTGCCGACGAGATCGTCGTGCACGAACGTCGCCTGGACGGCCTGGACAAGAGTGCGGGTGGCCTGAGTGTGTGGCGCAAGGAAGATGCGCCTGCCGTGGTCGAGGCGCCTGAAACGGTGCAGTGACTCGATGGGTTCATGAAGGGTTGGATGCGCCGTTGCGTCCAACCCTCTGGCACGCCCGCCGATGTAGTCAATCGTGTCGAGCCGCGATGCGCACGTCCGACCCACGCAAAAAGGGCCCCCATCGGGAGCCCTTTTGCGAATCTGGCGGAGAGGGTGGGATTCGAACCCACGGTACGCTTACACGTACGCCTGATTTCGAGTCAGGTACATTCGACCACTCTGCCACCTCTCCATAAGGTTTCACATGGTGGTCCACGCGAGCCGGCAATCATACGCGGGACGGATCGTCGTGACAACACCCCTGACATGGGGCATGCTCCGCGCAAACGTATTTCCCCGGTAGCCCATGATCGAATTCGGACACGGTACCCACGTCGGCCTTCGCCGTACGCGGAATGAAGACACTTACTACGCCGATCCGGGCCTGGGCCTCTATCTGGTCGCCGATGGCATGGGCGGGCACCAGCATGGCGAAGTGGCCTCGGCATTGGTCCGCGATGCGATGGCCGATCTCGTCACCCGTGGTCATGGCCTGGTCGAGGCGGTGCGCGCGGCCGATGAGCGACTGATCGCCAAGGCGCGTGGCTACCAGGATGCCCTGCCCATGGGGACCACCATTGCCGCGCTCAAGCTGGAGCCACAAGGTTACGAAGTGGCCTGGGTCGGCGATAGCCGCATCTATGTCTGGCAGGGCGGCAAGCTCAGGCAGATCAGCCACGATCATTCGCTGGTCCAGGAACTGGTCGCCGCCGGGACGCTCGATCCGGCCCTCGCTTCACGACATCCACAGCGCAACGTGATCACCCAGGCCCTGGGCATCACGGCACTCGACCAGCTCCACATCGGCATGGCACGCGGGCGGGTTGAGCCGGGTATGGCCTTTCTCCTGTGCAGCGACGGCCTGACCGAGGAAGTCAGCGACGCCGTGATCAGTGGCATCGTCGAGCGTCGCGACCTGTCAGCGCAGGAGTGCGTGGATCACCTGCTGCTGGCGGCGCTGGAAGGTGGTGGCAGCGACAACGTTTCCGTGGTCCTTGCCCGGGTGAACTGAGCGGGCCGGATCACCGGGTGGGGTAGGTGCCCGCCGCCGGGCCGTGCTGCGGCATGGGCCGCGAAGCGTCACGCGGCGTGTCCCCAGTAATTTTACCTACCCAAATCGCGTACACCCCCAATTGCCTGCGTTCGCGTGTTGGCTGAAGCTTGCGACGTCCTGGATGAGCCTGGGGCGTTCGCATGTCCGTTCCATCGATGTCGCGATCTTCCATCGATCGGCGCTTCCAGTGGGTGCTGGGGGTGATCTACGCGATTGTCCTGTGTTTGCTTGCCTGGCAGTTGTTCCATCGGTGGGAGGCCTACACGACCGCGCGGCAAGCCGTGGCCCAGGCCCGCCAGCTCGATGCGGGTCTCGCGGTATTCGATGCCATCGTGGACGAGCGTGAGCCGGTCATTCTTTTGCTGGAAGGTGCACTGCCTCCGGCTCCGGTTCAGCGCGAACTGGAAGCGCGACGACAGACGACCGATCATCGGCTGTCAGCCCTCAGGCCTTTCCTCGCGCCGGATCGTTGCGACACGTGCGCCTTGCTGCGACAGCATCTGGCTAATGCCGAAGTGGCGTTGAATGACGCCCGACGTCAGGTGGATGTGCTGGTCAGCACGCCGGTGGCCGAGCGAAGCGCGGATGCGGTCGCCGATTCGATCCGGAAACTAGCCAAGGTGCCACTTCATGTCACGCCCATCGACCAGACCAGTGCGGTCGCGATCATGGACGCCGATCGCTCCGCGCAGGGCATGCTGTACATGGCGGGATTTGCCGCCAATCTGCGCCGGGAGGCAGGATTGCTCGAGTCCCAGTTGTCTCCGGCATTGATTTCGCGACGTCCGCTTTCGGCCGAGGAGGACCATCGAATTCAGCGCATGCTCGGCGGGCTGGTGTTCCTCCAGGAAATGCTGATCACGGCCGCGCGTGGCCTGCCGCGCCTGTCCGACCCGGTTGTCGCTGCCGTGCAGGTGCGTTTCTTCCAGGAAATGCCCGCGTTCGTGGACAAGACCATGGCGACACTGCAGCAGGATCCCCGGAATGCCGTCACCGTGTCTGTCTTTCACAGTCGGTTCCACGGCTATTTGCAGTCGGTTTATTCCCTGCGCGACGAGTCCATGGCCCTCGTTCGCGGCGACCTTACGGCGAAGCTCGAACGCGAACGCCATGCCCTCGCGGGATTCCTGGTGATCGCCCTGTTGCTCACCGCCGCTCTCCTGATGGCCGCCATGATGTTTCACCGCACGATCGTGAGGCCGTTTGTGGAAGCCGGTCGCTACATCCTGGCCCTGGCGGCCGGAAAACTGGACGCAACGCCCACGCGGCACCGCTACCACGGCGAGATTGCTGAGCTGTTCCGGTCTCTGGATGTCCTCAAGGACGATCTGGTGCAGCGGCTTGCCCTGCAGAAGGAACGCGGCCAGCTGATTGCCGATCTGCGCAGCATGGCCGAAACCGACCCTCTCACTGGCCTGTACAACCGCCGCGCATTCCTGTCGCTTTCCGCCGGGCTTTTGCGGCGATCGGTGCCTCCGTCGACCATCGTGCTGGTGATGTTCGATATCGATCACTTCAAGCGGATCAATGACACCTACGGTCATGAAACGGGCGACGTCGCGCTCAAGCGACTGGCCGAACTGTGTCGAGAGACCTGGCGCGAGGAGGATGTCGTCGCTCGCGTCGGGGGCGAGGAGTTCGCCGTGCTCAGCTGCGTGGCTAGCGAGGACCATGTGACCGAATCGGCGCAGCGATTGATGGACGCGTTGCGCGCCGATCACCAGACGGCGGTCGACGGAACGCGCTTTGCCATGACGGTCAGTTTTGGCGTGACCTATCTCGACGCCGGCGCGCTTGAGGAACTGGGCTTGCGTGACATGCTGCGCGAGGCCGACCGGCTAATGTACGAGGCGAAAGAGGGTGGCCGGAATCGGATGGAAGTCGCGCGCTTCGTTCCGGGAAACCAGGCGGCGACGACCGCGCTTGAGTGATCGCCCCTTTACTGCAGTTTCAGGCCGGTCCTGTCACGACGGGGCAGATAGTGATTGGAAGGATCCAGCGACACGGCTACGCGCGTGGCGCGCCCGGTGATTTCGTTGCGCGGAAAAAAGCCGTAGTAACGTGAATCTGCGCTGTTGTCGCGATTGTCTCCGAGGAGAAGGTAATGCCCGGGCGGCACGATGACCGGCCCGAAGTCCTGGGCGCGAAGCAGCGATGACAAGCGGATCAGGTGCTTTTCCCCGGCGAGCGATTCCATTTCGTAATGCGCCGGCTCCTGCGTGTCGTCGCGAATGCCTTGTACGACCACGGGGTGATAGCGGGCCGGTTGCGCATCGACGATCAGCCGGTTGTTGCGCAGCATGACCACATCACCTGGCACACCGACGACGCGCTTCACCAGCTTTTCGTTGGCGGCCGACGAATCCAGCACCACGATGTCTCCGCGTTTCGGATCGGACAAGTGCACGAGGGAGACATGCGTGAAGGGCAGGCGCAGGTCGTAAGCGAGCTTGTCGACCATGATGCGGTCGCCGATACGGATCGTCGGCTGCATGGAGCCTGTGGGCACCACGTTCCAGTCGGCGATGGCGCTGCGCAGCACCAGCATGCCGAAGAGAAAAGCGATGAAGCCCTTGTTGCGGGCGAGCGTGGCGTAAATGGCGCGCATGTCCTGTTCCTTGGGCGGGCAGGGGATGCCGCTCAGGTCACAGACTACGGGAGCAAATGCGCAGTTCCCGTGAGATGCCATCGGTCATGCTGTCGACCAGCGCACAAAAAAAGGGCGATGTTGCCATCGCCCTTTTTCGCTCTGCCTCAGCCTGATCAGCCCGCCTTTTTCTTGGCCAGGCGCAGCCAGGTGTCGACCACGGTGTCCGGATTGAGCGACACCGACTCGATGCCCTGGTCCATCAGCCACTCGGCCAGATCCGGGTGATCGGACGGTCCCTGGCCGCAGATGCCGACGTACTTGCCCTTGTCGCGGGCAGTCTTGATGGCCATCGCCAGGAGCTTCTTGACGGCCGGGTCGCGCTCGTCGAACAGGTTGGCGACGATGCTCGAGTCGCGATCCAGGCCCAGGGTGAGCTGGGTCAGATCGTTCGAGCCGATCGAGAAGCCGTCGAAGATCTCCAGGAACTCATCGGCGAGAAGTGCATTGGACGGCACTTCGCACATCATGATGATCTTGAGGTCGTTCTCGCCCTGCTTGAGGCCGTTCTTTCCCAGCACCTCGATGACCTTGCGGCCCTCGCCGAGCGTGCGCACGAACGGGATCATCACCCACACGTTGTCCAGGCCCATCACTTCGCGCACGCGCTTGACGGCCTTGCACTCGAGGCCGAACGACTCGGCGAAGCCCGCATCGACGTAACGGCTGGCGCCGCGGTAGCCGATCATCGGGTTCTCTTCATGCGGCTCGTAGCGCGAACCGCCGAGCAGGTTGGCGTATTCGTTGGACTTGAAGTCCGACAGGCGCACGATCACTGGCTTCGGGTACACCGAGGCGGCGATGGTGGCGATGCCTTCGGCCAGTCGATCCACGTAGAAGCTCACCGGATCGGCATAGCCGGCGATGCGCTCGTCGATCTTGGCCTTGGTGGCGGCGTCCTGCTTGCCGTATTCCAGCAGTGCCTTGGGATGCACGCCGATGTGGCTGGCGATGATCATTTCCAGGCGGGCCAGGCCGATGCCGGCGTTCGGCAGCATGCCGAAGTCGAATGCGCGCTCCGGGTTGGCGACGTTCATCATGATCTTCAGCGGCGCCTCGGGCATGTCGCCCAGGTCGGCGGTGACGCGATCGAACTTCAGGATGCCGTCGTAAATGGTGCCGGTGTCGCCTTCGGCGCAGGACACGGTGATGTCGTGGCCGTCAGGAATGGTGTCGAGCGCATTGCCCGTACCGACCACGGCCGGCACGCCCAGCTCGCGCGCGATGATCGCGGCGTGGCAGGTGCGGCCGCCACGGTTCGTGACGATGGCCGAGGCACGCTTCATCACCGGCTCCCAATCGGGATCGGTCATGTCGGCGATCAGCACGTCGCCCGGCTGCACTTTGTTCATGTCGCTCAGCGAGCGGATGACGCGCGCCTTGCCGGCGCCGATTTTCTGGCCAATGGCGCGACCTTCGGCGAGCACCTTGCCCTTCTCGAGCAGGTGGAAGCGCTCCAGCTGCGTGGCATGCGCGCGGGACTTCACCGTTTCCGGGCGAGCCTGCACGATGTAAAGCTTGCCGGTGTTGCCGTCCTTCGCCCACTCGATGTCCATCGGGCGGCCGTAGTGCTGCTCGATGATGAGCGCCTGGCGTGCGAGCTCTTCGATGTCGGTGTCGCCAATGCAGAACTGATTACGCAGCTCGGCCGGCGTCGGCTCGGTTTTGACGCGCTCGCCCGGAGCGCTGGAATAGACCATGCGCAGCTGCTTGGCGCCGAGATTACGGCGCAGGACGGCGGGCTTGCCCTGTTTGAGCGTGGGCTTGAAGACATAGAACTCGTCGGGATTCACTGCGCCCTGGACGACCATCTCGCCCAGGCCGTAGCTGCCGGTGACGAAGACGACGTCGCGGAAACCCGACTCGGTGTCGAGCGTGAACAGCACGCCCGAGGCGCCGACGTCCGAGCGGACCATCAGCTGCACGCCGGCCGACAGGAACACGTCTTCGTGCTTGAAGCCCTGGTGCACGCGGTAGGCGATGGCGCGGTCGTTGTAGAGCGAGGCGAAGACTTCCTTCACCTTGTGCAGCACGTCCTCGATGCCGACGACGTTGAGGAAGGTTTCCTGCTGGCCGGCGAACGAGGCGTCCGGAAGATCTTCGGCCGTGGCCGAGGAGCGCACCGCGACGGCGATGTCGTCCGCGCCGGCGTCCTTGCAGAGCTTCGCGTACGCGTCGCGGATGGCCTGGTCGAGGTCAGCCGGCAGCGGGGTCTCGGTGACCCACTCGCGGATTTCCTTGCCGGCGGTGGTCAGCGCGTCCACGTCGTCGACGTTGAGGTCGGCCAGGCGCGCCTGAATGCGCTTGGCCACGCCACTCTTGTCCAGGTACTGCTGAAACGCGTCGGCCGTGGTGGCAAAGCCGCCCGGCACGGAAACACCCAGCTTCGACAGATTGCCGATCATCTCGCCAAGCGACGCATTCTTGCCGCCCACCTTGCCCAGGTCGGACATGCGCAGCGAGTCGAGCCAAAGCACCAGATCGTTCAAGGGAGTCTCCTCAAGAGCTCTTCAGGGATAATGCGGTCGCGGCCGGATAATCCGGCCGCAAAGAACTGGTATTGTCCCCCGGCTTTGCTGCGCGGCACAAGAAGACCATTGCCAACCACTGCCGCGCCAACTGCATACCAGTCAGCCAAGGGTCAAGCAAAGACAGGCATTGACGCATGCGCTAAGGTGTTCGCCGACATCATCGGAAACCCTTTGGATTGCCATGCGCCGAACCGTTTTCTTCATCTCCGACTCCACTGGTATTACGGCGGAGACCATCGGAAACAGCATCCTGGCCCAGTTCGAAGGGGTGCAGTTCGACAAGCATCGCCTCCCGTTCATCGATGATGCCCACAAGGCCGAAGCCGCGGCGCTGCGCATCAAGACACGCTACGCCCAGACCGGTGAACGTCCCATCGTCGTCAACACCATGGCCTCGCGGGATCTTTGTGACATTGTGGCGACCAGCGGTGGCCTGATGCTCGATGTCTTCGCGCCGTTCATCGGCCCGTTGGAAGACGAACTGGGCGCCAAGCGTTCCGGCGCGGTGAATCGCTCGCATGGCCTGGTGGATTTCGACAAGTACGAAGCGCGCATCAACGCCACCAACTACGCGTTGTCCCATGACGATGGCATCGATGTGGACTATGCCCAGGCCGACCTGATCCTGGTGGGCGTCTCCCGCTCCGGCAAGACGCCGACCTGTCTGTACATGGCCTTGCATTACGGTGTCAGTGCCGCCAATTACCCCCTCACTGACGACGACCTGGACAAGCTCGAACTCCCGGCGCGACTTCGCCCCTACCGCGATCGTCTTTTTGGGCTCACCATCGATCCCCAGCGTCTGGCGCAGATTCGCGAACAGCGCCGCGCCGGCAGCCGCTATGCCACCTTGCAGCAGTGCCGCTGGGAGCTGGAGCAGGCCGACAAGCTGATGCGTCGGGAAGGGATCCCGAATTTGAACACCACCCACGTCTCCATCGAGGAGATTGCCAGCAAGATCTTCGACCGCTTCGGTATCGAGCGGACCATGTTCTGATCAGGAGTTGCCGTACCCCATGAGTGCCGTGCTCGACAGCCGCAATGCCTTGCTACCGGGACGCTTCGGATTCCTGATGGGGTTGTACGCGGAGAACTACCACCGGCTGGTGAGGTTGTTCGATCCCGCCAGCCTGAAGCCTGGCTTTTATGTTTCCAGCGTGGACGATGGCCTGGATGTGCGCCTGCAGGTGCAGGAGAAGCATCCCTACACGCTGGAGCTGGAGCTCACCTACGACTTCCTCGACGACCATACCGGGCATCCGTCGCCATCGGCGCAGCTGCGGATGTACATGGATGCGCATGTTGCCGAAGCATTGCATTGCCATCCGGGACGGCACCTTTGGCAGGTGCTCGGGCCGTTTCCGCCGGCACATACCGTCCTTCAGCATCGTTTGCGCATGAACGGGTTTCTTTCGCGCTGGCTGGAATATCTCGCCGAGCAGGGGCATTCGCTCGGTACGCTGGAACCGCTGGAAAAGCGCAGGGAAGAGCAGGCGGGCGATCCGGCGTCGTAACGGGATGCAGGCGAGCGATAGTGGCCGAAGCAGGGCCTGGTCAGGCGACAGGCAACAAAAAACCCGCGCTAGGCGGGCTTTCCGTATAATGGCGGAGCGGACGGGACTCGAACCCGCGACCTCCGGCGTGACAGGCCAGCATTCTAACCGACTGAACTACCGCTCCGCGTTCCCAACAAGCTTCAAATCTGGCGTCCCCACGGGGATTCGAACCCCGGTCGCCACCGTGAAAGGGTGATGTCCTAGGCCTCTAGACGATGGGGACATTTCCAAATTTGATTGGTGGAGCCAGGCGGGATCGAACCGCCGACCTCCTGCATGCCATGCAGGCGCTCTCCCAGCTGAGCTATGGCCCCACGTCCTGTGGAGCCCGAAAGAATAGATAGGGATCGCCATTTCGTCAAGCGTCCGCGATAAAAAAATTTCAAAAAAGTTGCGGCCGAGGCCTAAGTCTTGGATGTGTAACGGGTCTTCATTTTCGCGATTTCGCCCGAACGGAAAGCTACGAGCGCATAGGTGCCGCTGTTAGTCTTGCGGTGATTCGCAACGGAAGCACTCATGCACGCATTGCAGTTCATCCAGGACCTCGCCACGGTGATGCTGGTCGCCGGTCTGACGACCGTGATCTTTCAGCGACTGAAGCAACCGGTGGTACTGGGCTACATCATCGCCGGCGTGCTGGTCGGACCTTTTACGTTCCCCGTGGTGTTCATCCACGACGAAGCCACCATTCGCACCTTGTCCGAACTGGGCATGATCCTGCTTCTGTTCGCGCTGGGTCTGGAATTCAGCCTGAAAAAGCTGCGTGAGGTCGGTGGTGCGGCCCTTGTCGCCGCCTTGTGCGAAATCGTGCTGATGCTGTGGATCGGCTACGAGATGGGTCGCTTCTTCGGGTGGAGCTCGATGGACTCGCTGTTCCTTGGCGCCATGCTGTCGATGTCGTCCACCACCATCATCATGAAAGCGCTGGACGATCTGAACCTCAAGAAAGAGCGCTTCGCTCAACTGATGTTCGGCATCCTCATCATTGAAGACGTGCTGGCTATCGTGCTCATGGCCTTGCTCACGGGCATTGCCAGTACCGGCGATCTGGAAGCCGGGCAGGCGATGGAAGCCGTCGGCCGTCTGACGTTGTTCTTGCTGGTGTCACTGGTGGTCGGCCTGCTGCTGGTCCCGCGCGTGGTCGATTACATTGCGCGGGTCAGTCGCGATGACGTCTTGCTGGTAGCCGTGCTCGGCATCTGCTTCGGCTTCTGCCTGCTGGTGACCGAAATGGGCTACAGCATCGCGCTGGGCGCCTTCCTGATCGGCGCCATCGTGGGCGAATCCGATTCGGTGGAGCGCGTCGAGCGCATCATTGGCCCGGTGCGGGACATGTTCAGTGCGGTGTTTTTCGTTGCCATTGGCATGCTGATCGATCCCAAACTGCTGGTGGAATACGCCGCGCCCATCACCCTGGTCACGATCGTGGTGATCGTCGGCAAGGTCATCACCTGCAGTTTCGGCACGTTCGTGGCGGGCAACGGAGGGCGCGTGTCATTGCGTGTGGGCATGGGCCTGGCGCAGATCGGCGAGTTCTCCTTCGTCATTGCCTCGTTGGGCCTCTCCCTGAAGGTGACCAGCGGATTCCTCTATCCGGTCGCCGTCGCTGTATCGGCGATCACGACATTCCTGACGCCCTATCTGATTCGCGCCGCCGATCCGCTTGCCGATGTGATGGCGCGAAAGCTGCCGTCGAATCTCACGGGCCTGTTCACCGCCTATACGGACTGGATGGGCAACCTCAGCCTGAGCGGGCAGGGGGCGATGGTGATGAAGATGATCCGGCGCCTCGTCTGGCACGTGATCATCAACATGATGCTGGTGGTGGCGGTTTTCCTGATCATGGCCTACCTGTATCGCCGGGGCTTCTTCCACTGGGAGATCCTCGACAACCGGCCGCTGGTGAAGCGCAGCGTGGCCTGGTCGCTGGCCGCGCTGCTGTCCCTGCCGATGATCGTGGCGGCGTATCGCAAGGCCGCCGCGCTGGGCATGTTGCTGGCGGAGCTGAGCATTCCCGAGCATGTCGGCGGGTCGTTGACGATGCGCTTGCGCGCGGTGCTGGCGAAGATCATCCCGCTGGCCACGATGTGGATTCTTGGCCTGCTGGTGGCGGCACTGGCGTCGACCATCCTGCCGCCGCGCGAAGTCGCGCTGGTGCTCGTCCTGGTGGGTCTGGTGCTGACATGGTTGTTGTGGCGCGTGCTTGTGCAAGTGCATGCGCGCCTGCAGGCGGCACTGCGAGACACCCTGGAAAGGGACGGGCGACCGGGCGGCGGGCACGGGTGATCCAGTGCTTGGGGTCGCTATGGCGTGAGACGCTCATCACGCTAAACCCCTTGTCCGGCAAGGGTTCGCAAGAAGCCACGACGTGATTTCCCGGTGAACCTTTACGGTTCCCCGTGGTCTTGTGGGTCATCTCGTTGCTAAGACGCACAAGGCGCCGCACAATGCGGGGACTGCCTCCATCGGGGAGGCTCGTCCGGTACGCACCGGGACATCCAACACGAGGGAGTTCAAATGAAGCAATTTTCGCGTCCCACGCTGACGGCCGCCGCGCTGGCTGTGGCGCTCGGCCTGACTGCCGGCGTGCACGCTCAGGCTGCCAAGACCGCTGCCCCTGCCGCTGCAGGCGCCGTGGACAAGACCAAGGCCAGCTATGTGGTTGGCTGGGATCTGGCGAGCCAGTTGCCTCCGCTGGTGCGTGAAGAAGTGGACCCGGCCGTCGTCGGCCGTGCGGTGACTTCCGCCCTGTCCGGCCAGAAGCCGACCATGACCGAAGCCGAAGCCAAGACGGTCCGTGACGCTTTCGTCGCGAACCTGCAGACCAAGGCCAAGGCTGAGTACGAGAAGGTCGCTGCCAAGAACAAGTCCGAAGGCGACGCCTTCATCGCCAAGAACAAGACCGCGCCGGGCGTGAAGTCCACGGCGTCGGGCCTGCAGTACCAGGTGATCACCCAGGGTACGGGCGCTCGCCCGGGCCCGAACGACACCGTCCAGGTCGACTACGTCGGTTCGTTTGTCAATGGCGAAGTCTTTGACGACTCCTCCAAGCACGAAGGCCAGGCCGGTCCGGCCACGATTCCGCTCGGCAGCGTGATTCCGGGCTTCCGCGAAGGCCTGCAGCTGATGCAGGTGGGTGGTCACTACAAGCTGTTCATCCCGTCGAACATCGCCTACGGTGCACAGCCGCAGAACGGCTTCCCGCCGAACGCCACGATCGTTTTCGACGTGACGCTGAAGAAGACCGGCCCGACGCCGGCCGGTGGCGAGCAGGGCGCCGGCAAGCAGTAATCGCCGGTTAACCTGAGCAAGTCCGCACGGGGCGCGAAGCAATTCGCGCCCCGTTGCTTTGAGCGGCTGGCGCCAGCCCCGGACTTCCGGTTGACTCCCATCGCCCCTGCACAGGGCTGTTAGAATCCGCTTCCTCGGTATTTCGGAATCCCCGCGACATGAAAGTCACGATCTTCGGCACGGGCTATGTGGGCCTTGTCACCGGCGCCTGTCTGGCCGAAATGGGCAATCACGTGGTTTGCGTCGACATCGACCAGCCTAAGGTCGATCGCCTCAAGCGCGGCGAAATTCCTATCTACGAGCCGGGGCTCGAGCCGATCGTCAAGCGCAATCACGCCAGCGGCCAGCTGGACTTCACGACCGACGCTGCACCGGGCATCGATCACGGTCAGGTCATCTTCATCGCCGTGGGCACGCCGCCGGACGAAGACGGCAGCGCAGATCTCAAGTATGTCCTGGGCGTGGCGCGTACCATCGGCCAGCATCTGGATCGCTACGCCGTGGTGGTGAACAAGTCGACGGTGCCCGTGGGCACCGCCGATCGCGTGCGCGAGACGATCGCCGCCGAGTTGGCCCGGCGCGGTGCAGCGGTCGAGTTCGACGTGGTCTCCAATCCGGAGTTCTTGAAGGAAGGCGACGCGGTGGAAGACTGCCTGCGTCCCGACCGCATCATCATCGGCAGTTCGAGCGAGCGAGCCGTGGGGGTGCTGCGCAAGTTGTATGCGCCGTTCAACCGCAACCACGAGCGCACCGTGGTGATGGACGAGCGATCGGCGGAGCTGACCAAGTACGCGGCGAATGCCATGCTCGCGACCAAGATCAGCTTCATGAACGAGATCGCCAACATCGCCGAGCGCGTCGGTGCCGATGTGGAGCTCGTGCGCCAGGGCATCGGCTCCGATCCGCGCATCGGTTACCACTTCATCTATCCGGGTGCCGGTTACGGTGGTTCGTGCTTCCCCAAGGATGTGCAGGCGCTGGAGCGCACCGCTCGCGGGGTAGGTTACGAAGCGCGATTGCTGGGGGCCGTCGAAGCGGTGAACCACGACCAGAAGACCAAGCTGTTCGAGCTGATTTCGCGCCACTTTGATGGTGATGTGAAAGGCAAGACGATCGCGCTGTGGGGCCTGGCCTTCAAGCCGAACACCGACGATATGCGTGAGGCGTCCAGTCGCGAACTGATGGAAGCCTTGTGGAACGCCGGCGCCACGGTGCGCGCGTTCGACCCTGAGGCGCGCGAGGAAACGCATCGCATCTACGGCAACCGTACTGACCTGGTGCTGTGCGAGGGCGCCTACCAGGCGCTTGAAGGCGCGGACGTCCTCGCCATCGTCACCGAGTGGAAAGCGTTCCGGAGCCCTGATTTCGCGCGAATCCGCCAGGCGCTGAAGGAGCCTGCCGTATTCGATGGGCGCAATCTTTATGATCCCGAAGCGGTCGAGGAAGCCGGGCTGGCTTACTACGGCATCGGTCGCGGTCGTAGTCTGAGGGTGTGACGTGTCGCAAGCTGATTTCGAGGCACGACTGACCGAGCTGGAAGTGCGGCTCGCCTTCATCGACGAGACCGTCAACGCACTGCAGACGGTCGAGACCGAGCAGGCGCAGCGGGTTCTGGCGCTGGAGCAGGCGCTCCGCGATTTGCGTCAGGAACTGGTAGCACTTCGCCTTGGGCAAGCGCACGATCCGCACAGCGAACCGCCGCCGCCACATTATTGATTCAATCCACGTAATACAGGTTTCCGAACATGGCCGATTCCCTGCGCGATCAGCTCCTCAAGAGCGGTATCGTCAAACAGGTCCGTGAAGAAAAACGCCAGACCCAGCCGCAGGGCGGCAAGGGTGCGCCACCCAAAGGCGGTGGTGGACGTCATGGCGGCAAGTCACAACAGCAAGGTCGCCCATCGGCGCCGGCGGCGAAGAAGCCTTCGGGCGAGATGGATCTGGCCATGGCCTACGCCATCCGCGCGCAAACCGAAGCGACTGAGCGCAAGCGCGCCGAGCAGGAAGCCCAGGAGCAGGCGCGCATCAAGCGCGAACAGAAGCAGAAGATCCAGCAGCTGCTTCAGGGTAAGGCACTCAACAAGAACGACGTCGAGCAGGTTCGCCATTTCGAGTACGGCGGCAAGATTCGTCGCGTGCATGTGGATGCCGAGCAGCTGGCGGCCATCAACACGGGTGAACTGGGTGTCGTGCAGATCGGCGGGCGTTACCTGATCGTTTCGCGCGAGATTGCCACGCAGGTCCGCGAGATCGACGCGCATCAGCTGGCGCTGCTGGTCGATCCGAATGCATCGGGCGTGGGTGACGATGGCGTGCCCGATGACCTGATTTGGTGACACTGCCACGGTCGATAGCGTCGGTATGACGGACAAAAAGAGAGGCGGATGCATGCGCACCCGCCTCTCTCTTTTTCAGTCGGCGCCGCTTAGATGTCGGACTTGGCGAGATCCGGAAGGTCCCAGCCATTTTTCGGTGCGAAGCGATCACCGTAGCGTTGGGCGAGTCGTTCCAGCTTGCCCTTGATCACCGCCGGGCCTTCGCTGCGCGCGTATTGGATCGGGCCGCCGCGGAACGGCGCGAAGCCCGTGCCGAAGATCACGCCGGCATCCAGCAGATCGGCGTCGTCGACCACGCCATCGGCAAGGCAGGCGACGGCTTCGTTGACCATGGGCAGAATCATGCGGTCCTGCAGGTCGGCCGGCACCACGTAGTCGGGATCCACCTCCGGCTTCTGCGGCTTGCCATCGACCCACACGTAGATGCCCTGGCCATCTTTCTTGCCGCGCTTGCCGGCCGCGAGTTTCTCGTCAAGACCCGGCGGCAATTCCAGGCCGAGGAACGGGGCGAGCTCCTTGCCCACCGATGCGCATACGTCCAGTCCGACCGTATCGGCCAGTTCGATCGGCCCCATCGGCATGCCAAATTTCTTGGCCTCCTTGTCGAGCACCGGTCCGGGCACGCCTTCGCTGTACAGGCGCATAGCTTCGAGCAGGTACGGCATCAGGATGCGGTTGACGAGGAAGCCCGGCGTGCCCTTGACCGCGACGGGCAGCTTGCCAATGGCTTTGCAGAAGGCGAGGGCGCGCTTCTCGATATTCGGATCCAGGCCGTCGTGGCGCACCACTTCGACCAGCGGCATTTGTGCCACGGGATTGAAGAAGTGCAGACCAAGGAAACGTTGCGGCGCTTTCACGCCCTGGCGCAATTCGTCGAGCGGAATGCTTGACGTATTGGTCGCGAGGATTTCGTCGGCCTGGAACTGCGGTTCGATGGAGGCATACAAAGCCTTCTTTGCCTCGGCATTTTCGAAGATGGCCTCGATGGCGAGATCGGCGTCGGCCACGCCCTTGCCTTCGACGTCGGCGCGCAACCGGCGCACGACTTCCTCGACCTTGTCCGCCGACTTGAGCTTCTTCTCGTAAAGCACGCGCGCCCGGTCCAGCGCCGGCTGGATGAACTTCATCTCGCGATCCTGCAGGGTGACCTGGAAACCCTTGAACGCGGCCCAAGCGGCGATATCGCCGCCCATCACACCCGCACCCACGACGTGCACATGCTTGATGCCGTGCTCGATGCCGCTGCCCTGGCCCTTGAGGCGTTCCTGCAAGAGGAAAATGCGGATCAGGTTGCGCGCGGTGCTCGTCTCAGCCAGCTTGGCCACGGACCGGGCTTCGAGCTTGAGGCGTTGCTGGATGCTCGATCCACCACGCTTCCACACATCGATCAGGGCGAACGGCGCGGGGTAATGCTCCCTGCGCACCTTCGCGGCAGTTTGCTTGACCACCATGGGCGCGAGGATCTGGCGCGCCATCCAGGTGTTGGTCGCCCACGCCTTGGCGCGCTGCGCGAAGGGTCGAACATGCGGGCGACGCAACAGGGCGCGGGCTTCGGCAAGCAGCTCGGCCGGCGGGGCCAGGCGATCGACCACGCCCATGGCAAGCGCGCGCTTCGCCGACAGGCCCCGGCCCGTCAGCATGACGGGCAGGGCATCCGTGGCGCCGATCAGGCGCGGCAGGCGGGCCGTGCCACCCCAGCCCGGATGGATGCCGAGCATGACTTCGGGCAAACCGATCTTGGTTTTCTCGTCATCGGCGGCGATGCGCTGGCGACAGGCCAGGCTCAGCTCCGTGCCGCCGCCCATGCAGGCGCCATGGATGGCAGCCACCGTCGGGCAGTTCAGGCGAGCCAGGGCCTCGAACACCCGCTGCCCGTTCTGGATGTTTTCCAGCACCGTGCCCTGCTTGGCGTATTCGACGAATTCCTTGATGTCCGCGCCCACCGCAAAGCCCGAAGGCTTGGCGGAGTGGATCAGCACGCCGGCCGGCTTTTCGATGGCCAGGCGCTCGACGATCTGGCCCAGCTCGTCCAGTACCTCGCGGGAGAGGGCATTGACGCTGCTGTTGGCGCGGTCGAGGGACAGGGTCACGATGCCCTGATCGTCCAGGCTCGTCTTCCAGTGGTTGAAGCGCAATCCTTCGAACATGGTGGTCTGGTCTGGCTGTGAAACCTCGCACCATACCCGTCCGTAGCGTCGAATGCGAGACAGTTCGATGCGCTGGCGTACGGCACATGAAAATCGCGTAAAAACGCGGCTTGTGAGCCAACGCATGGAAACTTACGGCAATTTAAGTCCACGCTCACGAGCCGCTAGGCGAACGCCCCTGGACCGCGTAATTTAGACCTGAATGAGCACGCCACTTGCCCCGACTCCTGTCCAGCCTGGTGCCGAAATCCTTGACCGGATCCTGGCCAATCGCGGCTGCCTGATTGCCCTGGAGGATGTCGACAGCGAGACGCTGATTGCCCAGCTGCGCCAGTTGGTGCGCCGTAGCGGCCAGGCGGTGTATCTGTGGCACCCCTCGGCCGGACTGGGCAACCTGCGCGAGGAGCATGCCGTGATGGCAGGCAGCCAGCGCCTTGGCCTCGTTTTGCGCTACATCCAGCAAAGCAACCACTTTGGGGTGTATTTCCTGAAGGATGTGCCGACGCCGATGGCGGGGCCGGATGCCGCCCTGGTGCGTCAGCTGGCGCGCACGGCCACGGGCCACATCCGCCGCATCGTCCTGCTCGACGCGCCGTCGAACCTTGTGGACGGGTTCAATGACGTGATCGTGCGCATGAGTTGCCAGGTCAAGGCGGCCCAGCGTCCGCGCCTGCGCGATGGCCGCTGGTTGCTCTGAGGCGGCGCCCATGAGTCAGAGCATTCTTGTCGTAGCCGCCCAGCGTGACATGCGGCGCATCATCTTCGACGCGCTCGATCGTGAAGGGCATTTCGCGGTGCATTCGGCGCGAGACACGGCGCATGCGTCAATCCTGCTGGAAGAGCGCGCGGCACTGGATCTGCTGATCGTCGTGCTTGATGGCGATGCCCGTGATGCGTTGGCGTGCGTCGAGCAACTGCGGCGTATTCCATCGTGCGCCAGCACGCCGCTCCTGGCGGTCCTGGCGCCGCATGCGTCGATCAAGCCAACCCAGTTGCCGTCGGGTGTCACCGACTGGCTGCAGGCAGCGCAGGTCGACAGCGAGCTGATCGCGCGCTGGCACCGCCTGCAGCGCATGGACGTGCCGCCGCCGGCACCCGCCAGCCCGGTCGTGCTTGCCCCGGATCATGGCGACTACCGCTTTGCCTTCGATGAAATGGAGGGCGAATGGCTGATCGTCGAACCCCAGCGTGGACGCATCCTGGAGGCCAGCCCGTCGCTTGCACGGCGGACCGGTGTGTCGGTGGATCGCCTTCATGGCCTGCCGGCCACCGACATCTTGCGCATGGGGTCGGGAAATCTGGAGCAGGTGCTCCAGGACACGACGCGCGACTGGTATCCCTGCCAGCGACGTGCAGGGCAAGCGTTCGATCAGGGTGAGGTGAGTGCGCGCAAGGTGCGTCACGCCGGCCGCGACGCCATCGCCCTGGTGTTCCGCAGCCTGCGTGCCAGTACCCGCGCCGAACTGGCGCTGACCCTGTTGGCGCGCCTGTTCAATCACGGTCGCGGCGACGACAGCCTCGCTGGCATTTCCAAGTTGATTTATGAGGAGCTGGGCCTGGATTACCTGGCCGTCTGGTCGGCGCGACCGGAAGATGGTGGCGCTCCGGTCCAGCTTTCGCAGATGTGGCGCGGTGACGAGCAACTGTGGCCCGGTCCGCAACTGCAAAGCTCGCTAAGGCTCGTGCTGGCGGGCCAGACGATGATGCATCCAACGGACGCCAAGCGACTGGCGCCGGTGGATCCCTTGATCGAGCAGTTGGGACTGTCCGGATTTGCCGGGTTGCCTTTGGTGGACGAGCGCAATGCCGTGCTGGGTGCATTGCTCGCCGGCACCCGCCAGGCCTTCGCCGAGCCGGCGGTGATTGAACCCGTGTTGCGCGCCGCCGCCGCGCGTTTCGCGCACGCGCTCGAACTGGGCCGCACGCGCGAACAAGGTCGTGCGGAAGGCTTGCTCGATGCGCTGACGGGGCTTCCGAATCGTTTGCTGTTCAATGATCGACTGGACACCATCATCCGCGAAGCGAACCGCACCGGCGAATGCTTCGCGCTGCTGTTCGTCGACCTCGACCGCTTCAAGACGATCAACGACACGCTGGGCCATGCCATTGGCGACCAGGTGCTGATCACCACCACACAGCGGTTGCGTAGCAGCGTGCGCGCATCGGATACGGTGGCGCGCTACGCGGGCGACGAATTCGTGGTGATCCTGCGGCACATCGTCAAGAGTGAGGACGTGCTGCGCGTTGCCGAGAAGATCGTGCAGGTAATGGAAGCGCCACTGCGCATCGATGACGGCACCGAGTTGCAGATCACTGCGTCGATCGGCGTGAGTTTCTTCCCGGACGATGCGCCGGACGCCGAAACCTTGCTCAAGCACGCCGACGAGGCGATGTACGCCGCCAAGAGCCTGGGCCGCAACAACTACCAGATCTACGAAGTCAGCGCGGAACAGGCCCAGCAGCAGAACATGGCGCTGAAATCCGGCCTGCGACATGCCGAACATAACGGCGAGTTGCGCGTGTTCTACCAGCCGCAGGTCGACGCGGTCACTGAAGATATCGTTGGCATGGAAGCGCTGGTGCGCTGGGAACATCCCGAGCTGGGTTTCATCGGCCCTGGTTTCTTCATTCCGCTGGCCGAGGAAACCGGCCTGATCGTTTCCATCGGCGAATGGGTACTGCGCACCGCGTGCAAGCAGGCACAGGAGTGGGAGCGCAAGTTCGGCCTGCGCCTGCGCCTTGGCGTGAATCTGTCCGCAGTGCAATTGATGCAGGCCAATCTTCTGGAAGTGGTTGCGTCGGCCCTGACCGAAAGCGGGCTGGATCCGAACCTCCTCGAGATGGAGGTCACCGAGAGCATCAGCATCAAGGCGGCGCCCAACCTGGTCGACAACCTGCACGGCCTGCAGCGCATGGGTGTGCGCATTGCCATCGACGACTTCGGAACCGGCGCGGCCTCGCTCGATTACCTGCGCAAGCTGCCGGCCGACCGGATCAAGATCGACCAGAGTTTCGTTCGCAACATTGGTGTCGATCCGGACGACGAGGCCATCGTTCGCGCCACCATCGATATGGCGCACCGCCTCAAGCGCGGCGTGGTGGCCGAAGGCGTGGAGATCGAGCAGCACCTGCAGTTCCTCCGGGCCAACCGTTGCGATGAGCTGCAGGGGTATCTGTTCTGCCGTCCGTTGCCCACGCCGAGCTTCGAGAAGCTCCTGTCCGAGCGTCAGCGCTTGCTAGCCTCAGTGGCGGCCGAGGAATAGCCGGGGCGGTTTTCCTGGGTTGCCTCGTGCACCAAAGTCCCCATATTTCGTTCTTGGGGCGTCCGGCCAGAAGGCAGGCCGGGACGGAAAATGCCATTCAGCACTGGGCCTGGGGCATCCGTGGCAGCATGCTGAACTTGCGACGGCGATCCTTGTCTTAGCGGATCGACCAAGCCGGCGGAATCCGACGCGAGTGGCAGCAGTAATCAAGGAGACGGCCCGGATGGGCGAAAACGAGCTGGATAGCGCGCTGGTCGAGCGGGTCCAAAAAGGGGACAAGCGGGCGTTTGACCTGTTGGTGCGCAAGTACCAGCACAAGGTCATCGGCCTGATCTCGCGCTACATCAACAACTACGCCGAGTGCGAAGACGTCGCGCAAGAGGCGTTCGTGCGCGCCTGGCGCGCCATTGGCTCGTTCCGCGGAGAAAGCGCGTTCTACACCTGGATGTACAAGATCGCCGTCAACACGGCGAAAAATCACCTGGTGGCGATGGGGCGCCGGCCGCCGACCGACGATATCGCCGTGGATGACGCCGTTTTCGTGCCCGGCGCGGACCGCATGCACGAAAGCGCCACACCTGAACGCGAATTAATGCGACAGGAAATTGAACAAACGGTGTATTCGACTGTCCAAGCCTTGCCCGAAGAGCTGCGCACGGCCATTACCTTGCGGGAAGTGGACGGTCTCAGCTATGAAGAAATCGCCGAGGCGATGGGCTGTCCGATCGGTACGGTTCGTTCACGTATCTTCCGGGCACGTGAGGCAATTGACGAGAAATTGCGGCCGCTGTTGTCCGACCGCGAGGACCTGACTCCATGACTGATACCCAACGCGAAAACCTTTCGGCCGGTATGGACGGCGAGCTCAGTGCTGAAGAGCTGCGCTTCCTTCTGCGTCGAATCGATCACGATGCGGCGTTGCAGCACGCCTGGACGCGCTATCACCTCGTGCGCGATGGCGTGCGCGGGCAGGTGACTCCATTGGCGACCTCGGGCTTCTCGGCCCGGGTGATGCTGGCGATCGAACAGGAGTCGGGCGCCGTGGCAGGCACCGGGAAACGCCATTGGCTGCGCTGGTCCGCAGGTGGTGCCATTGCGGCCAGTGTTGCCGTGGCGGCCCTGATGGTTTCGCAGCCGGTGGGTCCGGGTGCCGGCCATTCCGGTGCGACGTCGCTGACGACGGCGTCCGTGACGCCTTCGCAGGACGCCAATGCCAACACGATTACCCAGTCGACGTCGCCGGCCGCGGCTCCGCCGTGGCTCAATCAGTACACCGGTTTGCCGTCGCAGCTGACGCAACAGGCGGCCGCAACGGTCGACAGCGGTGACAGCACCTATCTGTACAGTCGCAATCCATCCAATCCGTATCAAATTGATCGCTACCGCGCGATCAACAACGGGGATGGCAGCTATCTGTTGCTGCTGCACCCCGATCAGCAGTCGCACCAGCCGGCATCGCGCCAGGCAGTCGCCAATCAGTGAGGCCTGCGGTGCACCGTGATCCGGGTCGCTGCCGCTCCTTCCGTTCCTTTGCTCGTACGTCAATCGACCCATGCCATGGGTCGATCGATCGTGCGCGCCTTCTCATCTCACCCGTCTTCAAGGAGAAATGCATGAAGTCCATGACCCTGCGTCGCGCGGTTTGCTGCGCGCTGGTCAGTCTTGCCGTCATTGGCGGTGCCCAGGCGCAGACGCCTGCCGCGCCAGCTGCTCCGGTCGCCGGCCTTCCTGATTTCACCGGCATCGTGCAGAAAAACGCACCGGCCGTGGTCCACGTGGAGGCGAAGTACACAGGCAAGACAGCGCGCAAGGGACGACAGGCCCAGGGGCGCGCCACGCCGGACGATCCGCAGATGGATATGTTCCGACGTTTCTTCGGCATGCCCATGATGCCGTCGCCGGAGGAGCAGCAGCGCACGTCACTGGGCTCGGGCTTCATCATTTCCGCTGACGGCTACATCCTTACCAATACCCACGTCGTTGACGATGCCGACACCGTCACCGTGCGTCTTCAGGATCGACGCACGCTCACCGCCAAAGTGGTTGGCAGCGATCCCCAGTACGACATCGCCTTGCTCAAGGTCGATGCGGGCGGCGCACTCCCCTTCGTTTCCATCGGTGATTCGCGCACGCTCAAGCCGGGGCAGTGGGTGCTGGCCATCGGTTCACCCTTTGGCTTCGACTACACGGTGACCCAGGGCATCGTCAGTGCAGTCGGACGAAACCTGGGCAGTCAGGATCAACCCTACACGTCATTCATTCAGACCGATGTGCCGATCAATCGTGGCAATTCCGGTGGTCCGCTGTTCGATCTGCAGGGGCGCGTCGTAGGCGTGAACTCCCAGATCTACTCCAACACCGGCGGATATCTTGGCGTGGCCTTCTCGATACCGATCGATGTCGCCATGAACGTGGTCAAGCAGATCAAGGAAAAGGGTTACGTCACGCGTGGACAGCTGGGCGTGATGATGCAGCCGATCACTGACGACATGGCAAAGGCTTTCAAGCTCGGCAGCAGTGCCGGCGCAGCCGTCACCCAGGTATCCCCGGGGAGTGGCGCCGAAAAGGCCGGCCTGAAGGCAGGGGACGTGATCCTGGCCTATAACGGCCAGGCGATCAGCCAGGTGGCCGACCTCCCGCCGCTGGTGGGCATGACACCGCCCGGCAGCAAGGCCACCTTGCAGATCCTTCGCGACGGCAAGAAGCAGGATGTCACGGTAACCGTCGGTGAGATGAAGCGGGACAGCAAGACCGGTGCGGTCACGCAGGGAAGTGGTGAGCCGGCGCCGACGCGCAGTGGCACCACTGCCCTGGGTCTGTCGGTGGAAGATGCCGACAGCGATACCCGCAAGGAACTGGGCCTGAAGGCGGGCGAGGGCGTGGTGATCAGTGATATCACCGGCCCCGTCGCGGCGCGTGCCGGCCTTCAGCCGGGCGATGTCATCCTGATGGTCAATCAGCAACGCGTCGGTAGTGCAGCGGCGTTCCGTGATGCCACCAAGGGCCTCAAGGCAGGTGATACCGTCCTGCTGCTGGTTCGCCACGGTGACCAGAGCGGGTTCGTGGGGCTGACCGTGCCAGGCAAGGGTGACGACGAGTAAGCCGCTCGCGATAGCCGCAAAAAAGGCCCCGCCCTCGTGCGGGGCTTTTTTTGGCCCGGTCGAGAGGTCATCGTTCCTGCGCCCTCCGGGCGCGCTTGAGGCCGCCAGCGGCGGGCTGCGCCGTGGGAGCGAGCCTCTTTCGCCCGTCGCAGGCTCATGGCAGGACCTGTCGCGGACTCAGCCCGGGAGGGGCACGGTGCGCCCGCTTCCCCGGTCTCCAGCCATTCCATGCGATAATGCCGGGTTCGTATCACCATCCCGGTGGACGCTGCCGGCGGGTGCCGCCCGGCAGAGAATGCAGCCAGCGTGTTCCATGGAACTGATCCGCAACTTCTCCATCATTGCTCATATCGATCACGGCAAGTCCACGCTTGCGGACCGCATCATCCAGATCTGCGGCGGCCTGTCCGAGCGCGAGATGGAAGCCCAGGTGCTGGACAGCAATCCGATCGAACGCGAGCGCGGCATTACCATCAAGGCCCAGTCCGTGTCGCTGCCGTACAAGGCGCGCGACGGCAAGACCTACCAGCTCAACTTCATCGATACCCCCGGCCACGTCGACTTTTCCTATGAAGTGAGCCGTTCGCTGGCGGCGTGCGAAGGTGCGCTGCTGGTGGTTGACGCCGCCCAGGGCGTGGAAGCCCAGTCGGTGGCCAACTGCTATACGGCCGTCGAAATGGGGCTGGAAGTGGTGCCGGTGCTGAACAAGATCGACCTGCCGACCGCCGATCCGGAAAAGGTGAAAGGCGAGATCGAAGCGGTCATCGGCATCGAGGCCGACGAGGCCGTGGCTGTGAGCGCCAAGACGGGACTGAACGTCACCGAAGTGCTCGAGGCCATCGTCGCGCGCATTCCGCCGCCGAAGCCGGGAAACACGGATCGCCTGCAAGCCCTGATCATTGACTCCTGGTTCGACAATTACCTGGGCGTGGTGTCGCTCGTGCGCATCATCCAGGGCGAAATCCGACCGGGCGACAAGCTGCTTGTGATGTCCACCGGCCGCGCGCATGAAGTGAGCGAAGTGGGCGTGTTCACGCCCAAGCGCAAGAAGCTCGACAAGCTCGCATCGGGCGAGGTGGGCTGGATCACCGCCTCGATCAAGGACGTGCACGGAGCCCCGGTGGGCGACACGCTCACGCACGCGGGCAAGCCCGCCGACCATGCGTTGCCTGGCTTCCAGACGATGCAGCCGCGCGTGTTCGCCGGCCTGTTCCCGGTTTCTGCCGACGATTACCCTGCCTTGCGCGAGGCGCTGGACAAGCTGCGCCTTAACGATGCCGCGTTGTTCTTTGAGCCGGAAAGCTCCGAAGCCATGGGTTTCGGATTCCGCTGTGGCTTCCTGGGCATGCTGCACATGGAAATCGTGCAGGAGCGCCTGGAGCGCGAGTACGATCTGGATCTGATTACCACCGCACCGACGGTGGTGTACGAAATTCTCAAGAACGACGGCTCGATCATGCTGCTGGACAACCCGGCCAAGCTGCCGCCGTCCACCGTGGTGCAGGAGATTCGCGAACCGATCATCGTCGCGAACATCCTCACGCCGGCCGATTACATCGGTAACATCATCACCTTGTGTGAAGAGAAGCGCGGCATCCAGCGTGGCATTCAGTACCTGGCGAGCCAGGTGCAGATCAGCTACGAGCTTCCGCTGGCCGAAGTCGTGCTTGATTTCTTCGATCGCCTGAAGTCGGTTTCGCGTGGCTACGCGTCGATGGATTACCATCTGGAGCGCTTTGACGCCGGTCCGTTCGTGCGCACCGATGTGCTTATCAATGGCGATCGCGTGGATGCCCTGTCGCTCATCGTTCATCGCAGCCACGCCGATCGGCGCGGTCGCGACCTGGTCGAGCGCATGAAGGATCTCATTCCCCGGCAGCAGTTCGACGTAGCCATTCAGGCAGCCATCGGCGCCCAGGTCATTGCGCGGTCCACCGTGAAAGCCCTGCGCAAGAACGTTCTGGCCAAGTGCTATGGCGGCGACGTCAGCCGCAAGAAGAAGCTGCTGGAGAAGCAGAAAGAAGGCAAGAAGCGCATGAAGCAGGTGGGCCGAGTGGAGATTCCGCAGGAAGCCTTCCTGGCCGTCTTGAAGGTCGATAAGTAGAAAAGTCGGGATGTGGGAATAGGGTAAACGCCATAGATCACGCCAACGCGCCGCGTTCTATGCTCTTGTCCGAGACCTGCATTCCGCTCCGAAGGAGCTCTCATGGATTTTGATTTTTCGGCGATTTTGCTTGGCCTGACCGTTGTTTTCGGTGTTATTTGGGGTCTGGATCGCCTGTTCCTGTACAAGCAGCGCAAGGCCCGGGCCGATGCGGCCGGAAAGGAAGTCCAGGATCCGGTACCCGTCGACTGGGCCCGGTCGCTGTTTCCGGTCGTCCTGGTGGTGCTGTTGCTGCGCTCGTTCGTGGCCGAACCGTTCCGGATTCCCTCGGGTTCCATGATGCCGACCCTGGACGTGGGTGACTTCATCCTCGTCAACAAGTTTGCCTACGGCCTGCGCATGCCGGCCTTCAACAACAAGTTCGTCTCGATCGGTGAGCCCAAGCGCGGCGATGTCGTGGTGTTCCGGTTCCCGGGCTACCTCTGCAATGTGAACGGCAAGCTGGTGCGCAGCGGTGACCAGAGCTGCGAGCATCCGGAAGCACCGGTACCGAACGCCAACTGGATCAAGCGCGTGATCGGCCTGCCGGGCGATCGCATCGAAGTGCACGGTGATCAGTTGATGATCAACGGCCAGACGGTCGCGGCCGATCTGGTCGGTCCGTACGTCGGCGATCCCAAGCGTGACGAGTCCCGCCTGATGCTGGAAATGGGTGCGACCCTGTGGACCGAGCATCTCCAGACGCAGGACGGCAAGTCGGTCGATCACCTGATCGCTCGCATGCCGAACTTCAACCACCCGCCATCGATTCCCAGTCCCGCGGTTCCGGCCATCGTCCCGCAAGGCTGCTACCTGGTCATGGGCGACAACCGTTACAACAGTACCGATAGCCGCTGGTGGGGCTGCATGCCGGAGGAGAATCTGGCCGGCAAGGCGTTCCTGATCTGGCTGAGCTGGAAGGGCGTGGGTTCGGGCTGGGTGGACTTCTCGCGCATCGGCCGGGTCATCCACTAAGTCAAAGCGTGATGCGGGTCGACTCGTCGCAGGTGACGACGAGCCGGCATAGCGCGAGAATCCGCTCGCCATGCCGGCCGATCGCCGGCGGGCAGGCACTGAATCCAAGGTCGAGGGGAGCCGCCCGTGCGGCATAGCGAGGGGACTATGAAGGGCAAGCAGTCAGGTATCACCCTGATCGGTTTTTTGATCGTTTTGCTGGTGGTGGGGTTCTTCGGCTTCATGGCCATGAAGCTGGTGCCGGCCTATACCGAGTTCATGGGCGTTAACAAGGCCATGAGCCAGGTGGCTTCGGCAGGTGTGGAAGGCAAGACGCTGGACGATATTCGTCGCGACCTGATGTTCAAGATGGGCTTCCAGTACGTGGACGACTCCACCATCAAGCCCCAGGACATCACGCTCAAGCGTGTGAATAACGCGGCCGAACTTCACGTGGAATACGAGAAGCGCGTGCCGTTCATGTACAACATCGACTTCCTGCTGCATTTCGAAAAGACCGTGACGCTGCAGGGCAACGTGGGTTACTGAAGTTTGGCAAAACTTACTTACCGCTTCCGCGATCCGGCTCTGGCGCAACTGGCACTCACCCATCGCAGTGCCGGCAAGCCGAACAATGAGCGGTTGGAATTCCTCGGCGACGCCCTGCTCGGGGTGATCGTCGCCGAGATGTTGTATGACGCCCATCCCAACGCCAGCGAAGGCGAGCTGTCGCGTTTGCGCGCGCAGCTCGTCAACGGTCAGGCGCTGGCGGTGGTGGCGCGGGAGCTGGAGCTGGGGGATGATCTCAAGCTCGGTTCCGGCGAACTCAAGAGCGGCGGGTTCCGCCGTGATTCCATCCTTGCCGACGCTTTCGAGGCCATGGTGGCCGCGGTCTACCAGGACAGCGACTTCGATGCCTGCCGGAACTGGGTCCGGGAGCTGTTCGACGAGCGCATCGCGGCCATTCCGCGATCCTCCAAAGACGCCAAGACCCGGTTACAGGAATGGCTCCAGGCCAAGGGTTGGCCGTTACCCCAGTACGAATTGAAAGACAGCCACGGCGAAGACCACGCCAAGACTTTTGACGTAACCTGTGCTATCGAAGAGCCACAGGCCCTCGTCGCCGAAGGGCGTGGCGGGAGCCGGCGCGCCGCCGAGCAGGACGCGGCTGAGTCCGTGCTGCGCCAGTTGCAGGAATCCAGATCATGATTGAAGACGAAACTTTTGATGCCGGTGAACCGGCCGAGCTGCCCCACGACGACTTCCGCTGCGGGCTCGTCGCCCTGGCGGGGCGCCCCAACGTGGGCAAGTCGACCCTGCTCAACGCGCTGATCGGATTCCGGCTGTCCATCGTCAGCCCGCGCCCCCAGACCACGCGTCATCGCATCCTGGGCATCGCGACCAGCGAGGCGGGGCAGATCCTTTACGTCGACACGCCCGGCCTGCATCGCGGGGCCAAGCGTGCGATGAACCGCAGCCTCAATCGTGCCGCGCGTTCGGCCATCAGCGAAGTCGACCTGGCCGTGCAGGTGATCGAGGCCAACCGGTGGACCGACGAAGACCAGGCGCTCTATGAAGCGCTGGTCGAACAGAAAGTCCCGCGCCTGCTCGCCATCAACAAGGTGGATCTGAGCAAAGACAAGTCGACACTGCTGCCGTTCGTCGCCGACCTGATGGAGCATCGCAGCTTCGATGACGTCTATTACGTCAGCGCGCTCAAGGAAAAGGGCCTGAAGGATCTCGAGCAGGGCATCCTCAAGCGCCTGCCCGTGCAGCCGCCGGTGTATGGCGACGACGAAGTCACCGATCGCAGCGAGCGTTTTCTTGCCGCGGAAATGGTGCGCGAGCAGCTGATGCTGCGCCTCGACCAGGAATTGCCGTACGCCACCACAGTCGAGATCGAGCAGTTCAAGGATCGCGACGATGGCGTGGCGGAAATCCACGCGGTGATCTGGGTCGAGCGTGATGGTCAGAAGGCCATCGTCATTGGCAACGGTGGCGCGCAGCTCAAGGCCATCGGCACGTCCGCCCGTCGCAAGATGGAAACCCTGTTTGAACGCAAGGTGTTCCTGCGCCTGTGGGTGAAGGTGCGCGAAGGCTGGGTCGACGATGAAACCATGCTCAAGAAGTTTGGTTACACCGACTGAGCGAAGCCTCCGCCTTTCCGGGGACAACGCCCATGCGTTGGCCCCGATACTCCCGCGCGACGATTTCGTCTGAGCTCCCGCCATGAGAGTCCAGCAACAGCCAGCCTTCGTCCTGCACGCGCGGCCTTACCGCGAAACCTCCATGCTGCTCGAATGCCTGACGCCCGAATTCGGTCGTATCGGCGTGGTGGCACGGGGCGTACGGCGCGAAAAGGCGCGGCTCCAGCGATCCCAGCTGGAGCCCTTCCAGCGATTGTCGCTGGATCTCATGCTCAAGGGCGAACTGGCCGCCTTGCAGGGTGCCGAATCGGTGGGCCCCGGCGTTCGCCTCGAAGGGCAGGCTGGCCTGGCTGGTCTCTACGTCAATGAACTGGTGGTCCGGCTAACCGTTCGCCAGGATCCCATGCCGGATCTTTTCGAGGCCTACGCCACCCTGCTGGCGCGCCTGGGATCGAGCGAATCGCAGGCCTGGACGCTGCGCAGGTTTGAACGCGACTTGCTTGATGTCTGCGGCTACGCGTTGCAGCTGGAATTCGAGGGCGAGTCAGGCGAACCCATCGCGCCCGGGCTTCACTACCGCTATCACGCTGAACTGGGTGCCACGCCGTGCCGGGCTGATGTCCCGCATGCCTTGCGGGGCAGCGACTTGCTGGCCCTGGGAAGCGACCAGGCGCCGGACACCGTGGGGCTTTCGGCACTGCGCAGCATGATGAGGGACGTCATCCGCTTTCATCTGGGTGGCGCTGAACTGCGCGCATGGCGCGTCCTGGGTGCTGCGGTCAGGCGTTAGGCCATGCACGTTGAAGTTCGCGGTGCCGTTGCAGCGCGAATGATCAGGCCACGGTGACGTGCGGATCGAGCGCCTCGATGGTGGAAATCAGTGTCTGCCGAAACCGGCCGAGCACATCCTCCGGCACCCTGCCACCGGACGCCAGGCAATCACGCACCTGCACCACGCGCTCGGCCAGGGCCACTGCGCCGCAGAAGCCACATGACGCGCGCAGGCGATGGAGCCGGTCGGCAAATGCGGGGCTCTCCGGTCTGAGGCTGTCCAGCTCCTGATAAAGCGCCACCAGCTCGTCGCGAAGCAGGGACCGCATGGCCTGAAGGATCTGCGGATTGCCGGTGCTGGCCAGGCCCTGGCTGTCATCCAGCACCGGCTGCGTCGAGATCAGCGGGTGAACCAGAGACACGATGCGACGCAGGTCGGCCAGGTCGCAGGGCTTTTGAAGTACGTCAGTGAAACCGCTGGAAATCAGTTGCTGGCGCTGGGCAGCGTCCATGTCCGCGCTGGTGGCGACGGCCGTGCTTTCGCCTGAATGGGCCTGTGGGTCGGCCCGCAACTCGCTCAGGACCTCCTCGGCCCCGGCCCCGGGCATGCGGCAATCGAGGAGGAGCAGGTCGAAGGTTTCTTCCCGACCCCGGGCAATGGCCGAGGGGCCGTCATTGCAGGCCTCGGCGCTCAAACCCAGCGTACGCATGGCTTCCACGAGGAAAAGCCGGCTGGCCGGGTCGTCGTCCGCGACCAGGACACGCAGGGTGTTGGAACAATCCGGAGAACCGGAAGGGCCGGAAGTAGGGGTGTTGAACATGACTAGTCCGTGTCGTTCAGCTGATTTTGGCAGAATGGCGCGACATGCGTCTCACATCAAGCCACCTTTGGTTGTATCTGTGCGCCTTGTTGGGTTTGGCCCTGGCCGTACCCGCGCGCGCCGACACGGTGCTCGCGGCCAGGACGATTTCCGCCCCCGGCGTAAAGCTGCAGGACGTCCAGATCCGCGTAGGCGAGGACGGGCAGGGTGGTCTGACGGTTCGGATCAAGGCCAGCCGCGCGGAGGTATCCGCCATTGGCTGGCGCCGCGTCGGCATGGATATGCAGGGCGTGCTGTCGCGGGATACCCACCTGCGCTGGCTGTTCGACGGCACCCTCAAGATGACCGGCGCTCCCGGCGGCGCCTTGAGCGACGCCACGGTCAACCTGGTGCTGGATGACGCGGCCAACACCTTCCAGGCGGATCTGAGCCAGGGCAAGGCCACCGCCAGCACAGCCCTTCCGCTGGACCAGCCGACCCATGCGCAGATCAGCCTCAGCGACCTGCCCAGTGGCTGGCTCCAGGGTCTGTTGGCCGGCGCCTGGTCGGGCCGCTTGACCGGTGGCCGGGTCGACGCCGAGCTCGCTCTGGATATCCAGCAGAACGGTGTCCAGGCGTCCGGGCAGTTCGGTCTCACCGAGCTGGGCTTCGATACGCCGACAGGCACGATGGCGGGGCAGAAGGTCAATGCTACCGGCCGGCTCAATCTGGACACGACCTCGGGGCCGACCCGCATCGGTCTGGACGGCAGCCTTCGCGGCGGCGAGCTGCTGATGGGGCCGGTCTACGCGAAACTCCCCGATCACGCCGTGCAGCTTGGCCTGGACGCCAGCGCAAAGAACGGCGCTGTCGACCTCAGTCGCTTGCGCATTGGCGACGCCGATGCGCTGCAACTGGACGGCTCACTCGGCTTCGATGCCAAAGGCAATCTCCAGCGCCTGACCTTCAGCAAGTTCGAAGCCAGTTTCCCGGCGGCCTATCAGCGCTACGGCCAGTCCTGGCTCGCCACGATGGGCATGCGCAATGCGCGCATCAACGGGCAGTTGAGCGGTGCGCTCGACATGGATGATGACGGCCTGCGCAGCTTTGCTTTCGATACCGATGGACTCGACTTCGCCGATGGCGATGGCCGCATGTCCGTGGCCGGACTCAAAGGTGGCATGGACTGGACGCTCCGCGGCGATCGTCCTGCCACGACGCTCAGCTGGCGCAGCCTGCAGATCTACCGTCTCGCCAATGGCGCAGCGCAGACCAGCTGGCTGAGTCGCGATGGCACGCTGGCGATGCAAAAGCCCGTCGACATCAGCGTACTCAATGGCCGCCTGCACCTGGATGCCCTCGACTGGCGTCCGGCGGCCGCACGCGGCAAGCGCTTCAGTACGTCGATGGCGCTGACCGGCGTCGACATGGCTGCCTTCAGCCGCACCATGGGATGGCCGGAATTCCCCGGTACGCTGGGTGGGGCGATTCCGTCCCTGCGCTGGGTCGACGATCGGGTGGAACTCGAAGGTGGCTTGTCGGTGAACGTGTTCGACGGATTCGTCGACGTGACCCGTCTGTCGCTGCAGGATCCGTTCGGCACCAGTCCCGTGCTCGCGGGCGATGTCACGCTGCGGCAGCTGGATCTGGGCGCCATGACCAGCGTCTTCGACATCGGCAACATCACCGGTCGCATGGACGGTTCGATCGAGGATCTGCGCCTGGTGAACTGGAGTCCGGTGGCATTCCAGGCCCGCCTGCTGGCAGGCAGCGGGGGGCGTATCAGTCAGCGCGCGGTCAACAGCATCGTGTCGGTGGGCGGCGGTGGCATTGCGGCC
Organism: Dyella terrae; assembly: GCF_004322705.1. Lineage (NCBI taxonomy): Bacteria > Pseudomonadati > Pseudomonadota > Gammaproteobacteria > Lysobacterales > Rhodanobacteraceae > Dyella > Dyella terrae. The sequence goes on along the minus strand of NZ_SIZZ01000001.1, from coordinate 1,217,578 downwards.
GGCTTGCAGGGCGCCGTGCTGAAACTGTTCAAGACGTTCGGATACAAGCGCATCGGACTCAACTGCACGCTCCAGGGCAATGTCTGCCGTATGAGCGGGCTGGACGGCGCCGATGCGGACGGCTACACCATCGTCGAAGGCAGCGGCATTCCCCGCCTTCAGGTGGTCGGTCACCAGACCCAAGTGGACTGGCCGACCCTGGTCCGTCGCCTCAAGGCTGCGACCGAAGGCACGACGCCGGAAGTGCACTGATTCGCGGTAGTCTTGGCGTTCCATCAACCGGAGCCGGTCATGCGCAAGCTCGTGTATTTCTTGTTGACGTCGCTGTTCGTGGCCCTGGTGGGATGCGTCACCATCAACGTGTACTTCCCGGAAGCCGCTGCGCAGAAGGCTGCCGACCAGTTCATCGGCACGGTGCTGGATAACAGCAAGCCTGCGGCCAAGCCGTCCGGGAGTTCGGATACTCCGGAGCCTTCCAAGCCCGGCAAGCAGCCGTCTGCGATGTTGCTGGACCTGCTGATCCCGGCCGCCTATGCCGCAGAACAGCCGGACATCCGCGTCCAGACCGCCACCAGCGAAGCGATCCGTGGCCGCATGCAGGAGCGCTTTCGTAGTTCGCTCGGGTCCCTGTTCGATGCCGGCGCCGTCGGCTTCACCAAGGACGGCCTCGTCGCCGTGCGCGATGCAGCCCTGGTGCCCTTGAACCAGCGTGCCGAGGTGAATGCGACCGTGGCCGACGAAAACCGCGACCGCAACGCGCTTTATCGCGAAGTGGCCAATGCGAACAACCATCCGGAGTGGGAGTCGCAGATCCGCGCCACCTTTGCCAAGGGCTGGGTCGAGCGGGCCAAGGCAGGCTGGTATTATCAGGACGCCTCGGGCGCGTGGAAGCAGAAATAGACCGCGCCGCGCCTCATTCCCACTCAAGTGTCCGCCCGGAGCGTCACCTGTCCGGGCGTACGCCTTTTTGAAAGCTGCTGATGAAAGAATTCGAAGCCAACATCATCGACCTCAGTCACGACGGCCGCGGTGTCGCGCGCGTGGACGGCAAGGCCGTCTTCGTGTCGGGTGCCCTGCCGGGCGAGGACGTCCTCCTGCGCATCCGCAAGCGCCATCGCCATTTTGACGAGGCCGAGGTGGTGGAGTGGCGCACCCGCTCCGAACATCGTGTCGAGCCGAAGTGCCGTCACTACGGCCAGTGCAGCGGTTGTTCGCTCCAGCACATGGACGCGCCATCGCAGATCCATGCCAAGCAGCGCGTGCTGGCCGAGAACTTCGAGCGCATCGGCAAGGTGACGCCGCAGACGTGGCTGCCGCCGCTCACTGACCAGCCCTGGGGTTACCGGCGCAAGGGCCGTTTGTCGGTGCGTTATGTCACCAAGAAGGGTCGCGTGCTCGTCGGCTTCCGCGAAGAAGACAATCCGCGCTTCGTCGCCGATATCGAACAGTGCGAAGTCGTGCACCCGTCGCTGGGCCCGAAGATCGGCCTGCTCGCCAACCTGATCAGCGGGATGGATGCGGCGCAGGACATCGCGCAGATCGAGTTCGCCGCGGGCGACGACATCATGGCCCTGGTGTTCCGTCACCTCAAGCCGCTGAGTGAACGCGATACGTCCGCTCTCGTGGCCTTTGGCAAGGAACACGGTTTCGCCATCTACCTGCAGCCCGGTGGCATCAGCAGCGTGCATGCGCTGTGGCCGGAAGATGCCCGCCTGTCGTTCCGCATCGGCAGTGGACGTGATGATATCCAGGACGTCGAGCTCGAGTTCCGTCCGCTGGATTTCGTGCAGGTCAATGCCGGCATGAACCAGCGCATGATGGCGCGCGCCATGGAACTGCTCGATCCGCAGCCGACGGATCGCGTGCTTGATCTGTTCTGTGGACTGGGCAACTTCACCTTGCCCATTGCCCGGCGTGTCGCCGAAGCCGTGGGCATCGAAGGCGAGCATGGGCTGGTCGAGCGCGCGGCGGAAAACGCCATGCGCAATGGCATCCAGCACGCCCGTTTTGAAGTCGCCAACCTGTTCGAAGACCAGCGCCACATGCCGTGGGCCAAACAGTCCTGGGACAAGATCCTGCTCGATCCGCCGCGTGCTGGTGCCGACAAGGTGCTGGAATACCTGCCGGGTCGCGATACGCATCGCGTGGTCTATGTGTCCTGCCATCCGGGTTCACTGGCGCGCGACGCCGGCATCCTGGTGCAGAAGCACGGCTTCCGCCTGAGTGCGGCAGGCGTCATGGACATGTTCCCGCACACCGCGCACGTGGAATCCATCGCCTTGTTCGAACGCGACTGAGGCCGGCATGGGCGTCGAGATTGAACGCAAGTTTCTTGTTCGCGGTGACGACTGGCGTGCCACTGCCGCGCGCAGCGAAGCGATGGCGCAGGGCTACCTCATCAGCGGCGCTGCCTTGCAGGCCGGTCTGGCACGATCGTCGGTCCGGGTGCGCCTGGCTGGGCCGAAGGCCTGGCTGAACATCAAGTCGGCCGAGCTGGGCATCGAGCGGGCCGAATACGAATACGACATCCCCGTCGACGATGCGCGCCGCATGCTGGCGGATCTGTGCGACGGCGTGGTGGAAAAGATTCGCCACTTTGTCACTGTCGACGGCGTATTGTTCGAGGTCGATGAGTTCAAGGGCGACAACGCGGGGCTGGTCGTGGCGGAAGTGGAACTGGACGCCGCAGACGCTGCGTATCCGACGCCCTCGTGGCTTGGGACCGAAGTGAGTTCGCTGGTGCGCTACTACAACGTCAACCTGATCGCTCATCCGTATGCGCGTTGGTCGCAGGCCGAGCGTGATGCCACTGATGCACGGGCACAGGAAGGAGAAGGCGGATGCTGATGATCGGCCTGGCGGGTCTGGAGCTTTCCGATGCCGAGCGTGGCTGGCTGGTCGCGCCGGGTGTATCAGGCGTCATCCTGTTCGCCCGCAACTTCGCGTCGCGCGACCAGGTGATGGCGCTCATCGAATCGATTCGCGAGGTCGCTGGCGAAGACATCCTCGTCGCCGTCGACCAGGAAGGCGGGCCGGTGCAGCGTTTCCGCGATGGATTTACCCGCTTGCCGCCGTTGTCGAGTGTGGGCGAGGTTTACGATCGCGATGCGAATGAGGCGATCCGCCTCGCCGAAGAACACGCATGGGTGATGGGTAGCGAAATGCGCGCGATCGGCGTGGATTTCAGTTTTGCCCCCGTGGTGGATCTGGCCCGTGGCAACGCGGCCATCGGCCTGCGCGCATTCCATGCCGATCCCACCGCTGCCGCCGAACTGGGCCAGGCCTATGTGCGCGGCATGCATCTGGCCGGCATGGCGGGGGTGCTCAAGCACTTCCCCGGGCATGGCTCGGTCGAAGTGGATACGCACAAGGCCGCGGCGGTCGATCCGCGCAGCCTGGAGACCATCCGCCGCAACGATCTCTACCCATTCGCCGAGTGCATCGATGCCCGCGTCGAAGCCGTGATGATGGCGCACGTGGTCTATCCGGAAGTCGACGCGAACCCGGCCGGTTTTTCCAATGTGTGGATCCAGCAGATCCTGCGCGGTGAGCTCGGCTTCAAGGGCGCGGTGATCAGCGACGACATCAGCATGGCCGCCGCCGGTGCTGCCGGTGGCGTGGCCGCGCGCGTGCATGCGCACCTCGACGCCGGCTGCGATCTCGTGCTGGCCTGCTTCCCTGACGTGGTCGAAGAGGCCATCGCCGCCGTCCAGGGGCGCGCCGCCGCGTCGCCCGAACGACTCTCGCCCCTGCGTGGTGCCCTGGGCGCCACCTGGGAAGGCCTCACCGACAACCCGCAACGCGATCGCTTCATCGCCCGCATCACGGCGCTCGACGCCCAGGAACATCACTCATGACCGCACCCGCCGCCAAGGCCGCGCCGTCGCTTCGCGCCGCGCTTGCCGATTCCGATCTGCTGTTCGACCGCGCCACCCTCGAAGGCGTCATTGCCGACATGGGGCGCCAGATCGATGCGGCGCTCGATGGCGAAAGGGCAGTGTTCCTCACCGTGATGAACGGTGCGCTGATCTTCGCCGGACATCTGGCGCTGGCCATTCGCACGGACGTGGAATTCGACTACGTGCACGCCACCCGTTATCGCGGTGCCACCTCAGGCAGCGAACTCACCTGGTTGCGTGAGCCGATGGTCCCGCTGGAAGGCCGTACTGTCCTTCTGGTTGACGATATTCTCGACGAGGGGCACACACTGAAGGCCGTCCGCGATGACTGCTTGCGCCGCGGCGCGAAGAAAGTGCTGATCGTCAGCCTGTGCACCAAGCAGCACGATCGCCTGGTCGAGGGTATCGCCGCCGACTTCAATGGCGTCGAGCTCCCGGATCGCTACGTGTTCGGATTCGGCATGGACTACTACGAGCAGGGCCGCAACCTGCCAGCCATCTACGCACTTAAGTAATCGCCTCGCGCGAGTCGGGGACTACCGCATGAACATCCTGGGCATTTCCGGCAGCCTGCGCGCTGCCTCGTTCAATACCGCGTTGCTGCACGCCGCGCAGGAGCTGGCGCCGGAGGGGATGAACATACGCATCCACCGGCTGCATGACTTGCCCCTGTTCGACCAGGACGTGGAAGAGCAGGGCGACCCCGCGCCGGTGGCTGCGCTGAAGCAGGCCATCGACGAGGCCGACGGCATCCTGATCGCCTGTCCCGAATACAACGGCGGCATCACCGGCGTGCTCAAGAACGCGATTGACTGGGCATCGCGCAGTGGCAAGGAGCGCAAGGTCGCTGCGCTCGCCGGCAAGATCGTCTGCATCATGGGCGCGAGCCCCGGCATCACCGGCACCGTGCGTGCGCAGGATGCATTGCGGTTGGTGCTTCGCCGCGCCGGGGCCCAGACCGAGCCGCAGGGCGAGGTACTGGTGTTCCAGGCACATACCAAGATCGTCGACGGCAAGCTGGCCGACGAGCGCACGCGTGAGGCCATGGCGCGCCATCTCCAGAATTACGCTACCCGGCTGGCCGCCCTGCGCGGCTGACCCAAGAAAAGGACACACCCACGTGACTATCGATCTGGCCGTCATTGGCGGCAGCGGCCTTTACCAGTTCCCTGGTCTGGAAAACACTTCGCGCCATAGCGTCGACACGCCGTACGGCCCGGCGTCGGGTGACGTGGTGGTCGGCGAATTCGCCGGCAAGCGAGTGGCCTTCCTGGCGCGCCATGGCGAAAGCCATACCGTGCCGCCGCACCGGGTGAACTACCGGGCCAACCTCTGGGCGCTGCACTCGCTGGGCGCGCGCAAGGTCATTGGCGTCAATGCGGTGGGCGGGATCCGTGCGGACATGGGGCCGCGCGTCATCGTCGTGCCGGATCAGATCATCGACTACACCCACGGTCGCTACACCAGCTTCTGCGACGTCGAAGGCGCCGAGGTTCGGCACATCGATTTCTCCGAGCCGTATACCGAGTCGCTGCGCCGGGAGTTGATCGAGGCCTCCGCAAAGGCTGACGTCGCCGTGCTCGACGGCGGTTGCTACGGTGCAACACAAGGTCCGCGACTGGAAACCCGGGCGGAGATCGCGCGCATGAAGCGCGACGGTTGCGATCTGGTCGGCATGACGGGCATGCCCGAAGCCGTACTGGCGCGCGAGCTGGACGTTGCCTATGCCTGCCTTGCGCTGGTCGCCAACTTCGCGGCCGGCTGCGGGGACGAGGACGAGATTTCGATCGAGGAGATCTTCGCCCACCTGGCCGCAGCAACGGCCGAGGTGCCGCGAATTCTTGCCCAGTTGCTTAAAAGCTGATCAGCCTGGCCCACCGGTTTGGGGGAAAGCGAGTCCGGATATTGCGCTTTACCATGAAACATGTTGATACTTCCTATTGTGCCAGGGGCGGCGGACCAAGGGGTTTAGGTGGTTCTGCAGGACACCATGGTGCATCCAATCCATGATTCAGAGGTTCACGCAATGCGTTTCGGTACGGTCAAGTGGTTCAACGACGCCAAGGGCTTCGGCTTCATCGCGCCTGAGGACGGTGGGGAGGACGTGTTCGTCCACTTTTCGGCGATCAACGCCAAGGGCTTCCGCAGCCTGCAGGAAGGCCAGCGCGTGAAGTTCGAAGTGACGCAGGGCCCGAAGGGCGCCCAGGCTTCTGGCGTCGAACTCGCGGGTTGATTCGACGAGCCGGATCCATGCCGGCCATCGATGTCATTGAAGACCCCGCGCCGCGAGGCGCGGGGTTTTCTTTTTTTCAGTGGAGTAGCAAATGGCAAACCGTAGAAACTTCTTGAAGGCGTCGCTGCTTGGCGCATCGGCCATGGCCGTGGGCGGCAAGGTGCTGGCCGCCGGCGCAGACGCCCCCGCCAAGTCCGGCAAGCGCATGCCGCGCGTCATCTCCACCTGGGACTTCGGCGTGCCGGCGAACCTCGCGGCCTGGCAGGTACTGGCCAGTCATGGCCATGCACTGGACGCTGTGGAAAAGGGCGTCCAGGTGCCGGAGGCCGACCTGAAAAACCACAGTGTCGGACGCGCCGGTTACCCCGACCGCGACGGCCACGTGTCCCTCGATGCAAGCATCATGGACGCCGACGGTCGCTGCGGCGCCGTGGCGGCCCTCGAAAACATCGCCCATCCCATTTCCGTGGCGCGCCGCGTTATGGAGCGCACCCCGCACGTGCTGCTGGTCGGCGAGGGCGCCCTGCAATTCGCCGTGGAGCAGGGCTTCAAAAAGGAGAAGCTGCTTACGCCTGAATCCGAGGCAGCCTGGAAGGAATGGCAGAAGACCGCCCATTACCAGCCCGTGGCCAACAGCGAAGTGCGCGACTACGGCAAGAAGCCCGACGCCACGCTGGGCCTGCCCGGCGGCAAGGACAACCACGACACCATCGGCATGCTGGCGATCGACGAGCACGGCCGGCTGGCCGGCGCCTGCACCACCAGCGGCATGGCCTGGAAGCTGCGCGGTCGCGTGGGTGACAGCCCGATCATCGGTGCGGGTCTTTATGTCGACGGTGAAGTCGGTGCCGCCACGTCGACCGGCGTCGGCGAGGAAGTCATCCGTAATGTCGGCAGCTTCCTGGTGGTCGAGCTGATGCGTCAGGGCCGCTCGCCGCAGCAGGCGTGCGAAGAGGCGGTCATGCGCATCGTCAAGCGCCGTCCGAACATGAAGGACCTGCAGGTCGGCTTTATCGCCATGAATCGAGAAGGCGAGATCGGCGCCTATGCCATCCAGTCCGGCTTCTCCTACGCGGTGTGCGATGCCGGCAAGCAGGACGCCTTGTTTGCGTCCAAGAGCGTCTACTGATGGCCTTGCCGTACACGCTGGAGGTCGCCGCCAATTCGGTGGCCTCCGCCATCGCCGCCCAGCAGGGCGGCGCCTCGCGCGTGGAATTGTGTTCTGCGCTGGAGCTGGGCGGCATCACGCCCTCGGTGGCGCAGATCGCCATGGCACGCGAACACGTGCATATCCCGCTGTATGTGCTGATTCGCCCGCGCGCAGGTGATTTCCTCTACACCGACCTCGAATGCGAGCAGATGCAGCGGGATATCGAAACCTGTGAGGCACTGGGTTGCGACGGCGTGGTCATCGGTGTGCTCAACGCCGAAGGCGACGTCGACGTCGCCCGCTGCAAGTCGCTGATGAATGCCGTTGGCCGCATGGGCGTCACCTTCCATCGCGCCTTCGATCTGACGCGCGATCTGGAGCGCGCGTTGGAGGATCTGATCACGCTTGGCGTGGAGCGAGTACTTACCTCGGGTGGCCAGGTTTCGGCCATCGACGGGGCGATGACCCTGCGCAAGCTGGTCACCCAGGGCATCGGTTGCATCAGCGTCATGCCCGGCGCCGGCATCTCGGCGACCAACATCGCCGGCCTGGTCGCCACGACGGGTGCGCGTGAGTTCCATGCCTCGGCCAAGCGCCAGCTGCCATCCGGCATGCAGTACCAGCGCCCGGCGCTGGATGACATGGAAGCTGGCGAGATCCGCAGCGACGCGGCGCAGATTGCCGACATGGTGGCGGCGCTTCGCCGGCTGTAAAGCGAGGCGAGGACGTGATCGTCCTCGCCTTGTGAGTCAGGCCACGAACTGCAGTCGGGCCAGCTCCGCATACAAGCCACCTTCGGCAAGCAAGCTGTCGTGCGTGCCCTGTGCCACGATGCGACCGCCGTCCATCACCACGATGCGGTCGGCGCGCTGCACGGTGGCAAGGCGATGGGCGATAACCAGCGTGGTGCGGCCCTTTTCCAGACGTTCGAGCGCCTGTTGGATGGCAGCTTCGGACTGTGCATCAAGTGCGGACGTCGCTTCATCCAGGAGCAGGAGCGGCGCATCGCGAAGGATGGCGCGTGCGATCGCAATGCGCTGGCGCTGGCCGCCGGAAAGTCGCACACCACGTTCGCCAAGCTCGGACTCGTAACCGCCGTTGAGGGCACTGATGAACTCATGCGCCTCGGCCGCGCGGGCTGCTTCGACGACTTCTTCGTTGCTGGCGTCCTCGCGCCCGAAACGGATGTTGTCCGCCGCCGTGCCGCTGAAAATCACCGTCTCCTGCGGAACCAGGGCAATACCGCCCCGCAGTTCAGGCAAGGCCAGCGCCTTCAGATCCACGCCATCGAGGCTGATGCGTCCACGCTGCGGATCGTAGAAGCGCAGGAGCAGGGAGAACACCGTGCTCTTGCCCGCACCGGACGGCCCGACCAACGCCACGGTTTCGCCCGGCGCGATGCTCAGGGAGAAATCATGCAGCGCCGGCGCATCCGGACGCGACGGGTAGTGGAATTCGACCTGATCAAAGCGCAGCTCGCCACGCACTGGACGCGGAAGCAGGGTGGGTTGTGCCGGGCTGCTGATGTCAGCACGCTCATGCAGCAGTTCACCGATGCGCTCCATGGCACCGGCCGCGCGCAGCACGTCACCCCAGACCTCGGACAAGCCGGCCACTGAGCCCGCAGCGAAAATCGCATACAGCACGAACTGGCTGAGCACGCCAGCCGTCAGCGTACCGGCCAGCACGTCACGTGCACCGATCCACAGCACCAGCGTGATGGCGCCGAACATCAGGACGATCACCGCTGCCGTCAGCATCGAGCGCGTGCCGATGCGCTTGCGTGCCGTGGCCAGTGCCCGCGAGATGGCGCTGCCGTAACGCGTGCTTTCAATATCTTCGCGAGCGTAGGCCTTTACCGCCGGCGCGGCATTGAGCGTTTCGTTGGCGATGGCGGCGGCATCGGCCAGCCGGTCCTGGCTTTGGCGGGAAAGCTTCCGCACGCGACGACCGAACACCAGGATCGGCAGCATCATCGCGGGGATGACCAGCGCGGTGAAGCCGGCCAGGCGCGGGATGGTGATGGTCATCGCAATGACCGCACCCACCAGCGTGACGACACTGCGCAAGGCAACCGAAATACCCGAGCCGATCAGCGCCTGGACCACCTCGGTATCCGTGCCCAGTCGCGAGATCAGTTCTCCCACGCGGCTGCGCTCGAAAAAGCCGACATCGAGGCGGATGACGTGGGCATAAAGCTTTGCGCGCAAGGCTGCCAGCGTGCGTTCACCCAGCAGCGTGATGCAGAAGTAGCGTGCGGCGGTGGAGAAGGCGAGCACGACCGCCACGCCGAACAGTCCCAGGAAGGTGGCATTGATCGCCGCGGCGCTGGAACTGCCAAAGCCCTGGTCGATCATGTGTCGCACGGCCATGGGCAAGACGAGCGTCGAGCCGGACGATATGGCGAGGAACACAAGCCAGCCGATGGCCAGCGCGCGATGCGGCTTCAGGAAAGGCCAGATCTGGCGCAGGGCGCCAAGGCGGCGTTGGGGCGGGGTGTCGGTTGCCGGAGGAGTGCTCATGCGTGGGATTCTGGCCGCAATGGAGCGCAGATGGGGGTGTGGGGAGTTCATTCCAACCGTTAGGGCGCCATGATGTGTTAATCCACCCAGCGCGGCTCCACGCGTCCCCGGGTGATATCGACCACCCGCGCGGACGCCGCGGTCGCGACATCCTGCGGCATGCGGAACACCAGGGTGACGCCGTCAGCCTCGAACGATTCGCTCTCCACATCCGCGCCCAGCTCGCGAAGGCGCGCCTTGAGCAGGGCCTGCTCGGCGAACTCGCACGTGATCTGCATCCGGACCGACACGATGATCGGCACGCGCGCCGCCACGCGCAGGCATTCCGCGGCCGTACCGCCATAGGCGCGAACCAGGCCGCCCGCACCGAGCTTGATGCCGCCATACCAACGGGTCACCACCACCACCGCCAGGTCGATGCCCTGGCCCTCGATCGCCTGCAAGATGGGGCGACCGGCGGTGCCACCGGGTTCGCCGTCATCATTGAAGCGATAGTCCTGTCCGATGCGATAAGCCCAGCAGTTATGCGTCGCGGCCGGATCGGACACCTTGCGCACGAAGGCCAGCGCTTCGTCCGGCGACTGCACGGGTGCAGCCTGGGCGAGGAAGCGGCTCTTCTTGATGTCCTCGCTGTGCTGGCAAGGCGCGGCAAGCATGAACAAGGGCGACGTGCTCATGTGCGGATCGGCGGAAGCGGGAGCGAACAAGACATCCCGTGAGGTTAATCGAACTCACCGCACGCGATAAGCGCCACTCAGCAATCCATCGGCATCCAGCGCGTCAGATGCGGCATGCCCCAATGGGCGAGCCAGGGGCCGGCCAGCGTCGCCAGCGCCATCAAGACCAGGATGCCTGCCGTCGCGTTGCGTGCCGTGCGCGTCGCCATCCATCGTGCGAACCACCCTGCACCAAAGGCTGCTACCAGCATGGAGGGCAGGGTGCCAACGCCAAAAGCCAGCATGGTCGCGGCGCTTCGCCACGGGTCGAAGCTTGCCAGTGCCAGCAGCAGGACGGTGTAAACGAAGCCGCAGGGCATCCAGCCCCAGATCAAGCCAATGCCCATGGCGCGCGCGACGTTGTTCACCGGGAACAGTCGACGAGCCTGCGGTGCCAGTCGGCGCCATACGCGTGAGCCAAGGGCGCTTTCGAGCCAGCCACGGCCGCGCCAGAGCGCGAGTGCAGCCAGTGCGAAAGCGAGCGCGGCAAGCATGCGCAGGCCCGTGCGCAACCCATCCTGGTCAAACAGCAGGAAAAGCCCGGCGCCGATCGAGCCGAACACGATGCCCGCCATGGCATACCCGGCAAGGCGCCCGAGCTGATAGGCCAATAGCAACGAGGCCTTTGGCTTCCCGCGCGCATTGCGTTGCGTCCCCAGCGCGAGCGCGCCGGAGATACCCCCGCACATCAGCACGCAATGCCCGGATGCCGCCAGCCCCAGCAACAGCGCAGCCACTATGTTGAGGCTGCCCGTCACGGCGATTCCTTCTCCTTGCCAGCTTGCGTGGCGCGGTCGGTCAACGGCACCAGACCGGCGCTGTCCATGTCTTCGAACTGGTCCTGGTTGACGGCCCAGAAGAACGCCGCGCCTGCCACCAAGAGCAGCAGGAAGGTCAGCGGAATCAAAATCAACATGGTGGTCATGCGTGGGCTTCCCGGGTCAGCGCGTCCTGCGCTTTTTCGTCGCGGCCAATGCGCAATGCATTGAGGACGACGAACAACGAACTGGTGGACATGCCGATGGCAGCAAGCCATGGCGGCACCAGACCGAAAGCGGCAGGGGGTACGACGCAGAGGTTGTAGACCAGCGACCAGCGATGGTTCTGGCGCAGGATCTGCAAGGTGCGGATGGCAATGCGCCGCGCTTCGGGAAGCGCCTGCAATCGTGTCGACGTCAACACGATATCGCTGCTGGCCTGAGCGAGCTGCGTGCCACTTCCCATGGCCACGGACACGTCCGCACCGGCCAGCACCGGGGCATCATTGATGCCATCGCCCACGGCGATCACACGTTTGCCCTGGGCGCGCAGCCCCTGCAAACGGGTCAGCTTGTCTTCCGGCCGCTGACCGGCGCGCCAGCGGCTCACACCCAGGGCCGAAGCGATCGCATGCACACGACGCGAGGCATCGCCGCTGACGATCTCGACCTCGAGCCCTTGCTCCTGCAGCTCGGACACGCACCAGGCCGCACCCGCGCGCAGGCGTTCCTGCGGATGGAACACCGCGAGCGCACCTTGATCATCCGCCAGCAATACGGCATCCGCGAGGCCTCCTTCGCCAGCGAGCCCGCGTAGCGCAAAGCTGCTGCGCCCCAGGCGCAGACGCTTACCCGCGATGGTGCCTTCGATGCCCTGGCCGACGTGTACCTTGACCTGTTCGGCGACGGGAAGTGACTCGGCGGCGTCCAGCGATTCGGCAATGGCCTTCGCCACCGGATGACTGCTGGCCCGTGCCAGCGCAACGGCCAGCGCCAGTGCTTCGGGGTCGCCGATGTGCTGGCGGAAATAAGGCAGGGTCAGAGTGCCGGTCTTGTCGAACACCACGTGGTCGGCCAGGGCCAGGGTTTCGATGGCATCAGCGTGCGCGACCAGCACGCCGCGTTGCGCCAATACGGCCAGCGCACGCGTCATGGCCGCGGGCACGGCGAGAGCAAAGGCGCAGGGGCAGGACACCACCAGTACGGCCAGTGTGGCCGTCAGCACGCGCGAGGGATCGACCATCGACCAGCCGATCGCCGTGATCACAGTCAGTGCGAGGACGCGCGCCACGAAACGCGATGCGGCGTTTTCACCTGCCACCGCCAGTTGTGGGCGTTCGGTTTGCGCGCGTGTGACCATCGCCACGATGCCAGCCAGCGCGGTGTCGGCGCCGACGCGCTCCACGCGTACGCGCACCGGTCCGTCCTGCAAAACGCTCCCCGCGACCAGCATGTCGCCATGGTGCTTTGCCGCGGCCACCGATTCGCCGGTAAGCAGGGATTCGTCGACCCGGCAGGTCTCGTCGAGCAAGACGCCATCGGCAGGAATCGCGCCGCCCTCAGCGACGTGCACCACGTCGCCGGCTCGCAGGGTGGTCGCCGCCACGCGTTCCAGACTGCCGTCCTCCCGATAGCGGTCGGCCACCGTCGGCGTCATGCGGGCCAGCACGTCAACCAGGTCACCCGAGCGGTGGCGTGCGCGCATTTCAAGGAAGCGCCCCAGCAACAGGAAGAACACGAACATGCTGACCGAGTCGAAGTACACCTCGGCGCCGCCCTTGAACGCCTCGACCAGGCTGGCGGCGTAGATCAGTGCTACGGCGAGTGCAACAGGCACGTCCATGCCCAGGCGGCGCGCGCAAAGGTTGCGCCACGCGCCCGCAAAGAAGGGTTTGGCCGCATACAGCACGACCGGCGTCGCAACGACAAAGCCGATCCACCGCAACAGATCACGGGTGCTGTCATCCATGTCCTGAAAGGCGCCGACATACAAGGCCACGCCATACATCATGGCCTGCATCGAACCGAAGCCGGCCACGGCCAGTCGCTTGAGCGCATCGCGCGTCTCGTGACGCCGCGCATCGTCAAGCGCACGGGCGTCCAGCGGGAGTGCGCGATAGCCGGCACGCGCGATGGTTTCCAGCAGGGTGGGAAGCGGTGTCTGCTGTGTATCCCAGACCACGCGCGCCCGGGACGCCGAGGCATTGACCTGCACCTTTGTGACACCTGCCAGCGCGCCGAGGCTGCGTTCGATCAGCCACACGCATGCCGAACATCGCATACCTTCGATCAGCAGGCAGACTTCGCTTTGCGCCGGATCGACCACGCGAACGACGTGGCGGTCGAGGTCGGCGTCCGTCCACACATGGAGTCCGGCAAGGTCGTCGTCTTCCGGCTTGCGCGCCGGGCTGCTGCGCAACTGGTAGTAATCGCCCAGGCCAAGCTGCTCGATCCACTCGGCCGCGGCCTTGCAACCGGCGCAGCAAAACGTCGCACGACGATCGCGGATCGTGGCTTGAAAATGCGTCCCTGCAGGAACGGGTTCACCGCAATGGTGGCAAACGCTTGAGGTCAACGCGCGGGTTCCCGCAAATCAGTGGCATCGGCCAGGGCTGGCCATTCGCCGACCAGGGCGTCGTCACGCGATGGCGTGTCGACGCGCACATGCATCGGCATGTCGGGGAGTGTCGGTACCGTGCCGACGTAGCTGCCGTCGGGGCGGCGATGCATCGGCACGCTGACGTCGTGTTCGGCGCGCGTGGTCCAGAACAGGACTTGCACCGTCGCAGGCGCGCTCGATTCTGACGAGCCTTGCAGATGCAGTTCGCCGTCCTGTCGTTCCAGTCGTGCCTGAGCCGGCAACGTGGAAGAGAATCGCTGCGCCGACACCTGCATGCGCGCACGCCGATCCACCGGGTCCGGCAGATCGGCGTCCACGTGTTGCGATGCCGTTCGAATCAGCGAGATGCAGCCACCGATCGCCCCGATCAGCACGGCGATGCCAAGCCATGCGACGGGCTCGCGATACCAGCGGAAGGGGCGATCGACGGGCATGCTCATGGGCGCGTATCGGCGACCGGAACGGCGTCTTCGCTGGCCCTGTGCTCCAGGGCGTTGTGGCGCAGCCATGCAGCGATCAGGCGTACCTGGTCTTCGCCCAGCCGGTCTTTCCACGCCGGCATGTGACCGCTTCGACCGTCACGGATGGTCTGTTCGACGGTCGCCAGATCCTTGCCGTAGATCCAGCTTTGGTCGGCGAGATTGGGCGCACCCAACGCCTTGTTGCCATGGCCGTCGGCGCCGTGACAGGCGACGCAGGTCTGCTCGAACTTCGGCTTGCCAGCGGTGGCGCTCGCGGCATCATGCGGCTCGTTGGACAGGCTCAGCACGTAGTTGGCGACATCCTTGACGCCTTCCTCGCCCAGCACCTGCCCCCAGGGCGGCATCACGCCGGTGCGTCCCGTCAAGGCGGTGGCCACCACGTAGTCGCCGTCATCGCCATTGACCGTCAGTGCCGGGAAGCCGTGGCCGCCTTCGGCCTGGGCGCCATGGCACGCGGCGCAGTTGTCCTGGAACAGGCGATGGCCGTACTGGCGCGCGGTGGCGTCGTCAGACAGCTTGTCGACCGGGTACTTGCGGTAGCGCTCAAAGAGCTCCTCCAGGCGCGCAGCGTTTTCTTCGCGCGCCTCGGAGACCTGCTTTTCCGACGTCCAGCCGAGCAGGCCCTTGTAATTGCCAAACCCCGGGAACAGCACGAGGTAACCGATGGCGACCAGGATCGAGGTAAGCGACATCACGGCCCACCAGCGCGGCAGCCTGCGCACGGATTCACGCAGGTGGCCGTTGTCCCAGCTATGGCCGGTGGTGCCGTCGCCTTCGATCGGGATCTTCACCCGCGTACCGTAGAAGTACAGGAAGATCGCCAGGGCGAGGTTGCTGGTGACCAGCACGCCGACGTAAATGCTCCAGAACAAGGTCATGGACGTGCCTCCTGCGATGCGCGTTCGTTCACGCGCCGGTCCGCTTCGAGCGGCAGGCGGGCCGCCGCGTCGAAGGTCTTCTTGTTATGACGACTCCAGGCCCAGGCCCAGATGCCGAGGAACAGCGTCATCAGGACGAGGATGCTGACGCCGTACAGATGTCCGATCCATGCGCTGTTCACGGCGCGGCCTCCGTGGTGCTTGCCTGACGGTTGTGCACGCCGATGGCGGGCAGGGCAGTGCCGAGGCTTTGCAGATAGGCGACGAGCGCATCCATCTCGGTCTTGCCCTTGAGCACGTCGGGCGCCGATGCGATTTCCGCGTCGTCGTACGGCGTACCGAGCATGCGCAGCACCTTCATGCGCGACTGCACGTCCGCGGCATCGAGCGGGCGTTCGGCCAGCCACGGATAGCCGGGCATGTTCGAGTCCTTGCCGCCCGGCACGCTGCGCGGGTTCATCAGGTGCTGGCGCTGCCAGTCGTCGCTGTACTTGCCGCCGACGCGGGCGAGGTCCGGGCCGGTGCGCTTGCTGCCCCACTGGTGCGGATGGTCGTACACCGACTCTCCTGCCTCGGAGTAATGGCCGTAGCGTTCGGTTTCGGCACGCAACGTACGAATCATCTGCGAGTGGCAGCCGTAGCAGCCTTCGCGCACATAGACGTCAAAGCCGGCCAGCTTGAGCGGGTCGCGCGGTTCCACGCCAGGCGCGGCCTTCACCACATGCGCCTGGAAAAACAGTGGGATGATTTCGGCCATGCCGCCAAACGAGACGGCGATGGCGATCAGGATGCCGAGCAAGCCGGCGTGGGTTTCGATGAACTCGAAATA